>JAZTWQ010000031.1:0-276349 GCA_045635965.1 Candidatus Gastranaerophilaceae bacterium
CAACGAAAATTGGTTTATCGTTTTCATCAGCTGGCTTCATTCCGCCTCTTTCGTACCAAGGTGATAGAAATGCTCTACAACCCATTGGAGAAATTGCTCTTCCATATTTTTTGTACATTTCAGCAACATAACCTTCACCTGATAAAGACAACCAGTCAGGATACATAGTTTTCTTAGAGCATTCAACACCAAGTTTGAATAAGTCATGTGAAACTTTTCCTTCTCCGTGAATGTTTTCATCAAACAAGAAAACTATTTTAGGGAATAGAACAGGTTTTTTACATTCTTTTTTCCCTTGACCACCCATTCTGATTCTTAACATTGCAGCAGTCGCCATTTTTTCATATGGTTCAGTACCCAAACCAGCTGTTACAGTAATAAACGGATAATCACCTCTTGAAGAAGCAACTGTGTTAAATTTATATTCCCAACCTTGGAAACCTTGTTCATAATCTTTCTCAACATCAGCTAACGCAGCCTCACGAGCTTTCTCAAAAGACAAACCTAAACATAAGTATTTATTATTTTGTCTTTCAAAAGTTTTTTCAGCATAAGGCGCAAGAATTTTATCAACTTCTGGAACAGTAAAGCCACCATACTGTTGGCTTGCTGCAGCCATAACAATATCACCTATAACATCAAAAGCAACATCAAGAGATTTTGGTTCGTTGTACCATAAATTACCCATTTCAAATCCGCCTTTAAGCACATTTGCAACGTCAAATAAACAACAATTCATAGTGTCACGCCTAGCTGACATGTCGTGAATGTAAATATAACCATCTCTAATTGCTTGCAATTCATCTACAGTTAAGAAGAATTTTTTATACAATTCTTTATTTAATTCATTAAATATTAAAGAACGTTTTGTTGAAACTAAAGTTGAATCAGCATTAGAGTTTTCTTTGTCTCCAACGTACATGATTTTTTGGCTTTCTTGATAAACTTTATCAAGCATTGTTACAAAATCAATTTTATAGTCTCTGTAATTTCTGTAGCTTTTAGCAACTTTTGGATTTAATGTTTCTAATGCATTTTCAACGATACAATGCATTTTGAAAATTTCAATTTCCATCTGTTTTGCTTCAAGAACCTTAGAATTTACGTATTGACAAATATCTTCAAGTTCTTTTTCACTAAATTCAACAAGCATTCTCGCTGCTGATTTTTTTACAGCAGAAACAACTTTTTGAACATTATAGTCTTCTTTGGTCCCATCTTTTTTTATAACTTTAATTGTATTTAAGTTCAATTTTGGAGTCAAACCAATTACATTTGATAAAGGATTAACCGGTTCAAATGTGCGTGGCGTACTCATATTTGCATCTTGTTTTACTTCACCGAAACTTGCTGTCCCCAAATTTACAACACTTCCATTATTTAAATTTTGCATACTATACTAATCTCCTTTAATAAAAGTCAGAAATACGGCTATATTCATAACTTTTAGTTACTAATTTTCCTAAATTCCTGTCCCAAGATGTTTTTGACTTTTGGCATGCTCTCTAACAATTATCTGCTCTAGCTGATGCCTTCTTTCAAAATTTTTAATCTTATTGATACTCATATTATAGCAAAAATGTAATTAACATGTAACCATCCTTAATAAAAATTAAACCTTTCATTGTACATGCCTTAACGTCTTGGTATGACTGATTTTTCTTCATCCTCTTCTTAGATGATTGCATGATAATTTTTGTAAAAAAAACACTTAATATGAAGTTGTTTTTTTAATAAAATAGCGAGACAATTCTGAACTATACATTTTACTATTTTATCTTGCAAACTACCATTATCAAATAGGCTGTTTTATTATATTGGTGGGCGGTACTGGACTCGAACCAGCGACCTCCACAATGTCAATGTGATGCGCTACCAACTGCGCTAACCGCCCATATATTGAATTTAACCTTCGGTGGATGCGCTACCCCTCTCACAAACGATACTTAATCGTTTGTTCGGCAGAGTGCCAACCGCCCATGATTAAATCACTAATTGATTTTAACATAAACATTTTTTAATTCATAATATTCATATATTGTGCAAATGGGCTATTTTTGTATGTTTGTTGAAAAAGTGATTTTGTCATTTGTGTAAAAATTTCTTTTTGTTCTTCTTCAGTATAGTCTGGTGGATTTATTAGTGTTAATAATGATGATAGTTCAAATGTTTTTAATTCTTTTATATCTTTATTATCTTCTAGAAATTTTGTAGCTGATGAGCAAAGAGCTTCAAAATCTTTAACGGCATCAATGTCGTACTTCTTTTTTTTACAGTAATAATAATCTTTTTTGCCTTTTTTTATTTGTTCAATATATATATCAATAATTTCCTGTTTAGCTGTAATCTTTGTAGTAGTGTTTTCAGGAAATGTTTCATCAATTTTTATCGCCTGCTTATTTAATATCTCGATTATTAAAGATATTGTCCAGTAGTCTATAAATCTATCATTTTTAAGACTAATATCTGAAAAAAGTATTTTATCAATTTGTTCCATAAGTTTTTTATCGCCATTAAAATTTTCAGTAACAAATTGTCTGAGTTTAGTAACTTTATCCTTGAATTTAGCCCTTGAATCTTCATCATAAAAGGTATAATCCATTAAATATTCATTATCAATCAAAAATTGAGAAAAATAATTCAATAGTAATGTTTTTAATTCTTCTTTTTTCTCGTCATTTATATCAGAATTATTAATAAAGTTGATTAATGAAGATATTTCTTTATAATATTTGTCAAAATCATATTCTGATATATATTCATCTTTTAGTTGTTCAATTTGTCCATTTATATACTCAGATAAAGATTCAAGCACAATACCCTTTAATATATTGCTATCTTTTGACTCTGATATAGTCAAAGTTCCCCCACCATCTATAATGTCTTTTAATAATACTTTAATCGTTTTTTTACTATCGTGTGGATCAGAAATATAAATATAATTTTTATCTATATTAACAACACCATATGCGTGCCTTGTACTTAATGTTGTATTTGAGTTTTTTCCGACAATTTCTCCGCTAATACCTTTATTGGCCGTTAAACCTAATCCCATACTAAAAACTAAGTTTTTATGTTCAACAAGTTCAGGTAATTTTTCTATAATTTTTTCGTTTAATGCTTTTTCGAATTTATTATTTTTTATTTCTAATAAATTTGTATCTCCAGCAGTAGTTATTGTTGTTATTGAATTACCATGCAAAATATTCATAGCATCAAATTGTGTCCCCCCATCTACATCTTTTTTTCTTTCTTCTAACAAATATTTATTAACAGCAATTTCAATAGCCCTAATATCATAATCACCCATACTATAATCG
Organism: Candidatus Gastranaerophilaceae bacterium; assembly: GCA_045635965.1. Taxonomy (GTDB): domain Bacteria; phylum Cyanobacteriota; class Vampirovibrionia; order Gastranaerophilales; family Gastranaerophilaceae; genus RGIG2134. The sequence goes on from JAZTWQ010000031.1 coordinate 3,321, forward strand.
CTATGCGACAATAATTCTTCCCTTGTTACTATATAGGTTTTATTTGGTCCTAATAATTTAACATGAGTATTACCTTCTTCATCTATTGTTATATTCGCATTTAGCATTTGTGCTGTTTGTGAATTACTAGCTAAACTTTTTATACTTGATAATAACCAACATGAACCGACACTTCCTTGTTGAAAATCTCTATCAATTAATCCATTTTGATTAATTTCTATGTTTGGCGTATCAGGAAGATTTTTTCGCTCCCAAGTTCTGCGAATTTTATCCAAAAGATCGTTGCCATAGTAATTAATCCAAAACTTTATATCTGAAGAATTTGATTCAAGTTCACGAATAATTTTTTCTATTACAAGAATATAACTTTCTCTTAAATCTTTTATATCTTTATTGTTATTTGTCTGATAATCAAAAATTTTAAGTAGAAAATCTTTGACCTCTTCTTTATTCTTTATATCTATATATTTATTCAAAACATCAAATAAATATGTTGTTTCAAGTTCTTTTACAGCTGCGGGAATTAAATTATTATATCTTGAGTTATCTAATTGCTGTAAATTATTTTTTTGAGCGATTTGAGAATACAATGTTCTAAATAATTCGTTTAATTTTTTAATAAATTGTGTTTGTTGTTCTGGGTTATCCTCAATCGCAGATTTATAGTTGTTAATTTCCATTTCAATTTCTTTTGAAATCTCATCAGTGTTAATTTGTGAGTTTTTAGCCATTTCTAATAAAACAGAGGCTGTTTTTTCTAATATAGAATGTTTGTCTTTCGGGTTGAGTTTTTTGGGTATGTAATGTTCGTTACAAAGTTTAAGTACATTTAATGTTAAATTTATATCACTAGATATATTTAAAAAATCACCTATTGTATGACTATTTATATAAGGTAAAAAGTAATTTAAATTTGTACTCTCTGAAAGTTCAATAAATGGTGTTTTTAATTTTGTATCTACTAGTACTTTTAATTTAAAGAATTCAAAATCAATATTATTATCAATTTCATCTTTATTTGTGTTATTCATTTTGTAATCTTCTATGAACTTAATTATATTTTTTTCTATTTGTTCAATTTGTGATTTATACTGTGGGTATTCGATTTTATGGTATGTAATAAGCTCTTTTATGAATTTTTCATCATACTTTTTATCGTCTTTTTTTATGTACTCTCTTTTATAGTACCAATATCCAGGATTTTGTTCGAAAAGTAGTTTATCAGAATATTTATGCATATAATTTATGTATTTATTGTCGCTTAATGGTTCTAAACCTTCTTTTTCTGCGATTTGTGAGTAAAGGCATCTAAAAAGATTATTTAAATTTTTAGTGGAGGTTTTAATATTGCGTTTTACATTTTTTTCGTATTTCTTTAATTCACTTTTTATTTGTTTGGAGATGTCTTTGGTGCCTATACCTACATTTTGGGCTTTTAATAACAGTGTTTTAGCTATATGCCCTACAAATTTTGATAAATCTTTTTTTGAGCATCTTGGGCTATAATGATTTACATCTGCAAGTTTGTCGATTGTAAAGTCTAAATCAGAGCTTAAATCTAAAAATTCTCCAATATTATCAGTATTTATTAATGACATGGTGTAGTCTATTTTCGAGTTGTTTATAATTGAATAGAATGGGTTAATTTTAGTTCTATCTGAATCAATAAGTGCTTTTAGTTTAAATAATTCAAAATCTATTTTTTTCTCGATTTGAGTTGTGTTTTTACCTGCATTGTTAAATTGTTCCAATAATAGGTTAATATTTTTTTTGATTTTACCTACTTCTGGTAGTGATTTTTGCTTGTCAGATAATTCATTATATAGCGTTTTATATAGAGTAGCAACTATTTCAGGCTTTTCCAGATGTTTTAATTCATTTTCTTTACATAAGTCTATTATTGAGTTAGGGTTTTTACCTATTTCGTATCCGTGAATATTGAACATATATGTCCTCTGATATCTAACAAAATTTTCATCTGTTTTATAGTTGTCTAACAGATTTGTGTTAGCGTTAAATAACAAAGTCTTATCATCGAGTTCATATCTTTCAAAATTAAAAGGATTGCTTATACCTTGCTTATTTGTACGTATGTTTACTTCAAAATTAGCTTGCGGATAATTATTTATATATAAGGAATTTCTATTATTAACAAACACAATAAATTCAACTCTCTCTTTACTATATTTATATAAAGTATTTGGAAAATCAAAAATTGCTTTTTTGTAGAATGTAATTTGTATTTTGTAACAAAAAGACCTTACTTTAATTTTAGTAAGGTCTTTTTTATTTTAGTAAATAATTTATACTAAAATTGCATTTGATAATTCATTTTCTAAATCACTCAAAATTTCATTGATATTAGTTAAATCCTTAGCGCCACCTTGTGCAAAGTTTGGTTTTCCACCACCATTTCCTCCGCATTTTTTAGCAACTTCACTAACGATTTTGCCAGCATTAATGCCCTTTTTAACAAAGCTATCAGAAACTTTTACTATTACCATACCTGTATTATCTGCTTTTTGAGATACAAATACGATGATTGAGTCCCCAATTTTATCCGCTAATGTTTCCATCGCTGATTTCAAAACTTGTGGTTCAAAAGCTTCAACTTTGCTTACTAGAAGTTTTCCACCTTCTATATCTTTAGCTTTAGATACGAATGAGCCGAATTTATATCTAGCAACTTCGTTTTTCAAGTTTGAAACTTCATTTTGTAAGTCTTTATTATCGGACATAATTTTATCAATTCTATCCGATAATTCAGCAATCGGAGTTTTTAAAGTTTGAGAAATTTCATCAATTCTATCCGCTTTTTCTGTCAATAATGACAACGCTGAATTTGAACAAACCGCTTCAATACGTCTGGAACCCGCAGAAATTGCACTTTCTGAAACGATTTTAGCTAATCTTAATTCAGATGTGTTTTTGATGTGCGTTCCACCGCAAAGTTCTTTTGAAATATTCCCAATAGAAACAACTCTGACTTTTTCGTCATATTTTTCACCAAACAAAGCTGTAGCCCCTTGGCTTTTTGCTTCATTTACATCCATAATTTGAGTATTTTGTTCTAATCTATCAGCAATCCAGCCATTGATAATGTTTTCAACTTTTCTTACTTCTTCTTTTGTCATTGCTCTTGGGAATGAGAAGTCAAAACGAGTTCTGGTTTCTTCAACTTGAGAACCTGCTTGGTGAACTTCGTCGCCTAAAACTTTGATTAATGCAGCTTGAAGTAAGTGTGCTAATGAGTGGTGAACTCTAATTTCTTGGCGTTTTTTAGTATCAATTTTTGCACTAACTACATCACCAACTTTAATTTCACCGTCAACAATTTTTACACGTTGAACAAAGAGTTTATTAACTTTAAATGTGTTTAAAACTTCAGATTCAAAGCCTTTAGCGCAGATTACACCCGTATCACCAATTTGTCCGCCGGATTCAGCGTAGAAAGGAGTTTTATTAATCATAATATCAACAACTTCATCGCTTGCATCAGCTTCTGTGATAACTTCGCCGTCTTTTACCATTGCAACAACCATTGCATCCTCACAAGCTGTTTCTTCATATCCAATGAAGTTAGTTGAACCCATTTCTTTTTCGATGTTTGCATAAACAAGCTCATCTGTAAGAACAATTTTTTGAACTGAAGCTTTTGCCCTCTCCCTTTGGTTTTCCATTTCAACTTTAAATGCATCAACATCAACTTTAACTCCTGATTCTTGTGCAATTTCAACTGTTAATTCTAATGGGAAACCAAAAGTATCATAAAGCTTAAATGCGTCTTCGCCGTTGATGATTTTGTCAGAAGTAAGTGCTTTTTCGATAACTTCATCTAAAAGTTTTTGCCCTCTGTCTAAAGTTTGTTTAAATCTGTTTTCTTCTTTTGTAATAACATCAATGATTTTAGCTTGTTTTTCTACAAGTTCAGGATAAGTTTTACCATAACATTCAACCACTGTTGGCACTAATTTGTGAAGAAAATCAACATCTACACCAAGAATTTTACCGTGTCTTAATGCTCGTCTTAAAATCATTCTTAAAACATAGCTTCTTCCTTCGTTTCCAGGAGTAACTCCGTCTGCAATCAAAAAACTAACGCAACGAGCATGGTCTGTGATTATTCTTAATGAAATATCTGTTTTGTTGCTGTTTTTGTATGCTACACCTGTGATTTCAGAGGTTTTATTTAATATTTTTTGTAATAAATCTGTTTCAAATGTTGATGATTTGCCTTGAACTACCATTGCTATACGTTCTAAGCCCATGCCGGTATCAACATTTTTCTTTTCTAATGGTGATTGGTTTCCTTCTTCGTCTTGGAATAATTCAGTAAATACCAAGTTCCAAATTTCAACCCATCTGTCGCATTCGCAAGTATCAATACCACAATCATCTGAGCATTTGAATTGCTCACCTAAATCATAGTGAATTTCAGAACAAGGTCCGCAAGAACCTGTCGCCCCCGGAGGTCCCCAGAAGTTGTCTTTTTTGCCTTTTCTTAAAACTCTCTCAGGTTTAATATCTGTTAAAGTTGTCCAAAGTTCATAAGCTTCATCATCTGTTTCAAAAATTGTTACCCATAAACGGTCTTTTTCTAGCCCTAAGTGGTTTGTAACAAAATCCCATGCCCAAGGAATAACTTCTTTTTTATAATAATCGCCAAATGAGAAGTTTCCCAGCATTTCAAAAAATGTATGGTGGCGTGGAGTTCTTCCCACATTTTCAATATCAGAATCTTTTCCGCCTGCACGAGCACATTTTTGGCAGGAAGTTGCACGTGCTGGGTCAAATGTTGGTTGTTCCAGTCCTAAAAATAAAGGTAAAAATTGCAACATACCAGCTGTAGTAAGCAACACTGTTGGGTTATCTGGAACAAGTGATGAACTTTCAACATGTGTGTGTTGATGTTCTTTTGCAAAAAAGTTTATGTACTTTTCTCTAATTTCATCTGTTGTTAAAAATTTTGGCATAATAAAATCCTTATTTTCATACTAAATTATAAGAATATTTTACTACAAAGATTTTTTGAAATAAAAATAAAATCATTTTATTAATTTTACTTTTGATTTTTGCGCAATTTTTTCCATATTTTGAGTAGCTAAAATCTGCGCAATTTGTAGTTCAAACAATGCCAATTTTTCATTAAGAATAGCATTTTCAGCATTAAGTTTAGCTATAATTTCATTAGACTTTGCAACCAATTCTTTTGTTTCGCTAAGCTCTTTTGTAACATTTGCAAATTTTGTGTCTCAATGCGCATTAGCCAATTCGCCTCTTACTGTTACATTCCCTGCAAAATAAGCACTCCCATCGGTTTTAATCCAAGCACATTGAGTATTATCATTTTCTTCGACCGGTTTGTGAACTACAAATGCTAATGAATTTAAGTCATTTGTGGGGTGTAATGAAAGCGTACCGTTTTGCCTAATAATAGTACGTGGAACATAACCATTTCTAATAATTAAAGATGCGGGATTAGGAGAATTATCTATAGAATTTATATAAACAGCGCCATTCGAAGCTATAACGGTAGTTGTTGTATATCCATCATTTGTTGTTGGAGTACAAACTCCTTTATTCGTAGCATCGCCAACAACACCACAATCAAGATTTGGAGACGAATCTTCAGTATACAAAAAGCTTAAAGCCGCAGTATCATTTCTAGGTATTGTGTCAACCGTAGTTACAACTTCACTTCTTTTGGGTCCTATCCAATGCCCCTGTCCTTTATCATTAACACGAAAAATCGAACTGTCCCGTCCATCTCCAAATTTCCTTTGCCCAAGTTTGAAATCACCATTTTTCATTAAAGTTAAAATGTTTTTTCTTTCATCGTCAATAATATAAAAAGAATTACCACTTAATGTGCGCATAGAAAGCCCTCCAGTACGAGTTAAGGACTGTACCCAATTACTAGATGTATCGTTGCCATTATATCCATCTTTCCAAGTTGTTAGATAATTAAAAGTCGGCACTTCTCCTTCTGCGTACCCCAAATCAAGCCCTTTTGCTTTATCTACCACAATATTATTCACATAAAAAACTGCCTCGTTTCCCTTAAATATGTTAAAAATATTTTTATTAATATTAGATGGCGCTTTGAGATTAACTAAATGTTGTGAACTATCATTGCCGATAACCTCCAATTTAGCACTTGGATTTCTTCCAGCGGAAACACCTATACCGACGTTGTATTCTGGTCGTGTTATGCTCTTTTTGTCAGGAGTTAATTTCCAAGCTGATTTTTTAACTTCTTCAATGCGTTGGTTTAAAACTTTTGCCTGAACATCCGCCATTTCATTGTATTTCACCTGTTTTGAAATCATCGGCGTAACAGATGCGATTGCAACAGACACAATGGTAAACACAATCATCGCTTCTGCGATTGAAAAGGCTCTTGCTGAAGTTAAATTCAGCCATCGTGGTGCAAATTCTTTCGGTGCTAGACCTTTCGGTGCAAGCCCTTGTGGTGCGTATAAACGCACCCTACTGCTACCGTTCATTATCCATTGCGGTGCAAATAATTGCACCATGATGTTCTTGTTTAACGAAACTTTGCAAGGGGTTTCAGGGGGGCAGCTTGAGCCCACCTGACCCTGTTGAAAGCGAAGCCCGTCTCGTTTTTAAACAAAAGAATGTCCGGATTTTCTGTTAGGGCGTAGCGAGGGCGCAGTTTTTTCTTCTTTACCGAGATTGTAGCTGAGCGCTTGCGCGAAGCGTACAAGAAAGCGTGGTTTCGCTCCGCATGGGCGTTTCACGCCCGCCTGATTTCGCTGTCTCGTACGGCTCGAGCTACGCTCTTGCCTACGATATCGGTAAATTCGGCATGACGCATGTTTTTTAGCTTTTTCACAAGTTTTTATTTTTAATTTTTCATCACGAACACTTATTTTTTGACATTCAGGAAATTTTATTGAGCTAGTAATTGCCCCCCCACCCCTACAGTGGTGCTGGTTTTCTCCGTTTTGTTTTCCATAAGTTTTTCCACCTTCCACTAGCTTGTTAAAGCTGACCTACTATTCTTGGTCTTGGTGATGCAAAAATTTGCACCTAACTTTTCTTTAATTTGTTCAGCCTGTACAGCTTAAATGCACTTTTTGTTACTCGATTAAATTGTACTAAATTTGCTAAATCATGGCAATATGGATTGTTAAATAAAAAGCGAGAGTTGTATTAATCTCTCGCTTTTCATTATTGGATTTAAAGTATTAATTTAAAAATCTAAAATAAATAAATACTGAGCTTATTAATAATGAAATAACCATTGTTATAAAACCATATTTTAAGAAACCAATAAATGAAATAGGATGACCTTTGGCTGCGGAGTTTTCAGATACAATAACGTTAGCAGCTGCGCCAATGATAGTCATGTTTCCACCCAAGCAAGCACCCAAAGACAAGCACCACCATAGTGGTATTGTATAATCTCTACCCATAACATTTTGAATTTCAACAAGCATAGGAGTCATTGTTGCAGTATAAGGGATATTGTCAATTACACCAGAAATGAAACCTGAAGCCCATAAAATAAGCATTGAAGCTGCTTGTTGTGAGCCATTTGTTACATCCAAAATCCATTTTGCCATCAAAGCGATTCCACCAGACGCCTCTAGCCCACCGATAATAATGAATAATCCTATGAAGAAGAAAATTGTGTTCCATTCAACTTCATGTAGAATTTCTGTTGGTTTTTCAAATAATAACAAAATACTAGCGCCAAGCATTGCCATGATACCAGTTTCAATGTGTGTTATGTCGTGTAACATAAAACCAATAATTACAAAAAGTAAAATTAATCCACTTCTAATCATCAAAGGTCCATTTGTAATTGTATTTGAGTTATCTATTTTAGCTACAACCGCCATTTTTTCTGGTGTTGATTTCAAATCCTTTTTAAATATCAACATCAAAAAGCCTAATACGACTAACAAAATAACGGCAATAACACCTGTTAATGTTACGATAAAGTCCATAAATGATAAGTTAGCGGCACTACCTATAATAATGTTTGGCGGGTCGCCGATTAATGTTGCAGTACCTCCAATGTTTGATGCGAAAATTTCTGTAATCAAAAATGGTACAGGATTAATGTCTAGTTGTTTAGCAATAAAGAATGTAATCGGCATAATTAAGATAACAGTAGTTACGTTATCTAAAAAAGCTGAAGTTAAAGCTGTAAATACGCCTAATGTGAACAATATTGCCAGTGGATGCCCTTTTGTTAATTTCAAAAGTTCATTTGCTACCCAATTGAACATACCGCTCCTTGCCGCAATACTGACAATAATCATCATTGAAACAAGCAAGAAAATTACATTAAAATCTATAAAGTTGACAAAATAATGAGGGTTTAAAGTTCCATCAATAACCCTATTTTGACTAACTAATCCTAAAATTACGGTGATTGCGGCTCCAATTAATGCAATCGTAACTTTTGGAATTTTTTCTGTTGCAATAAAGATGTAAGCTAAAAGTAATAGCCCCCCTGAAATTGCAATATTATGAGCCTGAACTAAATTGTGTAAAAAATCCATTTTTCTAACCTTCTTTAACTAATATTTAACCAATATAACGACTGAGTATAGCCATTATAATAATCATACCGATTGTAAGTAAAATTGCCCATAAAGGACCTTTGTCATAATGTTCGGTTTTGATATCTTCTTTTTTGTTATCAGTCATAACTCCTCCTTTATTATACTTTTTGTGAGTTATGAACAGCGTACGCAATTGCCAAAGCAATTACATCGTCATCATCAGTTTTATTTTTTTTCTTTTTTGTGTTTTTTTGTTGTGGAATTTCTTCCGGAAAATATTTGTTTAAAACTTGTATAATTTGGGCAGTAATATTCATTACCCACACCATCAAAACCAGGAATGCGAACACTACGCCCATTCCTAAAAACATAATTGCACAACCTTGCTGGAAGTTTACCATCATAGTTGCTGTATCCATATTGTTCTCCTTTTATTTAACTCTAAATAGGGAAAAATTCCCTTAAATAATTAGAAGAATTTTATTATGGTGCACGAGGAGATGCTTGGGTTAAATAAACCCTGCTTAAATCTAAAATGTTATTACTATGGGATAAGGCAACACTGGTATCAAAGCTATCCATGCTTTTAATAATGGCATTACCTAATTGGGATTCTAGTGTTTCATTAAAAATATTAAAGAAATTATTATTTTCATTTTTGTTTAGAAAATAATGCTCATTTGTTAGATTATAAGATTGTATAATCCCATCATCAATTGTGTTTACTATTGATTCTTGTGCAGCATTTAATGCAAGATTATTGCAAATATTTTGAGCTGATGACGGATTACTAGTGGCAAAAAATCCCACTATTAAAAATAAAATTAAACTCAATAAAGCTAATATTTTTTTCATTTTTTCATCCGTTTCGACGTTCTCATTTTAAATCAAAAAAAATGTTTTGAAAAGCTTTTAAATTATATATTGTAAAAAACTATAGTATCATTTAGTTTAATTTTTGTACCGCCGTTTGGTACAAAATACTTATCTCCACGTTTAATTAATGCTATTAATTGTGTTTGTGGTAAATTGATTTCTTTTAATTTAAGATTTAACCACTCATGTTTATTATCAACATAGGTTTCGCACAAATTTATATCTTCATCAGCTTCAGTATATGTCGAACCTATAAGAATTTCATCATTTTCTAATATTTGTGTATTTCCTTTGGGAACTATTTTTTCATTATTTCTTTTAATCATCAATATAAGAGCTTTCCCGTTAAAATGGATATCTTTTAGGCTTTGACCAATCCAAGGATGTGATTTTTGAATTATAACTTTATTTAATGCAATAGCAGATTCTTGTTGAAAGTCATTGAATGTTTTTCTAACATCACTAAATCTATCAATCATATCTACTTTTTTAGCAATTAAAGGTAAGAACGAGCCTTGTAGTGCAACAGATAATAGCGCAACTACAAAAACAATATGAAATAAATCACAGGCTAATGTTGTGTTTTGAGATACAACTAATATTGCGAAAACTATCGAGGCTGCACCTCTTAATCCAGCACTAGATATAAAAATAAATTGGTTCCATTTTATTTTAAATGGTGCAAATGTAATAAGAACAGCTAGTGGTCTTGCTACAAATGTTAAAAATATTGTAATTAAAATTGCCGGTAGTAATATCTCGGGAATTTTGTGTGGAAAGGATAAAAATCCTATCAAGAAAAATATAATAACTTGAAATAAGGCTGTTATTCCATCAAAAAAGTGCATTAAATTTAACTTGTTTTTTATTTCACTATTTCCAAGTATAAGTCCTGTTATATAAACGCTTAGATAACCGTTTCCTTGGATTAAATCTGTTAAAGAATAGGATAGTAATGCAATTGCTACTATAAAGAGAGTGTCTGTCCCTTCTGTTAATAGTTTTGTCTTTTTTAATAAAAATAATGCTATATACGCGATTATAACCCCGCATAATATACCAAAAAATATTTGATTAAAAAGTAAAGGTAAAGTAGCAACTGTACTTGACCCTTTCAACATTGTTATTCCTAATATTGTTAAAATATAAGCAAATGGGTCATTACTTCCACTTTCCATTTCTAAAAGTGATGCAGTGTTATATTTAAGATTAAGCCGTCTGGAACGTAATATAGAAAAAACCGAAGCTGCATCTGTTGAACTTATTACCGCTCCAATCAAAAAACTTTCAACAAATGATAATCTTAATACATAATAACAAAATAATGTGCAAAATCCTGCCGTTAAAATTGTACCAAAAGATGAAAGCAGAATAGCTTGGGCATTTACGATATTATCATCAATTTTTTTGGTACAAAAACCACCATAAAATATTATAAATAACAATCCAATAGAACATAATTTTGCTGTTAACTCGTAATCATCAAATGATATTTTCAAAATACCGTCAGAACCAAAAAGAACTCCCAAGAACATGAAGAAAAGCAACGACGGCATTCCAAGCTTGCTTGAGAATTTATTTGTAACAATACAAGAAAATATGACGATTGCGCAAAATAAAATTAATACTGACATATACAAATGGTACCATAAAAATTCAATATAAATACACTTTTACCAAGTTAACACTTGAATTTCATTTAGACATTGCAAAGAGTGCAGCTCCAATTAATCCCGCGTTATTTGCGAATTTCGCCGGAATAACTTTAGTTGGAGTTGTTACTATTTCTTTATTTACCGCGTTTGTTACTTTTTCATAATCTACAAATTGAGCCATTGAACCTGATAAAATAATGTAATCAGGATCAAAAATATTTGCTAAGCCGACAGCTCCATCTATTATGTCGTTTTGCCAAGTGTTTAGTATTTTAATACATAATTCATCGTTATTTTTAACCCCATCTATAACATCATAAGTTGTCATTGCGGGATTTTGGGATAATTCTTGAGCTGTTAATCTTAAGCCGGTTCCGGATGCGTAAGCTTCAAAACAATCAAAAGAACCGCAGGTGCATGGTCTACGTTTGTTTCTGCTCATTTTAAAATGCATTTCGCCAGCCGCACCATTTTTGCCTTTTAATAATTGTCCGTTAACGATTATTCCACCGCCAACACCGGTACCCAAAGTTAAAATAACTAAATTTTCTTTTCCTTTACCGGCACCTATTTTGTATTCTGCCCATGCTGCACAGTTTGCATCATTTTCTAATACTATTTTTTTGTTAGATAAGTTCATAAAGTCTATCAAAGGGTAATCTTTACACAAATTACCTGTTGAGCCTAGAATCTTTGTATTATCATTGCTAACAGCTCCAGCTGTGGAAATGCCGATTACATCAATTTGATTTTTAAATTCAGAAATTATTTCTCTTAAAGTGTTTTCTATTTCAATTTTGGTTTTTGGTGTTGAGTATTTTTTTATTTCAGAATAAATATCACCTTTATCGTTAACTACTGCGGCATAAATTTTTGTGCCACCTATATCTATCCCCAATGCTTTCATTTGTTTACTCCTTTTGATATTGCGATAGACTAAAGTCTACCTATGTTTGTTATCGTTTTTAATTTTCAGTTTCTTTATTCCACCCAACGAACATTTTTGTAATTAGTTGTGGACGAGTTATAGCAGAACCTATTACCACAGAATGCGCGCCTATTTCAAATGCTTTTTTTACGTGTTCCAGCGTCCAGATTCTTCCTTCTAAAACAACAGGACAATGAACTGTTTCAACTAGCTTTTCCAATAGTTTAAAATCTGGCTCAGGGCCGGTGTTGCCGGATTGTAATGTGTATCCTGAAAGCGTAGTGGATAAAATATCAGCACCCAAGGCTCTGGCATTTAAACCTTCTTCAAAGGTTGAGATATCAGCCATTGCTATTTTATTATGCATTTTAACAAATTTAATTATATTTTTAAGTGTATCTCCATTTGGACGAGGGCGAGTTGTTGCATCAAATGCAATTATATCAGCACCTGCTTGCGCCAGCGCAACGACATCCGTTATTGTCGGTGTGATGTAAACAATTTCTTTAAAGTTAGGAGGGATAATATTTGGTTTTGTAATCCCGATTACAGGTAGTGATGTCAAACTTTTTGCTATTTTAACATCCCTTACTCCCGCAACTCTTAAACCAGCTGGATTGCCCTTGAGCACTGATTTTATCATTGCGGTCATGCATTCTTGTTTGTATAATGGCTCATTTGGCATCGCCTGACAAGAAACTATTACTTTGTTTTTAAATAAATCTAATTTGTTCATAGACTGATTATACACTATAATTTTATTTTTTTCATCAAGTGTGTAATGTTCAAAAAATATTGTTTTGGTGATAATATTATAGAGAAAGTATTTTAGATTTGGGGTAATTATGGGAAAATATAGAAGAATTTTACTTACTATTGTTGCATTAATTGGATTTTTTACATCTGTTAAATTAACAACTATTTTTTATCAAGCAAATTATAACCCTTATGCGATGAATAGTTTCTGTAGTATTAGTGATTTTGTTGACTGCGATGGAGTTGCAAAAACTGCCCATGCCGTGTTCTTTGGTATACCGTTAGCCATTTGGGGCTTGTTTTTATATTCTTTTATACTATTTATGACTTATGTTGATAAATTAAAAAATATTAAATATTTGAGGTTTTTAGAAGTGTTTAAAAACCAAGCCTCATATATTTTTGCAATAGGTTTGTTAGCTTTTTTTATTTCCATGACTTTGGCGTTTATTTCCATATATGAAATCAAAAAAATCTGTATACTATGTTTCTTTACTTATATTTTAAACTTAGTAATTGCGATTATTGCCGCATATAAATCTAAAAGAATAGATGATTTATTTACTGATTGTTTTAAAGATTTTATTTCAGCCATAAAAATTAAACCTTATGCAATAGCTTTTATTGCCGTTGTTTTAGCTTTTGTAAGCTTTTTAGTTTTTACGAGTAAAAGTTTTATTTTTGCACCACACATGAAAAGGGTTACAGAAATAAATGAAGTACGTAAATTAAAAACAAATCCTTATAAGGTAAATGGTAATATTTTGGGCGATGTAAACGGTAAAGTTATTGTTTATCTTTATTCTGACTATCAGTGTCCGGCATGTTCTATGTTTAATGTTATTGTTCACAAAGCAGCCAAAAATCTAAAAAACATAAAATTTGTACATAAAAATTTCCCGTTGGATAATGAATGTAATAAAGATATGAAGTTTCAAATGCATCCGGGGTCATGCCTTCTTGCAAAATATGCGATTGCAGCTGGTTATCAAAATAAATACTGGGATATGAATGATATTTTGTTTACCAAAAAACCTAAGAATGAGCTTGAACTGTTAGATTTTGCTCAAAAGGCAGGCTTTGATATTGATAAACTTAAAGTTGATGTTATGTCAAAGGAAGTTGAATTGCAATTACAAGATGAGCTAAAGTTGGCTCAGACAAATAAATTAAATGCAACACCTGCATTACAGATTGGGCTTAGAATTATCCCCGGAGTTACCCCTTATAGTGAATTAGAAAAAATTCTTCTTAATGCAGGAGCGAAGAAAAAATAATGGTGCAAAAAGTAGTTCTACACGCATGTTGTGCGGTTTGTGCAGGATATCCAAGTAAATTATTAAAAGAGCTTGGATATGAAGTTGAAATTTTGTTTTATAATCCAAACATTTTTCCTGTTGAAGAGTATGAACGCAGAAAAAATGAATTAATAAGATTTTGCGAGAAAGAAAATATTGTTTTAACAATAATAGAGGATGATAGCTTTATATATTATAATTGTATAGAAGGTTTAGAAAATGAACCTGAAAAAGGTTCAAGATGCGAAAAATGCTTTGAATTACGCTTGGATAAAACCGCATTGTTTTCGTTAAGTCGTGGAGCCGATTATTTTTCTACGACTCTATCTGTAAGTCCGCATAAAAGTTTTAATCAAATTAAAAATGTGGCAAATCATATTGCTCAAAAATATAATATTCCTTATCTCGAAATGGATTTTAAAAAACAAGACGGGTTTAAAAAAACAAACGCAATTGCAAAAGAATATGATTTTTACCGCCAAGATTATTGCGGTTGTAAGTTTAGCATAAGAAAAAACACCTCCACAATTAAATTATAATTTAGCGGTGAAACTTAATGATAAAACCAAAATTAAGCAGTTAATTGTAGGTTGGGCATTCTTGCCCAACGAGTTGAAAGAAATAATATTTTATTGGTTGATTTTTTGTATATTTTAACTCTTATGTGTTAAACATATATAAAATGGGAAATATAAATTACTGTTATTTTAAAATGTCAAATAATCGTTGGGCAAGAATGCCCAACCTACATTATTCGTTTATTATTGATTTTTATTTTAATTGTTAAATTATAATTTATTTATAACTTATGCTGTAATCTAAATCCTCTGGTGTTATTGTCCATACTGTTATATTGTGTAGTTTTGCTATTTTCATTAATCTGCTTAAATATCTTTTGTCTTTGGGTGAATTTTCCATAATTAAAACGATTCCAGCTTTTTTATTTAAACTGTGCCCGTAGTATAAACTTTGTCCAATAGCCTCCGCCCATTTGTTAGCAAAATCAAATTCAATGGCGTAATCGTTGTATAAACAGTCAACTCGAGTACTATCCGGCAATTTGAGTTCTGTATATCCCCCTAGTTTTGAGCACCAGAACTCTTGGTATCGTCGTTCAGGCGCAAGACGGGCTGCGTATGCCTTGCAAAATGAACAACTAAATACCAAGTATAAAATAAAAAATTTAAAACCTTTTCTAATCCACATAGCTATATGGTACTTAATAGATTAATATATTTCTATTAGACAGTTGGGTAATATATTTCATACTATTTATAAATAAAAAAAACCATAACTTGTGTTATGGTACATGCTTATTATTTAGTTTTCGTGCTATATGGTCATTGTGTTAATTATTAATGTTATGCGACTAATTCTAAGGCTTTTTCAGATTGGTAACCGGTTGCGTCTAGCATAGTTTCAACGCTTTTATCAATTTTATTTACCAATATTTTGTGTTCTGGTGTTTTCATAAGTTCGCCTGCTTGTTTCATATTTTTAAGCCCAAGGATTTCCCCAGCGTATGAAAGTTTGTTAGCGAAAGCAACTATGAAATTTGTAGAAGAAGCATCTAGGCTGTTAGCTTTTCTAACGGAGTTCAAGAACTTTTCAGTTTCTCTAGCTGCGTTAAGTTGAGCTCTAAATGCATATAAACCAGGGTCTGATGAATAGCCTTTAAAAGTTGGTCTGTTATTTATTCTATTGTTATTAATTGAATTAATTTTCATTTTATTTACCAATTTTTTCCTTTTCTTTTTTTTTGTTTTGATTAAGTGTTTTATTTACACTTCATTTAACACTTTTATTATGCAACATATAATAATTTTTGTCAAGAGGGAGTGTTAAGTTTTGTAAAACTGGCTGAAAATATTGTCAGTTAAGGGTTTTTGAATTAGTGCAAAAAGTACACTTAATGTTGGTTTTAATGCTAGTCTGTTATCTAGTAATAAGATTAATGAATGTTTAGTCGATAGGCTAATTGCAACAATGCATAAAACATTGTTATATATAATTAATCTTTTTCATACTTCCAACTATTCTTAATTCCAGACAGCTAGGGGCTTGTGCCCCTATTTTTTTATAGGAGAGTGTTTATTTTGCTAAATCCGGACGCAAGACACTAGCACCTTTTAGATAAATATGATTGGGGGTAAAATTGTTATTAATTGTATTTGTTACAATTAATGCACGTATGCACATTCTTAAAGAGTTTTCTACGTCCATTTCTTGGTAACACATCATAGGTATGGTTGTAATGCCAAGTTCTGTTCGGATAAATTTTGCAGGATAAGCTTGGTTTATATCTTTAGTTGTTGAAAAATTTAAAAAGGCAATATCGTCTGCTGTTAAATGGTTTTCTTTCATAATGGTTGTAAAAAGCTCTATAGTCGCTTGTTTGATAGCGTCTTCAGTGTTTGTATCAATTGTTATTGCACCACGTATTGCATTTATTTTCATTTTATACTCCTAATTTATCACCTACGCTGATGCCGGATCCGTTTGCCCAGCTGTAAGCGTCCATAAGTCCTTTCCCTTCTGGTTTTACTTGTTTTATAAGCAATTTGTCTTTTCCGGCGCAAACTTCAATACCTTCTTTTGTAACAGAAATTACGGTTCCATTTTCTTCACAACCTTCATAAGGAATAGCAGTTGCGCGCATTATTTTTAAAATTTTATTTTTATAGTATGTAAACGCATTTGGCCAAGAAAACATCGCTCTTATTTGGTATTCTATTGCTTGTGCATTTTTTGAGAAATCTAATAGACCATCTTGTTTTGCAAATTTATTTGCAAAAGTTACCAGTGTTTCATCTTGTTTTTGTGGAATTAATTCGCCGGATGTCAATTTAATTAGCGTCTCTTCTATTAATTTAGGTGATTTTTCGCTAATAATTATTGCCAGTTCGACATCTGTCATTGTTTTGGTAATTTCAATTTTTTCAGTTTTGCATATATCTCCGGCATCCAGCTCTAGCACGGTAATCATTGTTGTTATACCTGTTAGTTCGTCACCATTATAAATACAGCGTTGAATTGGGTTTGCTCCTCTATATTTTGGTAATAATGACGCGTGAAGGTTTATAGTAGCGTATTTGGGGATATCTAAAACTTCTTGCGATAAAATTTGTCCAAATGCAAAAGTTACAAAGTAATCGGGTTTTAGTTCCCTTATAGATTGCATAACTTCAGGTTCTTTTCTTATTGATTTTGGTTGAAAAACTTTTATGCCAAGTTCCAGTGCTTTTTCTTTGACCGGTGGCGCGCATAGTTTGTGTCCTCTTCCAGACGGTTTGTCTTCTTGGGTTACAACCGCAACTACTTCGATATCTTTTGAATTAAACAAATATTCTAGTGATGGTACAGCAATTTTAGGTGTGCCAAAGAATACAACTCTTAACACTTTTATTCTCCTTCTTTTTCCGTTTGTTGTGGTTGATTTTGAAGAATTTCTTCTAATTCGGTTTCGGCTAAAAGTTTATCCGCATCTATTGGCGGTAGGTTGTGTTCCATTAAAATTTTATCTGTTTCAAATCTGTTTCTGGTGTGGTCTACAAACAAGATGCCTTCAAGGTGGTCAAATTCATGTTGAATTGCTCTAGCAAGAAGCGTGCCGTCTTTTGCTTCTAAAACGAATGGGCGACCATGTCTATCAAGTGCTTTAACCATTACGTCTTTATATCTTCTAACATCAGTGTATGCTTCAGGAAAGCTTAGACAACCTTCATGGCTTATTACAGCGCCTGATTTTTTAATAATTTTAGGGTTGATAAATACAATTGGGTTCAAGGGTTCATCGTTCATTGAAACATCTATAACAAAAACTCTTAAGTTGGAGCCAATTTGCGGTGCAGCTAGTCCTACACCGTTTGCTGCGTACATTGTATCTAACAAGTCATGTATTAAATCTTGTACTTTTTTGGAAATTTTGTGTACTTCTTTTGTTGGTTGGCGTAAAAAATTATCGCCATACTTTACTATTTTTTTTACAGACATTATTTTCTTCCTAACTATTTTTGTTTTGCTACAAAACTAAGCAATAATAGTATAACAGATACACCGAGTGCATACAAGAAGTATTTTAAAATAGCTGTATTTATTACCAAAGATGCTAACGCTCCAAATAAAATAGCGATAATTGCAAGGGTCAAAACGGTTTTATTTTGAGTGAAACCTGCTTTTAATAATTTATGGTGTATATGTTCGCTATCTGCAACAAATGGAGATGTCCCTTTAGCTATTCTCCTTAAGCTTGAGAATGTAATATCCATAATTGGTACGGATAAAATTAATAACGGTGTGTACATCGCAATATTATCTTTGTACATAACGCCAGTTATTGATAAGACTGCCAGCATGAAACCACCAAAAAGTGCTCCGGAATCTCCCATAAATATTTTGGCAGGATTAAAGTTGTATGTTAAAAATGCAAGCATTGAACCAACTAAAATAAACGCTATTAGTGAGGACACGTTCGTTGGTGCCATTGTAATTGAAATAACCCCCAATGTTACCGCGCTAATTGTGATTATAGAGCCGGCTAAACCATCGATTCCGTCAATAAAATTAACAGCATTACTTATGCCTACAATCCAGAGCATTGTTATTATATAGGAAATAAACAGATTTAATTGAATTATATTTCCAAAAGGATTAAATATTGTATCAATTCTTATCCCTAAAAGAAAAACAATTGTGGCAATTGATACTTGTATTAAAAGTTTAAACTTTGCATTCAAACAATACACATCATCCACAAGCCCTAAGAAAAACATTAATGAGCTTCCTAGGAGTATTCCAGATAACAACGAGCCTTTTGGGTAGAAGCTTAGTACAACCAAAAGTAAAAAAGTAAGCATTGTGCTTGTCCAAATAGCCACCCCTCCAAGTCTGGAAACCGGATGGTCATGAATTTTTCGTTCTCCTGGATTGTCAACAAGTCCCTTTTTTATAGAAAAAGAAATAACCAATGGGACAATAAAAACGCCTAGCAGGTAGGAAATAATTGTTCCAACAATATGTGCGTCTGATAAATGTAAAAGTGTCATTTTTGCCTCTTTTGGTTATTTCTTTTTGTTTGTTGTTAGTATAGCGGATATTTATCACAAAGATTTTGTGAACGTTGTCTTAATTCTTTTAGTTTCTCTTTGTTGTCGGAATTAATTACAGCAAGCGCAATAATTTCTCCGATTTCTTCCATATCTGCTTCTTTTAATCCTCTTGTAGTTAAAGCTGGTACACCTAATCTTATACCGCTGGTAACAAATGGACTTTGTGGGTCGTTTGGAACAGTGTTTTTATTTGCTGTAATTCCAACTTCTTCAAGTACATTTGCAATGTCTTTACCGGTTTTACCATAACGACGTAAATCTAAAGTCATCAAGTGGTTTTCAGTTCCATTTCCGATAATATCCATTTCGTGCTTAATTAAAGAATTTGCAAGCGCTTTAGCATTTTTGATAATTTGTTTTGCGTATTCTTTAAACTCAGGTGATAAAGCTTCTTTTAGCGCAATAGCTTTTGCTGCGATAATATGTTCCAGAGGACCACCCTGAATCCCAGGAAATACCGCTTTATCAATACCTAGAGCATGTTCTTCTTTACACATTACAATTCCACCTCTAGGTCCACGAAGAGTTTTGTGTGTTGTTGTTGTGACAAAATCAGCGTAAGGGGCAGGGGAAGGGTGTTCGCCTGTCGCTACCAACGCTGCAATATGAGCAATATCTGCCATTAAATATGCCCCAACTTTATCTGCAATTTCTTTAAATCTTTTAAAGTCTATTATTTTAGAATAATTAGATGCTCCACAAATAATCATTTTAGGCTTGTGCTCAAGTGCTTTTTTCTCAACATCATCATAATCTATTTCACCGTTTTCGTTGATACCGTAGCTTATAATGTTAAAATATAAGCCGGAGAAATTAACAGGAGAACCGTGACTCAAGTGTCCACCATTAGATAAATCCATTCCCAAAACAGTATCCCCAGGGGTTAACGCGTATAGAAATACTGCCATGTTTGCTTGTGCTCCAGAATGAGGTTGAACATTTGCGTGATCAACTCCAAATAATTCACAACAACGTTTTTGTGCCAATTCTTCAATTATGTCAACGTTTTCACAGCCGTTATAAAAACGCTTGTGTGGTTTTCCTTCTGCGTATTTGTTTGTCAAAACAGTTCCACAAGCCGCCATTACAGCTTTTGATGTAAAATTTTCACTTGCGATTAACTCTAAAGTGTTTCTTTGTCTTTGTAGTTCTTTTTCTACTAATTCCGCTATCTGTGGGTCTGTGTTTCTAATGATGTCGAGTTCCATTTGTACCTCTTTTCTTTAAACTTATTATTTATTAGCTAAAAGTTCGTTTATAGCCGCAGCCGCTTTTTTGCCGGCACCCATAGCATTAATTGCGTTTGATGCGCCAACAGGAGCAACGTCACCGCCTGCATATACATCTTCTATTGACGTTTTTCTTGTGTCTTCTTCTACTACTATATAACCGCGACGGTCTGTTTCAATTTTCAAGCCTTCACTTTCAGCTGATTTTTGAATAATTGGGTTTGGACCAGTTCCTAGAGCAACGATTACTGTGTCAAAGTCTAAATCAATGCTTTCGCCTGTTGCAACCGGACTTCTTCTTCCTGATTCATCAGGTTCACCAAGTTCCATAATGTCAAATCTCATTCCATCAACATAGCCGTCTTTGTCGTAGATTTCAGCAGGTGCGTGTAAGAATCTGAAGATAACACCTTCTTCTTTAGCATGTCTGATTTCTTCTAATCGAGCAGGCAGTTCAGCTTCTGTTCGTCTGTATAGAATAGAAACTTCTTCAAAACCAACACGAACAGCTGTTCTTGCTGCGTCCATTGCAACGTTTCCGCCACCAATGATTGCAGCTTTTTTACCTACGCGCAATGGAGTTGGCGTTTCTGATTTATTTGCGCCCATCAAGTTCACGCGAGTCAAAAACTCGTTAGCTGAGAATACACCGTTTAAGTTTTCACCAGGGATTCCCATCATTTTTGGTAAACCTGCACCAGAGCAAATAAATATTGCGTCAAAACCGTCTTCTTTAAGTTGGTTAATTGTGATTGATTTGCCTACAATTACGTTAGTTTCAAATTTAACACCAATGCTTTTAAGCGTTTCAATTTCTCTATCCAAAACAGTTCTAGGAAGTCTGAATGGAGGAATACCATATCTTAAAACGCCCCCTAACTTGTGAAGTGCTTCAAACACAACAACTTCATGTCCGGCTTTTCTTAAATCTGCAGCGGCTGTAATTCCGGCGCAGCCTGAGCCAACAACAGCAACTTTTTTGCCGGATGGTTTAATTTCTCCAACTTTCATCGCTGTATTATCGCCAACATATCTTTCTAACGCACCTATTGCTACAGGTTCTCCTTTTATGCCAAGTACACATTTGCCTTCACATTGACGTTCTTGTGGGCAAACTCTACCGCATACAGATGGAAGAAGACTTGTTTCTCTAATTACATCTCCAGCTTTTTCTAAATCATTTTGTTTAAGTGCTGCTATAAAGTCAGGAATTTTAATATTTACAGGACAGCCTTGAACGCAACGAGCGTTTTTACAAGTTAAGCATCTTGAAGCTTCAAGTTTAACTTGTTCTGCTGTTAAATTTTCTTCTACTGCGTCGAAATTAGAACGTCGTTGAATTTTGTCTTGTTCTTTTGGATGTTGTCTTTGTATTTTTTCCATTTTATATTTCCTCTTTGTGCTATTTTACAAATTTGTTATAAAAATCTTGAGCCATTTTTACTAATTGACTATTTTGCATTATTTCTTTAATTTCAACGGGTGCATTAGCATCCCTTTGTAACAAAGTCTGTCCTAATCTATCATTTGGAGTCTGCAAAGATTTTGCAGTTCTTGTTATTCCTCTGTTTATTGCCCTTGCGTCAAAATTTACTTGCATATTTTACTACTTTCTAGTTTTTTGTTTATCTACTGCTGCGATTAAACCTTCAAACAGCGGATGAGGTTTTTCTGGTCTGGACTTAAATTCAGGATGGAATTGACAAGCTACAAACCAGTCATTTTGTGGAATTTCTACGATTTCTGCAAGCATTCCGTTTGGAGACATTCCAGAAAATACCAATCCTGCCTCAGCTATTTTGTCCCTAAGTTCGTGGTTTACTTCATATCTATGTCTGTGTCTTTCGTAGATGACATCCGTGCCATAGGCTTTGTGAGCTTTTGACCCTTTTTTAAGATGGCATTCATATTGCCCAAGTCTCATTGTTCCGCCATAGCCATCAACATTTTTTTGTTCAAGCATTATATCTATTACCGGATGCGTAGTTCCTTCTTCAAATTCAGTAGAGTTTGCATCTTTCCAGCCTACAACATTTCTAGCATATTCAATAACCGCACATTGCATGCCTAAGCATAGTCCCAAAAATGGAATATTTTTTTCACGTGCAATTCTGATTACATTTAACTTCCCTTCAATTCCCCTAACACCAAAACCTCCGGGGACAACAAGCGCATCTACATCTTTCATAGCTTCTTTCGCTTTAGTCATATCTACGCATTCATCAGATGCAACCCATTTAATATTAATCTGAGCTTCGTGGGCATAACCGGCATGTTTTAATGATTCAACAACTGAAATGTAAGCGTCACTTAATTTTGTGTATTTGCCTGCAATTACAATGTTAAATGTTTTTTTAGGGTTTTTAATTTTATCAACTAGTTTAATCCAATTGTCTAGTTTTGGTTTTTTATCTTTCATTTGCAATCTTGAAAGAACTACACCTGCAAGATTTTGTGATTCAAGTGCTAGAGGTACTTCGTAAATTGATTTTAAATCTTTGCACTCAATAACTGCTTCTTTTGGAACGGAGCAGAATAGAGCCAGTTTTTCAATTTCTTTTTTAGGTATAGGTTTAGATGTTCTACAAACAAGAATTTCCGGTTGAATACCGTAACTTCTTAATGTTGTGACACTATGTTGTGATGGTTTTGTCTTCATTTCACCGGCTGCAGGTAAGTATGGAATCAATGTTACGTGGATAGAAATACTATTACCATAGCCTACTTCCGAACGGAATTGACGAATTGACTCAATAAATGGCAAACTTTCAATGTCACCGATAGTCCCGCCAATTTCTGCAATCAAGAAGTCCGGTTTAAATTGAGCTGTTGCTTTTTTGAGTCTGGATTTAATTTCATTTGTAATATGCGGGATTGTTTGAACCGTCGCACCTAAATAATCGCCTCTGCGTTCCTTTTTGATAACTGTTTGATAAACACTACCAGATGTAACGTTGTTTATTTTACCCAAATTTGTATTTGTGAATCGTTCATAGTGTCCTAAATCAAGGTCAGTTTCAGCACCGTCGTCGGTTACAAAAACTTCACCATGTTGAAATGGACTCATTGTCCCTGGGTCGACATTTATATATGGGTCGAATTTTTGTATAACAACAGAATACCCTCTCGCAGTAAGCAATTTACCTAAAGATGCGGCAACAATACCTTTACCTAAGGATGATACAACACCACCTGTTACAAATATATATTTAGTCATTCTTCCCCACTAATTTACTACATATCCCTGATTTTTTTATTAGTTGATTTTCGGAACCATGAAAAATCCATCTTCTTCGACAGGTGCATTTTTCATCAATTCTTCTTTTGTTTGTTCGTATTTTACTTTATCTTCTCTCATAACATTTACGAAATGAATGGCATGAGACATTGGCTGAACATCAGTTGTATCAACCTCGTTCATCTCTTCAACATACTCTAAAATACTACTCAATTGTGTTGAAAATTTTTGTTTTTCTTCCTCTGTAAGCTCAAGTCTAGCTAATTTTGCTACATGTTCTACATCTTTAATTTCTATCATAATTTTTCCCTCATATATCAAAATTCTATCATAACCATGATAAATATTGCCATGCTCCTAAGTTTTGTTAAGCAAGATATTTTTATCGATAATTATGAATTTTTACTAGTTAATAAATAAAAAGCGTACATTTTAATACACGTTGAATTTATTTGATAAACCTTGCTATTCATAGAAAAATTTAGTATAATTTCTATGAATTTAAGGACGGCTTGACTAAGCTAACATAAAGCAGGAGATGGAATAATGAGAAAGAACAAAATGGCGAAAACCCGCAATTTGCTAGGAAGGGGCGATTTGAAAGTTCATTAAATTCTCCTGATTGTCAAAAAATAAGTGTTCAATGTGAAAAATTTAATCAAAAACCTCAAAATCTATTCAAGAATTTAGCAGACATGCTGAATTTATTTCGACATCTAACCGGTAAACGAAGCTTGGCGAAGGACTTGTGTTTATCGGCTTCATTCGATGTTAGACAGATGCTGAAACAGCTAAAAAATCAAGAACTTCAAAACACCACAAAAAAACAATCGTCATGCCGAAATAAATTCGGCATGACGCCTGCTTATGGTGAAGATAGGGAGTTTTGTGCAAATGGTAGGGTGCGTTTATACGCACAACAAGGACTAGCGATACTAGAATTAACACAGCAAAAACAAGGACAACAAAAATTAGCATTATATGAATTAGTAAAGAAAGGATTAAAAATGATGAATCTAAAACCAACAAGCGCATTTTCCGTAGCCGAAGCCATGATTGCATTGTTGATTGGGACTCTTGTCCTTGGCTTTTCTGCCCCAATGATTACAAAACAATTAAAACACAATGATTTTACAAGCATTCAAACACAAATTTTGAACAAAAAAATTGAGAATGTTGATGATAAAAGTGATGCAAACGCTGGAAAAATAACTGGTATCTTAGATTGCAAAGACGTAGCGGCTTATGTTGATTATATTAAATCTTTAGATGCTGATATAGCAACTATTAAAAATACTTTGAATAATTCAAATTTGCAAAGTCTTTTAAATGGAGAAAAGAGTAGAGATTATGATGATATTGAATCTTTGCAATCGCAGCTGGATGAAAAAGTTGATTCGTCAACATTAAATAGCAAAATATCAACTTTAGGCTCGGCTTTGAAACAGGAAATAAACAATAAATTTGAGGAGTTAAAGGAAGAGTTTAAATCAAGCTTAGTTCCTAAAGATGCAGTAATGGCTTTTAATTCAACAGTTTGTCCTTCTGGGTGGCTTCCATTGACTAGTGTTATTTCAAATTCTGCAGGAGTTTTTATTAGAAATACAGGTGGTGGTGCTGCTAGCAGTGGTGTAATTCAACAAGCTGGGGTCCCTAATATCAAGGCAACGTGGCTGGGACCGTGGGAAAATGCTAATCAAGGATGGTCTTGGGTTAGTGGTTCGGTTTCTGTAAGTCTCAAAAATGATGCGAATGCTGAAATTCCAAACTATTCTGCAGACAGGAATGTTTATTATAGTTTTGATGCGTCAAAATCGTCTAGTATTTATCAAAATAATTTAACTGAAGTTCGTCCTAAAAATGTAGCTTTTTTATATTGTGTAAAAAAATAATTATTGTATTAAATACATAGTTTCGGCGATTTTCTGCAATTGTCACTAATAATTTTAAAAAAATATATTTGTAGAATTATCAAAAGTTTTGTTAAAAACTTTCTTTTATATTTTTAAAAAGTTTTTTGTATGCTAGAATTGGCTTATGAATACTTATACTAGCAAATTTGATAAATCGGATTTTAGTAAAATTAGGGCATATTTTGAAGGGATTGGCGCAGAATTTTCGGAACAGCAATATGCGCAATTTCGGGCAAAGACGTCTCTGGGTATTGCTGTTTTATATAACAGTGGCAAATTTTTAATACAAGGTAGTGACGTGAGTTCATTGGTGGATGATTTTTTGCGTGCATTTAACACAAAGCAAGTAAATTATCAGCAATCTGTTGGTGTGGCTAAAATTAAGCCTCAACAAAATGAAGAAATACCATTCCCTCATATTGGAGTTGATGAATCTGGAAAGGGTGACTTTTTTGGACCTCTTGTAGTTGCTGGTGTTTTGGCAACAGAAGAAAATTCAAAAAGATTTATTCAAGAAGGAATAAAAGATAGCAAAAAACTATCAGATGAAAAAATTATCAAATTAGCTGGAATAATTAAGGCTAATGCTGTTCATTCGGTTGTTGTTGTTGGAAATGAAAAGTATAATGAACTTTATGCAAAATTTAATAATTTAAATAAGCTTTTGGCATGGGGGCATGCCAGAGTTATAGAAAATATTTTAGAAAAATCTCCATGCGATTATGCACTTTCTGATAAATTTGGAAATGAAAATTTAATAAAAAATGCACTTATTGATAAAGGGAAAAATATAACATTAGAACAACGTGTTAGAGGCGAAGAAGATATTGCAGTTGCGGCAGCATCAGTTCTTGCAAGGGCGGAATATGTTAATAGAATGCAGACATTAAGTAAGCGTTATGAATTAGAATTACCTAAAGGCGCGTCTGATAAGGTATTGATTGCCGGTAAAAAGTTTGCTCAAATGTATACGAAAGATAAGCTTAAATTTATCGCAAAATTGCATTTTAAGACTTATAATCAAATATAGGTGAAAAATGAAAGTCAATAATAATACACAATATAGCCCGTCGTTTAAAGCGAAAGTCGTTCATAATAAAGCATTACGTGCAACTCTTCGTGATATTAAAAATCGATATGGAGCTGTATACATTAGAAAGGCTGCTAATCAAATTAGCAAAATTGGGACAAATCAAGATGAAATTAAATTAATTTATTCAACTTTCGATTATAAAAAAGGATTGGCATTGAAACCACGAGCGGAAGGTGTAACTTTTGCTTTGATAAATGGAAAAAATATGGGGCATTTTGAAAATAGATTCGTTTCAAATTTCTTGCAAACTGCAAAGCGCAGGATAGTGTTCGGTTATCCTGCTTATCAACGGCAAAATAATAAAAAATTTGAAAATCAAGTTGAAACTATAACTAAAATTAAAAAAACTCTTAAAAAAGAAAATATATTTGTAAAAATGTATAAAAAGTTTGTAAAATTTTATAATGAAGAGTACTAAATAATCTATAAAAAAGCCCTAATTCTTGTAATGAATTAGGGCTTTTTATTTTTATATTGATTAATTATTCTTCAGTGATATCAGTTAGTTTAATTTGAGCGGAAGGTTCATCACTTGAGCTTTCTGCTGCTGTTGCAAATTCTTTTACAGCGTCGTCGTCATCAGGCGAAACAATTTTGTTGATTGTTACGACTGAATCACCAGCGCCTAAGTTTTGCATTTTTACTCCTGTTGCAGGTCTACCTTGACGAGAAATATCAGAAGCTTTGATTCTACTTACAACACCACTTGCTGTAACTACCATAATTTCATCTTCTTCATCAACAATAGTTAATGCAACTAATCTGGATTGAATAGTCTTGAATTTAGTAGCAATCAAACCGATACCACCTCTGTTTTGAGTTCTGAACTCGGATAATTTAGATCGTTTTCCAAAACCATCAGACGTTGCAACTAGCAAATCTGCGTCATAGTCTCTAGGAACAATATCACAACCAATGATGTTATCCCCTTGACGTAATTTCATAGAATTTACGCCGCGAGCCGAACGACCGAGTGGTCTAAGTTCGTTAAGTGGGAATCTGATTGCCATACCGCATGATGTACCGATAACAATTTCATCATTTTCGTTGGAAAGTTTAACCCAGTTAAGTGCATCACCTTCTTCAAGTCCGATTGCAATAATACCTGAGCGTCTAATATTTGAGAAGTTATCCAAACCGATTTTCTTAATGTAGCCGTTTTGAGTAAGCATAATAAGATTTTGGTTAGGATCAAAGTTAGATACAGGAACAACCGCTGTAATTCTTTCGTCTTGTTCGATTGGAAGTACGTTGACAATAGGTAGTCCTTTAGCTTGTCTTTGACCTTCTGGGAAGTCATATACATTCAAGCTATAAACAAGACCTTTACTTGAGAAGAACAATACTTTATCGTGCATCATTGCTGTAAAGAAGTGTCCAACATCATCATCTTCTTTAGTTTTGATTCCGCCTTTACCTCTTGTAGCACGATTTTGACGTTCAAATGTATCCATTGAAATACGTTTTAAGTAACCTTGGCGGGTGATAAACACTGCCATTGCTACGTTTGGTGTTAAGTCTTCAATAGTCATCTCATCTTGTTCAGGAACAATTTGAGTGCGTCTATCATCACCGTATTTTTCTTTATCTTCGTTTAATTCTTCTTTAATAATGTTTAGAACTTTTTGTCTATCAGCCAAAATAGCTTCATATTCAGCGATTTTTTGTTTTAAATCATCGTATTCAGCTTTAATTTTGTCTTGTTCTAATCCTGTTAAACGTCTTAATTGCATTTCAAGAATAGCATTTGCTTGATCTGCATCTAAGCCAAAACGTTTCATTAAGCCATTTCTAGCATCTTCTGTAGTTTTAGATTTTTTGATAAGTTCAATAACTTCATCTAGACTACCTAATGCAATTAATAAACCAGCTAAAATATGTGCACGTTGACGAGCTTTTTTCAAGAAGAAAATTGTACGACGTGTAACAATTTCAACACGGTGTTCAATAAACTCCGTCAACACGTCTTTTAAGTTCATCAATCGTGGTTGTTTTCCAACCAATGCTAGCATATTTACACCGAAAGAAGTTCTTAATTGAGTAAACTTAAACAAGTTATTTTTAACAACTTCAGGTTTAGCATCACGTTTAAGCTCAATAACAATTCTCATACCTTCACGGTCAGATTCGTCTCTTAAATCAGAAATGCCTTCGATTTTCTTATCTCTAACCAATTCGGCAATTTTCTCAATAAGAGCTGCTTTGTTAACCTGATAAGGAATTTCTGTAACAATAATAGCAGTTCTTGCTTGACGTCCATTTCCCCCCGGTATTTCTTCAAATTGAGCAACCGCCTGCATCTTAATAGAACCACGACCAGTCATGTATGCTTGCTTAATATCGCCTAAACCAACAATTGTTGCTGCTGTTGGGAAATCAGGTCCTTTAATATGATGCATCAATCCTTCTATAGAAATATCAGGATTATCAATCAAGGCAACAGTTCCATCAACAATTTCTCTTAAGTTGTGAGGAGGGATATTTGTAGCCATACCTACCGCGATACCCGCAACACCGTTTAAAAGCATCATTGGTAATCTTACAGGCAATACAGAAGGTTCTTCTAAAGAACCATCAAAGTTTGGTTCAAAGTCAACTGTTTCGCAATCAATATCAGCTAGCATTGATTGGGTAATTTTGTGCATACGAGCCTCGGTATAACGCATCGCAGCTGCTGAATCTCCGTCAACTGAACCGAAGTTTCCATGCCCGTCGATTGTTAAATAACGAGTTGCAAACGGCTGAGCCATACGAACTAAAGATTCATAAACTGCTGTATCACCGTGTGGGTGGTATTTACCAAGAACTTCACCAACGATTCTGGCACTTTTCTTGAATGGTTTATCAGGTGTCATGCCAAGTTCATTCATAGCGAACAAAATACGTCTATGAACTGGTTTTAAACCGTCTCGAACGTCTGGCAATGCACGACCTACAATAACTGACATCGCATAATCTATGTACGAGCGCTTCATTTCGTCTCTAATATTGACTGGAACTATCTTTCCGTCTCCAAATAAATTAGTCTGGTTTCCCAAAATTCTACTCCCCATTTATATATTTCAATAACTATATTGTAGCATGAAAAGCAATAATTACAAATATAAAGAGGATTTTGCAAAAAAAGTTAACACTTTATATAAATAAAAATTATACACCTAGAACAGAGCTCATTTGACTTTGCTGTGATTGTAGTTTAGAAATCTGTTTTTCCATGTTTTGGAATTGAATTTCTAATCTTTCCTGATATTTTGTTAGTTGAGAGGTTTTTGAATCTATTCGTGATGTTATGTTTGAAATTTGAGAATTTATAGTTGTTTCACGATTCGCAAAAAAGCCTTTTTCTGCGTCTAGCGCGTCATTTACAATATCTTGTACGTTTTGAACTATTCCTGTCGAGCCTTCTTCACCATTTCCAATTAGTAAATCTTTTACGGCTTGTGGATCTGTTTTTAGGGCTTCTATTAGTTTATCTTTATCTATTTCAAATTTATTAGTATCTGCCTCTAATGATGTACCAACTTTACCCGTTGTTATACCAATAGATGCTAATGTTTTATATTTATCAGCGCCGTTAGCTGCTGTTGTTAAAGTCATTCTTACATCACTTCTTAATGAATTGATTGATGTATCGTACTGCAATGCCGCACCTGATGCAGTTGCTTTATCGCTAGTTGTAATCATTTCATTAATTGCGTTAATCAGTGTTTCTACTTCTTTAACAATAGAATCAGTGTCCTGACCGATTGATATATCTATGGTTTCGCCTTCTTCCGTAATGCTTTTTATGTCTAAAGTCAATCCTGCAACCCCTGAAACCTCACTTGTGATTGTGTTTGAATAAGTTTCTATTGTTGAGCCGTTTATTATAACTTTAGCATTTTGACCAAGTTGTTGAGTTTCTGGAATTATATCTCCGTTTTGAGTTAATCCTAAAATATCGGTTATGTTAGAAGTCCCACCTTCTATATTTACGTTAAATGCACCGTCTTGTTTTGAAGTGATAACCATTTTATTTTGAACTGTGTCATAAAACGCTGTTGCATTGGCGTTTGATGCGGAATTAATTCTAGATATTAATTCATTCATCGTTGTATTTTCTGTAACGGTTATTTCTGCGCCACCAATTGTAAAAGTACCTTCTTCTATTGCTGGAACTTTTTCTCCGTTTTTATCGTATTTGAAAAATCCAGAGTCAACACTTGTAAGAGGTTTAGTTAAATCTATTGCTGAAACAGCATAAGCACTTGAGACAGTACCATCTTCATTGTTTTTTAATGCTAAGGCAGACATGAAATTTGAAGTATCAAAGTTTGAACCTATTCTAATTTGGTCGTTTCCTGTAGCTGAAGCAATAGAAAATTTACCATCATCAAAACTGACGTCAATCAATGAATTTCCATTTTCGTCAACGGCAATTGATTTCATTTTTTCAGCAACATCACCTAATGTGTCTTCAAGGCTTATATCAACAGAAAATCTTTTTCCTCCAACATAAAAGCTCATACTTCCCTCTGTTACATTTCCGCTTGATATGGATGATACGGATGTGTTTTCATCTATTGATGAAGCTACAGAAAAAGCGCTTGTAACTTTTGTTGGAGAAGCTAATTGCAATACTTGCATTGATAAGTTTTGTCTTGGTGTTGAATTGGTAACCATTGCTGTGATTTTTTTAGTATCTGAAACAGAGACGCTGTTAGATGCAAAAATATCTTTAGCTGTTCCAAATCTTGAATCAGTAAATGTTTGAGTTGCACTTAATAAGGAAGAATAAGTACTTTTGACACTGTTTATAGCCGTTTTTTGGTAGCCTAAACTTGTTTTTTGTTCTTCTAATGGTTTAATCCATGATGCTTTTTTTGCATCAACCAATGCTGAAATCCAAGAATCCGTATCTAATCCTGATGCTAAACCACTAAATGATATTGACATGTTCTTCCTCCTTTGTCTTTAATATACAAGGAATTAGTTGAAATCGTATCCTATATTTGAGTGAAATAATTGAATTTATTTGCGATCAGCTAATGTATCTTCTATTAGTGCGTCCCATTTTGCAAAGAACATTTCAACTGAATATTTTTTCATGGATTCTCTAGCTTTTTGTCCGTATTTAAATCTTAATGGTTGGTTATTCATTAATTCCGTTAGTTTTCTGGTAATATCCATAAAATGAGGTTCTGTTAATAACCCGTTTTCTCTGTCTATGATTAGTTCATTTATACCTGTTGCTGTTTTAAGTCCAATACAAGGCAATCCTGCGGCTAAAGCTTCAGATAAACCTAAAGGAAATCCTTCAAATGCACTTGTGTATGCCCCAAAGTCAGCATCTAAAAACGCTTTTGCAGGGGTGTTAGTAACGCCCATTATTTTAACTTGTTTTTCTAATTTGTATTTTGCAATTTGTTTTACTATTACTTCACGGTATTTTTGGGGTTCAAAGTCACCATA
This sequence comes from Candidatus Gastranaerophilaceae bacterium, assembly GCA_045635965.1. GTDB lineage: Bacteria > Cyanobacteriota > Vampirovibrionia > Gastranaerophilales > Gastranaerophilaceae > RGIG2134. The sequence continues at coordinate 35,406 of JAZTWQ010000031.1, forward strand.
TAGCAACAGCTTCCAATCCGGGTAACTTTGCATTATTCTGGCAAACGAATCGATTAATAGCGATTGGCCTTTATTTTTGTCTATTCTTGATAAATAGATAATTTTTTTCTTTGTTTTTGTTAAATCAACTTGTTCTTCCGGCATTTTGACAGGATTGTGTATAACTCTAATTCTTCCATTGTAATATGGTTTCATATATTCAACGTAAGAAGGGAAGAAAACTTGTAAAGCGGATATTTTTTTTACGCAATGATTGAAAAATAAAGCCATTTGTTTTGCTTTTTTATCAAACCAGTTTGCAGGAATGTGATAAACCTTTGGATGGGTATGATACATCTGAATAACCGGAATTTCGTATTGTTTTTCAAACAAAATCTGGCATGCGACATGTGCAAAAAATGGAATAATAATATCCGGTTTTTCTTTTTCAACTATGTATTCAATTTTGTCTGATATTTCATCATAACGAGTTTGTTTTAAAGCCTCAGGGCATCTCCATCTTATGTATCTGTCAGCTAGGCTGATTTTACGTCTTTTTGATTTGAATCCCGTTATATTAAGATAATCCATATTGTAAAACTTAACGGACTTATCCAAATTTGGGTCAACTTGAGGAAATTCTTTAGTGGGGTATGTAACAACTATTTCATAACCGCGACGAGCCATTTCATTGGCAAAAAAATAGAGTACTTTTGTTGCACCATTAACAGCTGCGTGAACTTTTTCTTGTGATATTAATAAAAGTTTTGTTGCCATCTTTAAATCCTCAATGTTTTTTCTTTGACATTTGCATAATTCTTTTTGTTAGGGTTATTTTAGCGTCTTCATCGTAGCCAACAGTTTCCATTATATCGGTAGCCCAAATTATGGCAATAGTTAGTTTGTTTGCCGGCGCCAGTTTTAAAAAATTAATAAAATTCATTTTGTATGTGTTGTCGATATAACTGTAAAAGTCAGGTGTCATTTTTGATTTAAGATATTTTACCATTCGTTTTATTGCGAAAATGACAATCATTAAATCAAATAGGGTTATTTTTTTATTAGCGAAGTATTTATTAACTGCATTTTTAAGGAAAAAGTTTCTTTTTTCTGGTGCTTCTGTAATGTTTTCCCATAAAATTTTAGATGAAATATGTTGTTGTAATTCTGCAAATTTTACAGATATAGCCTCATCGTATACGCGATGTATGAGCAAAACTTCTGGAATATTTGCAAGGTTGGAGTGTTTGTCCATTTCAATCCATAGTTTGTAATCTTCGCAATGAATATATTTTTCATCATATTTTAGATTGTATTTTTCAAGTATTGATTTGCGAATAAGCATTGTTGGGTGCATCATGCAATTTGCAATATATCTTAAAAATGGAGTGATAACCTTATTTTCGCAAGGAGTTGTGTATTTGTATTTTATTGGCGTTGCAAGTGCATGACAGCCGACCGCACCTACATTTGGATTTGCTTCCATAAATGCGAGTGTTTTTTCTAGTCGTTGTGGTTTTGAAATGTCATCAGAGTCCATTCTCGCAATGTATTTCCCTTTCGCAATGGTTATTCCTTTGTTAAGTGTTTTTATTAAGCCTAGATTTTTTTCATTTTCAATATATAAAATTCTTTCATCTTTGTATGATAGAATAACATCTTTAACATTATTCGTTGAACCATCGTTAATAATTATAAACTCATAGTCTCGATAGGTTTGGTTAAGTATGCTTTCTATAGCCTCTCTTAAATACTCTTCTGGGGTATTATATGCAGGCATTAATATTGAAATTTTTATAGGATAATTTTCAGAAATTTTTTTCATTCTCCTCACTCCTCTCATAATATACCACAAATTGTTGAGTAGGTGCAAATATTAATTTTATTGAATAGAAAAAATTTTAGTATATAATTAGCTTATGAAAAAAATTTCGATTTTAGGTTCTACAGGCTCAATAGGTACGCAAGCGTTAGAGGTAGTTTCTTGTTTGCAAGAAGAAATACAAGTAATTTCGCTTGCCGCAGGTAAAAATCTTGAATTAATAAAAAAACAAATCAACAAGTTTACCCCTAAAAAAGTTTCTGTTACAAAAAAGGAAGATGCAATTCTTTTATCAAAAGATTTTCCAAATCTTGAAATTTTTTATGGTGATGAAGGGTTGGTTAAACTAGCAACAGACGAAGAAATTGACACGGTGCTTGTTGCCGTCTCCGGAAAAATCGGGCTTCTTCCAACAATTGAGGCTATAAAAAAGAAAAAAAGAATTGCCTTGGCTAATAAAGAAACACTGGTAATAGCCGGTGATATTGTTATGTCTTTGGCAAAAGAGTATGAAACTGAAATTTTACCTGTTGATAGCGAACACAGTGCTATATTTCAATGTCTAAATAATTCACAAAATAAACCTAAAAAATTATTAATAACAGCTTCTGGCGGACCCTTTTTAAGAAAAACAAAAAATGAAATAAATAATGCTACAGTAACCGATGCTCTTAAACATCCAAAATGGAACATGGGAAAAAAAATTACAATAGATTCTGCAACCCTTATGAACAAAGGCTTAGAAGTTATAGAGGCGCATCATTTGTTTAATATGGATTATGATAATATAAAAGTTGTTATTCATCCTCAAAGCATTATACACAGTGCTATTGAACATAACGATGGTAGTGTTATTGCTCAGTTAGGTATACCAAGTATGCATATTCCAATTCAGTATGCTTTGCTTTATCCTAAGCGTGTAGAAGGTATTGAAACTGAGAGTTTTGATTTCGCAAAAATTGCACAGCTTACGTTTGAAGAACCGGATTTTGAGAAGTTTCCTGCTTTAAAATTGGCATTTGAAGCTGGAAAGAAAGGGAAAACGTTTCCTTGTGTCTTAAATGCAGCAAATGAAGAAGCTGTCTTAGCATTTCTTGATAATAAAATTAAGTTATCAGATATAATTAAAATTGTTGAAATATTATTAAATGAACATATTGCTCTTGAAAATGCCAATATTAGTGATTTGCTAAAATTGGATGAAGAAATAAGATTAAAAGCTCAAAAATTAATAAATAGTTTATAAAATTACAAAACTAATAAAATGTTAATAATTATTAAGTTGAATTTTAATCCTCTAAATTGTGATAAATAGTGACTTTTAGTTGGTTTCTGATTTTTATATATTGTTTCTTGATTAAAGAAATTTTTGATTTTGTCGATAAAGTAATTAACAAGTTAAGTATAAATTATTTAAAGAAAGGTATGGGGCTTATGAGTATCAACGACTTGCAAAACATTAACAACATCAGGCAAACTCATCATTATATTAGAGTGAACTCGCCAAACATCAACAAAGATATGTCTCAGGAACAAAATCTATTTGACATGAATCCAAGAAATTATTCGCAACAAAATTCTAATGAATTATTTTTGTTCCCAGGAAGTAATAGTTATGATGACGATATGGGTGCATTATTTAAACAAAACGGTAGTTTTTATATATAATTGAAGAGGAAGCTATTTTCGCTTCCTCTTTTGGTTTATAGTTCATCATTCATCTGATGTTCTTCAATTCCAGCCATGTTTATAATTTGAAATCCGAATTTTGCTCTAAATAGATGGCGAACAGTTTCAGACTGAATTTCGTACATCATTTTGTTAAATAAATCGTAAGCCTCTCTTTTGTACTCAATCAATGGGTCTTTTTGTCCATAAGCCCTTAAGCCAATACCGTCTCTTAGCATATCAATATTATGCAGATGGTCAATCCATTGATTATCAACGACCCTAAGCAATATATCACGCTCAAGTCCTCTTACTATATTATTTGAAGAAAATGTTTCTTGGAGAATTGGATTTTCTTCGTACTGAGAAACTATTTTGTTATAAAAATCAATAGTATTTTCTTCATGTTGTTTGTATGCGTTTATCGCAAGATTTTTGAATTTATCATACAATAAATCAAATTTTAAACCTTGAACATCTTTTACATCCAGTGAACTTAATTGAGGCATTACGGAATGTATTTCTCTAATTAATCCTTGTAAATCTTCGAAAATGTATTCGTCGGGATTCATTTCCGGAGAAATATAACTACTCAAAATTCTATGAGTTTCACGTTCAATCATATAATTAATGTCTTCACGTAAATCTGTACCATTCAATACTTTTCGTCGTTGAGTATAGAATTTTTCACGCTGCATATTCATAACATCATCATATTCAAGTACGCTTTTTCTTATATCGAAGTGATAAACTTCAACTTTTCTTTGCGCAGCTTCAATTTGGCGGGTTATTAATCCATGTTCAATTGCCATATCCTCCTCAACATTAAGCATGTTCATAATGTTGATAAGTTTTTCCCCACCGAAAATTCGCATTAAATTATCTTGCAAAGAAAGGAAAAACCTAGTTGACCCAGGGTCTCCTTGTCTGGCCGCACGACCTCTGAGTTGGTTGTCTATACGACGTGATTCGTGTCGTTCTGTACCGATTACGTGTAAGCCTCCTGCGGCAACAACTTTTGCATGGTCATCTTCGCAACTCTTGCGTGCTTGTTCTAATGTGTAATTTTTTATTGTTTCATAATTTTGAGAGTCAGGCGTAATTCCTTTTTTCTCTAGTTCTTCTTTAGCTAAATACTCAGGGTTTCCACCTAATAAAATATCTGTACCACGACCAGCCATATTCGTCGCAATCGTAACTGCGCCATATCTGCCAGCCTGCGCAATAATATATGCTTCTCGTTCATGATGTTTTGCATTTAGCACATTATGTTTTATACCTTTTTGCTTTAACAAATTTGAGAGATATTCTGATCTGTCAATACTAATTGTACCGACCAAAACGGGACGTCCAATCTTATTCATTTCAACAATTTCATCTACTACGGACTTATATTTCTGTATCTCTGTTTTGTAGATAACGTCAGGTAAATCATATCTTACATCTTTTTTATTTGTTGGAATAACAGTTACTTCTAGGTTATAAATCTTGCCAAATTCCGCCTCTTCTGTCATCGCGGTACCTGTCATACCAGACAATTTTGGATACAACCTAAATAAGTTTTGGAACGTAATACTTGCAAGAGTTTGTGTTTCGTCTTGAATTTTAACTCCTTCTTTTGCTTCAACAGCTTGATGCAAGCCGTCCGACCAACGTCTACCGTCCATTAATCTGCCAGTAAACTCATCAACGATAACAACTTCGCCATTTTTGATGACATAATCAGTATCAAGTTTGAATAATTCTTTTGCTTTTAATGCCTGAAGAAGGTGATGGGCGTACTGAGTTGAAATATCAAACAAATCTTTGACGCCGATTAATTCTTGTGCTTTATCAATCCCATCTTCTGTCAAAATAACATTTTTATTTTTTTCATCTACTTCATAATCTACGTTTTTTTCTAATTGAGGTGCAATTCTTGCCATCATTTTGTAAGTTTCTGCGGACTTGTCTAGTCGTCCGGAAATAATCAATGGCGTTCTTGCTTCGTCAATTAAAATAGAATCAACTTCGTCTATAATAGCATAATTCACAGGTCTTTGTACGAGCTGTTCAGGAGATGAAGCCATGTTATCTCTTAAATAATCAAATCCAAACTCATTATTTGTACCGTAAGTAATATCGCAACGATATGCTTGGCGTTTTAGTTCAAAGTCATTATGTTCTCTATCTGATAGAACAACACCAACACTTAAGCCTAAAAATTTATAAATCTTGCCCATCCACTCGCTATCGCGTTTTGCAAGGTAATCGTTTACAGTGATAACGTGGACACCTTTGCCGGTTAAAGCGTTAAGGTACGCAGGCAATGTAGCTACAAGAGTTTTTCCTTCACCGGTTCGCATTTCTGCAATATGAGCTTCGTGCAAGAAAATACCCCCTATTAATTGCACATCAAAGTGGCGCATGTTTAAAACCCTTTTGCCTGCTTCTCTAACGACAGCAAATGCTTCCGGTAAAATTTTGTCTAGTGCTTCTTTTTCAAGTTTTCTATCTTCATACACATTTGTTGAAGTTGGGCGTTTCGCTAAAATTTCTTTAAATTCGTCAGTTTTTGCTCGTAATTGTTCATCAGAAAGTTTTTCAAACTCTTCTTCTAATGCATTGATATGCTCAACAATTGGCATAACTTTTTTGATTTTGCGTTCGTTTGGGTCTCCCATTAACTTTAAAAGTAAGCTTATCATTATATAAAATCCTCGTCCCTAATTTTTAAAATAATAAAATTTTTCTTCATTTTAACACAAATATAAAATAGTAATTAGACTTTAGGCTACTTTTTTACGAGTATTTACATATATAATTCACTGTTAAATTATAATTCACCAATAAATAATAATTTTTTAAAATTAATTCTAAATAACAGATTAATCAACAGAGAATATATCTCTAATATCATCCATCGTTAATGATTTACTTATATTTCTATCTACAGAAATTACGCTGTCAACAAGGTCTCTTTTTCTTGATTTAAGTTTTTGAATTTTTTCTTCTACGGAATTTTTCGTTATTAATCTGTAAACAAAGACCTTTTTAGTTTGACCGATACGATATGCACGATCTGTTGCTTGATCTTCAACAGCAGGGTTCCACCAAGGGTCGTAATGAATTACATAATCTGCACCTGTTAAGTTAAGTCCAGTTCCTCCTGCCTTTAAGCTGATTAAGAATACAGGTATTGTAGGATTATTATTAAAGTTTTCAACAGCTTGTTGTCTGTTTTTAGTTTTACCTGTTAAATACTCGTGTTTAATACCTTCTCGTTCCAACCAAGCTTTCACAATATCAAGCATATCAACAAACTGACTGAAAAGCAGCACTCTATGTCCTTCACTAATAATTTCTTTCAACATTTCTTTTAATTGTTCAAATTTACCAGACCCGATAACCCCCTTAACATAGTCTTTATCATAAAGTTTTGGGTGACAGCAAATTTGACGTAATCTAAGTAATGCAGAGAAAATAGACATTTTTGATTTTTCAAAGCCAACTTCATCAATAGTTTTAAAGATTTCTTCTTTTGTTGAGTTTAAAACGTCAATATAGAAATCTTTTTGCTCAGGTGTCATTTCACAGAAAGCAACGTTTTCAATCTTATCCGGCAAATCTTTTGCTACATCTCGTTTCATGCGTCGCAAAATAAATGGATAAATTTGTTGTTTTAATCGTTTTTCTGTAGTTTTATCCTCACGTTCCATAATTGGTGTAACATAACGATAATTAAACTCATGTTTATCGAATAAGAAACCGGGCATTAAGAAATCAAATATTGACCATAATTCTTCAAGTCGGTTTTCAATTGGCGTACCGGATAAAGCTAATTTGTGTGTGCATTTTAATTGTTTCACGCTTTGTGCAGTTTGAGAATCTGCGTTCTTAATATTTTGTGATTCATCAAGAATAATATACCTAAAATCTTTCTTCTTAAGTTTTTCTATATCACGACGAACAAGAGCGTAACTTGTTATAACAATATCGTGGTTCTTAATTTCTTTAAACATTTCTTTTCGGTCTACGCCGGTTAATTTTAGGCATGATAAATCAGGAGCAAACTTTTCTATTTCACTTTCCCAGTTAAATACAACTGAAGTTGGGCAAATTACAAGTGATGGTTTTTTGCCGTTTTTTTCTTTTGCTTTTTTAAGCAACACTAATGCTTGAAGAGTTTTTCCAAGCCCCATATCATCTGCAAGAATACCATTCAAACCATATTGATACAAGAACCATAGCCAGCCAAACCCTTTTTGCTGGTATTCTCTAAGCTCAGCATTGATTCCTTTTGGAATAGCCGGAGTATCTGTGATTGAGAACGTTGAAATTTGTTTCCAGAACTTAGAGAAACGTCGTGACATTTTAAGTTCAATACCTAAGTTTTCCATTTCTGAAATAACGCCTGCACGGAATGTTTTTACAATATAAATGTCTTTGTCGTTTTTAAATACATCAAAAGTGTTGAATGCACGTAACAATGAGTATACATTTTGGGATGGAACTTCAACAAATCCGGCATTTTTAACCCTATAATACTTGTCGCCTTCAACCACTATATCGTAAACTTCGTTAAACGGGATTTCTTCATCATTTAACAGTCCAAATAGTTCAACCTCAAAACTATCAATTGTGTCCGGAGAAAAATCTATTCTTGCGCAAAGTTTGAATTTGTTTTTTGCAAGTTTGAAGAAACTCATATCGTCTTTTTCTTCAAATTTCCAGCCATCTCCAGCTTTTGACATGTAATAATTATAAAAATCTACAGCATTTTCTTTTTCCAATGCTAGGTTGTTTGTTTGCATTGGCGCAAATTTACACGCCAATAGCATTTGATAAGCCATTTGTTCGTGTTTAGTGTTCCGTTTGACCCAGTATAATAAGTCTTCTTTAGGTTTTTTAATTGTTACATAAGGAGTTTTGTCTGTGTTCTTTGAATATGGAACTCTGGTTCCATCATATTCAAATTCTAATGCAGCCTTTAGCGCTCCATCATAATCTAACCCCATTGTAACAACATTCAATGGCGGTCTTTGTTCCAATGTTAATTTGTCTATTAGCTCAGAAACTTCTGTTGGCATAAGCGCACGAAGTTTTGGTAATTCTTCATACAAAAATTTTGCACCATCAGCATCTTTAACATCTGTAAATGTGGATTTTGTAAGATTTTGTGGGATTGCCGATACTTCAATATTTGTAGGGAAAATTAAGTTTTTGTAACGTCCCCATTTTAGCTGTCGTGAAAAATATCTTACTTCGTCAAGTGGTAAAATATCTTTTCCATCGCTTCTGACCCAATGTAAAGCCAAAAGAACATTACCAACCATTGAAAAGTTTACGGATAAAGTAAGCATCCAAGGTTCTGTTATGAATTTCAATCTGCTTTTGGTTTTTCCATCAATAACCTCATCTGCTTTTGATAATATTTGGAAAAATTCATCAAATTTAGCAATTGGAACATCGTACCAGCCTGCTTTTTTATCCAATCTTGATTTTTTTAGCAACATTTGGAAAATAGCTATTTCTATTTTTTGTGAGTTATTTAATTGGATTTGTGGATGTTCTTTTTGTTCTGCTATTATTTTTCTTAAAACAGCTTCGATGTCCCTTATTACTTTTCCTGTATTTCTATCCATTACAAGTAGAGAGAAAAAGTTTTGTCTGCGTTTTGGATTAAAGTGGAAAATATAATCTCCATCGGGTTCTTCTGTTAAATCGGTATTAATATCTGATAAATCAGGTGCTATGTCATGGGTTTTTAACAAATAATTGTCATAAATCCCATCTTCAATGACTTTTAGACCAACAGCAATTGAATGTTTACACCATTCTTCCTTCAATGGACAGCTACATTGTGCTTTGACACCCGATTTTGTAAAGCTTAAACTTACATCATAATGGTCTTTAAAGTTGCCTTTTACTTTTGCTTCAATTCCAGCAAGTTTTTGCTCAATATTGGTAACAATACCAGTTTTTGATGCTTCATAACCACGTCTCCAGCTTCCTGGCGTGGCTTTTTCTTTTATATATTTGTAATTAAATCTACATACACTCATTTTTTGCGGCTAAACCGTTAATCCTCATAAGAACAGCAAACTAAACTCTGATAATCTGAACATGCCTTAATGCATAAAATTATAATTAACTGCTGTAATAATTTTATTATACAGAAAAATTTTGTTTTGGCAAGTTTTATAAATAATTAGTTTTTGAAATTGGTGTTGCAATTAATAGAAAAATTTAATATAATTTTTGTGAATTAAAGAAGGTTGGGTTTACAATGACGATAGAAAGCAGGGAAAATTTTATGGAATACAAAACGGCAAAAACCCGCATAATACTAGGGGGGGGGGCAATTGCTAGCCCACTAAATTCTCTTTTTGGTCAAAAAATAAGTGTTCATGATGAAAATTTTAATCAAAAATCTAAAAATCCCTTTAAAAATTTAGCTATTATGCTGAATTTATTTCAGCATCTAACTAATAAACATAGATTGAAAAAGGACTTGTGTTTGTTGACTTCATGCGAAGTCGGTCAGATGCTGAAACAGCACGCACGCGGCTTTTTAACGCTTACGCTAAAAGCCAGCTGGCTGCATACCTGTCTCGTACGGCGCGAGCTAAAGCTCTTGCCTACGATATCGGTAACTTCGGCATGACGTTTGATTACAGTAGGGTTAATGCTAACGGAAAATGTCAGAGCGGTAGGGTGCGTCGTTTTGACGCACCGCAAGGGCTAACACCACAAGGACTTGCACAATGTTGAAACCAACAAAACAAGGTTAATATAAGAAAATTATCACCATTAAAATTAATTAATATAGGAAGGTAAAAAAATGAATTTAAAATCAAAAAAAGAAAGAAAAGAACAAATTTTAACACCACAAAAGCTAGCGAATGATAGGGTGAGTCGTTTTGACGCACCACAAGGGCTAAAGCCACTAGAATTTGTACCACAAGGGCTAAGTTTAATCCCAGCAAAAGCGTTTTCTTTAGTCGAGGCGATGATTGTATTGTTGATAGGGACAATTGCGCTTGGAATGTCTGCTCCAATGATTTCAAGACAACTAAAAAATGAAACAATGAATAATGTACAGTTTCAGGTTTTAAACAAAAAATATGAAGAATTAAAGAAGGTAAAATCGGATATCCCGTCTGGGGCTGTAATGTATTTTGACTTAGATGGTTGCCCAGATGGATGGACAATTTTAACTAAATTCTATCCTCAAGCAGCCGGTAGTTTTTTAAGAAACCTAGGTGAAGAAACTTTAGCTGGTGAAGAACCTAGAAAAAAAGGTTCATATCAGGGTAGTGCTTTGCCAGATATCAAGTTGTTGTTAAGAGTTGATGGATCTACCCAAAACTCTTATTCGGTTAGATATGATGAAGAATATGGCTCTAATGACATTGGTGGAGCAATGGGGATTCCTACTGGCGGTACAGATGAACCTATGTATGATATGTTAAGTGCTGTAAAAAATAAGCGGGCGGGTGATTTAATCAAATCTGATATTTATAATAAAGATGTAAATGAAGTGAGACCCAATAATATTGCTTTTTTGGCTTGTCGAAAAAATTAATTCACCTTTTTCCATTTCCTTTTCTGGAATTTGTAAATTTTAAATTTTTTATTTGTCATAACTGTTTTTATGGCGTTGTCGACATCGGTTCTTAGCAATGTTGCGTTAGATTTTTGTATTTCGAAAACCGTGTTGGGGGTTGGATGATTGTAGGCACTAGGTCCAGTTGATAAAATGGCAAACTTTGTTTTTTTCTTTTGCAAAAATTCTGAATTAACTGTGTTGTCTGCGCCGTGATGTCCAACCTTGAATACATCAATTTTATTTGGTAAGTTTAGCTCATTTAGTACGCTAATTTCTGCGTCTCCAGCTAATAGCATAGATTGATTATTTATTGTAAATGTTGTTATTATTGATAAGTTGTTGCTATCAAGTTTTTGGTTTTGTGCTTGGTAGATTTTCATTTCTCCAGTTTTGTATTTTAAGAGTGTTTTTTCTTTTGTTGGGTAAATTATATTTATGCCTTTTTCCCGCGCATAGGCTGGAATCAAGATTGAAAGTTCGTCATCATCTTTGAATGGGGAAATTACAAGATTTTTTATTGTGATTAAGTCCATCAATGTTGTTGCTCCTCCTGCGTGGTCAGCATCAAAGTGGGTTAAAATCAGGTATTCAATTTCCTTAATTCCATTGTCTTTTAAGTATTCATATATTATTGATTTAGCAGCTGAATAATTACCTAAAAATGGAAGTCGAGCTGTATCAATTAAGATGTGTTTGTTGTTTGGCGTTTTAACAAGAATTGCATCTGCATTTCCAACATTAAAAAATATTGTTTCAAGATTTGTGTTTTTCGGAGGTATGATACTTATTATCAATAATAAGATTGTTGTTAGTGTAGTATAGGTTAATTTTTTATTTATTCCATTTTTTAGTGCTAAAAATAAACATACAATAATTATGTAGTATAAACAAATTTGTAATGGATGAAGTTGAGTTGTTGTGAGTAGTGCATTTGGTAGGTGTGCAAAAAAGTTTGAAATGTTTACAAGTCCACTTAGTATTGGGTTCATTATGTAGTCAAATGCTTCAATTATTATTATCGGGAATTTAGGAATTGCTGCGAAAATTGAGCTAGTAAAACCCATAAAGCTTATTGCGCTAACAAGGGGGATTGAACAAATATTAGCCAATACTGAATAAATCGCAAAGTTGTTAAAATAAAACATTTGAATAGGTGCAATTACTAGTTGAGCTATTATAGGCACGTAGATTGCGCCGGCAATAACTTGTGGTATATTTGAAGTCTTTTCTGCTAGTAGAGGGCATAACATTAGCAGCCCCAATGTTACGGTGAAAGATAATTGAAACCCAACATCAAATAGTGCGGCGGGGTTGTAAATAAGAAGAATCGCTGCAACAAGCAAAAGTAATGCAATATTGTCGGCGTCTCTGTTAATTAATTTACCAATAAGTGCGAATATTAGCATTAATGATGCCCTAAGTACAGGTGGACCAAGCCCTGTCATTAACGTATAAATCAGTATTAAAAATATTCCTGTCGTTATGCCAAATCTGTATGGGAGTTTTAGTCTGGAAAATAGAAAATACCATATCCCAAAGATTAAAGCCACATTCAGTCCTGATGCCGCTAGTATGTGCATTAATCCTGATTGAATAAATGTTGATTTGATATCTTCGGGCGGGCTTATTGCATCATCTCCAAAAACTACACCGCCTAATATTTCAATGTTTGGTGTTTTTATGATTTTGTTATGTTGGGTGATTATGTTTTGACGTAGTATGTTTAATTTTTGTATAAATTTCCATTTTAATGTTTGCGGAGGATTTGTTATTTCCCAAGCGTTTGGAATAACGTATGCTGTTGTGAATGTGTTAAAGTTTTTTAAGTAGTCTTGATAACTGAATTGTGATGGGTTTGTAGCATCTTGAGGTATTCTTAATTTTGCGAAAAACTCAATTTCATCTCCAACTTTGATTTTTTTGTAGTTTTCTTTTTCGTCTTCAATAGTTACGTACGTTTTGCTCTTTGTATTGTAAGATTTTGTTTTGGTTTTTATGTTCGTTACATTTACAAAAAATTTTGTTTTATTTTTGTGTGTTGTTGTTGGAATAGTTGAAACAAATCCAGTTATTGTCGCGTCTGTTGGAGCTAGTGTTTTTAGAAGGTCATCTGTTTTCATTTTGTGATTTGTGTATAGGATTCCGCTTATAAAAACAGTTACTAAAATTATGGAAAAAAGCTTTGTTATTTTTTTTGATAAAAATAAATATATTGTAACAATTGCAATGATTAATGAAAATGCGGATTCATAATTCTTAAAAAATGCAATAATTCCAAGCATGTATGCAAGAGTAAGTAGTATAGTGTGTTGTGTCCTAGAAAACATATCCCGCCTTAAGTTAATTTTGTTATTTTATTATAGTTTGTAAACATATATTTTACAAACTTTATTTTTGTGTAAGAATTATTATAGATAGCTCTTACGCTGTTTAATTAAGAAATTACATAAAATGAGGAAACACAAAAATGGCAAGACAAACCCCATTAGAAAAAGTTAGAAACTTTGGGATTGCAGCGCACATTGATGCAGGTAAAACAACTACTACAGAACGTATTTTGTTTTATACCGGTAAAACTCACAAAATCGGTGAAACTCACGATGGTGCAGCTGTAACAGACTTTATGGAACAAGAAAAAGAACGTGGTATCACAATCCAATCAGCAGCAGTTACTGCTATGTGGAAAGGTCACCAATTAAACATCATCGACACCCCTGGGCACGTTGACTTTACAATCGAAGTTGAACGTTCATTGCGTGTATTAGACGGTGTAGTTGCAGTATTCTGTGCAGTTGGTGGTGTTCAATCACAATCTGAAACAGTTTGGAGACAAGCTAACAGATATGAAGTACCTAGAATGGTATTTGTTAACAAAATGGACAGAACCGGTGCTAACTTCTTCCGCGTAGTTGATCAATTGAGAAATAGACTTGGTGCTAATGCTCATCCTATTCAATTACCTATCGGTGCTGAAGATGAATTTAAAGGCATCATTGACTTGATGGAAATGAAAGCTCATATCTATACAAATGATTTGGGTACAGATATTCAAGTTACTGATATTCCGGCTGAGTTGGCTGATCAAGCTGCTGAATATAGAGCTGCTTTAGTTGAAGCTATTTCAGAACAAGACGATGACTTGATGATGAAGTTCTTGGAAGGCGAAGAGCCAACAGTTGATGAGTTAAAAGCAGTTTTAAGAAAAGCTGTTTGTGATAACAAAATTGTTCCTGTTTGCTGTGGTACAGCATTTAAAAACAAAGGTGTTCAATTATTGTTAGACAACGTTGTTTCTTACTTGCCATCTCCAGTGGATGTAAAAGCTATCGAAGGTGAATTAGAAGATGGAACAAAAGTTGAAAGACATTCATCTGAGTCTGAACCATTCTCTGCATTAGCATTTAAAGTTATGACAGACCCATTCGTAGGTCGTTTAACTTTCCTACGTGTTTATTCTGGTAAATTAACATCAGGTTCATACGTATTAAATGCTACTAACGGCAAAAAAGAACGTATTTCAAGACTTGTTCAAATGTATGCTGATCAAAGAAATGAAATTACAGAAGTATATGCTGGTGATATCTGTGCAGCAGTTGGTTTGAAAGATACTACTACAGGTGATACATTGTGTGATGAAAAATCTCCAATTATCCTTGAAAAAATGTCATTCCCAGATCCAGTTATCTCTGTTGCTATTGAGCCAAAAACAAAAGCAGACCAAGATAAAATGGGTATTGCGTTACAAAAACTTGCTGAAGAAGATCCTTCTTTCAGAGTTAAATCAGATAACGAAACTGGTCAAACAATCATCTCTGGTATGGGTGAGTTGCACTTAGACATCATCGTAGACCGTTTGATGAGAGAATTTAAAGTTGATGCTAACGTTGGTAAACCACAAGTTGCTTATCGTGAAACAATCCGTGGTAACGCTGATCAAGATTCTAAATTCATCCGTCAGTCTGGTGGTAAAGGTCAATACGGACACGTTAAAGTTAGAATTTCTCCTGCAGAAGAAAATGCTGGCTTCGTATTTGAAAACAAAATCGTTGGTGGTGCTATTCCTAAAGAATATATCGAACCTGCTAGAAAAGGTATGGAAGAAGCGCTTGAAGGCGGAATCTTAGCTGGATTCCCAATGATTGACGTTAAAGTTGAACTTTACGATGGTTCTTACCACGAAGTTGACTCTTCTGAAATGGCGTTCAAAATCGCTGGTTCTATGGCTATGAAAGAAGGTACTAAAAAAGCTAGACCTTGTATCCTTGAACCTATGATGAAAGTTGAAATTGAAGTTCCGGAAGAAAATACAGGTGATATCATTGGTGATATTTCTTCTAGACGTGGTCGCGTTGAAGGTATGGAAATCATTGAAGGTACCGGTATCCAAAAAATCAATGCTATCGTTCCACTTTCTGAAATGTTCGGATATGCTACTGATATTCGTTCAAAAACTCAAGGTCGTGGTACATTCTCAATGGAATTCAAATGCTACGAGCAAGTTCCAAGTAACATTGAAACTGAAATTATTGCAAAATCTGGTGCTAACGCATAGTTTTGTAAGTAATATAAATTTAAACCTCCTCCTTAATTGGGGGAGGTTTTTTTATTAAGAATTATTAACTATATTTTAGAAAATAACAAAATTATTTGTTTAGAACTTTTGATATTAAAAAAAAGAAAGGGATTTTATGCAAGTTTTATCATTGAAATTAAATGAATACAAAAATATTAATAATTCAAAGCAAAAAATAAACACACCAAATCAAACATTAAAAACTAGTTATCCAATGACACAAAATCAAATTTATTTTAACCCAGCTTATTGTGTTAGTTTTTCTGGTGCGTGTGTTGATTTGTCAAAAGCCATGAAAACATTAAAAGCTACGGAAATATTAAAAGAAGATATTAGATTACCTAAGCGTGTTGAGGATTTAGCAAACTCTGTACTTAGAAGAGGTAATACTCAGAATTTAACTTTAATAGATGTTCATAAACAAGCGTATTTTGATATTATGTATGTTAAATCTTTGGAAGATGTTAGAGCTAGATTTTCTGAATTTAGTAAAGTTTTATCTATTGATGAATTAGAAACAAAGCCTCAAAATGGTTCATTTTTGAGAGATATTTTAGATGGAAAAAATGAGTATTTTAGTAAAGATAATGATATTACTTTGCAGCTTATGAAAATGTACTGGGGCGAAGGTTTTTCTTTAGCTGATTTGGAAAAACAAATGGGTATTAAAAGTTCTACTTTTTCTTCTGTTATGAAAATATTGAATATTCCATTAAGAAATAAGCATTATGCAAGCGTTTTAAAACATTCAGACCCTGATGCTAGTAAACGTATTGCGGATATGATTGCGGCGACAAAAAGTGCGAATTTTGAGAAAGTTCATGGGTATGTGTCTATTCCAAAAGGTCATTTACCAGTTGCACATAGTCAAAAGATTTTAGAGTCTTTATTTGAATATTATGAAAAAGACCCATCGAGAATATATTCGCCACCTAAGAATATTAGAGATTTTTATGAAGATAATATTTTAGCAAAAGAAATTTATAGAGCGACATTATTCGAAATGTGGAATTTTGGCTCTATGAAAAATGTAAAAAGAAATCTACTTTGTTTTTTTGATAAAAAGTCTGGAAATACTAGCTATACATCACAAAAACTAAGTGGGTATTATCCATTATCTGAAAAAGAAAATTTATGGATTAGCGAATATTTTGCTATAAACAAAAAAGATAAAGATACTTTTTCTCGTTCTTTACGTTCGGCATACAAACATATTGTAGCTCGTTTAGAGGCGGAAAAAACAAAAAAAACAGATGTTGTTTTATATCCTAAAAAAATGCAAGATGAAGTTTTAAAGTATTATGAAAAAATAGGACGAGACAAATCAGAATTCATTCCTAATTTGTTAAGACTTGAAGAGGCTAGAGGGTTGAGTGTTCCTGTTTGTGGGCGTATTAGTATTAATTGTTTGTTAAGAGACAATCAAAAAATAGATATTGCTTATACTAAAAGTTTGTTTGATACGTTCAATTTTACCAATGAATTGATGTCGCGTGATAATTCTAAGGCTAGCAAGGAGGTTAAGCAACTTTTATCTAAGGTCTTTACGCAACACAGGTTGTATGGTTTGGATTCAAATACTGCAATGAATTTGTATTTGAACATTTGCAACACCTTAATAAAAGCTAAAAAGGACGATTTTGTAAAAGCAATATCTATGTATTTAGAAAGATCTGCAAAGTTTAGTTCTGATTTTGTTTTATAGGCTTTAGACATAAAGGTTTATTTATAATAGAATTAATGTGTAAATCATTGTAAATAAACTGCGTAGATTGTAGCAAAAAAAATAATTCATATTTGTTATCAATGCAGAAGGTTTAAACAAGATGAAAATATATCCTAGTATCGTTACGTCGTTAAAATTTAATAATACTATGCCTAAGGCTGGACCAATCTCTAATAATTATTCAAATGATAAGGTAGAGCATCAATCCGTCCCATTTTTAGGTGCACGTTATTATATGAGTTTTAAAGGTGCTGAAGATTTATCACTTGAAGAAACTATGCAAATTCTTTATGAGGCAGAGACTCGTAAAGATGAAGAAATCGTACCTCAACGGGTTAGAAAAGCGGTGGAATATGTTATGGAAACAGGAAACCCAGACGATTTAGCTCTAGTTGATGTGCATAAAAAAGTTTATGATGATATATTGTTTTCAGAAACTTTAGATGAAGTGAGAACAGCTTTTCCTGAGTTTGAAGACGTTAAATCAATAAATGATATAGGGAAAAGAAAAGGTTCTTTTGTAGAACAAATTAAATCAGGTGAAAATGAATTATTTTCTCCGGATGAAGATTTTTCTTTGCAGTTGTTAAAGTTGTACTGGGCAAACGCATATTCGTTATCGGATATAGAAAAATATATCGATGCAAAAACTGATATACATCATGTTTTAGCTGATTTGAATATTCCTAGAAGACATCCACATTATGCGTGGCGGTTGAAATTGTCTGATAGTGAGTATAAAGAAAGGTTTACCGAAACTTTACGATTGAGACAAGCTCAGCGTTATGAGAAAGTTACAGGCGGGGTTTATATTCCAAGGGGTAAACTTACTGATGAGCAGAAAAATAAAATATCAGAAGGTCTTATAAGTTATTATGCTAAAAATCCTGAGCGTGTTTATTTGCAACCGGAAAGACATAGGGAGTTTTTCAAAAATAATCCTGAGTGTGCTAATTTATTTAGTGAGGTGTTGTTCGATGCTTGGCGTTTGAGTTCAAGTAGACCGGTTAAAAATTCGATGAAAAAGTTTTTTGAAGTTAAGCGTAGAGCAAGAGAAAGAGATGAAGCTCAAGCAAAACGATTAGAAAAACTTTCAGGAAAGAAAAAAATAAAAGAAAATAAAAAAGTTAAAAATGAGTATGATTTAACAGATAAAGATTTGGCTGATGTTAATAATTTGAGACCAAAACAAAGAGTTTTATTACAAGAATTTTGGGATACTCACCCTGATGAAAGACGTTTGTTTGGGCGTAGTTTAACATGTGCTTGGGCTAGAGTCCATAAAATTAAGGATGCAGAGTCTAACTCAATGAATTTAAATGAGGGATGTCCAGCATATCCTAAAAAATTGGCTGATAAAATGAAAGAATGGACTATTTCAAAAGGGTACTCACCTGATAGCATAAGATTAAATATTGTGATAACTATGGGCGGATTTAACCAAAGTCTTGCAAATAAGTCTATGGGCGGAAGATTGGTTACTCAATATTTCCAAGAAAATCCGATGATGGCAGATATATATGCTGAGTCATTACTTTATGCAATTGGTGAGTTAAGACAGTATATTTCAAGCCATAAAACGCAGGTTACAGATAGTGCAATTCAAAGAATAGACCATACCGTTAAAGGTAAAACATGTGTTTATCTTAATGAGGCTATATGTTTATATTTAGATTTGATTCAATTATTGATAAAAAATAAAAGCGTAGATGAACTTGTAAAATTGTTCGTTAGTTTGGAAAAATCTTATGATGTTGTTATTAATTGGCGTAAACAAAGCGGTTTGCCCGTACCATCATAGTTTATTTTGGTTCTGTTGAGTTTAGATATGCTTTTATTCCCATAACTATACTTTTGGCAATTTCCATTCTGAATTTGTCATCATTTAGTTTTTCATAATCAAACGGGTTTATCATATAAGCTGTTTCTATTAGTACAGAAATTGGCGATGTCATTCTTGTTAAAACAAAGCTACCGTGTCTTGTTCCATCGTCTCTAGTGTTTAAAAATGCAGTCATTGTTTCTTTAATAGTATTTGCAAATTCTTTGGCTTGTGGGTAATAGTAGTATACGCTGGTACCGTACCGTTCATAAGGGTTTGCGCCATCTGGTAGGGCGTTAGCGTGGATGCTTATTGAAAATAGCGGGGCTGCATCTTTTATCATGTTAATCCTATCATATAAACCAACATTTTCATTTTTTGTTCTTGTCATGAAAGGTTTTGCACCTTCTGCAATTAAAATGCGTTGTAGTTTTTTAGAAATATCCAGCGTTATTTCTGCTTCTCTTATTCTGGTTGGTCCTATCGCGCCGGCTTCCGTTCCACCATGTCCAGCGTCAATAGCTATTACAATATCGTTTAATGGTTTATGAGCGTCAAATTTTAAAGCCCTTGTTAATCGAAAAACCATATTTTTGTTTTCAAAATAACAATCGTATCCCCATAATTTTTGATGTGGGATAAAGAAACTTAGTGTGTTATTTTCAAGTTTTATGTTTTGTACAAATTTGTTTAAGTGTTCAGGGATTTGAGAAACGTAGTAAAATGTAACTTCTACCCCATTTGTTTTTTCTGTTAATTTGTATGGGATTGAGGAATTAGTTTTAAATGAAAAATATTCATATTTTTTGTCGTATGAATAATTAAATTCTTCAATACAGTTTATTTGTTGAGTTGTTGTTTTTTCTAATGTTTTAAAGTAATTTGATTTTATCCAATATTTAGTATTGTCATTTGCAAAAACACGGTAGTTGTTTCCTTGTTGTGCATCTAATAACAATAGCGTTCCTTTGGGAAGATGAGTAATTCTGTTTGCGTTATCATTTTGGTTTTCTCGAAGTGGGCTGTGGTCTTTTGTTACTTCCGCAATTATAAATTCATTAAAAGATTTTATTTCAAGTGTAGTTTTTTTGTTGTTTTGTTGTGTTTGAATAGGTTTGGGTCTTGTTATTTGATAGTTTAGCAGTGATGTTTTTCCATTTTTTGAGATGGATTTTAAAACAAAGTTGTTTAATCCCTGTTGTAGCGGTACAACTACTACAAATACTCCGTTTTTGTATGTTTGAACTTTATTATTATTTATGTAAAATTCTTTATCGTTTCCGATATTTCCAATAAAAAAAGTTGATTTTGCATTTATGGTTGGGTTGCTTTTCTTCGGATAAACAACGTCAAGCGCGTATGCAGGTGTGATGCATATTGCACAAAATATTAATATTAGGTAGAAAAATAAGTTCACGTTGCATCCTCAAGTATATACTAATTTTACACTCCGCAAAGATAACTTGCAATTAGTATATTGTTTGTAAGAAAATATACTTAATATAACTAGCAAAAAAAATTTTGTTGAGATTTTAAGTAAGTATTATGAGTAAAGCAACATTATTGGAAAGATTATGTAAAGCCTTGGGTGAAAATAACAACGCTTCTTATGCAGTTGTTGCCGTCGCATCCGCAAAAGGGATTTTTCGTCCTATGTTTACGATGATGGATAAGCATGAGGACTACGAGACAAAAAAATACACAGCAATGAGAGAAGGGCTGACTGAGGCAATAGCAATTCCTTGTTATTTATCGGTGGCGTGGGCTGCAAGTAAAATAATTGCACCTATTATGTGTGATGGAAAGTCAAAAGAAGTTACTAAAACCGCCGCAAAAACATTATCTTTCGTTGGTGTGTGTGCCGCAGCTTTGGTAATTATTCCAGCAGCTTGTTCTGCAATGATAAATCCAATTATGGATTTTATGGCTGAACATAAAAAACGCAAATTAGAAAAATTAGCAAAAAAATGTCCGGTTTGCGCTGAAGAAGTTGCTAAAGTTTTAGATATAAAAGAAGATGAAGTGCCTCCTGTGTTGCCACAAATGAGTGTTGGTCAGGTTAGTGCTGCTACCCCGTTGTCAAAAACTTACAATGCGTTTCAACCATTAAAATATAATTCAGGTTTAACAATTGGAGGGAGTAAATAATGATATCAATGGTAAATATGTTTACTAACCCTACATTTGTTAATATTGCTCAGAATACTAAAACTGCGATGACAATTGAAACTGGGCTTAAAGCAACAGGACGACCTGCGTTTATCTTGATTGATAAAAATATTAGTGATGATACTAAAAAGTATGCAGCGACTAAAGAATTTTTATATCAGATTACATGTTTGGCTGTGTATTTAGGTTTGGTTTTACCTGTATTTAGAAAAGCCGGTTTTCAAGCGTTCAAAAAAATATTTCAAAAAGATGGTAAGTGTATAAATGGTTTTGAGCATTTTAATGGCTTGGATGATTTTATGGCATTTCAAAAAATTAAAGGAATGTCTAAAGAACAACGCCTTTCAGAATTTAATAAGTTGAACTCTAAAGTTAAATTTACAGATGAGATTAAAACTAAGTTAACAGCCGGTGCGCAAGTAAAAGATGCAGATTATCATATTGTGAAAGGTGCAGATGAAATTAATTCAATAATCGGTTCGGTGGCTGGTTTGGCAATTTTGGCACCACAAGTTAGCCATGTTACAATCCATCCGATTATGAGATTTCTAGGTATGGAAAAATCTGATAAGAATGAAGATCAGGAGCATAAAATTGATAAGCAAGCATAATTGCTTACTTACAATTCTTTACTAAAACTTGATTGCTTGGTTTGATATTGTAAAATTTTATTATTGAGAAGGAAATCTGGTGAAAATCCGGAGCTGTGCCGCAACTGTAATTCATATTAAGTGATAAGTCAGAATGCTTCTCGAAGAATACGGCGAGCACCTTATTTTTTAAGATGTATAAATAATAAAACACGAGGGAACATGTCATCACCTGTTGCAAGCAGAATGAATAGAATAAAGCCCGGGATGTGCCCGCATGGGATGCCTGCCGGTTCTTGTCCTATTTGTAATGGAATGGGCGGTGGTGTTTCAAATAAAAGACCGGATGTTAGAAAGTCGGGGGAGATGACTTGGTCGGAGTGCTTTGCCATGGGGCTTCGAATGAAAGCCGATAAATTGCATATGCAGCAGATTATTCAAGATAGAAGAGATGCTCATTTGACTTTGTTGAAATTACAAGAACAATTAGCTGATAAGTTACGTAAAATTGAAATGTTGAATGAGGTTTTTTCAAAATTTATGCCGCAACGTGTTGCAAATGTGGTGACAAATATTATTCGATTTGTTGCTGTGCCCGTTTTAAAAATGACTCAATCTTTTGTTAATTTTGTTCAAAATATAGCTGTTAATTTGTCTCAATTTGTTAAAAATTTAAAAGAAAATATACAAGGTGTTCAAGAAAAATTGGCGGCAATTTGGGGTGAATTTATAAATTCAAAAGAAAAATCTATTTTCGAAAGATTAAAACTAGCAAGAAAAAAAGTTTTTGTGTTTTTGTTTGGTAAAGCTTCAGAGGATGAAGAGATTATAATTAAGGAAATTGAAAAACAAGACATGGAACTTGAATTAAAAAAAGTTAAAGACTCATTGTTGAATTTGAGTAAGTATAAGGAAGAGGTTGAAAATGAACTCAATTCAGCAGTTTAGAGATGCAGAAACATTGAGGCATCAAAGGAATTTGACAAAGTCTCAAAGAAAAATAACTTCAGACACTGTGGAAGGTGTTGTTGTAAATAATCTTGTCAAACCGGAAAATGATATTCATGAAATTTATGATACTTTGATAATTTCAAAAAATTTGCAGTATCCCGAAAAATTGAGAACTTCTTCAAATTATGAACCGCAAAATTCAGCGTTAAAACGCCTCAGTTTTGTAACGGCGGGGTTTTTTGCTGTGATGAGTTTGTCTACATTTTTGATTTCATTAGCAGCAAAAAGAAAAGCGACTTTACCAACTTGGAAAGCGTTGCCTGAAGTTCCTAGAAATATTGCACTTAATGAAGAAACTCATTTTGCAACGTATGCTATGATTCAAAATCCTACGAGAAAAACAATTTTAGGTGCATTGGGCGTATTTTCTTTGACTGCTTTTGGTGCTATTGGCAAAAATTTTGTAGATGGTTTTAAAGAAATATGGGTCAAAAAGCAAGAAGCTAAAGTGCAACGTAATTTGCAAGAAAATTTAATTGAGGTAGAAACCCAAACATTTTCCGGCAAAATGCAGATTCAAAGAACTATGCTGAGTGAAAAGGCTAAGATGTTAGAGAGGTATTTGAAACCTGATATGGTAGATGTGGGAATATCTCCAACTTTTAAAAATTTTATAAGTTTTAAATCAGAAAATAAAGTAGAAAAAAATGAGAAAATTAATGATGTTTTGTTAGGAAGTATTGTTGCTATAGCTATGGGACTTTTTTCGTATGTTTCTTTGAAAAATATTCAAAAAGCTGCAAGACATTATGAAGGTTATACACAAAAAATGCAAGAAATGGTCAAGTCTATGATTGTTAATTGCAAAGATAACGATACACAAACTCTTGATATAATTAAAAAAATAATGGTTTCAATGCAGGCTAAAAAATCTTTTATTGAGGAGTCTTTGACTTCACTACCAATGAAAGATGCAGAAAAATCAAAATATATAAACGATGTAGTTCAAGAGGTGGAAAAAATTACTCAAGAAGCAGCTGAGGCAATTGCCGGAAAACCGGGGTGGAAGGCATCTTTTTATTCTCACGTCAATGATGTAAGAGGTCATTTTTATAATTGGATTGTGAATTTTGATAATTCTGTTTTAGGTGCTCTTTTTGCATCAATAACAGGTGTTACTGTAAGTGGGTATGTTGGAAAACAAGCACTTGATGCAATTAAGCAAGCTGAGGTGATTAAGACAAATGCGCAAACTGAGTTAGAATTGCAAAGAAAGCTAGTTGATGTAGAGTTAAAGAATTTTTATGCAAAAAAATCAAGCGTCGTATCACCATTGATTGATGAATTTTTAGCGCAAGCTCAACAAGGTAAAAATCCTGCAGAATTAAAGACTATTGCTGAAAATATTTTGCTTGAAATTAAAAACGGACCACCGTTTGTTTATTCGTGATTTATTTAGTATTTAAATCTGTTTACAACAGGATAATCGCGTTCTAATAACGCCTTTTTGCTTAGTTTTAAGCAATATGTAAGCTGGTTGCGTTTAAATTCCATTCCATTAAATTTGTTTATTATTTCGCAGATTAATTTTTTATCAAATGTTTGTGAAATTTCATCTATAGTTTGGTTCTCTTCAATAAATCTGTACAAAATTTCATCTAGGATTTCATACGGTGGCAAGGAATCCTGATCTTTTTGGTCTGGTCTAAGTTCTGCAGATGGCGCTTTTGTGATAGTGTTAACTGGAATAATTTCTTTATCTCTGTTAATCCAATTTGAAAGAGAATAAACCTCTTGCTTGTAAAGGTCTGAAATAAGGTTTATTCCTCCGCAAGTATCTCCATATAATGTACAGTAGCCCATTGCTACTTCTGATTTGTTTCCGGTTGAGACAAGTACTCTGTTCTCACGGTTAGAAAATGCCATTAAAATATTTCCGCGTAGACGAGCCTGTAAATTTTCTTCTGCTAAATCAAAATAAGACTGACGTTGTACTTCATTTATAAATGTATCAAAAAGCGGTTTAATTGGAATTGTGCGGCATTCCATTCCAAGATTTTTGGCTAAATCATAAGAATCATTCCAGCTTCCTTCAGTTGAGTATTTGCTTGGCATTGTTATACCTAAAACATTTTCAGCGCCTATGGCGTCGCACATAATTACCGCACTAAGTGCAGAGTCAATTCCTCCGGAAAGTCCGATTATTGCTTTCGTAAAACGGTTTATGTTGCAAAATTCCTTGAATGCAAAAGATAATGCTTTAAAAATTTGTTCTTCTTTGTTTGATTTTTCTGGTTGTTTTGGTGTTGGAATGTTTTCTGTATCAACAATAATTAATTTTTCTTCAAATGTTGGTAATATTTCTAGTATATCACCATTTTTGTTTGATATATAAGATCCACCGTTGTAAATTAGTTCTTGTGCCAATCCAATATGGTTTAGTGAAATATAATTAACATTTTTTATAGGAATAGGTGTTTTGCCCTTTTGAAAGGGTGTTGAATTAAGATGTATAACCCAATTAACGCCTGTGTTTTTCAGTCCGGCATCATCTATTTCTTTTGTATAATTTGTGCTTTCCAGTGTGTCGTCGCCAATTAATGGATAAAAATTTGTTTTTGCGACTTTGAAAATTTGTGTCCAGTTCTTGTTACAAAAATATTTTGAGTCAGTTTGATTGAGTATTGATTGTTTTGCAACTACTTCGATTTTTTCGTTTCTTAATAGTAACATCGAGTTGCTTAAAGTGTTATCTTTGTTTGTTCTTGCGGTTCCAATTAAAATTGAAATATCTTTTGAATATGGCAAAAGTTTATCTATTAATTCTTCTGTTTTTTCAATAAACTCTTTTCTGTAAAGTAGGTCTTTTGCGCCTTTGACGTTAGCCGTTTGCTCAGGGAAGACAATTAATTGGGCTTCGTTTTCTACAGCTTTTTTTATATTGTCAACGATAGTATTAAAATTCGTTTCAAAATCGCCTATTATTAATTTTATCTGTGCTAATGCTATTTTCATAACTTACTCCAATTTAATATAATGTGCTTCTTCCCATCTTAAATCAATGTACTTAACGGGTTTGTCCATTTTTTTGACTTGACCTAAAAGTGGTGCAATTGCTTTGACTCTTTTTTGTGCTGTTGTGTTAAATTCACCTAGTCTAAGAGTTGTTGTTTGTATTTTTATGTAAATATCTTTGGGGTCTCTAAAATCAAGATATTCGATTTTTTCTCCCGAATTAATTTCTATTAATCGAGCTAATTTTTCGATTTTTGATACTTTTTCTTCATCCCAATTTCTATAGTCATCGCCTCTTGTTCCGTAGGTTAGTATAAGATATGTTTTATACGATGGATTGAGTGGCAAATAATCCCTTCCGATTAAAACCCCACCCTGTGCAAAATACGCAATTGGGGCGACATCCTCGCTTGGTGCGATTGTCAGGATTGGAATCCTTTCATCTACCATTATTTCTAATCTCGCAGGCCACCAAAAACGACGAATATAAACTTTTTTTATTGGAACAAGTGTTTCTATGCTTTGTTCAAGTTCTTTTGTCTCAAGTAAAAATATAGGCGTGCGTTTAATTCCAGCTCTTCTTAGTTCGTTTAGAATTTTGTAGCTGGGGGTTATGTTATTACCTATTATTTTTAACGAAGAGTTTTCTACGGTGTTGAGCGCATTTGCGCTTAAATACCACATTTTACAGTTATAAAGACGGTAGCCTCCGTATATTAACAAGATAATTAGTATAATTCGTAAAAAAACGCGCAAGCGACTAAGCAGGATACGCTTACGGCGAAGTTCTCTTTGTTTTTTATACGTTTTCATTCTTCGCTCAATCGCTGCTTCTGCATCACGAGGTTTTGCTTGTTCTAATTCTTGTTCTTCGTTGCTCATTTATTTTTGTAATCCTGCTGAATTTAAAATAAGTTGTACAAGTTGGTCATAAGAAATACCTATGCATTTTGATTGTGCCGGTAGGTCGCTTAAATCGGTCATTCCAGGGCTGGTATTGATTTCTAGAACATAAGGCGTGTTATTTGCTACCAAGAAATCAACTCTTGATAAAGAATTGCAACCACAAGCTAAATGTGAATTTATTGCAATTTCTTTTATTTTATTAGTCATTTCTTCATTAAAGCTGGCAGGTAAAATAAATTCTGTTAAACCTTCGGTATATTTAGCTTCATAGTCATACCATTCAGTTTTTGTTCTAAATTCAAGAATAGCGGTTGCAAAAAGTTCATCTTTGTCTTGTAATACCCCAACTGTTGCGCAAGTCCCAACTAGAAATTCTTCTATTAGAATATCTTGATTTAATTTTTCAGATTCACTAAATTTTTCTAATAATTCTTTTTCATTATGAACTTTAAACATTCCAATGCTTGAGCCTTCACAAACCGGTTTAATCATCATTGGGTATTTCAATGTTTTTACTTTTTCTATTACATTTTCGCCTTTTCTTATAAAAACAGAGTTTATTAGTGGTATTCCTGCTGATTTGAGCATCTCTTTTGTGTAATATTTGTTCATGCATAACGCAGACGACATAACACCACATCCTGTATATTTAATTCCTAAAATTTCAAGTATACCTTGAATGCACCCATCTTCACCAAATTTTCCATGAAGTGCGTTGTAGGCAATTTCAATTTTTTCATCTTTTAGTTTTTGTACGATATTTTCATCAACATCTATTAGAATTGAATTTTTATATCCTAATCTTTGCAAAGCCGCGAGGCAGTTTTTTCCTGAGCGTAATGAAACTTCTCGTTCATTAGACATTCCACCCGCCAATACTGCTATTTTTGTATTTGTATCAACTAATCTTTCAAAAGTTCGTTCCATATTTGTTTTTCTTCCTCATTCATTATTCCTATAAATCTAACTTCCGGTTGAAGCTTTATAGAAAACTTTTTGTTTACTTCATTATACATTTTTTTTATTAATAGGGAAACATCAGTGCTTGTAGCATTATTAAAATTAATTATGAAATTTGCGTGGTTCTCAAAAACTTTAGCGCCGCCAACAGCAAAGTTTTTTGCGCCAATGGTTTCAAGTAGCTTGCCTGCCGAGTCGTTCTGTGGATTTTTAAATACGCTCCCACAATTAGGTTTGCTTAGATTTGGTTGTTTATTTTTCCTAAAATTTTGATTTTCAGCTACTCTTGTTTCGATTTTGAATTTGTCGTCTTCTTTAAGTTTGAATTTGGTTTCTAATATAATAAAATCACTGTTTAAAATTATTGATTTTCGATAATCGAACAACATATCTTTTTTTGTAAAGGTTAAAACTTTTTTGTTAATTTTATCAAAGATTTTAGCTTCAACAAAAATATCGCTTATGCATTGTTTGTGTGCACCTGCGTTCATTGCTACAATGCCGCCTATTGTCCCTGGAAAACCGCACATAAATTCCATTCCGCTGAGGCTGTTTTCTGTTGCAACTTTGCTTAATATTGGACCCATAACGCCAGCTTGAGCGATAATTTCATCATTATTAATTTCATAATGATTTAGCTTCTTTGTTAAAATTACATCTTGTTCAATTCCATCGGATGAAATTAAAACATTCGACATTCCACCTAAAATTAGCGAGTTTTTTAACTTACGCAATAAATCAATAAATTCTTCAATATTTTCCGGAAAATAAACATTTTTAGCTTTACCGCCAATTTTAAAACTTGTATAATTTTTTAGTTCAAAATTAGTAAAATGTTGCATTTTACCCTCTTAATTTAGCTGCAAGGTTGTAGCCTAGTTTTGTTATATCACCAGCTCCAAGGGTAATTACAATGTCATTTTCTTGGATTTCAGAATAAATTTCTTCTGTTATTTCGTTTATTTTACCTTTAATATATTTTATGCTTTTTTGTTGCTCTTTTTCATTTAGAGTTTTAGCAAATTCTTCTGAAGTGTGCCCGTTTATAGGTCTTTCACTAGCGGCATAGGTGTCTAAAACCAGTACTTTGTCTGCGTTTGTAAAACAATTTAAGAAGTCATTAAATAAACCATGCAGTCTTGTGTACCTGTGTGGTTGGAAAATAGCAACAATCCTTTTGTCTTTATTGCATTTTTTTGCGCATTCCAGCGTTGCGCTGATTTCACTTGGGTGGTGTGCATAATCATCTATAATGGTAACTTCATTTGTTTGAGATACTAGTTGATACCGGCGTCCCATCCCTGTAAATTGTTCAAAGTATTTAGCAACATCTTTTATGTTAATATCGGCTTCTATTAGTGCTACGGCAACAGCTAAGGCGTTGTATACATTATGTGTTCCGTGAATAGACAGCGTTATTTGTGTTAGGAAATCATTTTTGTTGTATAAATCAAAGCTTGTTAACTTCCCATCAAATTTAATGTTTTTAGCGGTGTAGTTTGCATTGTTTAATCCGTAGGTAACAAAGTTGTAATTTGTATTTAGAGTCATTAACTTTTGATTTCCATCGCAGTCATTATTTATCAATATTTTTGCTGTTGGTTTTAAGTTAGAAATAAATGTTGTAAATGTTTTTAATAAAGAATTTATTCCATCTGCATAAAAATCGATGTGGTCAACTTCAATGTTATTTATGACTGTTATATCTGGTGAATATTTTAGGATTGTTCCATCGGATTCATCCAGTTCCGCAACAAACAAATTTCCTCTTTGAGAATAGGCGTTGGTGTTGATATCTGGAATAATACCACCAACTACAAACGAGGGGTGCAAATTTGCTTTTTGTAAAACAAAAGAAGCCAAACCACTTGTAGTGGTTTTTCCATGTGTGCCTGAAAAACCAATAAATTTACCCTTTTGAGATTGAAAGTTTTCTGCGATAAATTTAAGTAAATCAGAGCGGTGTAATATTTTCATATTAAGTTTTTTAGCTTTTATTAGTTCAGGATTAGTTCCTTTAATAGCAGTGCTTGCTATAACTACTGAATTTGCTGTTAGGTTAGCTTCATTATGTCCCAAGAAAACGTTGGCACCCATTTCTTTAACTTGATTGAAGTATTTGCTTTCAGAAATATCTGAGCCGCTAACGCTAAATCCTTCTTCCAACAAGTATTTCGCCAAACCGCTCATCCCTACTCCACCGATTGCAATAAAATGAAAATTTGTATCCTTCGTTATCCCATTCATCAACTTTTAAAACCTCTATTTTTTCTTTATTTTACTACAAACAAAGCATTTTTTATCATAAAAATTATTTAAACAATGTAAAATATTTTTTGTAAAAAAATATGGCATGTTTAGATTAATGTGTTATAATGGTAGTAGAAAGGATAGAAATGTTTAAAAAAGCAACTGGCTTATTATTAATAACGGTTATAATACCCTTTGTGAGTGCATGTCAACCCGCTGTGCAAATAAAATCAGAGTCAGGTGCGCTTGGGCACAGAGCTGATTTGTTAAAACAGTATGCAAGTGGTTCTCATCCTGTTGATACCTCGGTTGAAATGAAAAACAATGTTATTTATATGGGCAAAGAGTATGAAAATAACACCTTTGGTCCAGGGAAAATTAGGTTTGTTTTTGAATAATAGGTTATTTTTAACTAGACATTTATCTTTTTTGACTTATTATATTTGTAGTACACGAAATTAAGGAGTTATTCATGAGTATTTCTCACGGAAGTCTTGAAAACACAATATTAAATGCTATTTGGTATATTGAGGAAAATAAATTATCTAAAGAAATAACTGTAAACGATGTTTTTGAAATGGTTCAACGGACAGATAGTCCAAGAGCTTATACGACTATTAAAACAGTAATGGATAGATTGGTAGAGAAAGGCAGTTTAGTAAGAACAAAAAAAGGAAAGAAATTTTCTTATGAAACGACTAAATCTCGCAATGAAACAGCCCATAAGGCTATTTTAAAACTTGCTAATACATATTTTAACGATGATTTGGGTTTGTTACATGACGCGGTTCAAAGAATATGCAGTTCTTCAAAAATGTGTGTTTAATACTTACAGATTTTTTGTTAAAGATACATAAGTTTTCTTTGAAAAGTGAGAAGAAACTTAAAAAAGATTTTTGTAAAGAGCGTAAGCTGGTAGCCAATTTGATTATGGATGTTTTAGTTGGTCGTTTGTCTGTAAGGGACGCATTATTAAAATTTCCAAAAAATTGTACAGATAAAGCTATTTCTGTGGCATGGCATGCTTTAGTTCATTTTGAGGCTGATGAAGATATCGCTAAAGCTGATGTTTTATTTAAAGATATCCAAGTTGATTTTTTAGAGGGGCTTCACAATATATTAAGTCAAGGGCATGATTTGCCAGAAAATTTAATTAGAGGGTATAATAAATACCATAGTAATGTTGATACAGTAAATTCTTCTGGAAGGGAGTCTTTTTGGCACGAAATGAAGAAAAATCTAAATATTTACGATTAAATTCGTGCATGATACAGGCGCAAAGCACCTTAGAGTATGCAATGATTTTCCCATTGTTGTTTTTTATGATTATGGGGATTTGGGAACTTGCTTTTATGTGGCATCAACATAATTCTATGGAAATGGCGGTGCAGAGCGTGAGTTCTAATTTAGCCTTTATAAAAAATCATGGTTGTTCTAATGATGCTGCTACTCAGAATGAAGTTAAAAAAATGCTTGCAGAAAAAACATCGTATTTAAATTTGCAAGAATTAGCTTTTGACACTGCAAAAAGCGGAAGTATTTATTATTATAATTCAAAACAAGCTTATCGCGGACGTAAATATTTATCCGTTGCTATAGATTGTTCTTTACAAGCGGAGCCCGTAATTCCTACCGTGCAGTTTAAATCTATACACAGGTTAATGTTTTTTTCTGCCAAAATACCTGACTTCAGAGGCGGAAGTATAGAAATTATTCCAGACAGCGTGGAGTTTGTTTCAACAAAAAGTGCCTCTGCTCGTCAGTTTTAGTTTGTTTTTTTATTTAGTTGTTTTTTTCTTTTGGGATTTTGAAGTTTTTATTTTGAACTATTTTATAGCCACAACTATTTCCGTTTGAATTTTTATAGCAATCATCATCAGTGCCTCTCCAAGAGTTACCTGTTCCTGGTGCGCCCCATGGTAGAAGACTATAGTTTCCATTGCTGTCTAGTTTCCAATATGTGCCTTGTAATAAATAAATATCTTTTCCAAATGTATTTGGTTTTTGTGCGCCGTTAACATCTACATATACCATCCAAGCAAGACCACTTGTAATGTAGAACCCAATTATAGTTCCGTCAGTTAATTGAAATGCAAATGCAGAGGCATTGTACATAAAACTTGCAGGTTTTCCATTAAGATATTTGGCAATGTTGTTTATAGTTTCACTATTTTTATTCCCTCGATAAAAATAGCCGATTGCGTATGGACCAGCACCGTTTGTCTTGACAACTGGGTTTCCTTGAATTTTAAAGTAGTTTTTTATAAGATTTGGATTTTTTTGATAATCAGGGCTTATCATCCAGTTATCTTGATCGCTGTAGTTTGAATTCCAAAAAGGTTCGCCATCAGCAATAGATTTATTGTATGCACTTTTTATTAGGCTATAGTTTTTTATAAATGCGCTACGGTAAGCGTAATCTTGGACATTAGAGACCAAACTGGGAACAGTTATTGCAGAAACAACACCTATAATTGTTAATGTTATCAAAACTTCTGCCAAAGTGAATGCTTTTTTTGTTATTGAGGGAAATTTGAAATCGTATAATTTGGGAGTGTTAGTATTTACTCTCTCTCTCTCTCTCTCTCTACGGCGGTAAGGTTTTTGACCATTTTTAATCTCCTTAAACTTGAATCTGTTTGTATTATTATATATTGTAGTTAGTGTTTTATCAATAAAAAAGTTCATTTTGTATTAATTGTATTGCAAGATTACAATTTAACGTCAGATGTAATTATTACTTTACCTTTTTCAGTAGGTAATACAAATCTGACTTTGTTATCAACTACTTTTTTATCAAAGGTCATAGCAGCAATTAAATCTTCTTTTTTTATGGATGCCGGTAGTAAATACGTTAACGCATATTTTGTGATTAAAGATATAGATGCATTATAGTATTCTGTTGATATTAAGTTTTTCATTTTTGCCAAATCAAGTGCAAATCTCATTCCGATTGCGACAGCTTCACCGTGGGTAAAATGGGTGTAGTTTGTAACTTTTTCAATAGCATGTGCGTAGGTATGACCAAAGTTTAAAATTGCTCTCAATCCTTTTTCTTGTTCATCTTGGTTGACGACTTTAGCTTTGATTTCGCAACATATTTTAATCATTTCTTTCAAGACAGTCATGTCTTTTTCTTTAATTTTTGAAACATTTGAAGTTAAGAAGTCAAAAAAGTTGAAATTACACATTGCAGTTTTTTCAATAAATGCGTATTTAATAACTTCAGCCAATCCTGTTTTAAATTGACGGTTATCTAGGGTTTTTAGTGTTGAGATATCAGCTAAAACTAATTTGGGTTGGTAAAATGTTCCAATTAGATTTTTCCCATAATCCGTGTTTATCGCAACTTTCCCGCCTACTGATGAGTCAACTTGGGCGAGTAGTGTAGTTGGGATTTGTATAAAGTCGATACCTCTTAGGTATGTCGCAGCGCAAAAACCGGTGATGTCCCCAATAACGCCACCACCAAAGGCAATTAGTGCGTCTTTTCTTTCCAGTTTTAGTTCAAGTGCTTTGTCTAAGATTAGTTTGTAGGTTTCAAAACTTTTATATTGTTCTCCATCTTTTAAAATCAAAAACTCGGAATTTTCAATATTAAGTGCGTTTGGATATAGATTAATTATAGTTTCATTTGTAACAATCAGGAATTTTTTTGCATTAGTGTATTTAGAAATATATTCTTGTGCATTTTGCAACAAATTTTCTCCAATAAAAATTGGATAATTATATGACGGTTTTTCATTAATAGTTACGTTTATATCAGGATTTTTAATTTCCATTTGTTTTATATATCTCCAATACTTCTTGTGCTAGTTCTTGAATACTTTTATTATCTGTAATAATTGTATAATCTGCCATTTCATATTTTTCATTTCTGTTTTGTAATAGGTTATCAATTTTGGACTTTATATCTGCCGTTTTTAACAGTGGACGTGTAGAGTCTTCTTTGAGCCTTTCATATATCGTGTCTGCATTTGTTTTAAGATATATTGTGATTGAGTTTTTGGCAAATAAACTTCTGTTTTCTTCACTTAGAAACGCACCACCACCCATAGAAATAATCAAATTGTTTTTATGAGAAAATGATTTGATTAAATTGGTTTCAAGATTTCTAAAATATGTTTCTCCGTGTTTTTCAAAGATTTCATTTATTGTAAGACCTTCGCTATTAACTATGTGCTCATCCATTTCAACAAGCTCATAAGTCGGTAATAGCGCTTGCAATCTTTTACTAATCGCACTTTTTCCACTACCCATCATCCCTGTAAGAGCGATATTTTTCACTATATTTGCTCCAAATGTTGTTTGTATGCTTGAAAAGCGGTTTTAATTTCGTTAATATTATCTTGTCCAAATTTTTCAAGTAATGCATTTGCTAAAACTATAGCGCACATTGCCTCTGCAACGATTCCACAAGCAGGAACCGCACATACGTCAGCTCTTTCGAAGTGTGCCAGTATCGGTTGTTTCGTTTTATAATCTATTGAATTTAGTGGTGTTTTCATTGTTGGAATAGGTTTCATTGTTATGGTTATGATTAATGGTTCTCCGTTTGTCATTCCACCTTCCAGACCACCGGCATTGTTTGTATTTCTTGTTATTTTGTTATTTTCAAAATAAATTTCATCGTGTACTTCGCAACCCCAAGGTCTTCCTGCCTGCGTTCCCATGCCAATTTCAACTGCTTTGACCGCAGGAATAGACATTAGTGCTTGGGCGAAAAGCCCATCAAGTCTCTTATCCCAATGAACGAACGAACCTAAACCAACAGGCAAATTGTTGAAAATTATTTGTATTTTTCCACCTAATGTGGTTCCGTTTTCACCAGCTTTAATGATTTCTTGTTTCATTAGTTCGTATGCTTGTTCATCTGCGCAACGCAAATCAGAAATTTCTGCTTTTTGACGTATTTCATTTATGTTTAAGGTTGTTGTGTTCGCTTGGATTGTTCCAATTTCAGTTACATGAGAAAAACCTTGGATATCAAATTCTTTTAAAATTAATTTAGCAATGGCTCCAACTGCAACACGAGTCGTTGTTTCTCTTGCTGATGAGCGTTCAAGTACGTTTCGGATATCATCAAAATCATATTTGACAGCACCAGCAAAGTCGGCATGCCCGGGGCGTAATTTTGTTATTTTTTTAGACTCAATTATTTGGGCAATTTCCTTGTCTTCAAGGTTTTGAGGCTCATCGTTCATTGCAATTTGCCAATTTTCCCAATCTTTATTTTTTATTTCTAGTGAGATTGGCGAAGCTATCGACTTTCCGTGTCTAACTCCGGATTTTATTTCAATAGTGTCGGTTTCAATAAGCATTCTCCCGCCTCGACCGAAACCAACTTGTCTGCGTTTTAGTTCGTTATTGATAAAGTTTTTATCTATATTTATTCCAGCAGGAACCCCTTCTATAATTGCGTTTAAGCATTTCCCGTGAGATTCTCCTGATGTTAAAAATCTAAGAGTCATTTTTATTTACCTTTTTTATTGTTCGTTTCTTTTATGTTTCTAATACTTGTTAGCACATCACCTTCAGCATAAAAATCTTTTGGGTTCATATACATAATAATTTTATTTGCTTCTATAGATCGTCCTTGTTCTGTGATTTTAGACCGACCAGTGAAGATTACCTCGTTTAATTGTTTTGTTGTTTTATCAGGATAAACTGTTGCTTTTGGTCCAACTGCAACGTAGTCTTTGTAGTGAACGCGAACATTTCCGCTTGCAATTATTATGTTGTTCTTTTTGTCGTATTGTTGATAATTTGCCCATACTTGGATTCTGTCTCCATTTTCTGAAGTTAAATCAGTATAAGCGTTTCCTTCTGATATTGCTATTTGAGTTGCAGTTTCGTAGTTAAATCTATCTGCCATAAGTGTGTTTTTATCACCTTGTGTGATTTTAGCGTTGCCGATAATTTCCATTTTTTCTAATTCATTATTAGAATTTAATTTTGCAACAGCTTTATCTGAATACGTTTTTGTATCATCATATTCAATTATTGTGTTTCCAGTTGCCGTCATTACATTTGTTTTTGTGTTAAATTCTTGTTCGTCAGAGGTTATAACTGCGGTTGGTTTTTGTTCTGTGGTTGAAGTGGTAATAACATCACCAGATGCAGTTATTACTTTTTTCAGCAATGAAACTTTTAAAATATTTGATTTAATTTCATTTTTTTTACCGTCTTTTATTTGATATACGTAGGGATTGTTGAAAAATGTGGCTTCATCCAGTTCTTTAACTTCTTTATTTATAGATACTTCTGCGTATGGGCTTTCTACCGTTATATCTTCAATTTGAACTTTTACATTTCCTTCAAATTTGCCAAGTCCTTCTTCAACATTGTATGACTGTTTATCTGATTTTATTGTTAAATCAGATGCTTGTGCAACAAGCGTGCTTAGTATTATTATTGATAAAATAGCAATTAACTTTTTCATAGTTTTATTCCTTTTTTACTAAAAAGTTCTGTTTTTACTTTCCCATTAACTTTTAAAGTTTTCCAATCAGCAGAAAGCGTAGCGCTGTCGGCATGAAGTCTAACTTTGTTTTTTTCTTCCATCACGATATTGCCACTGGCTTTAATTTCTTCATCTTTGCCTTGCCAAGTTATTTTATCGGCATAAAGATATTCACCGTTTTTGTATACCATCAATGAATTTTGATATAAGACAACTTTTTTGGTAGTTTCAGTGAGTGTTCCTTTGTCTGATTTAAAGCTCATAACAACTTCACCGTTTTTGTAAAAATTGCCAAAAATATTGTGAAGCAATACAACTTTATCGGCACTATCATAGTGTCCTTCTTCGGCGTATATTTCCCAATATTTTTCGCTGTCTTTCGTTTCTGTAACGATTAAGCCATGAACTGTAATTTTTTGTTTTTGAAGTGTGTTAGATAATATATCTTTTTTAAAACTTTTGGTAATCATTTGACCGGCTATAAATGCCCAAATAAGTCCAATAATAACTAAAATAGCTAAACAAATATAAAATATATTTCGTTTTTTCATTTGCACCTCTATAACAAGAATTTTAGCATAAAATTGAGCTGTAATGTTAATTGTTAACAAGATTTAACAGAATAAGTTATTTTATTAGACTTAGTTGAGTCGGTGTTTCTTGTTGCAAAATTTTTCTTAGAAAAAGTTTTCTGTGGTGTTGTGTAATCCCGTGTTTTTTTATCGCTTCAATATGTTCTTTAGATAGATATCCTTTGTTTTTTGACCAATTATATTGCGGATGTTGTTTGTCTAATTCTTTCATTAGTCTGTCTCTTGAAACTTTAGCAAGAATGCTTGCCGCTGCTATTGCTGCGGACTTTGAATCCCCTTTTATAATAAATTGTTGTTTATATTTGAAGTCTTTTATTAGTTTGTTACCGTCTACAAATATTTCAACATTCTTATCTTCAAGTTTTGCTATAACGTCTTCGCAAGCTTTTTTCATTGCTAACAAAGATGCGTTTAAAATATTTAATTGTTCAATATCTTCAATAGTTGAATATTGTATAGAATAGATAGCTTGTTTTTTAATTTCATCAAAAAGTTCTTCTCGTTTTTTTTCGGTAAGTTTTTTTGAATCATTTAGCGCTAAAAGCACTCCGGTTGGTTTATTTATAAAACAAACTGCAGCGGCAAAAACAGGACCAGCAGCCGGACCTCTGCCAGCCTCATCAGTTCCAATCAGGAATTTTTCTTTTTTATTTTCTTTATCAAATTCAATCAAATTAGTCATTTATATCATCGAGTGTGAATTTGCCGGATTTTCCGTCTCTAAAGTCTTTTAAGATGTATGCCGCTGTTCTTGTTATATCTGCATCCCCTCCAGATACAATCCAATTGCGGGCGTGTGCTATGTTTTCGATTGTAGCTTCTTTGTTTTCTTCAAGTTTATAGTATTCGTATAATTCTTTGTGATATTTTTTATTTAATATTTCAAGTAGTTCTGTAGCAACTTCTTCGTTTTGGTATGCATTTTCACTGACAGAATTAACAAATGCCAGTTTTTGTGCAATTTTTTGGTCATCAAGTTTAAGTGGGATTATTCCGGGGGTGTCAAGGAGGTCTACCCTTGGATTAACTCTTACCCATTGTTGCATCCTTGTTACGCCTGCTTTGGCTCCGGTTTTAGTTTTTGATTTTTTTATCAGTTTATTTATAATACTGGATTTACCAACGTTTGGCATGCCCACAACCATTACCCTAACAGGTCTAGGCAACAATCCCTTTTGCATAAGTTTGAGCATTTTAGGTTTACCTAATTCTATTAGCTTGTTGACTATAGACGAATAATCATTTCCCTTGTGTGAAGAAGATGCAATAACAGCATGCCCGGTTTTTTCTTTTAATTCTTTAATCCAAATTTTTGTTTTGGACTCATCAGCTAAATCTGATTTGTTCAAAATAATAAGACGAGGAATCTCTCCAAGCAGTCTTTCTATATCTGGATAAATACTGCTATAGGGAATCCTCGCATCTAAAACTTCTATTACAACATCAACAAGGCTGAGTTGTTCTTTTAACTTTCTCTCAGCCTTGGCGATATGTCCTGGATACCAATGTATGTGTGACATTTGGTAAAATCTTCTTATCTTTTTTCTAGTTTTTCTTTAATTCTAGTAGCTTTACCTGAACGTTCTCTCAAGTAGTAAAGTTTAGCTCTTCTAACTTCACCACGTCTAAGTACAGCAATTTTTTCAATACGTGGAGAGTATACAGGGAATACTCTTTCAACACCAACACCTTGGAAAATTTTTCTTACAGTGATAGTTTTACCAACACCTGATCCACGTTTTTTAATAATAGTACCTTCGAAAGCCTGAGTTCTTTCTTTGTTTCCTTCAACGATTCTTACAAAAACTTTAACAGTATCGCCAGGGTTTAATTCAGGCAATTCTTTATCCAAGTATTGTTTTTCTAATTCTTTAATTATCGGGTTCATTTTTCTCTTCCTTTTAATCATTAATGTCTAGGTTATTTTATGCTAACTAAAATATAAATAAATTTCAAGCGTTTTTAAATAAATATTTTTTATTTAAAAGAATTGTTACAAAATTTCAATAAAAAAATATCAATGTATAATGTATTTATCATGATGATAAATGAAATTTTAGAAAAAAACTTGAAATATATAAAAATTTACGACAAGGTTTTGTGTGAAAAATTATTAGCATTGGAGTCTATAAGTTCTGAAATACAGTTAATTTATACACAAAAAAATGAACCAAACTTATCGATAGATGGAATGCCTATAAATGAGCAAAACGGTGCCCAGGATGAGGCTAATAGAATTGTTAAATCCTTGAGTCATAATAATCGTGAGTCTATTCATGTTGTCATGGGCATGGGATTTGGGTATATTTTTAGTGAAATTGTTGAAAACTCTAAAGGTAGTGTTATTTTATATGAGCCCAATATTGAGCTGTTGCGTGTTGCGTTAGAAATGGTTGACATGTCAGAGTTGTTATCAAAAAAACGTGTTTTTGTGACTAACGATTTGGACATGTTTGATAAATATTTTGAAAAATGTTTTTTTACACGCTCAAAAACAGCAGTATTATGTTGTTCTTATTATAGATTAAATCGTGCAAATGGCGTTTTGGACGAATTGGTTAAAAAACTAGGTAGATTGCAAGGTGTTTTCCAATCAAACGCACAACAACGAGCTGCAATTGGCGGTGATTATGCATTTAATGTTTGTCGTAATTTAGATGTTTTAGAAAAGAGTACTCCTATTTGTGAGTTAAAAGACACATTAAAAGGTTATCCTGCAATAATTGCTGCTGCTGGACCAAGTTTAGGTGAAAATCTTGATGTGATTAAAAAGTATAGAGATAGATTTGTTTTGTTTGGTGTATCCAGTTCGTTTGCGACATTGATGAAAAATGATATAACACCAGATTTTGTTTCTATTATTGAAAAATTTGACTCATCGGGACTAGTTAAAAATTTTGATTTGGGTGATGTTTGTTTGATTGCAGAACCTTATGTTAATTTGAATGTTTTGTCTTTACCGTTTAAGTCAAAATTTATTACATCTTCAGTAGAAAATGGTGCGAATAGTATTTATAATAATATGTTAAATATTGAGCCCTTTTATTTTGAAACAAAGGGAACGGTAGCTTATAATGCGTTGTATTCGGCGATGTATATGGGCTGCAATCCTATTATTTTGGTTGGACAGGATTTGGCTTACGTGGATGGGGAATGTTATAGTAAAAATTCTCCTTTATCTGCGATTAAATGTAGAAAAGTCAATGATGGATGGGAAGTTTATGTGTCGGATATAGAGCAGTTAAGAAAGAACTTGTTTGCTCATAGACAACTAGATGAGGCTACAATAGATAAGAGTATTAAGACTAGAATAATGTCTCTTAATGAACAGATTCTTAATGTTAAAACAAAATTTGGGGAGGATGTTGCATCTTCGCATGCTTTTGCTTTGTTTGCTGAATATTATAAGTCTTTTGCTAAAAAATATTCTTCAAAGCTTAAACTTTACAACACGACTAAAAAAGGAATTGATATTGGCGATTTTGAGTATTCTCAATTAGAGGACATATTAATTGATAAAAATACTATTGATGTTTCAAATAAAATTAATGCTAAATTGAATTATCGTGCTAATTTGCAATTGTTAGATAAAGAAATAGAGTGTATTTCATCAGTGATTGAATCTATCTTATTAGTTAGAGAAGATTATTTGACTTTGAGAGATGTTTTATTGTCAGAAAAACCTGATATCAAAGAATGTTTGTTGTTAACTAAAAACTTGTTAATGAATTTTGTGAAAATTAACGAGAAATATATAAATAAGTCATTAATTTATAAAGAAACAACATTGGAGTCAAATTATGAGCTTGGTTCAATAGATATTGGGGTTGATATTTTTGATTTGGAAAAATTAAAACATTTGCACAGGCAGATGGGGGTATTTTATGTCAATGATTATGTCCGTTTGTCTAAAGTCTTAAATACATTAAAAAGAGTTAGGGAAAATTTAGATAATGAAAATTGTGTTACAAAGGGTTAAACGCTCATCTGTTACTATTGATGGACAATTATATAGTGAAATTGGTAAAGGCTTGATGCTATTGTTGGGCGTGGAAAAAGGTGATAATTTAGAAAATGCAAAATGGCTAGCTGATAAAATTTTAAAGCTTAGAGTTTTTGAAGATGAAAATGAAAAGATGAATTATTCTGTTGTTGATATTTGGGGTGAAATTTTGGTGGTTTCTCAGTTTACATTAGCTGGTAATTGTAAAAAGGGAACTCGTCCGAGTTTTGACAATGCTGAACATCCTCAAATTGCAAAAAAACTTTACGAAGATTTTTGTGAAATCCTGCGTAACACGGTGCCGGTAAAAACAGGTGTTTTCGGGGCTATGATGGATATTTCTTTAGTTAATGACGGACCAGTTACATTTGTGTTAGAAAAATCATCTGTTGATTAACAAATTAGTTTTTTATAAAATGAGATTACTATGAAGAAACCAGAATTGTTGATGCCTGCAGGCAATAAAGAAAAACTTGAATATGCAATTAGATATGGTGCAGACGCTGTTTACCTCGGTTTGGGCGATTTTAGTTTACGCTCAATGAGGAAAGGTGAGTTAATCACTGCCGAAAATCTGAAAGAGTCTATTGATTTAGCTCATTCTCTTGGAGCGAAGGCGTATATGACGCTTAATATTTTTGCATTTAATGAAGATATTAGAAATTTAGAGCAAAGTATTGAAATTATATCTGATGCAAAACCTGATGCAATAATTTTTTCCGACTTCGGAATTTATAATACTGTGCGTAAATACATGCCTGACGTAGAAATGCATGTAAGTACACAGACTAATATTTTGAATTATGAAACGGTTAAATTTTGGCAAGATTTAGGTGCAACTCGTGCGATTTTGGCTAGAGAGCTTTCTATTCCAGAGGTTGCAGAAATAAAAAATAAAGTACCGGACATGGAATTGGAAGTTTTTGTTCATGGTGCACAGTGTGTATCATTTTCAGGTAGATGCTTGTTAAGTGATTATATGACAAGAGGTGAACGTAAAGCAAACCATGGCGGTTGTGCTCAAGCGTGTCGTTGGAGTTATACATTGCTTGAAAAAACTCGTCCTGATCAGCCTTTTGAAATAAATGAAGATGAAAGAGGAACTCATATTTTAAGTCCAAAAGATTTGAATTTGATTGAATATATTCCTCAATTGATTGATGCAGGTGTAGATAGTTTAAAAGTTGAAGGAAGAACAAAAAGTCTATACTATGTTTCAGCGGTTGCAAAGGCTTATAGAGAAGCGATTGTCAGATACTGTGATTTAGGAAAAACGGATTTTAAAGATTTATATGATGAATTAAGAAAAGTTGGAAATCGTGGTTACACTCAAGGTTTTTATGTTGGTAAACCTGATTCTGATGGGTATAGTTATGATATTTCAAAAGGACTTGCAGGAGCTGATTTTTTATGTGAGTTTTGGGAAAAAACTGATAATGGTTTCCTTGTAAAAGTAAAAAATAAAATGCTTTTAAATGAAGAGATAGAAATTATCACTCCTAATGAAAAATTTGTTACTAAAGTTGTTTCAATCGTTGATAAAAAAGGTGAAGTCCTTGATGTTGCAAATACTAATGATGAATTAGTTTTAACGTTTGAACAGGCTCCGATTGATTATAAGTATGCGATTGCACGAACTATTGGAATAAAAAACGAAAGATAGGTGAAAATGTTTTTAAAACCTGATTATAATCTTGTATCTGTTAAAGATATAGAGTCTTCTGTGCTTGAAAGCCAAGGCATTAAGGCGATACTTTTTGATTTGGATAGTACAGTTATGGCCTCAAAAAGTGGTATTTTTGAACCTTGGGTTTTGGAAATGTTTGACAAATTAAGTGGGAAATTTGTAGTTGCGATTTTGAGTAACAATAAAAAAGTTGAATATATTGAAAAGGCTAAAGTTCAATGCAGTATTGATGTTATCGGGCATGCAAATAAACCATCTCCTAAATCTCTTTTAAATTATTTGGCTTCAAAAAATATTGA
Source organism: Candidatus Gastranaerophilaceae bacterium (assembly GCA_045635965.1). Classification (GTDB taxonomy): domain Bacteria; phylum Cyanobacteriota; class Vampirovibrionia; order Gastranaerophilales; family Gastranaerophilaceae; genus RGIG2134. The sequence continues at coordinate 78,473 of JAZTWQ010000031.1, forward strand.
ACCTAAAAATGCCATAATGGTAGGAGATAGACCATTAACCGATATTTTAGCAGGTAAACTTGCCGGCTCAAAAACTATTCTTGTTGATTCGATTACAAGAGAAACTGAACCAAAACTAACTCGTTTCGTTAGATTTTTAGAAAGATTGACTATAAGAAAATGAACATTTGAAAATTTTTTAATTTGTTAAAATCTTTGCTAGCGTTGTTTATCGGATAGATGCCGAAATAAATTCCACAACTGTCCCAAATAATTTTTGAAAAAATTTGAAATTATAGATAAAATCCTTGCTGGCGCTGATTATTGGATAGATGCCGAAATAGCACGCACGCGGCTTTTTAACGCTTACGCTAAAGCCAGCTGGCTGCATACCTGTCTCATACGGCTCGAGTTACGCTCTCGCCTACGATATCGGTAAAGTTCGGCATGACGGCTTAATATTGGTCTTGTTTTTATGTTACAGGTATGGCAAAGTCCATTTAACATGGCATTTGACGAGTGGCTTACCGATATTGCGGGGAAATTAACCAACAAAATCGCCAATATCCGCCAGCCATGCTGAACTTGGTTTGCTTCATTAATTAACCCGAAAGTGAGAATATATCATAAATTTCTTGGTCTGATAATTCTGTGATAATTTTTTCACCTTCAAAGACTGCCAAATCTGCAAGTTCTTTTTTTGCTTTAATCATTTCGTCAATCTTTTCTTCAAATGTTGATAAAGTGATTAAGCGGTGAACCATAACGTTTTTGTCTTGTCCGATACGATAAGTACGGTCAGTTGCCTGATCTTCAACTGCCGGATTCCACCATAAATCATAATGAATAACGTTTGTTGCACTTGTTAGGTTCAAACCTGTTCCGCCTGCTTTTAGTGATAAAATCATTGTTTTTGTGTTGTCATCGTTCTGGAATTTATCCAGCATTTCATCACGTTGAGTTCTTGTTAGCGAGCCATGGAAGAATAGAGGCTCATAACCCATTTCGTCTTGGATAATATTAGTTAATAAATGCCCCATTTCTTTATATTGAGTAAAAACAAGTGTTTTTTCGCTATTTTCATTGATGTTATTTAAAAGAGAAATAAATTTTTCTGTTTTACCTGACATTTCCTTTGTTAAATCACCTGTTCTTAAGTATTGATATGGGTGGTTGCAAACTTGCTTTAATGCTGTAATTAATTTGAAAATCAATCCACGACGATTAATTCCGCTGACTTGTGAGATTTGCCCCATAATGTCTTCTAAAACTTTTTGATATAAAACGGCTTGCTGTTTTGCAAGATAACAGTATTCATCCATCACAACTTTTTCAGGCAAATCCGCAATTACGCTTTTATCAGTTTTTAAGCGACGCAAAACAAATGGAGAAACTGATAAACGTAATTTTTCTGCACGTTTAAGTTCTTTAAATCTTTCAATTGGAATTGCATAACTTTTTTGGAAGTCTCTTAATGTGCCCAAATATCCTTTATTAATAAAATCAAATATGCTCCACAATTCATTAAGTCTATTTTCAACAGGCGTACCGGTCATTGCTATTTTTATATTTGATTTTAATGATTTAACTGCCTGAGTTTGAGAAGTGTCAGGATTTTTGATGTTTTGCGCTTCATCAACAATTAGAGCGCCCCAGGTTTGTTTTTTGAGTTTTTCTATATCAATTCTTAAAATTGCATAGGTTGTGATTATAATATCAACGTTTGTATCTAATTCTCTGTCTAAGCCGTGGTAGATTTTTGCCTTCAATAATGGAGCAAACATTTTTAATTCTTTAATCCAGTTTCCAACCAATGTTGTAGGACAAACAACTAAAACAGGGTGTTTTAATTTCTTTTCTTCTTTTAATTTTACAATTAAACTTATAACTTGGATTGTTTTACCCAAGCCCATATCATCAGCCATACAACATCCAAAGCCTTTTTGTGTGTTTGTATATAGCCATTTGAAACCTTTTTCTTGATAAGGACGGAGTACACCTTTTAAGTTTTTAGAAACAGAAATATCTTCTGTTTTTGTCATATCTTTTAAAATTTCTGCAAAAGCCGTATCGTAGTCAAACTCAAAGTCATCAAGATTGCCTGACAATGATGCATGTAGTAAATCCAGCTTAGTTAAGTCTTTTACGTTTGGATTTTTAACTTTTTTAAGTAGTTTTTCTGCTTCGTTTTTGTCGATTAATACATATTGATTTTTAAATTTAACTAGACCTTCAGCATCTTTTGCTAATTTTTCAAATTCTTCTGCTGTTAATTTTTCATCACCAATTGCTATTGAATATGAGAAACTCATTATTTCATCCAAAACAAGCGGATCTTGATGATTAGAATTTAACAATGCTTGCAGGTCAGATTTTCTATTAGCTTTGATTTGAGCGTTAATAGATGCTCTTGGGACAACTATATTGTCTAGACCTTCAGGTAAAATGACTTCAATATTAGCTTTGTTCAAATAATAAATAGTTTGAGTCATTATTTTATAAACTTCGTTTAAATGCAAATGTAGTGCATAGTCTTCTTTTTCAAATAAATCCTCAATTTCCGGCATGTATCTATTTGCGTAACGGAGCTGTTTTTCAATTATTTGTGCTGTTGTGTCTAAATCCATGCCAAAAACAGGTTTTTGTTCCATTATTTCATCAAGTGTAGCAATCTCTTGGGTTATTTTATTTTTGATTTTTATTTTAAGTTCAAAATCGTCATCGCCAACTTTTTTAATTTCTATAAATGGTAAAATATCGTATTTACCAATGTATAATTCATCAAGCCATTGTGCAATTGTTTCTGCTAAATCAACAGATCGAAGATAACGTTTGTGTTCAATTGGTTTAGTAAAATAGATTGCAGCTTTTGCATCTTTGAAATGAACATTTTTAATATTCAAAAACTTGTAAATTATGTAATTTACGTAATTTGCTATAAGTTTTTCTATTTTGTTGTTAGTTTTTTCAGGCTCTATGAAATAGTCATCTTTCACTTCTTTTTTTATGTCGTTTAAGAGTCTCATAGCGTCTCTGTTTTTTATAAATAATTCCCAAACAACTTTGAATGTTGTTTCTTTTTCTTCTATTGAGGGGATAAAGTATAATTTTTCAATTAATTTTAGTATAATCTGAGTCAATTTATTAATGTAGTTAAAGCTATCACTTCCGGCTTCAAAATTAACAATTCCATCAAGTTGTGTAAAGTAGTCCCAAATTGTGTCTAGTGGAATTATGTAGCCACAAGTTTGTTTTCCGTTAATTTTTATAAACTCAGAGTTAAACCTAAATAAAGAACCTTTATTTTTTGCATAAAAGTCAAAATTATTGGTAGGCGTCACAAATACCTTGATTTTAGAGCCTTCAAAGATGAAATAAAAGTCCGTATTTCTGAATGGTAAGTTTGGGGTTGCAAAAAGATCAGAAAATTCATCTTCAAAAAGTTGATATATAGTACTAAGCTGAAGCCTGAAGTCTTTATTTTCTTGTCCAATAGGGTTTTCGCTAAGATTAAGAAATAAGTCGTCAATGTTGTTTTTCTTCAACGATATTTGCGTATTAAGATTTATATCTACATGATTAATTTCATTTTCCATTCTAATATTATAGCAAAAAAATTTTAAAAAAAATGTAAAAAAATATTTTATTATGTTCATTTTTTTATAGGGGGATTGCAAATTTCTTTAAAAAATGTAAAATTGTTTTGTTAATATTTAGGAAAAACAGCAAAAAAAATATATTTTCTGCGTTAAAGCAAAAGGACAGTAACTAGTGTGAGCATGACCATGAACATTAATAACAATCCGACATTTGCGCATGTCGGCTTGGCGGGTAATAAATCCGCTCAGTCGTTTGGTTCTGCTGCGCGAGTTGCAAGAAGGGAGATTTCAAATAAAACAATTAGTTCTGTTCTTAAAAAGTTCAGTGAGTTTTCTTCACCCGAACAACGTTTAATACTTGGTGTAACGGCTTTATTCACACAACCTTTTATTGATTTAAATAATAAAAGAGTTAATGAAGATACTCGTTTGATGTCGTTTTGTAGAACTTTAGCCAAAATACTTGTTGGTACAACGGTTGGCGTTTTGGTAAGAAAAGAATGTATAAAATTTGCTCATAAATATACAAAAATGACCTCTATTGACAAGGTTTCTGCTCTTGGGAAGTATGCGGTTGCTGCAGAAAAGGATTCTTTATTAAGTCCAAAATATGTTCGTACGTACAATCAAATTTATCATGACAATTATGTAAATGCGATTGGTACATTTGCAGGTATTGGAGTTTCATTAGTTACTAATTTCTTAATAGATGCCCCTTTAACTCAGATATTGACAAATAAATGTTATAGGTATTTGAAGGATAAAGGAGAAGAAAAATCACCGCAGTCTAGTGTGAATTTATTAGATGTTGCCTTGGCTAAAAATAAAAAGAATGTGAGTTTTTCAGGAGTCGCTCCTGTTAGGGTTGCACGTAAAGTAATGCAAGAAGGTACTGATGCTAATTTTAAAGGCTTCGAAGGTTTAAAATCTAAAATCTGGAAAAATGTAGTCAATAATCCAGGGGATACCTTGATGCATACAGGGGCTGTTGGTTGGGCGGCTAGTTCTTTAGCGCAAATTACCGGTATGTTGTTTAATGATAATATTGATTCTAATAAGAAAAAATTCTTAATTCCTCAAGAATTTGCTGATGCAGTTGGTAATATTGCGCTTTATTATATAGTTACAGTCTCTATTAAAAATATCGTGGAAAGTCAATTTGAACAAGGAAAAATAAGATTTTCGGAAGTAATGAAACAGTTTAGGGAAGATAAGTCTAAAAGTTTAATTAAAGGTGAAATTGAAAATTTGTTTAAAGATGGTAAAGTGATGGAAAATTTAGGCGAAGCTATAGAGTCTAAAAAGAAATATGCTGCGTATAAAAATGGTGCAAGTGTTCTTGCAACATTGATAGCCAGCGTTATATCCTGTAATATTTTAACGCCATATTTTAGAAATATATATGGGGCATATTGTTATGACAAAATGAAAGAACGTTCTGCCAAAGTTAATGCTAAATTATTTGATATGAAGTATGATGATTTGACACAAAAATCAAGTTTGAAAAAAACAGAAACTTTTAATCCATTTATTGTTTAGTTTTTAAAATATTTTGACATTTTCTTTTATAGCGTTAAAATCATAAATATGAAGAAAGTTTTTCTAATTTATCCACCATCGGTGGTTATGAATAGGGAGGATAGATGCCAACAGCCGGTCAAAGAATTGTTGACCATCCCTCCGTTGCCGCCTACGGATTTAATGTATTTGGCTGCAATTGCAAAAAATTGTGGTTGTATTTGTAAAATTAAAGATTATAGCGTTAATAATGAGTCAGTTGAAGACTTTAAGCAAGATTTAATTGAATTTAAGCCGGATATTTTGGTTGTGAATGTTGCGACTCCAACATTTGAAAGTGATTTGTCTGTATGTAAAATAGCAAAAAGTATTAACCAAAGCGTTGTAACAATTGCAAAAGGCCCATATTTCTTAGTAGAAAATACTAGTGTTTTAAATAGTTTTCCGGATTTAGATTTAGTAATTAGTGGTGAATGCGAGTTAACTTTTAAAGAAATAGTTCAAGGCAAAATTTACGATGATATTTTAGGTTTGACTTATAGAAAAAGTCATCAGATTGTAAAAAATCCAGTTAGACCATTTTGTGAAAATCTTGATGAATTACCATTTCCGGCTCGTGAATTGGTTGATATGGAGCTTTATAGAAGACCTGATAATAATAAAAAACAGGCTGTTATTAAGGTTTCTAGAGGTTGTCCGTTTCATTGCTTCTTTTGTTTGGCTACTCCTGTCTCCGGTAGGAAAGTGAGAATGCGTTCAATTGATAATATAATTGCTGAAATAAAAGAATGTAAAGAAAAATATGGGATTACAAATTTTTTGTTTTGGTCTGATATTTTTGATTTGGACAAAAATTGGACGGTATCATTGTGTCAGCGAATTATTGATGAAAAATTGAATATTGTTTGGTCATCAAATACTCGTGCCGATACCGCAGATTTGGAGTTGGCAAAAATAATGAAAAAATCCGGTTGTGGACTTGTTTCAATTGGCATAGAATCAGGTTCTCAGGATATGCTTGACAAAATGGGGAAAAAAATTACGTTGGAGCAGGTGAAAAATACTGTTAGTGCATTTAGAAAAGTTGGTATAAAAGTATATGGCTATTTTGTTTTAGGATTACCTTGGGAAAGTGTTGAAACTGCTAATGCAACAATTGATTTTGCTTGCAAGTTGGATTTGAATTATGCTAATTTTTATACGGCAACCGCGTTTCCAGGCTCTCGCTTTTGGGATTATGCGATAGAAAATAATCTTTTTGATGGTGATGATAAATATAAAAGCGCATATTACTATCCATCTGTTAAGACTCATTATTTAACAAAGGATGAAGTCTTTGAATTGCATAAAAAAGCTGTAAAAAGGTTCTATTTGAGACCTTCGTTTATAATAAAAACGGTGTTGTCAATAAAATCGTTGACGGAGTTTTTGAATTATACAAAAGCAGGATTAACATTGTTGTTTAAGAAATAGTAAAAAATGAGTAATAGATATTTAAAAAATAAAATTATATTAAAGAAAAGACCAGCTCAAGGTGTTGTTGAGTATATGTTGGTATTCGTTTTTGCTGCAATTTTAATGTATGGTATAGCAATGATGTTTGATTTAAAAGATTTAAAAACTTTTGCAATTTACGGTATTTTAGATAAAACGAATAAAAGTAAAATTATTTTACCACCCATGACTGATTGAATGAGGAAAAAATGAGAGCGGCAGTTGTTGAATATAATCAAATTATAGAAAAAAATATACTAAAGCCTGTATTAACTAAAAATGGTGCGTTAATAAAAGTTTTGGGCTGCGGTTTGTGTGGGTCTGATATAGTTAAATTTAAGCATGGGTTAGTTCAAAATGGAGCAGTTTTGGGGCATGAAATTGTTGGTGAGATTGTTGAATTAAGAACAACTTTAAATACCGAGTTTGAAGTTGGGGATAAAATTGTTATGGGGCATCATTATCCTTGTTTTGAGTGCGTGTATTGTAAAAATGAAAATTATTCAATGTGTAAAGTTTTTAAGGCTTCGAATATAATCCCAGGGGGGTTTTCGGAATATGTTGTTGCAGATGAAAATCATTTAAAATATACGATGTTTAAAGTCCCTGAAAACCTTGATAACTATGAAGCTTCGTTTTTAGAACCATTGTCCTGTTGTGTTAGAGCGGTGCGAAGGGCTGATTTAAAACCAAATTCTAAGGTACTTGTTATTGGATTGGGATCTATTGGGTTTCTTATGGGACAAGTTTTGAAAGTATTTGGTTATGAAGTTATCGGTACTGATTTATCTATGGATAGATTGAAATTAGCTCAGGAAAATGGGTTTGATTATACTGTAATGTCTCAAAGTGATGCTAAAGTAACGGCAGAAGAAATTAAATCTGTTACTCAAAAAGAAGGCGTGGATGCTGTGTTTATGACGTCAGGTTCTGATAAAACTTTTGAATTGTGTTTGAAAAGTGTTAGAAATGGTGGAACTATATTGGTATTTTCATCTGTTCCTGATGATTTTTCGGGTTTTTCAAATAATGAAATATATTATCGAGAACTTAAGATTATGGGGAGTTATTCTCCAGCACCTGCGGATATAAAACATTCAATGGAATTGTTAAAAACTAGGCAGGTTAATGTTAAAGACATTACGATAGAATACCCGCTTTCTCAAGTGCAGAAAGCTATAGAAGATACATTGGAACATAAGATTTTTAAGGCGTATATAAAGATATGAAAATGAATGCAATTCAATATTGGGGAATAGACGATATTAGATATGAACAAGTTGATGTTAAAGAACCTCGAGTAGGGGAAGTACTTGTAAAGGTCGAGGCGGCGTTGACTTGTGGTACTGATTTGAAAACATTAAGGCGCGGACATCCTGTTTTGATTAAAAGTATCCCTTCAGGTTTCGGGCATGAGTTTGCCGGTGTTGTAGAAAAAATAGGAGCTGGTGTTAAAAGTTTTAATGTCGGTGATAGAGTGGTTGCCGCTAATTCTGCGCCTTGTTGTAAATGTTTTTTTTGTAAGAATGAACAATTTAACTTGTGTGAAAATCTTGAGTTTTTAAATGGGGCGTATGCAGAATATATAACTGTTCCAAGCCAAATTGTTGAGAAAAACATGATAAAATTGCCTGCAAATTTACCTTTTGAGTTGGCTGCATTTACAGAGCCGTTGGCGAATGTTGTTCATGGTGTTGAAAGAACGGAGATTAAAAAGGATGAGGTCGTTGGGATTATAGGTACCGGTCCAATAGGCTTGATGTTTGCGAGACTTGCAAAATTGAAAGGTGCTAAAGTAATTATTGCGGGACGTAATGATGAAAAACTTAAATTAGCAAAAGTTTTTGCGCATGTTGATGAGACTATTAATTTGAAAAAATACCCTAATCCTGAAAAGATATTCAAATCTTTTTCGCGAGCCGGTAAAGGATTAGATGTTGCGGTTGAGTGCGTTGGGTTGCCTCAAATGTGGGAATTAATGACGAGATGTGTGCGAAAAGGTGGAAAAGTACATTTCTTTGGTGGCTGTAAATCTGGTTCTAAAATCGAATTAGATACAACGCAATTGCATTATGGAGATATTAGAATACTAAGTGTTTTCCACCATACGCCGGAGTATTTTAGAATGGCTTTGGATTTAATTTCTATAGGGGCTGTTGATGTTGAAAAGTTAATTGGATGCAGGCTACCTTTGCATAAAGCTCAAGAAGCATTAGAAATTCATGAACGCGGAGATGCTGTGAAAGTCTTGCTTACGCCTTAGGGGAGTAAAATCTGTCTTTATATTTGATTGGAATTTGATAGTCTTCTTTATAAAGTTCTTGAATTTTTTCTAATTGATAAGGCAACAAAACTTCGCGACTAATAAGCTTTTTCTCTTTTGGCATTGCATTATGTCGACCCAATGTTAGATTGAACTTTTCTTTTAAAAATGTGGAAACATCTTTTAAATAAACAAAATCAGTGATGTCATCTAAATACATTGCACCATTTTGTGTTATTGGAACTAAGTGTTGATCCCACGCACAAGTATTTAACATATTCAATTGCGTAACCAAAATACACATATCAATAAACTCATGAATATCTTTACTGTATGGAGGCATAATCATTGAAGCAATAGAATGATGATTTATATGTTTATTGTTTAACATTCTAATAAATCTATCAACAGGGTTATCATAAACTAAAAATTTTGTGTAATGTGGATATTTGTGAATATTATTTCTATACACAGGATTAATGAATAAGTGCTTTATTTTTAAAGCGTGGTTATTTTTTGACAAACAATCCCATACCGAAACTTTATCTGAAATTCTAGGAGAAAAGAGCGTTTTCCAATTTGATGAATAAATACAACTAGCAATGGATGTACAGGCATTTTTTGCTACTTCATAGTAAATTAATTTGCTTTTGTGCCCAATCCAAACATTCATTGGTTGATTATAAAATAAGTTTCGTTTATCAATTGTTCCACAAACCGCAAATTTTTCATCAAAAATTATCACACTCTGTTGTTGCGAACTACCTTCAACGTATATAATATTGTTTTTAATTTCTTTAATTTTTGCGTATTGTAAATCTTGCAACCTAACAACGATATTGCGTTGAAAGTCGATTTCAATGTCTTTAAATTTACCATTATCTATTAATTTTACTATCTTCTTATCCATATTTAAATCATAACACAATATATTAACTAATGTACAGATTTTAAAGCTGTGTTAAACTAAAAATATAAATTATTTATGGAGAATATTATGACACAATTTGAATTAAATTTATCAACTGAAGAACTTACAAAAAGAACAAGTAAAGATTGCCTGATACCTAAAGTAATGCTAAAGGAAGATTGTGAAGAGTACAATAATTTAGCACAAGGCGATAAAGATGCACTAAAGTACCTCGTTTTAGCAGCTAACAAAATAGATGAAGTATTTATGAAACAAGATAATGCTAAAAATCTTGAGTTTAAAAAATATCTAGAAGAAGAGGGACAAAAAGGCAATACAAATGCTCAAATGACATTGAAATTATTTAATGCTCAAATTGGAATGGTCGCAGTTGATGCTGAAGCTAATAAAATATATCTCGCAAAAGGATATGAAGATATTGCAGGCAAAGGCTTTTATCCTGTAGACTTAACTATCGAAGAATTTCATAATATTTTAGTTTCTATGTTAAAAAATGGAAAAATAGACGAAGTAAAATCCATATTAAACCAACGTTCAATGATTGTTAGAGAAAATGATGAGCTTAAAGCTATTGATTATGTTGATTATTTTAGAGATGAATTTTTATACATCGCTGAAAATTTAGAAAAAGCCGCTCAGGTTTCAACCAACGTAGATTTTAATGAGTATTTGAAACTGCAAGCAGATGCACTAAAAACACCAGACCCAATGCTTGATGCTTATGCTGATAAAAAATGGGCACAACTTCAAGATACCCCATTAGAATTTACTATTTCAAGAGAGCAATATGCTGATGAAATGACTGGTACTGTTATGGAAAATGAAGAACTTTCAAAGCTTTTAAAAGAAAATAATATAACACCAATGTCAAAAGATTCTATTGGCATCCGTGTTGGTATAGTAAATAAAGTTGGTACCAAAAAACTTTTGGAAATTAAGAAGTATTTACCTATTCTTGCTGAAAATATGCCATACAATGACAGATATGAACAAAATATTAGTTTAGATGATGACGAAGGTCAAGCAATGGTTGATGTAGATATTGTAACTCTTCGCGGAGACGAAGGCACTTATAGGGGTGGGATTACTTTAGCGCAAAACTTACCAAATAACGATAAATTATCTCTTACTATAGGCGGCGGTAGAAGAAACGTTTATCATAGACAAATTAGAACAAGTAATTCTCCCGAAGCGTTAGAAAAAAGACAAAAAAGGCTTGATGCAACTTTAAAACCAGAATTTCACAAATATTATAACCCTGAAGCTGATCATTGGTTTACAATCGGGCATGAAAATGCGCATTCATTAGGTCCAAAATCAGGTACAGAAGCCTTGGGAAAATATAAAAATATTATTGAAGAAAACAAGGCAGACATGGGAGCATTAGCTTTGCTTGACATCTTACATGAGCAAGGCATGTACAATAAAGAAGAAATGCTTCAGATTATTGTAACTTATGCAGCTGATAATTTCTTAAAAGCTAGACCTAATTTGAGTCAGGCGCATAGGGTTAGAACCGTTATGCAATCTAAGTATTTCCTTGAAAAAGGGGCTGTGCGCTTAGATGAAAATGGATTGATAGATATAGACATTGAAAAAATGATTCCAACAGCTAAAGAAATGCTTTCTGAAATTATATTAATTCAGCTTTCTCAAGATTTTAACGCAGGTGAAAAATATGTTTTAGATAATTTTGTTTGGACTGAAGAAATGGAAATTATTTCTAAGAAATTAAAAGAAATAGATAAGTCTTTAAATGGAATATTGAAAACACCACTTGCAGATGCACTTTCAGGGAAAATAACTAATTAATGAATAGAAAAGAAAAATATAATCAACTAAAAAACTTGTGTAGCAATTTTTATTCGGAGATGGATGAGCTTGTTACTCAAGTTTTTTATGCTGTAAATATTTCTCATCAAGAGTATTTTGGTGATTTAAAAAATTATTTATTTGGTTCGTCTAAGCAAATTCGTTCTTGTCTTATATTTCTTTTCGCGCAGAATTTAGGTTATAAAGTAACTGATACAGATATTATAAAATTGGCTGCTGCTGTGGAAATAATTCATAATGCGACGTTAATCCATGATGATATTATTGATAATTCAGCTCTTAGACGTGGAAAGGTTGCAATGCATGAAAAATATAGCAATAAATTGGGTGTTATAAGTGGTGATTTTTTGCTTTCAATTGCGTTAAATCTATTATTAGAATTGCCGCCTATTGTCATGAAAAATTTTGCTTCTTGTTTAACATCATTATGTTTAGGTGAAATAAATCAATATTTTTATACTAAAAAAACTCCAACAATTTGTGAGTATTTGAAAAAGTCTGAGCAAAAAACTTCATCATTGTTCGTAGCCGGTTTAAAGTCTTTATTGGAATTAAAAAATGTAGATTTCGTCCAAGAGATTGTAACTTTTGCATTTCATTTTGGAAGAGCGTTTCAAGTTAAAGATGATTTACAAAATATAATTTTGGATAAAGAAAATAAGCCTGTTTTAAATGATATTGAACAAGGAATATACACGCTACCGGTAATATTGGCTTTTGGTGAAAATGCGGATTTGTCACAAATACCGTCATGCGAAATAATAAAAAAAACAAGAAATTCAGACGTTATTGCCGGTACAATTGAATTTTTAAATAAAGAAATTTCAATCGCCATATCAAGTATTGAACAATTTCCCCAAAATAATTATAAAGATGTAATTCTTGAACTATGCGAGATGTTAAAATTTGAGTAAATTATAATTTAGTAAAATATTAATTGGTGCGTATAAACGTACCCTACTGTTTGTTAATTATTGATTTTTATTTATACCGCTAAATTATAATTTATCTTTAAATTTTCTTTTTTTAATTTTTTTTATATAATCAATTAATAAAGAGGAAAATATGGGAAATTCATCATTATTTAATATAATAACTCCAATAATGGTTGGTCCGTCCAGTTCGCATACTGCAGGTGCTATTAGGATTGGACTTTTGGCGGGCAAGATTTTTGGTTCAAATTGTCCTAAAAAAGTTCATTTTAAATTGTATAATTCTTTTGCTCAAACAGGTAAAGGACATGGCACTGATAAAGGATTGTTAAGTGGTGTTATGGGCTTTGGCGTTGATGATGTTAGAATTAAAAATGCGTTAGAAATAGCTAAAGAAAGAGGAATAGATTATTCATTTGAGTATGCTGAAGATTTTAACAGGCATCCAAATTCTGTTGATATTTTTTTCTTTGGCGATACGGAAATAAAAGTTTCAGGTAATTCATTGGGTGGCGCAGAAGTTGTAATAACTAATATAAATAGTTATCAAGTTAACTTAAAAGGTAATTATCATACGTTGTTGTTGATTTATAAAGATATGCCGGGGATGATTTATAAAGTAACGACTTTAATTCAGGATTTTGATATAAATATTGCGTCTATGACTTGTGATAGAGAAGCAAAAGGACACAATGCTTCAATGAGTATTTGTTTGGATAGCCCATTAAGTGCAGAAATTATTGATTCACTTAAAAAAATTGATGAAATTTATTTGATTAGAAATATAGAGATTACAAAATGAGAACAATAACAACTTTCGAAGATTTGTTGAACGAGTGCAAAAAATATAATAAGAAAATTTTTGAAATAGCTCAAGAAACCGAAGCTAATATTGCAGAGTGTCAGGTAGAAAAAATTAGAGAACAAGTAAAATTAGTTGTAGTTGCAATGCAAGATGCAATCAATGAGGGCTTAAATTCTTGTGAACTTTCTATGAGTAAAATGGTTGGCGATGATTGCCAAAAACTTAAAAAATATTATGAAACGAATAATGGATTATTTTCTAGCACACATAAAAATGTATTAAAGTATGCATTAGCAACAGCTGAACAAAATGCAAGAATGGGAAAAATCGCGGCTTGTCCGACAGCAGGCGCTTGTGGTATTGTCCCAGCTGCAATTATAGGTGTCGCTCAAAGACAGCAAGTTATTGAAGATAAATTAATAGATGCACTTTTGACCGCCGGTATAATCGGAAAAATTGTTTCTACAAAAACAGCATTGGCGGGCGCGGTTGGTGGTTGTCAAAATGAGTGCGGTGTAGCTGCGGGGATGGCTGCTGGGGCTGTTGTAGAGCTTATGGGCGGAAATAATGAACAAATATTAAATGCGGTTGCTTTGGCTATAAAAAACATTTTGGGGTTGGCTTGTGATCCAATCGCTGGGTTGGTGGAGGTGCCTTGTGTTAAGAGAAATCCGTTTTTGGCAATTCATTCAATTACAGCAGCTGAAATGGCGTTAGCTGATATAAAAAGTGTTGTTCCTGTTGATGAAGTTATTGATGCTTTAAAACAAGTCGGTGCACTGATGCCTCCTGTATTAAAAGAAAGCGCTCAAGCAGGTTTGGCAACAACGTTAACCGGTCTTAAAATAACCCAAGAACTTAATAAAAATTGGAAAAATTAATCCATTTAAACCATCATGTTATATTGTCTTTCATGACCTATTGACGTTGAAATATCATGTCCGGGGTAAACAACAGTATCATCTGGCAAGCTGAATAATTTTTCTTTTATTGAGTTTTTCAAAGTATGATAATCTCCCCCTGGGAGGTCTGTTCTTCCTATTAATTCTAAAAATAGTGTGTCTCCAGAAAATAAAATATTTTCAGAAAGAAAACAGACGCCACCTTCTGTGTGTCCTGGGGTTTCTATAACTTTTATAAGTGTATCGCCAATTTTTATTTCTGTATTTTCATCTATAAACCCTGTAATTTGTGGTGGTTGAGCGTGACCAAATCCATACATAGCCATTTGGGTTTCTAAATTTTCAACAAATAATTTATCATTTTGGTGCACAAAAAAAGGAATGTTTAAAATATCTTGAATTTCTTTTGCTCCTAAAATATGGTCAAAGTGCCCATGTGTATTGTAAATTCCTTTAATATTTAATTTGAGTTCTTCTATTCTTGAAACAATTTTAGCTGTGCTACCGCCAACATCAACTAAAATGGCGTCACTGCTTTTTTCATCGTAGATTAAGTACGTATTAACTTGAATTGGCCCGGTAATAAATGTTTCAAATTTCATATTTTTTCCTTCTTGTGTGTAGTTATCTAATTATACAAAACAAAAGAAAAAATCGCTACTTTTATCAATTTTAAAAGTAGCGATTTTTTCTTATTACTTACTTATCCTAAAAAGACTGAAACACTTGTATTTGTTTCTATTCCGGTAATATTGCCAATATATTGAATTGCAAATACATACGTAAATAGCATTATAATAAACAATCCAATAAGTGCGAAGTTTGCAATTCTTGCTTCATTCATAAATACACTCCATCATTATTTTGATGATTTAAACGAATTGATAACCTAAAAGTTATGCAACGGCTGAAAAACTGCTGCCACCACCACAAGAAGATGAAGCTACAGAACCAGCTGTTTCTGCTCCACCACTAAAAGCTACAGAGCCGGCTGTTTCTGAACTAACAGATGTTGATGGGGCGCTAAACATTGCAAAATTTACTGGTGCTACTGAAAAATTCATACTTATACTCCTTATTTTTTCTTTATGATATATACTCTATTATATCCGTATTTATATAAAAACATTTTTTGTTTTCGAAATTCAAATATTGTTTCTTTTGTTACATTTGTTTACATTCTAATTTGAAATAGTATAGTATAATTTTCTTATGCAAATATTAGTTATTGGAAAAAGTGCTAAAGAATGTGTTTTAGCCAAAAAAATCAAAGAAAATAATCCGGATGCTATAGTTTTTATTGCCCCTGGAAATCCTGCTGTTGGAAATTATGCTACCTGTATTGATATTGCGATTGATAATGTAGATGAATTGGTTGATTTTGCATTGGCAAATGAAATTGATTTGACGATAGTATGTGATGATGAGGCAATAGAGAATGAAGTTGTTGAAACTTTTAACGAAGCAGGATTAATGATTTTTGGACCGGAGCGCGAATGTGCAAGATTTGCTCTTTCAAAAGCAGTTGGTAAACGTTTTATGTATAAGCTTAAAATTCCAACTTCTAAATTTGGGATTTTTGATAAAGAAAGTAGTGCTCGGGAATATTTGAAAAACTCCGTGTACCCATTGCTGATTAAAGTAGACAGGCATGAGTACGGAGAAAGAGTTCATCTTTGTTTAAGTGAGCGAGAGGCGAATAATATTTTAAATAAGCTTTTTTCTATAGATGAAGTAAAAGTTGTTATTGAAAACTATGTTGCTGGTAGAGAATTTTCTTTTTATGCGTTGAGTGATGGTTATAATGCTATTCCTCTTTGTTCTGTTGTTCCTTATAAATATTCTTCAGAAAAAGATGGCGGATGTATCACTAATGGAGTAGGTGCGTATGCTCCGGCTACTTTTGTAGATGAAGAATTAATTTCTAAAATTTTAAATACAATAATTTATCCGGCATTATCGGAGGTAGAAAAAAGTTCGACTCCTTATGTTGGCGTAATCGGCGCAGATTTGATTTTGGATGAAAGTGGTGAACTTTTTGTTATAGAGTTTAATACTTTTTTCAATGAACCAGATATTGAGTGTGTACTAGAATTATTGAATGAGGATATTGTTTCTTTGTTCAAAGCATGTACAGTTGGTTCTTTAGCGGATGATTATGAAAATGTTAACTTGAAAAATGCATCAGCTGTTTCTGTTGTGTTAACTAAAATATCAGAGTACTTATTTGATAATTCTCAAGATGAGATTTATGGCGTGAATGATATGGATGATAATATAAAAGTTAACTATTATAACGTTGTAAACAAGAATGATTCATTAAAAGCAAAAGCAGGTAGAGTTGTATCCTTAACCACAATTGCATCTGCATTGGGGCATGCCAAAAAGAATTTATCACAGTGGATAGATTGTATTGATTTTAAAGGTAAAAGATACAGAAAAGATGTTTTGGAAATAGTAAATGAAAGATAAAATTAGAAGGTGTATAGGCTGTCAGGGAGACTATGACAGGGACGAAATGTTCAAAATTATGCAAAAGTTTGATACAAAAGAAGTAATATTGTCTTCAAGTAATAAAGATTTTGGGCGTTCTGTATATATCTGTAAAAATAGTAGTTGTGTTGAAAAAGCCTTTAAAAAAGCTAAAGGTAATCGAGTTTTAAAACATTCTAATATTGATGAGTTAAAAGCGATTTTGCAAACTTTCTTAACAAAGTAAAATAATATTTTATGCTATTACTGTACTTGAAAATATGCTTGTGCTAAGCTAGTGTTAGCAAATAAATGGAGTAATATCGTCAATGACACAAGAAACAATAAGAGTATATGATTTAGCAAATGAATTGAAAATTTCAAATAAAGAAGTAATTGAACTTTTGGAGAAAAAAATTCAAATTAAAGTGAAGTCTCATTCTTCCACATTGACGTCCGAGCAGGTTAAAAGGTTTAAAGAGCTTATGAAAGAGCCTTCTCAGAAAGTGTCTAGTAAACCAAAGGCTTTTGTTGTGAAAAAAGTAAAACCTCAAGCTTCAGAAATAGAAAATACTCCTAATATTGCTAAAGAACAAGAAGTTAAAGCTGAAGAGAAGAAAGAACAAGTTGTTATTAAGCCTAGATTAGGTCCTAAAATTATTCAACGTGCAGAAGATAGGTTTAAGCCTCAAGCTCAACCTAAAAAGGATGTGCAAAAACAACCTAATCAAAATAACAATAAGCCTAACCACCGTCCGGAACGCGCGGAAAGGGGTGAGCGCCAAGAAAGACCTGAGCGTCAGGTTAGACCATCACAGGGTTCTCAATCTCAACAACAAAGAAATACTCAAAATAAACCTCAGCAAGAAAAAACACAAAGACCTGAAGTTCAGCAAAATCAGGATAAAAAACCAATTAAACGTCATATAATTTCTCAAGATATCTATGATAAGGGTTCTTCTAAGAAAAAATCTTCAGCGCAAGGTAAAGATAGAACAAGATCAAAAGAAGAAGAACAAGAAAGAATTTCATTAGAAAAAGCGATGGCTCAAAAACACAAAAAACGCCCTCGCGAAGAACAAAAAGAAGAAGTTGTAACCCAAGTTGTAATAAATCAAGCTATGACTATCGGTGAGCTTGCTGATAAAATCAAAAAAAGCTCTGCAGAAGTTGTAAAATTCCTTATGATGCAAGGAATTATGGCAACAGTTAATGAAGTTATAGACGTTGAAATTGCGAAAAAAGTTGCGCAAAACTTTGATTTAGAAGTCCTAGAAGAAGACTTAGAAGCTTTCATGGAAGAAGAGCTTGAAAAAGAAGAAAAAGCAAATGCTCTTAAAAATATCGATGAAAAGCTTTTAAAACACAGAGCTCCTGTTGTTTCAATTATGGGACACGTAGACCACGGTAAAACAACCTTGTTAGATAGTATTCGTGCTGCAAAACATAAAATTGTAGCAACTGAGGTTGGTGGTATTACACAATCAATCGGTGCATATACAGTATATTTAGACAACAAAAAAATTGTATTTATTGATACCCCTGGTCACGAAGCATTTACAGAAATGAGAGCTCGTGGTGCTAAAGCTACTGATATTGCTATTTTAGTTGTTGCTGCGGATGACGGTATTATGCCACAAACCATTGAAGCAATCAACCACGCAAAAGCAGCTGAAGTTCCAATCATTATAGCAATTAACAAAATGGATAAACCAACTGCAAATCCTGACAGAATTTTGCAACAACTAACAGAACACGGTTTAATTCCTGAAGCTTGGGGCGGCGATACAGTTTGTGTTAAAGTATCTGCAATTCAAGGCACAGGCATAGACGAACTATTGGAATACATTTTGATAACTGCTGAAATGCAAGACTTAAAAGCTTATCCAGAAGCTAACGCAACTGGTGTTGTAATTGAAGCAAACCTAGATAAAGGAAAAGGTCCTGTTGCAACTTTACTTGTACAAAATGGAACAATGAAAGTTGGAGATTGCGTTGTGGTAGGCAGTGTTGGTGGCCGCGTAAGAGCGTTGTTATCAGACTCTGGTGAAAGAGTTAAAAAAGCACCTCCATCTACACCTGTTGAGGTTTTAGGCTTATCTGAAGTACCTCAAGCTGGTGATTCTTTTGAAGTAGTTGATAACGAACGAGAAATGAAACAAATAGTTGCCGAGCGAAAGGAAAAAGAAAGAATTACAAAACTTGAAGCAATGAAACCGGCGCACGTAAGAAGCGACATTGTAGGCTCAGATGATGAAGTTAAAAACTTAAATATCATCATCAAGGCAAACACACACGGTTCTGCTGAAGCGGTGTCTCAAGCAGTAATGCAGCTAGAAAGCAAAGAAATTCTTACAAAGCTTATACACGTGGGTGTTGGCGACATTTCTGAAGCCGATGTTATGTTGGCAGCAGCATCAAATGCTATTATTTTAGGTTTTACGGTAAGAGAAGATGCAAACGCTTTAGCTGCGGCTGAAAGAGAAAATGTATCAATTAAAAAATATGATATTATCTACAAAGTTTTAGAAGATTTAGAACAAACAATGCTTGGCTTGTTACAACCAGAAGTAAAAGAAGTAGCTTTGGGGAAAGCTGAAGTAAGACAAATCTTTACTGTTGGTAAAACAATGAAAATTGCTGGTTGTTATGTTCTTGAAGGTAAAATTAAACGTGGTGAAATTGCAAGCGTTATAAGAAACGGACAAGAAATATTCAAAGGCCAAGTTGATCAATTAAAACGCTTTAAAGATGATGTTAAAGAAGTTGCTCAAGGCTTTGAATGTGGTTTATCTTTTGCTAAGTTTAATGACTTACAAGAAGGTGATATAATTGAAGTTTCAACTAAAAAAGAAATTGAAAGACAATCTTTAGTGTAGGAGTTAAAAAATGTCTTTAAGAAATGAACGAGTAAGAAAAACATTAATGAAAGAAATTGCAGATATAATTCAACGTGAGGTTAGAGATCCTAGAATTACTGGCGTTGTTTCTATTGTTGATGTTGAAATGTCACAAGATAATTCTTATGCTAAAGTTATTTATTCAGTTTTTTCAACTGATGAGGAAGCTAAAGCAAAAACAATCGAAGCACTTAATGCAAACAAACCTCATATTCGCTTTGAGTTGGGCAAACGTATAAGACTTAGACATACACCAGATTTAAGATTTATTGCTAGTGACACTTTAGAAAAAGGCTCTGAAGTAACTGATTTGATAAATAAAATTTCTCGTGGTGAAATTTAATTGATGTTTGGCTTTTTAAATATTTATAAACCAAAGGGATTGACGTCTTTTGACGTTGTTCGTGTTTTGAGAAAAGTTTTAAACATAAAACAGATTGGGCATACAGGGACATTGGATCCTTTGGCTGAGGGGGTTTTACCTGTTTGTGTTGGTAAGAGCACTAAACTTATTGATTATTTGCAGGAGGATAAAGGGTATATCGCTGATTTGCAGTTTGGTTTAGGTTCGGATACTTATGATACGGAAGGAGTATTGCAGAAAGTATCTGATGAAAAAATATCAAAAGATAATTTGGTAAAGATATTGAAAACTTTTGAAGGCGAAATTGAGCAAGTGCCTCCAATTTATTCTGCAATTAAAATTAATGGAAAAAAACTGTATGAATATGCTAGAGCCGGAAAAGGCGAGGATATTGAAATCCCTAAAAGGAAAGTTTTTATATCAAAAATTGAACTGTTAAGCTTTGATGAAACAAATCAAGTTGCTAAAATAGAGGTTGAGTGTTCAAAAGGAACATATATCCGTTCAATTGTGCATGATTTGGGCGTAAAAAGTCAACTTGGTGCAGTTATGACCAAGTTAATCAGAACAAAGTCCGGTAAGTTTGATTTAAAAACCAGTGTCCCATTAGATGGTATAAAAACAAAAGAAGATGCTGAAAAAAGTCTCATAAATCCTTTGGATATATTGCCATATAAGCAAATTGAACTAAATGACTTTGAGTATAGTAAAGTAATAACTGGACAAAAAATTAAAGTGAGTGATATAAACGAAGGCGAGATTGTAGTTTTAGTTAGGCAAAATGTGTTTGTTTCCATTGCCAGAGTTGTGGATGGTATGATTAAGGTAATAAAGGTTTTTGTATGAGAAAAGTTTTTGGAGTGCTGCTTTTATTTTTTTTGATGTCCTTTCCTGTTAAAGCTGATATGGTTGACTATTATTGTCCAAAAACTTCACATAATTTATCTGAGACAAAAAGTAGTATGCTTGCAAAATTTAGTGGGGCAAATTTTGTAACAAAACAATTAATTGAAAAATTGATAACAAAAGTTTTAAAAGAAGAGTTAAACACGACCTTTGATGTTCAGTTGAAACCTTTTGATAACAATAATTTGCTTAATGGTAAATTTCAATCGTTGAGTGTGTTTGGTCAAAATGCAAATAAAAAAGGCATTTTTATATCTACAATTAGTGCGCAAACTCTTTGTGGTTTTAATCATATAAAATATGAAAATGGTGAGCTTTATTTTCTGGAAAATATGGTAGCAAAGTATTCTGCAAGAATTAATGAGAATGATTTGAAACAAATATTAAATTCAAATGAGTATGTTTCGTCGTTAAAGAATGCTAAAATATTGGTGAAAAATAGTGTGCTGGCTGAAATTGTGGATGTTGATGTCGCAATAAAAAATAATAAAATTTGTTTTAAAAATAAAATAATGGTGCCTTTTGTTTTTGGTGCAGAACCCTTAGAGTTTGAGTTTTCATCCGGTTTAAAAGTGGAAAAAGATAGGCTTATTTTTTCTTCAGTTGAAACAAGTAATTCTTTTTTAAGCATGGTTATTCAAAATTTAGGATTATTATTTGAAAATATAAATCCATTTGTTTATAAAGTGCAAACTAAAGAAAAATATGATATTATTTTAAAAGTTGAGAATGTAAAAATTGAGAATAATGAAATTTTTACGGATGGAACAATAGTGATACTTAAAAATTACACAAAATAATGGAGTTTATATGAACTTTTTTTCAAAACTTTTAATAGTGATATGTTCTGTTTTTGTATTGATTTTTGTAAAAGATACATTTTTTGCTAATAAAAACAGTGATATTGTAACAAAGTTTAGGAAGATAGAAAAAATTCAGCCGGTTAAAAAAGTTGCAAAAAAGCAAGGACAAAGTAAACAAACTCAGGGTGTACAACCTAAAAATAAAAATATTATAAATATTTATTTTACTAATGCTAGTGATGGTGAGTTGCGCGTATTGCAAAAAGAACTACCACAAGGAAAAGCAAAAATGAATTTTGCAATAGAAACATTATTGGCGGGACCAACAATTAAAGAAGTGAATACCGGTTATTCTTCAGAAATCCCAAAAGGTACAAAACTTTTAAGGCTCAAAGATAGTGGCAATGCTTATATTGTAGATATTTCAGATGAGTTTCAATATGGTGGTGGAACAGAAAGTCAGTATTTAAGATTAAAACAATTTATAAAAACAATAACTGCTTTAAAGCCTAATAAACCCGTGTATTTGTATCTTAATGGCAAAAAAGCTGATGTTATTGGTGGCGAAGGAATACAGATTACACAACCAATAAGTGAGAGTTCTTTGCATGAATGAAAAAGAATTGGATGAATATATAAATCAGGATTGGACACTAGTTTTTGGTGAAGATATTGGTTTTACGGGGAAACGTTATCATTATATAGAAATAAAGGAGTTTCCAAATTTTGTCTATTGTGCACCAACAAAAGAAGTGGCGTTGTCAAATTATAAAACTCAATTGAAGCTTGCTGTAAAAGTTATGTTGGAGTTTGGCGAAAAGTTACCTGAGGTTGGGGAGTTTTTCGGCGAAGATTAGTTGAGATTCTTTGTTTTTATTTTGTTGTAATAAGTTATAATTTAACTAAATATTTGTAAAATTATGCTTGTATAAAAAAAATGTTTATTATACGATTGTTATTACCTTAAGCAAGGTGTAGTCCAATAAAAAAGGAGAAAAAAATGCCTAAAATGAAAACTCACCGTGCGGGAGCTAAAAGATACAAGCTTACTGGCACAGGTAAAATTTTAAGAAGACAAGCAGGCACAAAACACTTGTTAGCTCACAAGTCTCAGTCTCGTAAAAATAGATTGTCTTCTATGGTAGAGGTTTCTGATACACACAAAAAATTAGTGTTGAAACAGTTACCTTATGCTAAAAAACACAAATAGTAAATTACATTAAGACAATCAAAGGAGAAAAAAATGAGAGTCAAACGCGGAAACGTTTTACGTAAACGTCATAAAAAAATCTTAAAATTGGCTAAAGGTTTCAAAGGCGCAAGAAGCAGAATATTTAAAGTTGCTAACTGTGCTGTAATGAAAGCTTTAAAATATTCTTACAGAGACAGACGTAATCTAAAAAGAAATATGCGTCGCTTGTGGATTATCAGAATTAATGCTGCTGTTAGACAGTATGGTTTAAGCTATTCTAAATTTATGAATGCGCTTAAAAAATCTGAAATCGAAGTTAACAGAAAAATGTTGGCTGAACTTGCAGTTAATGAGAAAGAAGCTTTTGAAGTTATCGTAGAAGCAGCTAAAGCTCAAATTAAATAACTATAAGTTTATTTAAGGATTCAAAAGGCGAGTCGTAAGACTCGCTTTTTGGTTTTTGTATCCACTTGCCCCTAAGTCAATCGTATGTTAAAATAGAGAAAGTTTAGGAGGTAAATAATATGGGTAGAGCTAAATATAAAATAATTACTTGTCCATCTGATGATGCGGAGCAACTGGAAAATCTTTTAAATTCAATGTCTAAAGCAGGTTGGGATTTGTATACAATGCATGAAGTTGAGTCTGATAGCGGTTTTTGCTATAATTGTATATTTGTCACAGATTCTCAAGATGAAGAACAGTCTTCAGAGGTTGATGATATTGCTGTTTTTAAAACTCGCATGGAAAAAATGTTATCTCTGGACAATAATCCACACCAAAAATGTGTTGATGTTCAGCGAAAAATTAAAGATAAGCGTGAAAAAATTGAAGAAATTAAATCAAAGTTAGAAGCAACACCGCTTAATGAAAGAGAAGAATTGAATGATAAAATTTCTTCTTTAATATCAGAATTAAACGACCTGAAAAAACAATTAAGAAAAGTTATTTCTCCTGATTATGTAACATCATCCATAGGTGAAGATAAATTATCTATTGCACTGTCTGAAGAAATAATTGATCTTGTAAATCCAGATATGGATGCTGTTTTGGTCTCAGAAACGGTTAATGCAAGACAAAAAGTTGTGGAGCAAACAGGGTATATAATTCCCAATATTAAATTTCTAGATGACGATAGTTTGCAAGCTAATGAATTTTGTATAAATGTAAGAGGCGTAAAAGCCTTTAGGGGATGTGTTTATTCCGGATATTTGATGTTTTATAATGATGAATTGTCTTTAGAAAGATTGCCCAAAAATTCAATTAGAGATAATGACCAAATAACAGGCAGGGAAATAGTTTGGATTGATGTTGAACACACAAAAGATTTTTGGACAAAAGGTCTTAAGCCTGAAGAATATATATCTAAGGCGTTGGAATTTGTTTGTGTCAAAAATATTGATGAATTATTTGATTACAATGACTTAAATCGGTATGTAGATATAGTAGTGGACAAGAATCCCTATTTAATAGAAAATTGTGTGCCTGATTTCATTTCGCTTGCAGAATTAAAATATCTGTTGGTAAATTTATTAAAGGAACAAGTTTCTATAAAGGATATAACTTATATTTTTGAAAAAATTAATGATTTTTCGGATGAGACTATTAAGGATGATTTGTTGGACAAAATAAGAGTTTCTTTGTCAAAACAAATATCAGCTAGCCTTGCCGATGACAGTAATTTGATTTCTGTTATTCAACTTTCAAGTGAAACTATTGATAGTATTTTGAATTTAATGGACAACAATGAACAAACTATTGTGAGAGTTGATGGAAACAAATTAAAAGAAATTATCGATGAACTTGTAAAAGTTTCATTAGAACTTGATATGACTCGTGATAAAATAATTTTGCTTACACCATTAGAAGTTCGGCACATGATTGCAATGGTTATGCTCCAGCTAATTCCTAATTTAAAGGTAGTTTGTGAAGAAGAAATTTCAACAGACTATGCATTAGAGGTATTGGCGACAATCTAATGAATATTAAAGTTGTAGCTGTCGGAAAAATTAGAGAACAAGGATTTAAGCTTGCAGTAGATGAATTTACTAAGAGGTTAAGTCCTTATTGTTCTTTTTCTGTTGTTGAGATACCTGCTCAATCAATAAAAGATGATGCTTTAGCAGAAAAGTATATGGAGGAAGAAGCTCAAAAGATTT
The DNA here is from genome assembly GCA_045635965.1 of Candidatus Gastranaerophilaceae bacterium. Taxonomy (GTDB): domain Bacteria; phylum Cyanobacteriota; class Vampirovibrionia; order Gastranaerophilales; family Gastranaerophilaceae; genus RGIG2134. Next base: position 103,525 of record JAZTWQ010000031.1, read on the forward strand.
TAGCTGTAATAAAACCGAACTCTTATGTTATAACAATGGAAATTGAAGGAAAAAATCTTTCTTCAGAGGATTTTGCCAATAAGATTGATGAAATTGCAAAAGAAGGTATAAACGAGATTTGTTTTATCATTGGAGGTGCAAATGGTATTGCCCAGTCGTTGCGTGCTAAGTCTAATTTTAAGTTGAGTTTTTCAAAAATGACTTTTCCTCATCAGTTGGCTAGAGTTATGCTTTTAGAACAAATTTATCGCGCTATGAAAATACTTGCAAAAGAACCGTATCATAAATGATTTTTAAAATGAAACTTTTTTTAATAGCTTTCGTCTTATAAAAAAGTTATGTTAAAATAAGTTTATCAGAAGATGAGGTATGAAAGAGTGAAATTACATTTTAATAAATTTGGGCATATTTGGGCGTTAGTTATTGCTTTTATGTTTGCGTTAATGCATTCTGATGCAGTTTTGGCAATTTCTCCACAACAATTGTATGACAATGTTTGGAAAATAGTTAATACAAAATATGTTGATCAGACAAATAACCATCAAGATTGGAAACGCTGGCGACATAAGTATGATTTGCAAATTAAAACCAACGAAGATGCTTACGTTGCGATAGACACTATGCTAGCCAGTTTAAACGACCCATATACTAAGTTTTTAAATCCTAAAGAATTCGCAGAAGAAACAAGTTCGATTAAGGGGTCGTTAAAAGGCATCGGGGTGCAAATAGGAGTAAAAGATGGGAAGTTGTTAGTTATTGCGCCTATGGAAGATACTCCGGCAGAAAAAGCGGGCTTAATTGCGGAAGATGAAATAGTCGAGATTAATGGCGAAAGTACAAAAGGGATTACTGTAGACAAGGCAGCAGATAAAATTCGTGGAGAGGAAGGAACTTCTGTTGTTTTGACTATAAAACGTAAAAATCAACCATTAAAGAAATATACAATTACTAGAGCTGAAATAGTTATCAAGGCTGTTTCTACAAAAATACCTAATGAAGTTAAGTTGAATGACGAAGTTGGTTATATAAGATTAAGTTCATTTATTAGTAAGCATGCCAAAAATGAGTTTTTAAATGCATTAAATGAATTGGCTGATAAAAAAGGTTATATTATTGACCTTCGTTCTAATCCAGGAGGATTGTTGAGCAACGCAATAATTATATCCGATATGTTTATTAATGGCGGGGTAATTGTTTCTACAGTTGATAGAGATGGTTATAAAGACACAACAAGAGCAACTAGCCGATATATTACTGACAAACCGCTAATTGTTTTGATTAACAAAGGTTCTGCTTCTGCCAGTGAAATTTTTTCAGGAGCGTTGAAAGATAACCAAAGGGCTTTGATTGTCGGTGAAACTTCTTTTGGCAAAGGGTTGGTTCAAGAAGTTAATAGACTGCCTGATGGTGCAGGCATGAATGTTACTATTCAAAAATATTTGACCCCAAATGGCACGGATATTAATAAAAAAGGAATTGAACCTGATGTGGAAGTTAAGTTGTCCGATAAGGATATTGAAGACAAAAATGATGCTCAATTAAAACGAGCAAATGAGTTGATGTTGACTATGATTAAGCAATATACTCAAAATACAGCTAAAGCAATAATGAATTGATTTTTAAATAATATTTTTATAGAAAGCGCATTGTAAAAAATGCGCTTTTTTTCTAAAATTGTAAATTAAATTTAATATTTAATAAAAATATAGCAATTATTTCCTCATTAGATATTTTTTATATATAAGTAGTACTGCATAAGGATAATTATGTCTGTAGAGAGAATAAATAATAATTTGTTGTATTTAGATGGAAAAGCTCATGCAGAAAAAGTTGGGAATAATTGTGCAACAACACCTATCGGTAATATATTTCAAGGTGAAACAGTAGAAGAAGGAAAACTTTTTGGTGGATTTGGCACTGAAAGAATAAAGGATTTTAGCGGACAAGAAGATAAAAAAGTTATAGAGAAAAAAGCAAAAGAATTAAGAGAAAAATTTGAAGAAATAAAAAGACATCAAGCATTTATAGGCAATTGCTGGGATGGAGTAAAGAATTTCTTTGGAAAAGATACGGGTTCAGAACACGTAGAAAATCAAATTAAAGCATTTGAAAAAGGATTTATTACTGAAGAAGAAGTTATAGAAACATTACAAGAATATCAAAAAGGACAAGAAGAAGTTGTAGATGTAACGGCGGATATAGTGTCAGGTATTGCAGCAGTAGGTATTTATACAGCGGCAGTTGTAGCAACGCCATTTACAGGTGGAGCATCAATTGCAGTTGGAGCGGCAGCGGCAACTGCGACAGGCGCTGCGATAAAAACAGGTATTAAGTATGCAGATACGGCAGCAAAAGGAAAAGAATATGATACAGTAGGATATGACCTTGCAACGGGGGCGTTTTCTGGCGTGTTAGCACCTATTACAGGTGGAGTTGGCGGCGCTGTTGGTAAATCTGTTGCAACTAAGTTAGGCGTTCAAGCTATTAGTGAAACCGGAAAAGCTGTTGCTAAGAATGGAGGAAAATCATCGGTTCAAAATATGTTATTAAACCCGACAGGATATAAATATGCTGGTGGTTCAATGTTAAAGAGAGCAGCCGCATTTGGTGCAGAATGCGCGGCAGATGGTGCTGTTGGTGGTGCTGTTGATAATGGATTTAGAGCATCATTAAATGGCGAAGATATTATAGCCGCAGGCGCAAATGGATTTGTTGGTGGTTTAGTAATGGCGCCTGCAATAGGTGGAGGTATTAAGGGTTCAGGCAAAGTTGCTAAAAAAGTTTCTGAGACACTTTCAAATACTAAAATAAAAGAAATAAAAGTTAATGATTTAGAGCTTAAGATAAATGCTATTAAATCAACGTTGAGTGAATTCAAGACAAGTGATGGTAAAAAACAATTTAAAAATAGCGAAATTGATGCTATTGCAAAAGCAATTACTAAAAAAAATGTTATTAATGTTAAAAAACTTATTAAAATAAGTTCAGATGATAATGGATTTAGGTTTAATGCAAATGAGTTTTTGCAACTACTTAAAGTTACTAATAAAGATAACATATCTGAAATTGAATATTTATCTAAAATAAAAGTAGATGATAAATTTAGATTTAATGCAACAGAAATTAGTGAGCTTTTAACAGTAGTAAAAAAGAATACTTTACCTGCTTTAAAAGATTTAGCAGAAATCAAAAATGGTGAAGAATATAGATTTAATACAGAAGAAATTAAAAGTATTATATCTAAACTAAATGAGTTAAATGGTTATTATTCTACACCATTAAAAGAATTGGCTGAGCTTAAAATTGATGGAGAATATAGATTTAATGCAATTGATATAGAAAATCTTTTTTGCTGTTTAGGATGGCATGACATAATATCAATAATAAAAAAACTAGCTGAAATTAAAATAGATGGCAAATATCGTTTTAATGGTGCAGAAATTACTGAACTTATCCCTGTTGCACGTGGAGAGAATAATATACAATATATCAAAGATTTATCTGCAATTAAAGAAGGTAACGAGTATAGATTAAATATTAATGAGATTAATGCAATTTTACAAAAAATGCCCACAGAAGTTAGCCCTGTGCAACTAAAAGAATTGGCAGAGCTTAAAATTGATGGAAAATATAGGTTTAGTGCCGTTGATATAGAGAAACTATGTAAAAAATTAGTCTTCAATGATTCATTATCAAAAATAAAAAAACTAGCTGAAATTAAAATGGATGGTAAATATCGATTTAATAGCGAAGATATAGCTTATTTGATTTCATATGTAGATGAATCTTTAGCTAAAATTGAAGATTTGGCTAAATTTAAAGTTGATAACGAGTATAGATTTAATGGTGCTGATATTTCTGAAATTATAAATCCTTGTTTGAAATATAAAAGTTTAGATGATCTTTTATTTTTAAGTTCAATAAAAGCTGGCAGTGACTATCGTTTTAGGGTGTGTGATATTATGCGTTCTGATGGTAGTATACCGGTAAATAAAAGAACAGAGCTTGAAATACTTGCAAAAATAAAAAATAAAAATGGTGAACCGTTATTTCATATTGAAGATATTCTTTATATTTTAATTGAAACTAAAATAAATCCACAATTATTGGAAAGAGTTGGTAAACTTCTATCTACTGGTAAGTTATTTAGAATAAAAAGTGAATTAGACTTAATAAATGATAAAACCCTTAATCTTCTAGAAGACTTAGGCAAAGATTTTGACTCCCCAGATGAACTGTTTAGTGGATTTTTGTTTTATAATTTGCGAAACATAAAAGATGTAAATGAGCTATCTGATACAGCTAAAATAGATATTATGAGAAAATTAGTAGATAGCTCTTTTGAGACGCATTCAATGAATGATAAATTTAAACAATTGTATCCATTATTTCCAACCAATGATGCAGAATATAGAGCTATATTAGATAATCTCAAAAAATCGTTGGATAAAAATGCAAATATTTTACCAGCACATACTATTAATGATTTTAATATGAATATTAAAGATTTAACTTCTGTTTTTGCAGCACTTTCTGACGAAGAATTTTCTAAATTACACATCTCTCAATCTTCTTTAAAAGAAATAAATTCAAATAATATTATGTGTAATGATAAAAGAGTTGAGGGTTTGTTAAATAAAATAATCACAATATTCCCAGAATTAATGCTACAGATTGGTAAAAATGCTGACTCTTTTGAAAACTTTAAATCTTCATTAAGAATAGTACAAAAATTATCACAAAACCCTAAATTTACTACGTTAAATGATTCTGATAGAAAAATATTAATATTGGCTTCTTTATTGAATAACTTAGAGACAAAAGGATGTTATGAATTAACAAATAAAATCAAAATGAAAAATAAAGCATTTGAGGCTGTCAGTGCTTCAAAAAAATTGGGACTGACAAAAGATGAGGAAAGAAAACTTTATGCAATATTATCACATCATAATTGGTATAATGATATTTCTTTATATAGAGAAATTGACGATGCTCTCTTTGCTACTGCTTTACATCTAAGAAATGGTAATGTCTGTGAAATGGAATTATTACTAACTGATGCAATATTAGCGTCTACAAAATCTAAAAGTAGTTTAAAAGAAATGACTCAAAATTATGCCAATGAATTAAGAAAAAATATAGAATATTTAAAAAATACACAACCAATATTACCAACAACGCAAATTCCAAGCGCGTCTATAATTAAAAGTACAATTAAAGAAGTAAATGCAGATGGAAGCACAAATATTAAAGGTGTTTATTTAGATAAAGACGGACTTGTTATAATTAAATTTAACGAAGTAGAAGATTGGGAAAGCATAGGTTTCCCAAAAGGTTCATCATCAAAAGGTATACAAACAACTCTCGATAATGGAAGTAAAGTTGATACAGGAAATATTAAATTTATAGTACATGGTTTTCGAGGGGAAGCTAGCTTAGCAAGAGTTGATGCTTTTTCATCTTTTGACTCGGAAGCTATGTTATCTACAACATATACACAAAGACCTGAAACAAATTCCAGATTCTTTGAACCTCAAGGAGTTATTTTAGATGTTGACACAGATAATATTCTTGGTGGAGTTGCAAAGGATGCCGGAATCGCTTCTAAAAATACTGTTGATAGTCTAGTGGGGTTAATGTATAGGTGTCACCTAGAATATAGAACATATATTTCAGATTGTATTAAAAATGGGTTAGGAATGGATGATGCTCAATATAGAGAATTTATAAAAAAATACGCTAATAAATCAATAATAGAAATAGAAGATGTTGAATTAAGAGAAAAATTAGTAAAAATATTAGCAAAAAAATTAGAAAATTATGGGGCGCATTCATATAATGAGATGTTTGTAACTAATCCAAATATTAGGGCTGTATTTGTTAATAGAGGGTACAATGATCCACTAATTGATAATCCGTTAGGGTTTTTGTCACATAAAGAGAAATGCTCTATTTATCCTAATTCTTATAGAGTTAATGTTGAGGAACGATGCGGATTTTTAAGAAAATTTGCCTTAGAAAGAGATATTCCATTATTTGTATTTAGTGAGTAATATTAATTATTAAATAATATGTTTAGATGCTTTGTTTTTAGTGATTTTATACTAAAATATAATCATGAAGAAGTTTTGGAAAAAGTTATTAGTTTTAATAAAAAAAATTGATAGAACAACGAAGCAGTATGAAAATTCTAGTAAAATTCCAGCGCTTCCTGCTGAAGCTTTTGTGAACAGAGGATTGTATTGGGCGGAAAAAGGTGAATTAGAAAAAGCTAAAGAAGAGTTTGAAAGAGCAATATCTGTTGCTAATCCTTCTCCTGATGCATTTATAAACATGGGAATTTATTATGCAAGATTATCTCAATTTAATGATGCTGTTTATTATTTCAGGCAAGCATTAAAAATTGATAAATATAATGCGCGTGCATATTCTTTATGGGCGTCTGTTTTGGTTGAATTAAACGAAATAGAACAAGCCGAGAAATTTTATGCTGAGGCTAACCGGTTAAATCCTAGAGATTCTGATGTCTACTATAATTGGGGCGTTGCTTTAGCAAGAATGAATAACAAAACACAAGCATACGAAAAATTAAAAAGAGCTTGTTTCTATAATCCTTTAAACCCAATCGCTTTTTTCTTTTGGGGTTTGTTGTTGGTTGAAGATAAAAATTTTGAAGAAGCCATTAAAAAATTTCAAATGACAATTACGTATGCTCCAAATCATAAGGAGGTTTGCCATTATTTGTCATATTGTTATAAAGAACTTGGAAACATGAAAGATGCCAAATTTTTTAGTGAAAAATCGTTGCAGATAAAAAAAGACTGGGCTGAGGGCTACATTTTGGCAGCAGAGATAGATTTAAAACTTGGTTTAGGCGAGGATGTATTAAAATATTACAACGAAGCATTGGAAAATGGCGTGGAGTCAGTATCCCTGTATGTTTCATGGACAATGACATTGATAGAATTGAAACAGTATGAAGAAGCTAAAGAAAAAGCATTGTTTGTGCTTCAATTATCACCATTGGAGGCTAGTTCTTTATATAATATTGCTTATTGTGAATACTGTTTGAATAATGTTGATAGCTCTATGTTGTATTTAGATAAGTTATTAGCCCTTTATTCAAATAATTTTAATGCAATCATATTGCAAGGTAAAAATTATTTGAAAAAATTTGAATATAAAAATGCTATTGAATGTTTTAAAAATGTTGTTAATGCATCAAACAAACATTATCCGCTGTATCTTGATATTGCTAATGCTTATAATGATAGTGGTGATAAAGCTTCTGCTATAAAGTATTATGAAAAAGCTATAGAATATGTGCCTAACATGACTCCCGCCTATGTTAACTGTGCAAAAGTTCTTTGTGAAATGGGTGATGTAAAAGAGGCGATGCGAAAAATTAGAAAAGCCTATTCATTAGAAAAAGAAAATCCATACGTAAGGTTTACTTATGGAGCCGTTCTTTTGTATGATGAAAAATATCAAGAGGCTTACAAAAAATTTGAAGATGTGGTTAAAATCGGAATTATTCCTGAGGCTAAGCTTGGTTGTGCGGAGTCTTTGATGTATATGAATAAGTTGGAAGAAACTTTGGACTATTTAGAAAAACTTAAAGATGAATTTGATAATTCTTTGTCGTATAGGAAATTAAATGTTGAAGTTTATTACAGACTTGCGCAAAATACAAATTCAGAATACAATATTGAACAAGCACTAATGTGGTGTGAAAGAGTCGAAGAACTCTGCGGAGATGATATTGAAATAATGGATAAAAAAATAAAACTCCGCGAAATGTCGAAACGAGAACAATAGAGGTAACTATGGGAATTATAGTTCAAAAATACGGTGGAACATCGGTTGCAGATCCCGAAAAAATTAAAAGTGTAGCACAGTCTGTAATTAGAGAGAAAAACAATGGAAATAGCGTTGTTGTAGTTGTTTCAGCAATGGGACACACTACGGATTATCTTGTAAAACTTGCAAATGACGTTACGCCAACACCATCTAATCGTGAGATGGATATGCTTTTGGCAACAGGAGAGCAAGTTTCAATTGCGCTTTTGACAATGGCTATTCAAGCTGCAGGACATGATGCTGTTAGTATGAATGCTATGCAAGTTGGAATTATCACTGAAAATGTTCATTCTAAAGCAAGAATTTTGGATGTTAAAACAGATAAACTTATGAAGCACATTAATGACGGTAAAATTATCGTTGTTGCCGGCTTCCAAGGTGTAACACCGGAGGGTGAAATTACAACATTGGGTCGTGGCGGTTCAGATACATCTGCTGTGGCAATAGCAGCTGCATTAAAAGCTGATAGATGTGATATTTATACAGACGTAGAGGGTGTTTATACTACTGACCCAAGAATTGTGCCTAATGCCTCAAGATTAGAACAAGTTGCGTATGATGAGATGTTGGAGTTGGCATATTTAGGCGCAAATGTTCTTCATCCTCGCTCTGTTGAAACGGCTAAACAATTTAATGTACCGCTAAGAGTTAGAAGTACATTCAAATTAGATAATATGGGAACATTAATTTTAGGAGTTAAAAATATGGAAATTTACAAACCAGTAACAGGCGTAGCAGCTGATTCATCTCAAACAAGAATTGTTGTTTGCGATGTTCCTGATAAACCTGGCGTGTCAGCTAAAATATTTGGAGCTTTGGCACAAAAAAATATTAGCGTGGATATGATTATTCAATCATACGCAAGACAGTCAAACAGTACTAACGATATAGCGTTTACAGTAAGTCTTGATGAAAAAGAAAAAGCATTGGAAATCCTAGAACCTATCGCAAAAGAATTAGGTGCTTCAAATGTTCATGTAAATGACGATATTGCTAAAGTTTCTATTGTTGGTGCTGGCATGGTTGATAGACCAGGGATTGCGGCTGAAATGTTTGGCGCATTGGCGAACGCTGGTATTAACATTAAAATGATTTCAACAAGTGAAATCAAAATTAGCTGTCTTGTAGAAAAAGACGCGGCAAAAGATGCTGTAAAACTTTTACATGATGCCTTCAAATTAGGCTGTGATGAAGTAGCTGAAGTAAAAGGCGACCTACCTAATTTTTAATAAATAATTTATTTATAAATAATTTTTAAAAGACGTATTTAACTGATACGTCTTTTTGTTTTCTAAAATTGTAAATATATTTTAATATTTAATAAATATGTGGCAATAATATTTGCGATAAATGCTTTGTATATATAAGTAGTTTTGAGGAAATATTATGTCTATAGAGAGAATTGACAATAATTATTTGGCTTATGCTGATAATGTTAATCAAATAGAAAAAGTACAAAATGGAGCTATAAGTACACCAATTAGCATTCATGAAATTTCAAAAAATAAAGAAAATGAAAGAGTCAATAATTTTGAAAAAAAATCAATTTGTTTGTCAAATCAAGAAAGAGTAATAAAAGCCCAAAAGCTAAGAGAACGTTTGTCAAAAGTAAAAGAAAATCAAGCATTTATAGGTAATTGCTGGGATGGAGTAAAGAATTTCTTTGGAAAAGATACGGGTTCAGAACACGTAGAAAATCAAATTAAAGCCTTTGAGCGTGGGGAACTTTCGGAAGAAGAAATAGAAAAAATATTTAATGAATATAAAATTGGACAAGAAGAAGTAGTTGATGTAACTGCAGATATAGTGTCGGGTATTGCAGCAGTTGGTATTTATACAGCAGCAGTAGCAGCGGCACCATTTAGTGGTGGTGCTTCAATTGCAGTTGGGGCGGCAGCGGCAACTGCGACAGGCGCTGCAATAAAAACAGGTATAAAATATGCAGATGCATCAGCAAAAGGCAAAGAATATGATTCTGTTGGTTATGACCTTGCAACGGGGGCGTTTTCTGGCGTGTTAGCGCCTATTACAGGTGGAGTTGGCGGCGCTGTTGGTAAATCTGTTGCAACTAAACTAGGCGTTCAAGCTATTAGCGAAACAGGAAAAGCGATGGCTGGTAATACGCTAAAAGCAGGCGCATACAATATGTTATTCAATCCTACTGGGTATAAATATGCTGGTGGTTCAATGTTAAAGAGAGCAGCCGCATTTGGAACAGAATGTGCGGCAGATGGTGCTATTGGTGGATCGGTTGATAATATGTTTAGAGCATCATTAAATGGTGAAGATATTATAGCCGCAGGCGCAAATGGGTTTGTTGGTGGTTTGGTATTGGCGCCTGCAATAGGTGGAGGTATAAAAGGAGCTGGTAAATTAACCCAAAAGGCAATTAAAATTGTTTCTGGTACAAATATAAATCCAGTTGTGGTAAATGAGCTTGAAGTTGAATTAAATGGCTTAAAAACTCGTGACGGTAAGCCTTTATATAATGAATATGAAGTCAATACAATAATGAGTTTTGCAACTGAAGAAAACTTGCCAATTTTAAAAGAACTCGTCCGAATTAATGCAAATAATGGTAGTGATTGGTGGGGGATTGATAATCTTGTTAAAATAGCACGGAAAGAAGATATTCCATACATAGAAGAATTATCAAAATTAAAAATTGATGATAGACCATTATTTAATTGTAGTCATATTGCTGAAATCATAAGCCTTATGACACCAGAAAATGAAATATTAGTAAAAAAACTTATAGCAAATTCAAGCAAAACAGAAGGCGAATATATGCTAATAGGAAATATTAATAAAATAATTAAAGCAGTTGATGGTAATAATAAACAGCTAATTGATTATTTAATTGATTTGAAAACAAAAGATGGTGAACCTAGGTTTACTGCATATGATATAAAATACCTAATGGAAACAGTTACTGATAAAGATATGTCAAATGTTATAGAGCTTACAAATATGCAAAATAAAAACGGTGAATATATCTTTTTCGGTTCTGAGATACCTTTTCTTTTAGGTGTAGTTACTAAGGATAATTTACCTATTGTAAAAGAATTGGCTAACTTAAAGACAAAAGATGGTGATAAAAGATTTACTTGTAGTTGTATTAATGAGCTTCTTGAAAAAGTAACCCCTGAGAATTTAGAATTAGCAATCGAAATAGCTAAACTAACTAAACAAAGTGGAGAGCCTTTGTTTTACGCTTACGAGATTTGCTATCTTTTAGAAGTTGCAACGCCTGAAAATATATCTTTTATAAAAGAGTTGGCTAATATTACAACAAAAGATGGAAAAAATAAATTCTGTAAATTTGAGATTACTTATTTGATCGAGCATATTAACAAAGTTAATATTTCATTTGTAAATGAACTTAGTGAATTGACCTTGTCTAATGGTAAATTTAGATTTAGTCTGTATGAAATATCTCGTATTTTAGAAATTGCGACAGAAGAAAATATGGCATTTATAAAAGAACTTGCACAAATGGAAGTAAATGGGACACCAAGATTTGAAATATTTGATATAGTGCATATTGCTAAATCTATTGAAAATAACCAATTTATAAAGGCAAATTTTGCAGAAATTCATAAAAAAGTTATAGCACAAATAAAATTAATGTTAAAAGAACCTGAAAAATATATAAATGGGGACAATTACTCATCTTTGATTGAAATGCAAAAGCAAATAACTAATTTTATATTTAATAATAATGATGTTTTATGCTTAGCAGCAGGAGTTTTAGATAAAGATTCTTTAAATAACCTTATGCGTATGAGACTTAATGATGCATCAGAATATTTAGATGTACTGAGTTATATGAGTAGTGATAATTTACAATTGTATAAAAAATTATGTGAAGCAAAAGATGTTAATGGTAAAGAATTTTGCGGAAATCAAAAAATTGAAATGATTGATTTGATGAAAGCATATATAGATAATAGATTGCCATTTGATAAGATGAAAAGAATGGTAGCTGAAGGCAAAGTCGATATTGAAGAATTAAATAGAGACTTGTTTATAAATATAATGAAAGATGCTGGACTCTCAGATGATGAAATTGTATCAATACCAAATGAACGATTTAAAAAGTGGGATTTAAAATTGATTCATTTATTAGCAAAAGAAATTAAATCTTCTAGAGAACCAATATTCTCTGATGTGTTTAGATTAGGCAATTTTTCCAATAATTTCAAAAAATCAATTCATGACACATCAACTTCATACGGAAATGCAAATGCCCAAACAAGAAAAATGTTTGAAGAAACTGGAATGAATTATTATAAATGGGTAACTCCATCTAAAGAAAACGAAGTTCATTTTACTTTAAAAGATAAAAATTTTGAACAATTATCGCAAATTGGAAAGCAATTGATAGAAGATATTGAAATATTAAGAAAATCTCCATTTATCAAAAAACATATTGATGCAAACTTCCAAAAATTCATAAAAGGTGATGAATTTGTAATATCTGCGCATATTCTCGCAGATAAAAAACAATTGAGTGAATTTATAGCTTCGGTAATAGAAAAATTAGATAAATTCTGGACAATGGCAAAAGGTAACTTGGAAAAGCCAAACCTTGCTGCAAGAGCAAGAAATACCTTAACTATTCTTGAGCACTTAAATCAAAGGATTAAAGATGTTGCAGCGGTTGAAAATACATCAACGGTGTCAAAAAATATTGATGTAACTATAAAAATGTGGGATAGAGATCCTCAACACGATATATTCCAAGGAAATTATTCAACTTGTTGTATTGGTTTAGGAAACGGAAATGGCTCAGCTATGCCTCATTACTTAATGAATACATCATACAATATGATAGAATTAGTTGATAACAAAACTGGAAAAACAATCGGAAATGCGCTTTGTTTCTTTGTAAAAGGTACGGATGGTAAACCAAAATTTATTATTGACAATATTGAAATAAATAATGCGAATAAATCATCAAATGAAATTGGTCTTAATCTTAGAAGTGCAATTGCAGAATATGCCTCTAAAGTCGCAAAAGACGTAACTGGTAATGATGATACACTTATTTATATGGGGCAATCGTATAATGATGTGCCAATAGATGATTTAAATTCCACTTCACAAAATATTTCATTCTTAGGTGATGTTGGAATAGCTGACGCTGGTGAAATTTATATGGATTTATATGGTGGCTGGATAGAAAAATCTGAATTTTCAAAAAATTTAACATTATTAAAATTAAGATAATTTTATAAAGCTAATTAATTTAAGGCGCATTTATTAAAATGCGCTTTTTACTTGTAATTTCTTATTATGTTGTTATAATAACATTAGGTAGTGAGAAGATATGTCAAATGAGTTGCAACAAAATTTAACTGATGTTAAACCCATCGGGTTTTATGTGTCTCAAACTTCGCAATATTTGAAGTTTGGGGCTATTAGTGCTATAAAACAGCTTGATATTGATGACCCGTTAACATTAGACCAGTACGAGGTTTTGTGGGTTTTATTAAATCATGACGGTTTGTATCAACGTCAGTTAGGGCAAATTTTATTAAAAGACAGACCAAATACAACAAGGCTTGTTAATATTCTTTGTAAAAAAGGGTTGGTTGAACGTCGTGAAGATGCGGATAACAAACGCAAACATATGGTTTATATCACTCAATCCGGTAAAGATAAAGTTAATGATTTAGCTCCGCTGAAAGAAAGACTTGTAAATAAAGTATTAAAAGGAATCTCGCAGGAAGAATTGGATGTAACGCTTGCGACTCTGGAAAAAATAAGATTTAATTTGAAAGATGAATTTACAATGCAAATTTAATGGTTTATTTTAGGGGAAATAGAGGTAAATGCCAAAAAACTGGAAAATAAAAGAATATATTGAACCTGATGAATCGTTAGTTGTTGCTGCGGGTTCTAAGTTACTTGCAGGTTTGCTGGTGCAAAGAGGTATAAATACGCCTGAAAAAGTTAAGGCATTTTTAAATCCTGATGAATTTGTGCCTGTATCCCCCTATGCATTTAGGGATATGCAAAAGGCGGTTTTTCGTATAAATCAAGCTATAGAAGAACAACAACATATAGTTATATGTGGTGATTTTGATGCGGATGGGGTTACATCGACAGCGGTTTTGCATAAGACATTAAAGTTGTTGGGCGCAAATTTTTCGCACTATATTCCAGATAGACAAACTGAAAGTCATGGGCTTAGTAAAAATATTTTGATAAAAAAAATTGCCAAAAATCAGGCAAAGCTTTTTATTACAGTAGACTGTGCGATTAGTGATGTCGAAGAAGTTAATCTTATTAACTCATTAGGTGCAGATGTTATTATAACTGATCACCACGAGGCAAAAGAAGAGTTGCCAAATGCCTTTGCTATAATTGACGCCAAGGCTCCTAATTCACTGGTTGATGATTTAACTGTTGATGAAATCACCTCTCTTACTTCGATGGCAGGTGTAGGGGTTGCGTTTAAGCTTGCTTGTGCGCTTTTAGATGAGTATGGACAAATAGATTTCACTCGTGAATTATTACCGCTAGTTGCTCTAGGCACGGTAGCAGACATAATGCCACTTTTGTATGAAAATAGGTTGTTTGTTGCGCTTGGGATGAAATTAATACAGGAAGGACACAATCTGGGAATTAGTGCACTTTTAAAATCAGCAGGTGTAAGTGAAGATGTTGAGCTAACATCTGATAAAATAGCATTTACGCTAGCACCAAGAATAAATGCTGCAGGCAGATTAGATAGTGCAGAAACAGCGTTTTCTTTATTAGTTAGTGAAAATCCAGCAGAAATTGAGATTTTAGTAAATTCTCTTAATAATTTTAATAAAATCAGGCAAGAACTGGGTGATAAAATTTATTTTGAGGCACTTGAGTATATTGAAAAAAATAAATTAGAAGATGATGCGGCTATAGTGGCATACAATAAAGAATGGCATATAGGAATTATAGGTATTGTTGCATCAAGATTGGTTGAACGTTTTAATAAGCCGGTATTTATGTTTACAGATTCGCCTGATGAGGCGCTGTATCGCTCATCGGCAAGAAGTGTTGATAGCGTTAATGTTTTCAATGTATTAGAGATAAATGCCGATATTATAAAATCATACGGCGGACATTCTATGGCTGGTGGTTTGACTTTAGATAAGAATGAAACAAGTATTGAACAATTTAGAGAGGCAGTAAACGCGACGGTTTTAGAAATGACAAATGGAGTGATTGCCAAACCAACTTTGCTTGTTGATTTAGAACTTAACTTAGAAGATATTAATGGTGAATTGTTGGAAATGCTTAATAAATTAGAACCATGCGGAGAAGGTAATAATTATCCTACGTTTGCCATAAAAAATTTATCTTTAGAGTCTTCTAAGGTTGTTGGACAAAATAATAATCACTTAAAATTTATATGTGCTGATAAGAAAAATAATACGGCTGATTGTGTTTTATGGAATTGTTCATCTTTAAATATTCCTATCGGAAAGTCGTTGGATATTGCTTTTAATTTGAAATTAAACGAATTTAATAGAATTAAATCTATTCAGTTTGAAATAAAAGATTATAATTCTGAATTTATTGAAGAAGAAAAACAAAACAAAGTAAAAATAATTGACCATAGAAAAAAAATTGGTATTTATGAACAGGTTGCTGAATACATAAAAACTTCATCAAAAACTTTCAAAATTTTTGTAGAAGATAAAGAAATAGCAAAACTTTTCGATAATTACCCTGAAATAGCGGATAGTATTATAACAAGATTAACAACTGAAAAGGCTGACCAACTGATGTTTTTTGATTATCCTGCTGATGAGAAACTACTGAAGTTTGTGTTGAATGCCACTTCACCTCAGGTGATTCATTTTATGAATTATTCTGTACCGGAACCTAATATTGATAATTTGATTTCAAAAGTCTCCGGAATGTTAAAATATGCGGCTAAAAACTATAATGGAGTAGTGTATTTGCCGGAAATTTCAGCAGCTTTATCAATAACAGACGAGTTAACCATGTTAATAGTTAAATTGTTGAATAGAACAAATGTTGTTAAAGTAAACGATTTTAGAGATGGGAAAATTTATTTTGAGTTTTTAGAGCCTGTAAGTTCTGAAAAAATTAAATCTCACGAAGTTTATGAAAAATGCCGAATGGAACTTTTTAAGTCGAAGAATTATAGAGAAACTATACTTGGAATGCAAAATTTAAGTAATATCATAAAATAGGTATTTAATACTTTTTATTAAATTTTGTTTTAACTGCACTAATTATCATGTTTCTTTACTTGTTCTAGTGTTTATAATAATATGAAACATATAGCGAGGTTGTATGTCTATTAATATCGATAAAATAAATAATGTTAAAACAAATAATTCATTAAATTGCAATCCTAAAAAAGTATCTTTTGCAAAATCAAAAGATATGCCAAATGATAGTTTTGAATTTTCTAGACCAATTACTAGAGCGTTTACTGGTTGTGGAGACAAAATTAATGTTGTGATTAACGATTATCTCGATGTCAAAAAAGCACGGATTGTGCAAGATGTGCTTGCAAATATTCTTTATGGCGATTGCAATAAAACAGCAAAAAACTCTGAAGAATCAGTTGAACAAGTTTTTAATAAAATAGTTTCAAGCGAAGTTTCACAAATGCATAATGTTCAAAAACCTCAATCAGTACAAGATACAGTACTTGATGTTGAAATCGTTGACCACGTTCCAGCAAAAATGAGGTTAGTAACCTCCAATAAAAAAGCGGCGCAACAATCATCTATCGTGGATATAAGTGATATCCCTGATAGTAATAAACAATCAGGCACTGTTCAACGAAGTTATATGGAGGTTGATGGCAATAAAGTAACTATAAATGTATCTAAATATCAAGAAGAATTTGATGAATTTATGAGAAATTTTCCGAATATATAAATATTTACGGTATAATTAAAATATGAAAGACAAGATTGTTATATGTGATTTTGATGGGACGATTACCAAGCGAGACAGCTTGGATATGTTTCTTGACCAATATGCAAAAGAGGACTGGCGAAAGTACGAAAAAGAATGGTTTGCGGGAAAAATGGGGTCTCGTGAATGTATAAAAAAACAATTTGATTTGCTGGTCGATATGGATAACAAAGAATTAGACAGGTTTCTTAAGTCAGTAGAGATTGATGATTACTTTTTAGAATTCTACACTATAGCAAAGGCGCAAAACATAAAAGTTGTAGTAGTAAGCGACGGTTTTGACTTGTTTATAGATACTATTCTAAAAAATAACGGAATCACTGATTTAGAAGTCCATACAAATCATTTAGAATTTGTAAATGGTAAATTTATAATGGAATTTCCAAATATTTCTAGTGACTGTAAGAAACATTCCGGCACTTGTAAGTGTAAAAAAGTAGAAGCATTTAAGAATGAGTACAAAACAACGTTTTACGTAGGTGATGGTATCTCTGACTTTTGTGTTTGCGATAAAACTGATTATTTGTTTGCAAAAAGACGTTTATCCACTTATTGCGAACAAAACAATATCAGTTTTATACCGTTTAACACATTTAAAGAGGTATTAAACTATGATAAACTTGGACTCAATCTCGGATAGTGAAATTAGTGAGCTAGATAAAAAATATTGCTCGTTTGGAGATACTGTTCATTATTCTTCTCAACCCAAAATTTTTAGAGGTTGCGATGGTTCTTTTATGTATGATTCAAAAGATATTCCATATCTCGATTTACAGATGTGGTATGCTTCTTGTAATTTTGGCTACAAAAATAAAAGGATTTCAGATGCAGTAATTAATCAAATTATGACCATGCCTCAAATTGCTCCAAAATTTCTCTATGATTATAAACCGATGTTAGCTAAAAAAATAGCAGATGCGAATTTTAAAAGGTTTAATGAAAAAGGACGTGTTCATTTTAACATAGGTGGTGCTCAAGCAGTAGAAGATGTGATTAAATTGGTTAGAAATTATACGCATAGGAATGGTATGTTTGCGTTTATGGGTGGCTACCATGGGCGAACAATCGGAGCAAGCTCGCTTACATCAAGTTTTCGTTATCGTGAAAGGTACGGGCATTTTTCAGACAGAGCCCATTTTGTACCTTTTCCGTATTGTTTTAGATGTCATTATGGTAAAAAATGCGAAAATTGCGATTTTTATTGCGTAAAACAGTTTGCTAAAAATTTTGAAAGTGAGTATAACTCATTTTATGATAAGACCACGGGCGAATGCGAATATAAGTCGTTTATCGCTGAACCTTGTTTAGGAACGGGTGGTTATATAAATCCTCCGGTTGGTTACTTTAAAGAGCTTAAAAAAGTACTTGATGAATTTGGCATTATGCTTATAGTTGATGAAATTCAAATGGGAATGTTTAGAACCGGAAAGCTTTGGGCGATTGAGCATTACGGAGTAACTCCTGATGTTATAACTTTTGCTAAATCATTGACTAATGGAATGAATCCTCTTTCAGGTTTTTGGGCAAAAGAAAAATTTATAGCGCCGGATGTTTTCCCTGCAGGAAGTGCTCATTCAACTTACGCATCTAATCCGATAGGCATGCGTGCCGGCTATGAAGTGATGTGCATTATTGAAGAAGAAGAATTTGTTTTAGAAAAGGAAATTGCTCGAAAAAGTGCAAAATTTCTTGATGGATTAAATATCTTAAAAGACAAATATGTAAACATAGGGGATGTTGGAGGAATTGGGTTTGCTCTGCGTATAGAAATAACTGAAAAAGATAGATTTACCCCAAATAAAAAACTTTGCGACTTGTTGCAAGAAGAAGGTTTAAAGGGAGATTTGAATTACTGCGGTAAAAAATATGGGTTAGTTCTTAACAACGGAGGATTTTATAAAAATATCCTAACACTAGTCCCATCGCTTTACATTACTGATGAGGAAATTGATTTAGCACTAGCGTTACTAGATGAATTGTTTAAAAGGTTTGAGTAGTTGACTTTAAATTTTGAGTTAAAACATATTTCTACCCCCCAAGAGGCTGTCTTGTTGTTTCATGGAATGACGGGCAGTCCTTTTGAGCTTAAAAAATATGGTCAATATTTGTATTCATTAGGTTATGATGTATATGCATATTGCTTAAGCGGGCATGGTGATTATGTTTCAGAGATTAAGGAAGTTACTTATACTGATTGGCTTAATGATGCATATTCTCAATTTGAAAATTTATCATTAAAGTATAAACATGTTTTTGTTGGTGGATTATGTTTAGGTGCCGTTTTATGTCTTGCTATTTCTATAAAATATCAAAATCGTGTTGCAGGAGTAATATCCCTCTCTACAACGTTATTTCTAGATGGTTGGCGAATGCCTTGGTATTCTTTTCTTTTACCAATTGGGCTAAGTACGATTATAAGGTTTTATTATACGTATCCTGAGTGTGAACCGTATGGTATAAAAAATATAAAGACAAGAACTATTATCCAGAAATTACTCAATAAAAGTAATGTTGCACTTGATAATTTCCCAATGACCTGTATTTATGAATTGCTTAAACTTTCAAAGTATGTAAGAAGTCGGTTGCATAAACTAAAATCACCAATATTAATAATTCATTCTAATGAAGATGATTTAACAAGTAAAAAAAGTGCTTATTTCGTTTATAATAAAATTTCTTCGATAGATAAAAGAATTTTTATATTAGATAACAGCTACCACATGGTCTTGTATGACAACGAAAAAGAATTTGTATATAAAGAGTCCTCTTTCTTTATAAAATCAATTTTAGAGCATTCTAATGAGTTTAAAATTGATAAAAATAAAATTAGTATGGAGCTTAAAAATGAAAATTTTATTTGAAGTCTTGGCTATTGTTTTGTTTAATTTAATATTAATTGGAAAATTGTTTATTTTTACAAAAAAGAAGGCAGTTTTTGTTGATAAATATGTAGTATTTATAACTTTTATACTATTAGGTTACTGTTTATGTGCCTTTAGTATGGTTTTTTATGGCGATTTAATGAATAAGCTCTTTTTTTTGTTTTTTGGTTTTTCCCCTTTTTTGATAGGAAAATTAATTACATATAAAACTATAAATTTTTATACATATCTCCAATTATCTTTATTCCTTTTCAGTGGATTATATGCTGTTTATTTTTTAAATTAATAATTAATATTTCAAAAAATATCAATAAAAAAAAGAGCCCATTAAGGACTCTTTTTAAATGGCGGGACTGACGAGGCTCGAACTCGCGACCTCCTGCGTGACAGGCAGGCACTCTAACCAACTGAGCTACAATCCCAACTGCTGGTCACAAGATTATTATATATTGCTGATTTTTTTTTTGCAAGGATTATTTTAAAACTTTTTGTAAACAAATATTAATCGTGAAAAAATGTATAAATAGTGGGATTTTGGCGTTTTTATATAATTGTTCAATAAAAATTAGCAATTTTTTTCTATAAATTTTCTTTATATATACATAAGAATTATTTCAAATTTAAGAAAAAGAGGAGAATTAGCATGGCACGGGTTTTAATTTCAATGCCTGAAACATTTTTGAAAAATATTGATGAAGTAGCTGAAAACGAAAATCGAACAAGAAGTGAATTAATTCGTGAGGCACTTAGAACATATATTCACCGTAACAAAATTCGCGAAAACACTTACGCTACTAAAAATGCTGAAATATTAGAGCAATTGCTTGATTAACACTTGATTAATTAAGATAAATTTATTGGTTGAGCAAAATTAATTAGTTTTTAAAGGTGAAATATTTTATTATAGGTGTTTCTTCTTTTTAACGTTTTGCAATACATCTTCAAAACTGTCTATTGGCGTGAATGAATAACCACAATCATCTTTTAGCGTACCGCCAAGTAAAAATATTTCTTCTTGTGGGTATCTGCGACAAATCCCAGGACGTATTTTATGAATGGTACAACTCTTTGTTTCCTGATCGAGTTTTGAACATTCAAAATATAACCCTGTTTCGTCTGCTCCAATAATATTTAAATAGCTATAAAAAGGGTGTAGCAGCCGCAATTTTTCAAATTCTTCTTCGGTTTTTACGACGCCTTTTTGATGTTTTACGTAAATATGAGTACAGCATGCACCGCAACCTTTGCATTCACCTTTACGCAAATATTTTTTTTTCAGAACATGTTTAAAGAAAAATTTTTTAATTTTTTCTAACACTAGTTTTTACCTTCTTGTTTTTTAAAAATAGTGTATCTAATTTCTTGTTTCTTTTTGTTTGCCCAGATAAACTCTTGCGAATGCAGTACCGCAAGTTTAGTAATCCTTTCACACAAGGAAATAGCTGTTTCGTACTCGTGATTGGCACATAGTTCTTCTATTTTATCAATTGAATTTTTAACAATTACGCGTTCTGGAAATATCATTAATGACAATTTTTTAATACTTTCAGCAACTCTTTCTTCGTTGTCAGAAGAAAGAAATTTGTAATTTTCGTATTCATCTAAGGCTTCTCTGTATTCTAGATTGTTTTCGTGTTCCATAGCCTTTTGAAAATGTTGTTGTGCATTATAACCGGACTCGCGTTTGCTTTGAGCATAAGCAGCGATTTTTTCTACTGAAGAAAAAGCTGTTGAGTTTTTGTTGCAAGATTTTAAAAATTTCATAAAATAACAATATGCCATATCGTATTGTTTTAATGAAATATAAGCATTACCTATATCAACTAAACAAATCTTTAGCTTATCATCTATTTTATATGCCATTTTATAATATTCAATAGCTTTGTTAAAATTTCTGTCGCAGGCAAATATCTTTGCAATGTTTTGCACTACATTGGGAATCATTGGATAATTTGTTATTGCTTTTATAAAAAATTGTACGGCAAGATTTATTTTATTATCTGATATACAAGTAGAACCCTTTCTAATTAACTCCATAGCTTTATTTCTGAGAGTAATTACTAATTTGCTAACATAAGCGTAATCCTTGGATGTAACTTTTTCAGTATATTTTATGAATTTTTCATAATAATAAATCGCATTAAATCTATCGTCTTTACGAGAGTATGCTGTAGCTAAATTGTAATTGATTTGAGGGTTTTCAGGAACTATACTAAGCGCAATATGCCAATAGATAAGAGCTTGTTTAATATGGTTTTGAGAATAAGCGGCATTGCCTAATCCTAAATAAGCGCGATAACAGGAAGGATTTTTAGATATTGCTTTTTGCCAATAGTGGGTTGCATCATCAAGCGAGCCTAATTTTTGATAACAATTACCTATTAAGGAGGCATAAATACCTGTTTTGTCAGACTCCATATCACCCATAAGTGTATTTAAAGCCTGAGAATAACTTTTGTTTTGATATTGAGAAATAGCGGTGTACAAAGTACTATCCGCTCCAACATCAAGTACGGAACTATCAATATCTAATGTTTCGAGTTCTTCTGCCATTTATTTAACCGTTGATATCATCCCAAAGTTTTTGATTATTTAATAAATCTTCAAGGTTATCGTCAGTAAATGGAGATAACGCGCCATTTGAAAATGCTTTATCAATTAAATCTAAATGAGAAGAGTCATTTTCATCAGATAGCGCAAGGCTCGCAAACTTCTTAATATCCATTTCTTTTTGATACATATTTAAAGCTGCACTGGAAATTTGCATTTCATCAATAAAATGTGAATTTTGGAATGGCGAAGTTGCATATTTCTTTTGCGCATCTGATATTTGCGCGATGTTATTTTCACGACTTACATAGTTAGCATTATTTGATATGTTTTCGTTATTATAAATGCCATTTAACATATTATATTAGCCTCCTCTATATCATTATCGCTCATTTTTTACAAACTCATACGACCATTTGGTCTATTTGTATAGACCATGTGGTCTATATTTTATAATTTTGGTACAATAAAAATATGAGGATAGTTATTTTGGGCTCATCAGACATGCTCTATAATATGATTGAAGGTGTTAGAAATACTAACGCTGAGATTGTTGGCGTTATAAATTGGAAAAAAATTAATAAGAAAACAATCAAGGATTTTATAATTTCAGACTACACTCAAAAACATATTGAAAAATTAAAACTACGTCAGATAAAAGCCAAGAGTGCTAATTCAAAAGAGTTTAAAAAGGAACTATTAAAATTGAATGTTGATGTGTTATTGGTAGGTACATGGGGTGAAAGAATAAAGAAAGATATTTTTGATATTCCTAAAATTGCTGCTATAAACATTCATCCATCATTATTACCAAAATACAGAGGACCAAATCCTTATTCGAGAGCAATTATGTTTGGAGAGAAAAAAACCGGTATAACTTTTCATCTTATTAATGAAAAATTTGATGCCGGTGCAATTTTAATGCAAAAAGAAGTTGAAATTTATAAGACGGATAATTCGGCAACTCTTAAAACCCGTTTATGTAGAGAAATAGCGCCAATGAGTTCATTATTAATTAATAAATTAAATACTGAAATAATTCCAACGATAAAACAAGATGAAACTCAAGCCAGTTATTATTCTCATATAACGCCGGATGAGATTGTTGTAGAGCCATCAAAAATGACTTTTGACGACATCCATAATAGAATAAGAGGACTAGCTCCACATCAAAGTACTTATCTTCTGTATAAGGGAGAATACTTTAAAATATATGATTATAACATAATTTCAACTTACAAAAAACGTAATGGAACGAACTTGTGTTTAAAAACAAAAGATAACAAGTTTATATATTTTAAAAATTTACGAGCATTAGGTAAAATAAAAAGATATTTTACCTCAACAATTCTTAATTTATTGCATTAATTAAAACTTATAGGATAAAATGTAAATACTATGAAAAATTTTAAGTTATCAGCGTTAATAATATTTATATTTACAATAGTTTCTTTAATAGTATTTTGTCTTTTGGAAAGGTTTGTTGAACCCAAAATAACAGATTTTTATACAAAGGTGATTAAAAATCCTGTAGCAAACGATAATGTTGTAATAGTCATGATTGATCAAAAATCAGTCAATAGAATGCGTTGGCCTTGGAAAAGAAGCATGTATGCGCACATGTCGGAATTTGTAAGAAAATATGGACAAGCCAAGGTAATAGCATTTGATATGTTACTTTATTCTCCTGATGAAAAACAATCTGATGATTATTTTTATGAAGAAATTAAAAATTGTGATAATTGTATTGGCGCATTTACAGCAGAGCGAATATTGCCCAATGACAGTAAAATGACTAACAAACAAATAGAACTTATTTCGCAAAAATCACGCTTAAATATAAAATACGAATTTCCACAAAAAAATGCTTATTATAATGATATTTTAAAGATTACACCGGAATACTTGGATAGCGTAAAAACATTTGGCTACGTCTTAACCCCAATTGATGAGGATGGTGTGGTTAGAAGAGCCTATCCTGTATTGAAAATAAGGGACAACACGTACCCTATGTTAGCTTTTGCAGCTTATGCAAAATACAAAAATCTAAATTCTTTTATCGTTAATAAAGATTATCTTTGTTCTGATGATGGCTGTCAAACTCTTAAAATTAGGATTTCTCATAGTCCTTATAAATCTGATGCGCTGATGCGCCTAAAATGGTATCGGCAACCGGAAGGCGAAGAGATGACTACGCATAAAACATATTCAGCAATAGATGTTATTGATTCATTGGAATTAATAAAAGATGGAAAAACTCCTATTATTAATCCAGAAGAATTTAAAGACAAGATTGTTATTATAGGTGCAGCAGCAAAGGTAAAAAGTCTTGAAGATATTAAGACAACACCACTAATAAACAATACCCATGCCGGTGCAGATATTCAAGCAACAGTTATTAGTAATTTGCTTGATAACTCCGTAATGAAGAATTTATCGTTTGTTCAAAAACTTGCAATTGCCTTTTTTGTTGTTTTAATAGCTATATGGCTAATGACATTTGGCGTAGGCACTTCATTAGTATCTCTTTGTGTCGTTGTTATTATATATCTTATTATAGCAATATATATGTTTGCAGCAGGGGTTGTTATGCAAATAATTACCCCTATTGTATTAGTTTTAATTACTCTTTTAGCTGGATTTATTTTTAAATTTTTGAGAGAGGGGCATAAAAAGGCTCAAATTCAAAATGTCATGGGACTTTACTTGTCTAAGGACATAATGAAAAATGTGGTTAAAAATATTGATAATATCCAGCGTGATGGAAAACGGGCAAATATAACAGTATTGTTTGCAGATATAAGGGGGTTCACATCAATTTCCGAAAAACTTTCGGCTAACGAAGTTACGGAAATTTTAAATGAGTATTTTTCTGCTGTAGAACCAATAATTAGGAAACACAATGGGGTTTTGAATAAGTTCATTGGTGATGCTGTTTTGGCAATATTTGGAGAGCCAATTCAGGATAAAAATCATGCAACAAATGCGGTGCTTTGTGCAGATGAAATGCATAAAGAAATGTTAAAATTGCAACAAAAATGGGATGAAGAGGGGAAACCTCATATTGAAATCGGGATTGCAATAAATACAGGGGATGCTTTTGTTGGAAATATTGGTTCTCCGGAAAGAATTGAATACACGGTAATTGGTGATACTGTTAACACTGCAAGTCGTATTGAAGCTTATAATAGAGTTTATAAAACAAGATTTTTAATAAGTGACTCAACTTATGAAAAAGTAAATAAAATTTGTGATGTTATCAAAATAAGAGAAGTCCCTATCCGTGGAAAATCAAAAAAAATAAATTTATATGAAGTTCTTAGAGTAATTGAAAAAAATGGCGATTGATAAAGAAACTTTAAAACTAATACAAAATTCTATTGATATAGAGTCTAAAAATTGCTATATTAATGTTCGTGGAAAATATCACAAATTCGCTGATTTTATAAAAAAACAACTCTACAATATATACAAAGAAAGTGGTAGAGATGTAAAATGGCTTGGAATTATCAATTGTTTTGAAAAATATGAATTAGACAGTATTACCGGTCGAAAAAACACCATAAAATCATTGGTGAATACGTTGAGAGCAGAAAATAGTGAATTGAATAAAGAAAAAAAAGATAAAACAGTATTAACTAAAAGAACATTAAAAACTACTGATATTACATATATAAAAGGTGTTGGACCTAAGATTGCCGGTTTATTTAATAAGCTGAGTATATTTACTGCTTATGATTTGCTGACTTATTATCCCAAAAATCATATAAACTATTCTTCAAGAACATTGATTAAAAAAATCAAAGAGGGTGAAAATGTAACTGTATACGGTGTTATTAAATCAGTTACGGCTTATACGTCTCAAAAAGGAACCGGTATTTTAAAAGTTCGCCTCCAAGATGAAAGCGGATACTTAGAATTAAATTATTTCTATGCAAAATCGTCTAAATTTTTACTGGAAAGATATAAGCGGCAATTTCCAAAAGGTGTGTCAATAATGGTATCAGGAAAAGCTAAACGGGATAAATTTAGTGGAATGATGACGATTGATAAACCTGAATATCAAATTATTTCTGCGGACTTTGAAGAAAATAAAAGTCTTAATATGGGGAGAATTGTTCCTATTTATGGATTAACCGAAAATCTTAATATAAAAACATTAAGGAAAGCTATATTTAACGCAATAGAAGAGTTTAAACCGGAATTAATTGAAATTTTGCCTGATTATTTAATTGAAAAATACAATTTCCTGCCTAAGTGTGATGCTGTATCACAAATCCATTTTCCCGAGTCTGAGGAAAATATTGAAAGAGCTAGAAAACGCCTTGTTTATGAAGAATTGTTTTTGTTTCAATTAAAATGTGCATTGATTAGGAAAAATACGGAAATAAACTCTAATGCCCTGAAGTTAAAAGCAAAAGAAGATGGACTTGTGCATCGTTTTATAAAAGATTTACCTTTTGAATTGACTAATGCCCAAAAAAAAGCTATCAAAGAAATTTTTATTGATTTAAATTCACAAAAACCAATGCAAAGGCTATTACAAGGCGATGTAGGTAGTGGCAAAACAGTCGTTGCTTGCATAATGTTGCTTGCCGCAATAGAAAACGGGTTTCAAGGGGCATTAATGGCGCCAACAGAAATTCTTGCACAACAACATTATGAAAATTTTGTAAAATGGCTCTCCCCATATAATATAAATGTAGGGCTTTTTATCGGTTCAAATAAAGCAAAATTAAGAAAACAAATTCAGCAGGATTTAATAAATGGACAAATTCATGTAGCAATAGGTACGCATGCTTTGGTCCAAGAAGGGATTGCTTTTAATAATCTTGGCGCAATTGTTATAGATGAACAACACAGATTTGGTGTAAAACAACGTTCTTTATTAGCAACAAAAGGAAATATGCCTCAAGTTTTAACAATGACAGCAACACCAATTCCAAGAACCCTGTCAATGACTCTTCACGGGGATTTGGATTTGTCTATAATTGATGAATTGCCAATGGGAAGAAAACTGATTAAGACACATCTTTTATCAGCATCAGGAAGAAATAAAGCATATTCGTTGATAAAAAAAGAATTAGATGCCGGACATCAAGCATATATTGTATTTCCGCTCATTGAAGAAAGTGAAACCCTAAGTGCAAAAGCTGCGACAATTGAGGCCGAAAAACTTCAAAAAGGGGTTTTCGTCGACTACAAAGTCGGTTTGCTTCATGGTAAATTGACTAATCAAGAAAAAGATAAGGTTATGACGGATTTTAAAGATGGTATATATGATATTTTGGTTAGTACGACTGTTGTTGAAGTTGGCGTGGATGTGAAAAATGCTACTGTAATGATGATAGAAAACGCTGAACGATTTGGTTTGTCGCAACTTCATCAGCTAAGAGGTCGAGTGGGACGATCTAGTCTTCAATCATATTGTTTACTTATTAGCACAACAAAAAATGATGAGACCCGACAAAGACTAGGTATTATGGAAGCAACAAATAACGGTTTTATAATTGCCGAAAAGGATTTGCAAATTAGAGGACCTGGGGAATTTTTAGGTGTTCGTCAAAGCGGGCTGCCTGATTTTACTATAGCTGATATAACAAAAGATGTAAAAATATTAGAAGCGGCTCGTAATGATGCTTTTGAGTTAATTAATAATTCTAAAATAAAAGACTATGTCAATTTACAATCTGCACTTGATGAAAAATTGCTCGTAAATGCTTATCTTGTTGGTTCTGCTTAATTGTTTTTGTTTGAACGGGTAAATGTATCTTTGTTTAGCATGCTATCAATAGAATACTGACTTTCCATTGACATTAATCTTCGTTTCGAACGTGCAAAATCCGTCATCGAGCTAATTTTAAGCTGATTGTTTTTTTGACTTAATAGATGTGAGATGTAACTTATGTTGTTTACTTGCATTTTTTGACATCCTTACATATCTATGAGGTGGGTCTTTTATTCTTACATAAATAAAAAATAAAAGCAAACATTTTTTTTATTTACTTTTATTACATTAAAAATGTCAAAAGTTTACATAACGTTACAAAGCGAAAAAATTCGCAAGAATTTCATCTGTAGGGTACGTTATTTTAATATTTTCTAAATTTCCCTCAATAACAAAAATTTTTGCTAAATTATATTTTACAATAAGTCCACAATCGTCTGTAAAATCATTATCATCTTTGGCTAGTTCGTGCGCTTTTTTTATCAAAGATAATCTAAAGCATTGTGGGGTTTGACTTCGCATTAAGGTTTTTCTATCAGGAATAGATTGAATAACTCCATTGAAAACTTCAACAACCGTGTCTGAAGACGGAATTGCAACATCAACCGCATTATGAGATTTTAACGCATTAATACAATTATTTAAAACATCTTGTGATAAAAAGGGGCGAGCACAATCGTGTATTAAAACATTTGCTTCTGTTCCATTAATGGCATTTACTCCTATAAACGAGCTTTCTTTGCGTGTTTTACCGCCATTAAGTACCTTTTTTATTTTTTTAAAATTATTTTTTTGTAAAATATCAAGGGCATTTTTTCTATATTCAGGTGTAATAACAAGAATAATTTCAAAAATATCGTCATTTTGTTCAAAAATGTCTATAGAACGTTCTAAAATTGTGCGTCCTTTTATTTCTAAAAATTGTTTGGGCAGCTCAGAGTTAAATCTGGAACCAGTTCCGGACGCCAATATGATTGCATAATTTTTTAAATTATTACTCATAAAAAAACCTGTCTAATTTTCTAAATTTTAATATAGATATAGTTTAACATCAATAAATTATGTAAAGAATTTTTCAAGAATAAAAATTTAAGTTATAATGGTAACAAAATTATTTATTGGGTAGGATTAAGCATGAAATTATCACAAACAACCGCAAAAAATTCATTTAAATATTCTTGGCTCTTAGGAAGAATTTTCCCATACATAAAGCCTTACATGTTGCGAATTATAATTGGGTTTTTAGTAGCGATTCCATTAGGGTTACTTGATGGTGCTACTGCATTTGCATTAAAACCCTATATGGATTTTGTAATCGGTGGCAAAGATTTAAACTTTGTATTATTTGGTAATGACATAACAATAACATCAACCCAAATGGCATTCTTGCTTCCCGCAGGTGTTATATTTTTTGCCGCTTTTCAAGGTGGATTAAGATATTTAAACGAATATCTTTCAACTTGGACAAGCCAACGTATTACAAACGACGTAAAGTACGATTTATACAAAAAATTAGTAAATATGCACCCACAATTTTTTGATGAAAACTCTTCTGGGATAATAATTTCGAGATATTTAACAGACCCAACAACCGCTGCAACTGGGATTGTTGAACAGCTCAAAACAATTACTACAAGCCTATTTGGTGCATTAGGTTTGATTGCTGTTATGTTATATAGTTCTTGGAACTTAGCAATAATAGGCGTTATAGTTCTTTTTATCGCATTTTTACCTGTTGCACTTATTAAAAAGAAAATTAAATCAGCATCGAATAAAAATATGGTTATTGATGGAAACATCACAACAAATATGAATGAAACATATTCTGGCAACAAAGTGATGGCGGCATACTCACTTCAAAATAGACAACAAAAAGATTTTAAAACCCAAATAACAAACGCCTTTAATGTAAAAATATCATTAACTAAACGTGAAGCGTGGATGTCTCCATTGATGTACGTTATTGCGTCATTTGGGATTGCAACGGTTTTGGGATACGGAACATATTTAATCAATGAAGGTCAGATGACAGCAGGTGGTTTTGCTTCATTTGTAACATCTCTATTATTACTTTACAAGCCCGTTAAAACCTTAGGCGGGACGCTTACTAAAATTCAAAATTTATTTATTGCAATGGGGCGTATATTTGAGTTATTTGACTTAAACTCGGATATCAAAGAAAAAGAAAATCCATTAACTTTAACTCAAATTAACCAAAGCATTAATTTCAAAAATATTGAATTTGAATATGTTGAAAACCAGCCTGTTTTAAAGAACTTTAATCTATATGTTAATAAAAATGAAAGCATTGCAATAGTCGGAAATTCTGGTGGTGGGAAATCTACACTGGTTAACTTAATTCCGCGTTTTTATGACATTAAATCCGGCTCTATTGAAATAGATGGAGTTGATATAAGAGATTTTTCATTAAGCTCTTTGAGAGAAAATATTGCAATAGTATTTCAAGATAATTTCTTATACTCTGGAACTATCCGCGAAAATATAATGATGGGAAACCCAAAAGCGACTGAAGAAGAACTGAAAAATGCAATTACCGCAGCGCACCTACAAGACGTGATAGCAGAACTTCCTAACGGCTTAGATACTGAACTTGGAGAAAGAGGATTGACTCTTTCTGGAGGACAAAGACAACGCGTTGCTATTGCGAGGGCAATGCTTAGAAATGCACCTATAGTTATCCTAGATGAAGCAACATCTGCGCTTGATAATGAGTCTGAAGCAATTGTTCAGAAAGCTATGGAAAACTTAATGAAAGATAAAACCGTATTTATTATTGCACATAGACTTTCAACAATTAAAAATGCGGATAAAATTGCAGTAATAAATGAAGGTCAATTAGCAGAACTGGGCTCACACGATAAACTTATGCAAATAGAAAACGGTCAATACAAAGCCTTGTATGAAATGCAGTTTAAAAAACAGGAAGTTAATATATAAAAAAATGGCAACTGTCGAAGTTGCCATTTTTATCTGTTTTTTTTATCTAATTTTCCCAATTATAAACTTGTTGGTCTTGCTGGATATATTCATAGTCCTCTTCATAATATTCTGGGGTGAATTCTTGTTTTGCAACTTTTGAATCAGTCAATTCTTCCAACAATTTAATATAATCTGTGCATTTTTTTCCCTTAATACCTTCTGTTGTCATTTCAATTGAACCATCTGGTAAAAGTTTTATTTTTAATTTTTTATCAGCCATAACAATCACCTTAATTTAAATTAATAGTCAACATAATAGAATTATCTTCAAGAATTTCTTCTTCATCAATTTGCAAATTCTTTTCTTCTAATCGCTCAACAATTTTCTGATAAGTTGCTTCTTGAGTATTAACACAGTATTCGCCAAAGAGTTCATTCACAAGCCCCTGAGCGTCTGCATCACAATTCATAAACACTTTTAAATTGTAAACATCATTTTCATTTTCTCTTGTAAACAAAAGATTAAATTCATTTATCTTTGCACAAATCGCTTCATTTTTTATGGAAAGATTATCAACACCATGTTCTTGCAATGTTTTCATCAACAATTCTCTATCTGCAATTATGGTTTTATAATCTTTACAGATTTGTTCAATATCTTCTTTATTCACAGTAATTGAATCAAAAGACTGATTATTTGAATTATTTAAAGACTGTTGGTTTAAATTTTTTGTGACGCCAAGGGCTAATGAACCCGTTGCAACAGCACCTACACCGCTTAACAAAGCGGTTGTAAGTACATAACCCAAAGCAACTGGAGCGGCTACTATAGTTACAGACATTTTATTTATCCTTTCAATTATTAAAAATCTAATGCTCTACCACCACGAGATTTTGAAACATCATCTTGACTTGATTCATCCTCTTGTGCTGGTTTGTAATTGCTTACATCTTCTTTTTTAGTTGCTGAAACAGCTCTAACATTAGCCCACGCTCTTAATGCCATAATTTGTTCTTTTTGAGTTACGGCTAATGGAACCGTGTTGGCTATAGCTTTTTCTAAATCTCTAAATTCTAGAGGTCTGTTCTCAAAAAACGCTTCATACAAGGCAGATACTACTACTTGCTCAATTTCCGCACCTATTAAATTTTCTGAAATTTTAGCTAAGCTATGACACAATTCATCATCAACAGTGAGATTTTTAGACACATCTTCATTTTTTAAACGTTTTTTTAAATGAAGTTTAAATATTTCAAAACGTTCATTGTACGTTGGAATATCAACAAAGAAAATCTCATCAAAACGACCTTTACGCATTAATTCCGGCGGTAATGCGCTAATATTATTAGCAGTAGCAATAACAAAAACTTGAGCTTCTTTTTCTTGCATCCAAGTCAATATTTGACCAAATATACGAGAAGAAACCCCACTATCATTGCTTGATGAAACGCCACTCAATCCTTTTTCGATTTCGTCAATCCACAAAATTGAAGGTGCAACTGCCTCAGCGGTTGCTATGGCGCGGCGCATATTCTCTTCAGAGCTTCCAACTAATCCACTAAAGATTTTGCCTAAATCTAACCTCATTAAGGGTAATTGCCAAATTGCACTCATAGCTTTTGCAGTTAAACTCTTACCGCAACCGGGTACACCTGTGATAAGAACCCCTTTTGGCGCAGGTAAGGAATATTTTTTAGCCTTTTCTGACCAAGAATTATTTCTCTTTAAAAGCCAAGCTTTTAAATTATCCAATCCACCAATATCATCAATATTTAAATCTGTATTTACAAATTCTAAAATGCCGTTCTTTTTAATAACCTGCATTTTTTCATCCATAATAGTCTTTAAATCATCAACAGAAATTGAGCCATCATTCACCATGGAAAGTGCAAAAGCATTTTCAATTTCTTTTATGGTTAACCCTTGTGCCGCTTTGCACAACTTTTCTTTGTCGTCATCTGACAATGTTTTTGCGTTAACGCCTGAATTTTGCTGAATCATTTTATCTAACTTAGACTTGATTTCAGGCAACTTTGGTAACGGCAAGTCCAATATTGTTATATCTTTTTGTAAAGTACAAGGAATAATCAATTCTGGTGCAACAAAAAATACATTTTTTCTTATTTTGCTGGTTTTTAAAAATGTTACTAAATCTCTCAAATTTCTAATTAAATTAAAATCCGGTGGACGATTATTTATGCCAAAACTTACATGCAAGTCATAGAAAATAAAAACTGAGTCTTTATCATGCTTTTGTATAAATTCCAATGCTTTACAAGGACAAGAAGTTCCAGCTATTTGTTTATTACTTCCATAATTAATAAACCCTTTTGTTTGTGTCCAAACATAAACTTCTCGTGGATATTTAACCAATTTTTCATTTGTTACAATACTATTAAGTAACGATGTTACTCTTTCTTCCTCAAATGTTGTAATATAAACATACGGAAAGCGAGCACGAATTAAATGCGATATTTTTTTTACTAACATAATAAACTCCAATCTATTCTTAGATCATTATAGTTTATTTTATTTCTTTTGTAAAGAAAGTTTAAGTGCTAAATCTTCAAAATTTCCCATTCCATTTATAAAAAAGCCTCCATCATTATCAATCCTAATTTCAGCTTTGTTTTTATAAGTCATAATTTCATCTATAGAATATCTGTCAGTTAAAAAAATATATCTTTGATTTTTAGAGCCAACCCACGGTCTGGACAAATCAAATTCACTTTTTGAAAAATGCCCATCTATCAACAAATCTGTGTTATTTAACAACCCCAATATAGCCTCATCGTTGGAGTTTTTTAAATCTTCATAACATCCACCAGTAAATGTCAAAACAGATAACCCAACTGCACGAACTTTTTCTGCCAATTTCGACAAAGCTCCCGCCTGCTCAAATGGTTCTCCGCCCAAAAAAGTAACACCCTCAATTCCGGATTGTTTTTCTATCAACTCAAACATTTCATCAACCGTAAATAACTGATTGGGTTCAAATGACCATGTGTTTTTAGCCAAACACCCATCACAATGTCTAGAACATCCCTGAACCCAAATACAAAATCTTGTGCCTGGACCCTCTACTTTCGTCATAGGTAAATATTTATAAACATTTATTTCCATTAAAAATCTAAATTCCGTCCATCGTCTTCATTACGCACAACTTTTTCCCCTTGTTTTACCGGTTCTGCCGACAAACACAACCGAATTTGCTGTTCAAAATGAGGTTTAATTTTCATTGTTTTTATAAAGTCATCAACCGATGTAAATTGTCTATTTGTATCTCGAAACTTAATAATCTTTTTAGCCATAATAACACTTACACCTGGAAGATTAGTAATTTCATCTTCAGTTGCTACATTTATATTAATCAAAGAATTAACTTTTTGTCCTATGCCAACAGCAACTTTTTCAAATCCAACATTATCAAATCCCACTTCTTTTTTAGAGTACACAGAACTTTCCACATAAAAAGTTTTAGGTAAGTCAAATCCTGAAACAATATCTTTAGCGCGAGTATTTTGATTAAAACAAGCACACAAAAGATTGAAATTATAGGCATAAACCAATCCGGAAATGTTTGTTAATCCACTATAAACAGAGGCAATTTCTTTTACAACATATCTTCTTTTTTCTCCATTTTTGTTGTAAACAATATCCCACAAGCAAATAACTTTATCGATATAAGAATAAAAAACGGCACAATAGTCATTTTGTATTAGAAAACCATTAGCACCATTTACCAACCTATTTCCCGAGGACAAATACTTTCTTAATCTATTTGTTACAGCAACGGGCATGGAATTTTTAAGTTTTATAAAATCATTAAGTTTAAGACTAAAACACAACTCATTTCTAATACAAAAAGCAACGAAAAACAAAATCAATAAATGAATGAAGTTAATATCATAAAATGAAATCTCCAAAATAAGAAACAAAATAAACCAAATAGCAATTAACATGGTAAAATTAAACAAATTGCACAACACACACTTTATTTTTATACCCATATATGACTTTTGTTTATCTGTTTTATAATTTGAACTAGTCAAAATCCACCACTCTTTCATCTGGACTTGACACAACATCAATATTC
Source organism: Candidatus Gastranaerophilaceae bacterium (assembly GCA_045635965.1). GTDB lineage: Bacteria > Cyanobacteriota > Vampirovibrionia > Gastranaerophilales > Gastranaerophilaceae > RGIG2134. The sequence goes on from JAZTWQ010000031.1 coordinate 138,534, forward strand.
GCAACATTAGAACTTGTTTCTAAATCTAAAATTCTATCTTTTGGTATTTCTCCAAAATCATTATCCACAACAGAAAATTCGCCAACAGACGAAGTAATAGCAGATGTAGTGTTTTCCTGCACAAAATTCATTGCACATATATAGTTTCTTAAATTTTTAGCAAAATGAGGTTTGATTTCTAATACCTCTATAAAATCATCTACAGAAGTATATAAACGGTGGTTTTCTCTAAAGTTAATGGCTTTTTTAACGGCTACAGCACCAATCCCGGGTAACTTTAGTAATTCTTCTTCACTAGCCGTATTTACATCAATCAAAGAACCAAATAACTCATCATTTTTTTCTACTTTTTTAAAGTTTTCTCGTTTAGGGTTAAATTTTATACTTTGTTTGCCTGTCTCTATAGATTTTAGCGACTCGTCCTTCGAGTACACTTGCTCTTCTAGAATACTATACTCAATAACTGCACGTCTAATTTCCTCGTATTTTGTATTTTTCCCAAATGAATTACAAATAACATTAAACAAAGCATCAGCATTCCATATTTTTTCAACGGAACAACGAGCGATAAAAACTTTTTTTTGTCCGATTCCATCAAAAATTTTACTCATACAAACAATTTGATTTTGGTATTGCTTAATTGTAACAGTACAAAATTCATTTTCTAAAACTAAATTTCCAAACAAAACATTTCTTGGACTGACAAAATATGAAACGTTTCTTAAAGCTCTTCTCCTTGCATACCTTAAACGAATATAAAACATTAAAGACTCTTTTACTGCTGCAAAAACCAACAAGCCAATAAACAAAACAAAAGCAAATCCTATCAAAATTATTATCTGTACCATAAATTACCCTTATCCAATACAACTATATGCTATAACATAACATTTAAAAACTCAAGAATTTTAAGGAATATAAAGTAACAAAAGCTATCAATTTTCACTTTAGGACTTGAATTATTTTATAAATTTAAGAGATAATTAGGATAATGAAAAAGAATTTTAAAATACTACTTACAATAATTGCGCTATTATTCGCCAATACAGCACTCGCACAACAAACAATTGTTACAGTGCCATCTTCAGATGCTTTACCAACAGGCGAAATAATTTTAAAGCAGTCTAACCGCTTTACTCCTTGGAGAGAGTCATTTATTTCTTTAACTCCATCTATTATTATGGGTACCGGAAAAGGTACCGAATCATTTTTCGCAGTCGGTACAACGCTTGATGATGGTGCGAGTGTAAAACTTGATATTGGTACTAAAAAGGTATTTAAAATCGGAAAATCTGCTCGTTTTACCGTTGGTGGAAGAATTTCTCCAAACTTAACGGACGGTAAAAATCCAAACAGTTTACTTTATGCACATGGTTCTTACTTATTTAAAAAGACAAGAACTACCCTAACATCAGGGGTTTATGTAATGGGTAAAGAGCAAATGCCAAACATGACGGGAGCCATTGTTGGTATCGACCAAACTATAATCCCCAACAAATTTCGTGTAGTCGCAGATTGGATGTCTCGACAGGACAACGGTAGTGCATTGTCTGCTGGTTTTAAAATTCGCCCGCATGCGCAGACATCTATCACTACTGCTATAATGATACCAAACTGCAATGACGATAGATTAGCATTTTCAATTTCTGTATCTCAATATATTGGAAACATAAAAGATATAATCAAAAAAGACAAGGAGAATTTATAATGTATACTGCATCTAAGGTTATAACAACAATTGGAGTTTTATCACTCCTCCTATCCCCCGCAATAGCAATTGAAGATTTATTTAACGACAAATTTGACCCGAGCACAAAAAATCACACTAATAAAGAATATGAAGGAAAAGATTTCACTGGAAAAGACTTATCTGGTTTTGATTTTACAAATGCAGAACTTGATAAAACTAATTTTAGTGGCGCAAATCTTACAGGTGCAAAATTTGTTGGTGCAGAAGTCGAACAAGCAAATTTCTCTAATGCAAATTTAACGAACGCTGATTTTTCTGGAGCTGACTTGGAAGAAGCAAATCTTACCGGCGCAAATATTACCGGCACAAGATTCAAAAACGCAGAACTAGAGTACACAATTTGGATAGACGGTAAAACGTGCGCAGCAGACTCCGTTGGTTCTTGCTGGTAAAAAAAATATTAAAAAACATCATTACATACAGTACTGTGCTTATTCAAAGTCAATATTTGCAATTAAATAATTACTTCAATACGCCGTAAGCCAAGATAAATGAGCAGATTATAAATACGATAGAAACCCACATTGTTAATTTTGTAAGTCCTTTTTCTGCGTTTTTTTGTGATGAAAATAATTGAGATGTTCCACCAAATGAAGCAATACCATCACCTTTTGGTGAGTGTAACAATACTAATGCTATTAAAAGTACAGCAGCTACAATCTGAACAATCCATATAAAAAGTTGCATTATAAATTCTCCTTAAGTCTATTTGTAAATTCAGATTATCACGAAAAAGAAAAAATGTGAAGTGAAACTTTGATTAACTAAGCCTTGTTTATATTTTCATCTAGAGTTTGATTTTCATCTTTAAGAAGTTTTTTAATCTTAAGTTGCATAATTCTTGCACCATCAATTTCTGTAACCGTAAATTTCAAACCTTCATAAATTACAGTGTCATCAACTTCTGCAATTCTACCAAGTTCTTTTACTACAATACCTGCAACTGTTTCTACGTCTTCATCGTCAATATTGCCAAGCTCAAACATTTCAGCTAATTCATCAACACGTAGCATAGCATTTACAAGATATTCATTTTCGGCAATTTGTTTTATATCAGCTTCTTCTTCGTCAAATTCGTCTTGCACGTCTCCAAAGATTTCTTCCAAAACATCCTCTAGTGTCAACAAACCGGAAGTACCACCAAATTCATCAATAACAATAGCCAACTGGTTTTTAGTTGTTTTAAAATCATGAACCAGCTGATCCATATTAACAGTCTCAGGTACAAGTAACGGTTCTCTCAATAATTCGTGTATATTAAACTCCCTATTGGAACGGCGCAAAGCATACAAATCCTTTACGTGCAAAATACCGATTACGTGATCCAAATCTTCTTCGTAAACAGGATAACGAGTATATTGGTGCTCTGACACAACTTGCTCAATCTCATCCAAGGTCATAACAGATTCAATTGCGACCATATCGGTTCTTGGAACCATAATCTGTTTTGCAAACAAATCTGAAAATTTTAACACATTCTGCAACAAGTCTTTTTCTGTTTCGTTTAACATTCCCTCATTACAACTAGCATCAATAATAAGATTCAATTCTTCAGCTGAATGCGAAACGTGAGTTGCTGTTGCCGGAGGAATATGCAACATTCTTAACAACGTATTACCAAAACCATTCAAAATAAAAATGAATGGTGTAAATAATTTTGTTAAAACAGCCATTGGTCTGGTTACAAACAAAGTTGTTTTTTCCGGATACTGCAAAGCAATTGATTTTGGCATCAATTCACCAATCACAACATGCAATAAAGTAATCAAAGAAAAAGCAATAGTAACGGCAGTTGTATGCACCGCAATATCTTTACTTATAAAAGGAATATAAGCGAACAATGGCTCTATTAATTTGGCAATCGCTCCTTCTCCAACCCAACCAATACCGATACTTGAAATTGTAATACCTAGTTGAACAGCAGCAATATATTTATCTAAATGCTCTAAAGCATGTATAGCTATAGTTGCAGTTGAGTTACCTTCTTTAGACAACTGCATCATTCGAGTTTGTCGCACGCTGACAAGCGCAAATTCTGATGCAACAAAAAATGCGTTAGCAAACAACAAAATTACTACAATTACCAAATTTAAAGCTATATGACTATCAATCATTTTTATCCTTCTTCCTCCATAGTAATTATACTACACGAAGATATTATATCAATAATGTAAACTTTACTTAGCATTTATGCATAATAATCGGTAATAACTCAATTGCCTTGCACAAAAACAAAGAATCATTACTTTTTCATTTCATCAATTTGTTGTTTAATATCAACAATTTCATATTTTAAACGGTTTAACTGGCATGTTACAGGGTCGGGGATTCTGTTATGTTGCAACTGTCCGTCTATCACTACTCGTTGATGCACCACTTTCCCCGGAATGCCAACAACAGTTGAATCTTCAGGCACATCATCAATAACAACAGAACCTGCACCTATTCTGGAATTATCCCCTATAGTGATATTGCCTAGAACCTTTGCTCCGGCACCAATAACTACATTGTTGCCGATAGTTGGGTGTCTTTTTCCGTGCGTCATTGTTGTGCCGCCAAGTGTTACCTGCTGAAAAATAAGAACATCATCACCTATAATAGCGGTTTCCCCAATAACAATCCCCATCCCATGGTCAATAAACAATCTTCGTCCGATTGTTGCCCCCGGGTGAATTTCTATTCCCGTAAAAAATCTCATAATTTGAGAAATCAAGCGAGGAATAAAAGGAATTTTCCAATATCTTAATTTGTGAGAAATTCTATGTGCAATTAGTGCGTGTAAGCCGGGATAGCAAACCAAAACTTCTAAAATATTTGCCGCAGCAGGGTCATTTTTGTAGATTGTGTTTACATCCTCTATTATTTGTTTAATCGCTTTTCTTATCATAAACTTAATTTTTATTAAAATAAATTTTAAACTATCAATACCACTAAAGATACCATAGGTATTGAGTTTAAACAATAATAAAATAGAGCTATTGTAAAGTTTTGTTAATAAATGTGTTGGGATAGCGCAATTTTTTAACACCAAATTTTTTTATATAAGTAAGGTTAGTTTATGTTTTAGGAGTTGGTTATGACAAGTTTAAGTCAAAGTACAATATCTATGTATGGTAATTATTCACCATACGGTAACGGTTATGGTAGTTATGGTAGCTATGGTAGCTATGGTAGTTATGGTTCTAACGGAACTAATTTCTGGCAAAAATGGATGAATATGACACCATCAGAACGTGAAGAAGAAAGCTTAAAACGTTATGAATCCAGACTTGCTCATCAAAAGCAAATGAAAATGAAGGAAGCCGAAGCTAATGTTGAGATAGCTGAACACTCTAGAAACCTAGAAGCTGAACGAACAAGACAACTAACTTCAGCAGCACTTGAAGCTAAAAACGTGCAAACTATTTTACGTACAGGTAAAATCGATTTATTTGATAAAGCATGGAAAAATTATTTAGAAGAATTGAAAAATATACCTGAAGTAGCAGCGCAATACTGTGATGAATACGGTAACTGGAAAAGTGAAGCAGACATGCGCTCTGTAGCTATGAAATATTACAACAAGCTAAACAGCCCTGATGGTGGAACAACAATGGCTAGTTTCGATGATGATGCTGCGTTGTTACCAACATCATTCTGGCAAGGTATGTGGCACGGTGGAACATTTGGATTTTACAAAAAAGCACACCACGGTGACGTAATGAAAACAGCTAAAGGTATTGAAATTAGCAAAGAAGATAGACTATTCAATGGCGCAGGTGATACGCTTGGTACGGCAGCAGCTGCTGGTGCTGTAGGTTTTGGTGCGTTATCAGGTATTGAATTTGGTATTAACAAATTTGGAAACGCATCAGATATTCAAAAAGCTGTGGATTGGACAAACTTACAAGCCGCTGAAAAATTATTAAAAGATGGCGAAACATTTGAAAAAGCGCAAGAGCGATTAACAGCAGATGGAAAAAATGTAAGTGAACAAATAGAACTAATCAAAAAAGAAATCAACGCAAATGAACAAGACGCATTTGACAAAGCAAAACGAGCTAAAGAAGCTGCTGAAAAAGATTTAACGAAGAAAACAGAAGACTTAGCGACAAAACAAAAAAGATTAGATGAATTAACAAATAAAATTCCTAAAAATAGACAAGGAAACCTTGTAAAATCAAGTAATGATACAGAAATCACTAAATTGATTAATGAATATAAGCAATTAAATAACGAAATTCCAACTTTAAAGGGCGAAGTTTCCAGTTTAGAAAAATCACTTGCCCCAAATGGCAAATTAAATAGCTCATTCAAAACTGCTGAAGAGGCTTTAAATAATGCAAAGGAAACCAGATTAAAACCTTTAGCTGCACAAATAGATGATATTGAAAAACAACAAAAGACGTTAGGTCGAATTATCCAAAGCGATTTGAGATTTGATAGTGTAGCAGTAAGAGCTGAAATGGAAAATGCTGCAACCAGAGTAAACCAATTCCAATTTGGAAGAGGCAATGGAAATGCTGTAGCTGATATCACAGATGCAGTAAACAGTGGAAAATTTAGTGCTAGCAAAATTGCTAAACAAATTGCCGAAACTCAAGGTGCAAACAAATCAAAATTCTTTGCTAAATACTTCAAGGGCAAATATGGAGCGGCTATTGGCGCGGCACTTGGTGCAGGAATAGGAATTTACAACTGGTGTACAAACGATTAATATAACAACTTATTCTTATACTACCCTGTAAAAAGCAATCTATTTTAATAGGTTGCTTTTTCAAATAATTAAATTACTCTAAAAATTAACCATAAGATTAATCCAATTTTTTATTGAAAAACTATTATGTAAACAACAAGCAAGAAAGGATAAAATATGAAAAATTGGATTGTTACTTTGTTAGTTTTTATTTTACCTGTTATCGGGTATTTCGGGCTTAAAAATAGTGCTGAGCATAGAAATGCAATGATTGCACAAGCAATAGAAAAACCAACTGTCATGAAGTTTGAATCACCAATGTGCGCAGATTGCCAAAAATTAAAAAAAGAAATTGAAACATTAAAACCGCTATACACCAATCAAGTGAATTTTGTGGATATTAATGCAACTTCTTTAGACAAAAAAACACAAGAAGATGTTGAAATGTACGGGGTGAGCGTAGTTCCTACAATTATATTTTTAGATTCAAACAAAAATCAAATCAAAAAAATTGAAGGCTTTTATCCAAAATCTACAATAGAAAAACATATAAAAGAGTTGATAAATGGACAGACTAATTAGTATTTTTAATCAAGAAACAGCGAATGCAAGTTTTTCGTGGTGGTTATTATTAATATCATTTTTGGGTGGAGTGATTTCATCACTCTCACCTTGTACCTTGGGAATTTTGCCAATAATAATCGGCTACATTGCGGGTTATAGCAAAAAAAGTGCGATTAAAACATTCATCCAGATGTCGTTTTTTATAATAGGTATGGCAGTTGTTTTGACAACTCTTGGATTGATTTGCGCTATCGGTGGAAAAATTCTCATCAATAGATATGCAGAAATTTTTGCGCTTATTGTAAATGGGATTATTTTTATAATGGGCTTAAATTTGCTGGGAATATTGGAGTTTCAACTTCCTGTGTTTATTAAAGAAATGCCACAAAACAGAAGTAATGATTTAGTTTTGTACCCATTAATTATAGGTGGTATTTTTGCGCTTGCAACAACACCTTGTTCAACGCCAATATTAGCAGGGATTATGGGATTTGCGTCATTAAGTGCAAATCTTGTAGTTGCTGGGTTAATGTTGTTTTTATTTGCGCTGGGTCAAGGTTTGGTTATTATAATTGCGGGTGTGTTCACATCTATGCTAAAACAGCTACGTTCAATAAGTCGCGTGTCATTTGTTTTAATGAAGTTAAGCGGTTTATTGCTTGTAGCTGTTTCAATATTTTTATATTGGAAGATTTTCTCACCGTATATTTTGTAAGCTAAGAAATGTCCCATCTTCCGCAAGTTCCACCCCAGCGAGCGACGATATTGCCTTTTACATCGCCTATTTTTTCCGGCGGTGGAGATGGCAAATCCCCTTCAACAATTGTAATAACTTCACAATTATTTGAACAGCCTGTGCATTGGTGTGTTACGGAGTTAAAATGCATATCTCCGACTTCAAAACCTTTAAATGAAGTTTCTTTGTTTGTGTATTGGTGATTTTCCATGCCTAATAAAGCCGCACCTAATGCACCCATTGTTTGGTGGTTTTCAGGAACTACAACCTCACAGCCCAAAGCTTCCTCGAATGCTTTTACCATCCCCACGTTAGTGGCAACCCCACCTTGGAATGATACAATTGGTAATAACTCTTTACCTAATGCTAAGTTGCTTAAGTAGTTACGAACCAAGGCTTGGCAAAGTCCATATAATAAATCTTCTACAGGATAACCAAGTTGTTGCTTGTGGATTAAATCGCTTTCAGCAAAAACACCGCAACGACCGGCAATTCTTGCAGGCGAAGTTGATTTTAAAGCTGTAGGTCCAAACTCTTCAATAGGAACATTAAGTCTTGATGCTTGTTGGTCTAAGAAACTTCCTGTACCGGCTGCGCAAACCGTGTTCATAGCAAAATCTGTAACAATTCCGTCTCTTAAAATAATTATTTTACTATCTTGTCCACCTATTTCTAAGATAGTTTGAACGCCTTTTACATAAGTGCTGGCAGCTACAGCATGCGCAGTAATTTCGTTTTTGATAACATCCGCGCCAACTAACGCACCTGCCAAGTTTCTACCACTTCCGGTTGTGCCGACGCCGCAAACTTTATAATCAGCTTTTGCTTGATTTTTTAATATTTGTAAGCCTTTTTGTACAGCAATAACTGGTTTTCCTGCCGTTCTAAGCATACAACTGTCTACATGTTTTCCACTTTCATCTACAAGTGCTAATTTTGTTGTAACTGAACCTACGTCTATCCCTAAATAAGTATTCAATGTCATTTCTCTATCTCTCTTAAATGTTTCTAATATAACAATACTAAAAACATAAAGAAAAATCATCTAACTTTTTTGAAGTAAAAATTTTTTTACATTTCTATAATTTTTAATGATTAATTATTTATTTTAAGCTACTATGTTTTTTGTATTGGAATTTAGAAATTTACGAGAAATAAAAATGGAAACACAAACCGGCACTAATAAAGGAATTGAAAGAGCTATTAAAATCGTTGAAGCTATTAAAAAAATATTAGCTGAAGATAAAAAACAAAAGCAACCTTTGTTTCTTAAAATAAAGGATGATTTTATATTCAAAATGGCGAGAAAAGCTGTTGAGATGAAAAACAGACCATTAGTGATTGGTATTGCAGGTGAATCTGCTTCAGGTAAGACTACTTTTGTTCAGCATACCGTAAATGCTATTATACCAAAAGATAGAGAAGGTGTTTATACAATTCTTCCTTGCGATAATTACTACCACGACATGGAACAACAATTAAAAGATTTAGGAAGTTATGATGCGCTTTTTGCTACAGGATTTAGTTTTGATACTCCTGATGCGATAAATTTAGCGCTAATGAAAGAACATTTATTAAAACTTAAGAATGGTGAAGAAATTGTTTGTCCCGATTATGATTTCGTAACTTGTGCAAGCAATCCTAATGGCGAAGTTAAAAAGCCTACAAAAATCTTATTAAATGAAGGTTTATATGTCCTAAACGAAGGTTTGAGAGAGATAATGGATGTAAAGGTCTATATTTTTACACCATTTGAAATAATTAAAGAACGTTGGTATAAAAGAGCTGCATCAAGAGGTAAAACGGGTAAAGCCGCTGATGTTCAATTTGCTAATGTTAATGAAACAGCCCAAACATATATTAGACCCGCTCATGAGATTTCTGATATTGTGCTAAATGGCGTTGTTAGCGCTGAATACATTGAAGAAGTAACAAGTAAAATTTATAAAGAAATAAGAAACGCTGTTCTTTCATAAAAACTAGCAAAAGTTTGTGTAGTTGAGATTATAATGCGTATTTATGTGCTGTTTTGTGTTAGTATAAATTGTCCTTAATTGCTTATTATTATTGCTTTTTCGTTCGGGTTGAAAAATTCAACTTTACATTTTGTTACAAAACTCACTAATTTCCTAAAGTTTTTAAAATTTTGGTCGATATAATAATTACAAGCAATGCAGATTAGGAAAAGGCAAGGTAACTGAGACAAAAGACGATAAGAAAGGAAAATGTAACTAATAAATATTAAGTATTGTAACAATATATAAAAAATATGAAATTGGTATATGTTTTTCGTTTTTATAATAATGTGGTTATATAAGATAAAGGTTTAGAACAATGGGTTTAGCAGCGTCACAAGCAAGATTATTACTTTTAACAGCAAGAAGAAGCGACTTAGAGTATCGTGCTCAAATGATTTCTCAACGCAAAATCGCGCTTGCGATGGAAACTGAGCAAATTGCTAACGAATATACTAGAGCTCTTAACAACAGAAAACTTGAATTTACGTATCAAATACAAGAAAACAACAAAACTACCAAAACAGTCGATTTAAGTTATAGGGAGTTGTTGTTTGGTAGCGAATTATCCAACTATAGAGTAGTTGATCAAAATGGGAATATTGTCTGTTTAAATAAAGAAAATGAAAAAGGTAGATACTCAGCTGCTGATCAAGCTAGAATGATTGAAATGCCAGGCTTAGCCTATGATAATTGGTTCCAAGAGGCATTACAAGCTGGTACGTTGATTATAGAAAAGAAAGAGCAGGATTATGTAAAAGATCCAGTTTATATTGAGAATGCTCCCGCTGCTGGTGCGCAACCAAAACAATTATCAAAGGCAGAATTTGATGCTTTGCCAGAAGCAGATAAAGCTAAATATACGGCTCATAGTGAAACAGTTTTTAGATGGGATGCGCAAGTTTTAAGTGGTATGAGTGATATCGCTTCAGTTTTAAATTCTGATGATGATAATGCTGCAATGGCAAAATATGAATCTAAATCATTAGAGGTGCAGACAATGGATAAACAGCTTGATGTTGAGTTAAAACAAGTAGAAACACAGTTAGAAGCTTGCAAATCTGAACAAGAATCAGTGAAAAAATTAATTCAAGATAGAGCACAAAACGACTTCAAATCATTTGCATAATTAAAAATGGATTAAGAATATTTCATAATAAAAAACGAACCTCAAAGGTTCGTTTTTTGCAAATGAAGAAAAACAAACAAAAATTTCTAAGCGCAACCTCAATCCCAACCCCAACACCAATATCAAGCCGTCATGCCGAACTTGTTTCGGCATCTATCCAACTTGCAGTTATATTCAAAGATTTAATAATAAAAAAATCAATGAGAAAAAAAGAATAGCATAACACTCCGAACCCTCGCTAACGCTGCTTATTGGTCAGATGCTGAAACTAGTTCAGCATGACGGATTTATTTTGGCATTGATTTTATGTCTGGATATAATTTAAAATATTGAAATTTTATTAAATAACAATAGTTGAAAAGTATAAGAAATTATGTAATAATACAATAAGGGATTGATTATAATGAAATTAAATATTGTTGTACATAAAGAAAAAGATGGATACTGGGCGGAAGTACCAGCATTAAAAGGTTGTTTTACGCAAGGGGACACCGTAGAAGAAATTGTAGAGAATATAAAAGAAGCAATAACAGCTTGGTTAGATGTAGAAATTGATGCCAATGATGGAGAAGTTTTAACAGTTGCCCTATGAAAAATATTACTGGCAAAAAATTATGTAAAATATTATCGGAAAATGGTTGGCAATTAGTAAGGGTAAGCGGTTCGCATCACATATTTACAAAACAAGGTAATGATGCAAAAATTGTGGTGCATGTACACGGAAATAAAGAGATAAAATTAGGATTACTAAAAGCTATCTTAAAAACAGCAAATTTGCTATCGGTTTTGCTAGTTTTATTGAATAGCAAATAGGGTTGGTAAAAGTAGATAATGATAATAATTTAATCGAATTATTAATGTTATTGCGAGCTTATTGAAAACACTTGTTTTATAGATATGATAAAGTCTGGTTTTAGGATACCGACTTCGGTGATTATACCTGTAATTAACTCATTTGGGGTTACGTCAAAACTTGGATTAATGATATGAACAGTATCAGGACAAATTTTTTCACCGTTGATTGTCGTAACTTCCTCATGGGAGCGCTCCTCTATGACGATATCTTTACCTGATTTGACCGAAGTATCAATAGTAGAAAGAGGTGCAGCTATATAGAATGGTATATTATGGTATTTTGCAGCGATTGCAACGGTATATGTTCCTATTTTATTTGCAGTATCGCCGTTAGCCGCAATTCTATCTGCGCCCACTATGACTACATCAATCATTCCTTTTTCCATAAAGTACGAGCACATACCGTCTGTAATAAGCGTTGTGTCAATTCCGTCTTGGGTTAATTCAAATGTTGTCAGTCTTGCACCTTGTTGCCGTGGGCGTGTTTCATCAGCAAAAACTTTTATAGTTTTATCTTGTGCAAATGCGGATCGAATTACCCCCAATGCTGTTCCGTATCCTACAGTGGCTAATGCCCCTGCGTTACAGTGGGTGAGGATAGTTGCCCCTTTGGGAACTATCTGCGCACCATAATCGCCAAGTTTTTTGTTGATTTCAATATCGTCCAACTCCATTTTTTTCCCATTTTTTACTATGGCTTCTGTTATTTTAGATACCGTAGAGTTAGTTTTGTATGCAATTTCCATTTGTTTGTCTACCGCCCACATAAGATTAACCGCTGTTGGGCGGGCAGATTTCATAAATTCTGCTTTTTGAGTGAGAAGTTTTAGAAATTCATTTACGTCATTTGTAATTTTAGCTATTTCAAGAGCGGCAAGAGACACTCCATGAGCGCCTGCAATACCAATCGCCGGAGCACCTCGTACTATCATGGTTTTTATTGCATCATACATCCCCTCGCAAGTTCTTATATCGACGGTTTTGAACTCGTGAGGTAATAATGTTTGGTCTATCATTCTAGAGCAATTTTCTATCCATTCTATTGTTTTAATTTTCGAAGTAAAACTCATATTTAATCCTGTTTATTATTTTTTATTAATTCAAGTACATACGATGTTGTCATTGCTCCAAAACCGTTTAGAAGTCCATTGATGGTTGCAACAAATAATGACATTATAATGGTCAGTATAAAGCTGTTTCTAAACATTATGGAAACCCCAACATAGTAGGACGTTTTTGCAAAAAGTCCTATTAGAGTTGCTAGAGGGACAAAAGTTACGCAAAAGCCGATAAAGCAAACAAAGCCACTTATTGCTCCGTAAATTGTCCAAGCTTTTGTGTCAAATTCTCCAATAAGTTCGATTTTTTGCATGTAGTAGATTATTAAGCTGCCGGCAGCAAATGAACAAATTAGGAATGAAAATAAGCCGATATATGGAATTAGCGTTATTAGACCTAAAATTCCTCCAAAAATAATGCTAAGAATTGAAATTTGTTTTACAAAAATTATATTCATTTTATTTCCTTTAAATTTCTAGTATTAGTTTACACTTCTTGCACAGCAAATTGCAATAGCTATAGCATCTACTGTATCATCTAATTTAGGTATTTGGCAATTATTTAAACATATTTTTACAAGTTTTGCTACTTCATCTTTTGTTGCTCGTCCATAGCCTGTAAGCGATTGTTTTACTTCTATTGGTGTATATTCAAATATTTGTAGATTCATTTTTTCTAACGTCATAACAATCACCCCTCTTGCTTGGGATACTGGCATGACCGTTTTTTGGTTTTTAAAGAAAAATAATTTTTCAACGCTTGCAATATCCGGTGAAAACTTTTCAATAATTTTTATTAAATCATTATGAATTTCAAGAAGGCGTTTGGGTTCTGCATCTTTGGATGATGTTTGGATTGAGCCAGAAGATACTAGTTTTATTTCACCATCTTCAACATCTAAAACACTGTAGCCTACAATTGCCATACCGGGGTCTAGTCCTAGTATTCGCATTTATTATATCTCCTGCGCTTCTTGTTTTAGTTCTAATGCGTCTTCGTGTTCAGGAAATCTGAATAAAATTTCATGGATACATTTTAGGGCGTTTTCTTTGTCTTTATCCATTATGTAGCATTTTGCAAGTGATAACATTATATTCATGTTTTCATTGAATCGTTCTAATATTTTTTTGTAAATTTCTATTGCTTTTTTATAGAGACCTTTTTCATAAAATGTTAGTGCTAATAGGTTTTCCGCGTCTACATCTTGCTCATCTATAGTTATTAAAAGTTCATAGGCAATATCATAATTTTTTAAGTAGAAATTAGTTCTAGCCAAATGATAAGTATTTAGATTGTTTTTTTCAATATTCATTGAGTTTTCAAATGCAATTTTTGCTTTTTCCAAATCATTTAGTGCTAAAAGGTTTAAACCTTGATAAAAATAGCAAGATGCGTTGTCTGTTACTTCCCTAACAACTCTTTCGTACAGTGCTCTTGCTCCATTGTAGTCAGCAGTTGCAAATAAAAAGTTTGCAAATTCAAATGCTATTTGTGCGTTGTTAGGTTCTAATTTTAAAGCGGTTTCAAACTCATCTTGTGCATAATCAAATAGTTTTTGTGATAGATAAATTACGCCTAAATCTTTATGCGCAATTGCGTTTTGAGGCTCTAACTCTATTACTTTTTTAAATATTCTTATTGCGTTATCCATGTCATTTGCTTGTCTACAAATTAACGCATAATTGTAATACATTTCTGCTGAAATTTTCCCTTTTTTTATTAAAAGTTCGTATATGAGTTTTGCTTCTTCCGGTTCTCCAAGCAGCAAATACACTTGTGCAAGTTTTTGAACCATTGCCGTTGCCGTAGGGTTTAGAACAACAAGTTTTTTAAGTATTTTTATTGCTTCTTGATAATTTTTCACTTCAATATATGCGCAAGCCAAGTTGTATTCGAAATTTTGCTTTTCCGGATTTAATAAACAAAGAGTTTTATAAAGCGGGATTGCGTCATCATATTTTTCCGCCTTGAGCGCACTATAAGCAAGGGCGCTTAGGTGCAATGTCGTAGGTTCGGTATTATAGGCTTGTTGAAAGTGTTTAAATGCCTTTGTGTAATCTTTTTGAATTTGGCAAATATTACCAAGGTGATAATGAGCGACTGTATTTGTATTATCTTGCTCCAAAACAAGTGTTAATATTGATTGTGCTTTTTCTAAATTGTTTGTTGCAAAATAAGCAGCACCAAGACTGTTATATACTTGAATAACATTAGGATTTAATGCTAATGCTTTTTCAAGGTTAATAATTGCCTTTTCGAAGTTTTTATTTGCTGTTTCTATTGTTCCAAGTATATAGTAACTTTGATAATCAAGCGGATCAAGTTCAATCGCCTTTAGTGCCAAAGCCGTAGCTTTGTCAGGTAATTGGTGTTTTATGTACATGACAGCCAAATTTTTATATGCCATCACATATTCTTCTCTCAAAGATATTACTTTTTTATACGCGCTTTCGGCTTTTTCTATATTGTTAACTTCATCATACATTGATGCAAGATAAAACCACGAGGTCGCGTCGTCCGGTGATTTTTTGATAACTGTTTCAAACGCCTCTATAGCTTGATTTGTACATTTTAAATTAACATTGCAAAGTCCTAAAAGTTTGATTCCTTCTATATCTTCACTATCTGGTGTTAAATTTGACTGTAAAAGCGTTTTTGCTTCTTCAAATTTTTTTTCACTTATCAATGTATTTGCTTTATTAATATAGTTTTCCATTTTTAACCTCTGGATTAAATATCTCGTTAAGTACGCCTTTAAGTGCAATTTTTACGTGTGCATAATTTAAACCACCTTGCATGTATGCGGCATAAGGAGGTCTAACCGGTCCATCCGCAGAAAGTTCGATTGTCGAGCCTTCTATAAAACTACCGCCTGCCATAATTAATTTATCATCGTAACCGGGAACAGTGTCGGGAATTGGTGTTAAATATGATTCAACTGGAGAGTTGAATTGTAACGCCCTACAAAAATCTATCAACGGTTCAGCTGCGCCAAATTCAATAGTTTGAATCAAGTCTGTTCTTGGTGTATCAAATTTTGGTGTAGATTTAAACCCAACAGCCTCAAAAACTTTAGCTGCAAGCACAGCACCTTTTACTGCTTCTGATACGATAGAAGGAGACATAAAGAAACCTTGTAGGATTAACCTTGATTGGTTTAGCATAGCACCACCTTCAGAGCCAATCCCCGGTGCCGTTAGTCTCATCGCTGCTTGTTCAACATAGTATTCTTTGCCTGCGATATATCCCCCCGCTTCAACTATACCTCCACCGGGGTTTTTGATTAATGAACCTGCAATCAAGTCGGCACCAACGTCTGTCGGTTCTATTTTTTCTACAAATTCACCATAGCAATTATCAACAAAGCATATACAATCGGGGTTAGCTTTTTTTGTTATTTTTACAACTTCTTTGATTTCATCAATACAAATAGATTTTCTAAGAGAGTAACCTCTCGAGCGTTGAATTAAAATCATATTAGTATACTGGTTTAATGTTTTAGCTATTAAATCAAAATCAAGCTCATAATCGTTTTTGAGTGGAATTTCAGAATATTTGATGCCGTGTCCGATTAAGGATGCTCGTTTGTCACCTCTTGTGCCAATAACTTCTTCCATTGTGTCATAGGGTTTGCCAGCAACAGAAATCAGTGTTTCTCCGTGGCGCAAGTTGCCAAATAATGCGCATGCAAGTGTATGCGTTCCGGAAACAAAGTGATTTCTTACAATTGCTTTTTCGGCATTGAATGCATCAGCAAAAACTTTGTCGATTGCCTCACGCCCTAAATCATCATGCCCGTAACCACTGACTGTAAAAAAGTGTTCTGCTCCGATTTTGTTTTTTTGGAAAGCGTTCAAAACTTTTTCTTGGTTGTGTTCTTTGATTTTATCTATTGCGCTGAATTGCTCTGCAACCGCACTTTCACATGTTTCTAATAAATTGTTAATTTCTTCTTTGTTCATAGCTCTAATTATAACTCAAATTTGGTATCCTGCGTAATTTCTTCTTTTCCAATAAAATAAGGTTCTAATAATTTCAACAATTGTTGTGTTTTTCTGTTGTAATCTTTAGGAACTTTATTTATTTTAGCATTATAATTTATTTTTAGAAAGACTTTTGCATTTTGAGGTTTTTGTTTATCCAAAAAAGCGTTGCTGTAAGCAATTTCTTTTTTTGCAGGTGTTATTAACCCGCTTTGTGTGAGCTTAATAAGTGATTTAGATGAATTTAAATATTTAACAAATTCAATTGCCAAATCCTTGTTTTTTGTTGTGGTTGAAATAGCCCATCCAGACGAGTCTGAACTGCTTATTGCTCCTTTTTTGCCGTTAGGAAGTGAGATGACATCCCAATCAAACTCAGCTTCTTGTCTGTATTTGGGGACAATCCATCTGCCTGAAATATGCATGGCTAGGCGTTTATTTAAAAACATTTGTGCCATTGTTTGGTTTGATACTTCTTTTCTTGAGGGCGCAACTTGATATTTCTTTATCAAATCAATATAAAACTTTAAGCTTTCTTTGCTTTCAGGAGAATTAAGGTTAAATTTTCCGTTTTCGTTGAATATTGAACCACCATTTGACCATAAAATTGGTTCCCAAAATATTGGATTATATTCAAAGCCTATTGCCCAATGTTCTTTATTAGTGAGTTTTTTACATATATCTAAAAATTCTGAGTATGTCCACACTTCACTTGGAAAAGGAATATTAGCATTTCGAAAAATATCTTTATTATAGAAAACAACGACGTTAGATATGTCTCTAGGAACAGCTAGAAGTTTATTATTAATTGACATTGCTTGAATTGCATTTGAGAAATATTCATCTTTATTAAAATATGCCGACAAATCGGTTAGTAGACCAGCATCATTGTAGATTGCCAAATAATAATTATTTAAAAAAATAACATCCGGAGCTTGATTTGAGGCAAATAATAAATGTAGTTTTTGAAAATAATTTTGTGGAATATGAATTAATTCAATTTTTGTATTATATGCTTTTTCAAAGTCGTTTATTATTGGCTTAATCAATTTTATTTCTGATTGTGAGCCCCAAGTCGAAAATGTTAATGACGGCTTTTCTTTACTTATATCACAACCACCCAATAATAAACTAAAAACAAAAATTATAGTTAATTTAAAAATTTTGGTCATATTATAAATTTAAAACAGTTTGCATGCTATCTTGCGTAACTTTGATTAATGATTTGAAGTTTTCTGTTCTAACCAAATATACTTCAGCACCTTTTTTCTTTTCAGTTAGCCTTGTTTGTACAAATGATGGTTGTTTCTTATTAAAATTGTGCAACAAGAAAATTTGCTCATTTATATATCCCATCAGCGCTACTTCGTCTTCATATCTAACAAGATAGAACCCTTTAGTTTTTGAAATTTTTGCTTGGTTTATTAATGTTGGTTCAATTGGTTTAGTTGTGAGCGTTTCATTAATTTCTATAGGCGCAATTGCTTCAATTTCTTCAGATAAAGGCGCAGACTTGTAAGCCTCATCTATGGCAGGTTCTAAGTCCGAAATATTGCTCAAATTATCAAGCTCAATATTTGCAATCTCAAAGCCTTCATTAACAGGTGGATTATTAAATCCAAATGGGTCAATCTTTGTATCACTTTTTCTAAGATTTGCAATTATGTTTTCTTGAAGTTCGTTTGCTTTCAAAACTTCATCAATAGTTGGTTTAATAACTTCATTGTTTGAGATTTTTGAAGTCTCTGCGTTTAGTGTTTCAATTGTTTGTTCAAAGCTTGATTTGCTTTCTACTTGGTTGTAAACATTAGGTTGAGCTGAAACTTCTTCATAACGTTCGTTTGATTCTGAAACTTGCTTTTCTGAATAATCTGTTTGCGTATTTTGCTCAAGTTTTGCTTCTTTTTCTTTCATATATTTATATTTCTCCTGCCAAGAAAGATCTTTTATTTCTTGTGAAATATCCTGAGTTTTTTGTTCTTCTTCATAACTATAATGAGGAGGAATAATTGTTCTGGAGTTTTGTTCTGTACGTTTTTTTCGTGACACCCTAGCCATGAGTATAAACAGTAAAATTAAAGCACCAGCGAGTATGGCGAATGGTTGGTTTAATACGCCTTGAAGGACAGTAATTGGATTTGATGACTTGTTTTGTTCGACTTTTGGCGTGGAAATAGCCTCGGTTATTGCATTTTCATGTGGTTTTACTTCTTGTTCTTGTTTCTCAATATTTGCAATTTGTTCTGCATTTTCATTTTGTTCAATTATTTCATTAGCTTCAGGTTGTTTGATTTCTACAGGTGTGGCTTGGACAACCTTAATTGTTTGTTGTTGTGTTTGTGGTTTTGATTCTTGTACCGCAACTTTAGTTTTTGCAGTCTGAACGGTTTTAGCCGCAACTTTTTGTGTCTGTTTCGCAACTGTTGGTGTTTTTTTATGTTGTTTAGTAGGTGTTTTTTGTACTTTAGTGGGTTTATTAACAGGATTTGTCTGCAATGCGACTTTTGTAGGTTCAATTTTTAATGTATCATCCTGCTCAAGTTTTTCAATTAAATCATTTTGAGCAATTTGCGTTGTTATGTATGAGGCATGAGCATTAAAAATAACAGGGCGTGTGGTTTGCAGTGTTATTTTTGTGTAGCCGTTTGAGTTGTCCTGATTAAAATAAGGAACAAGTTTTACATTTGCGCTTCTTATATTTAAGGCATTTAATGTGCTAACTGAAGTTATTGAATGGTAAGTTTCAGGAAGCAAAATGTTATATTCATTATCAGTCTTATAAATAACTTTAACCGGTTCAGTATAAGGTTTTTCAAATACTAAAAGAACACTAACTCTGTTATCCGGTGTTTGGGATAATTCAACATTTAGCAAGTTGTTTTTGTAATGCGCATCGATTGCAGAAGTCTTAATCCCTGCAACCAAAAATAAACAAATTATAACTATGTAGCTTAATATCTTTTTCATGACAAATTTACGATACACTACTAAAATATTATCACAATAAAATGCATCGTAGTATATTAAGTTTATTATTTTACAATTCTTATTTTTCTTTCAGGATTTAAGAAATTTAAATGTTCTTTGCAAATTAGCTCTCCGTAAGTTAATACAGGAATCCCTGGGGGATATGTTGTAACCATTTGCGCACAAACTTTGTCCACTGCGTCTGAGGGCAAAACTTCTTCATAATTTGCATTAAATGCCTTATACATTGGCATTACGATTGCTTTTTCAGGTGGGACAACTTCGTTAATATACAAAACTTCACGTTTTTTTGAAATTTTGTTTATATAACTTAACGCTTTTAGTAATTTTTTAATTTTATTTGTAGTTGTACCAATCCCACAAACAAATGTTAGTGCATTTTTGTGTTGTATTTCACATTCAATTTTAAATTTTTTATATAAAATTTCACTAACTTCTTCAGCTCTTAAGTTTGTTGGCTGTATGAGAAATTTTGTAATATCGTTGTTGTTATAGTAAATTTTTATAAATTCAAATTCTTTAATTTTAGAGATGAGCATCATTGCATTTTGTGTTAGTTGAAATATCTCTTTTTTACCTTTTTTTGAACTTAAAAAATCAATTGTTTCTTCAATATTTGCCATAATAGGAAAAGAAGGTGATGTTGTTGAGATAAGATTTAGCGCATCCAATAATTGTGTTTTGGTTATTTTTGATGATAATGACAAATGAACTAAAGCCGCAGGATTTATTGCGCCACAGGTTTTGTGTAATGATTGAACACTAGCGTCTGCTCCCGAAAGAATCGCAGGACTGCCGATTGTTTTGTCAAAATTCCATAAACCGCCGTGAGCCTCATCAACAATTAAAATAATATCATGCTCTTTACAAAGTTTTGAAATTTTTTCAATATTCGAAATTGCACCATCATAGGTAGGATTTGTGATTATAAGACATTTTGCATCTAAATTTTTTGCTATAATTTTTTCAAGCTCTGAAGTACTAATTGATGTGTAAACGCCAAATTCACTATTAAAATGAGGATGTATCCAAACCGGCTGAGCTCCTGTTAAAATAAGTCCGTTATGTACACATTTATGACAATTTACGGCACATAAAACCTTATCGTTTTTCTTTATAGCTGCAAGCATAAGAGCTAACATTCCTTGGGTTGAACCATTCGTAAGAATATGAGAATATCCGGACGAGTAAACTTCCTTTAGTTTTTCATGAAATTCTAAAATACATCCGTCTGGCGCATTTAAATTGTCTAATTCATCAACTTCAGATAAATCATATTTGAAATATTCTTTGCCTAAAAATGTTTTAAACAAAGGTGCTTGGGAATGTGATGGAGTTGTGAAAAAATTAATTTTCTTTTTTGATAGTTTTTTTAAATTTTTTATAATGCTCATGTTCGTGTATAATATTTTGTGTACAAAATTGATTATATACACAAAAGGGATTTTATGGGTGAGTTACAGGTTAAAAATCGTATAGATGAATTAGTTGAAAAATTGAATAAATATAGTCGTTTGTATTATAGTCAAGACTTTTCAGCCGTTTCTGACTTTGAATACGATTCTTTGTATGCAGAGTTAAAAGAATTAGAATTGAAATATCCACAATTTCTTAGAAATGATAGTCCAACACAAAGAGTTGGTGACGTTGTTTCACAGAGTTTTGAAGAGCATGTACATAAAAATCGACTTTACAGTTTAGACAATACTTATTCGTATGATGAATTAAGGGCATGGTATAAGAAAATCTGCACAGAGTTTGAGCGAGATGACATAGAATTAGTTGCAGAATTGAAAATTGATGGACTTGCAATTTCATTAATTTACGAGGATGGAGAGCTAAAAGTAGGAGCTACAAGAGGAAATGGTTCTATAGGAGAGAATATTACATCAAATATAAGAGCTATAAAGGCTATTCCATTATCACTTACTGAAAAAGTTTCGGTTGATGTTCGTGGTGAAATTTACATGCCGTATTCTTCATTTGAAAAATTAAATCAAGATGCGATAGAAAATAATCAAAAAGTTTTTGCCAATCCCAGAAATGCTGCGGCCGGAACGTTAAGACAATTGGATTCTAAGGTTGTTGCTGCAAGAGGGCTTTCAATGTTTTCTTATGCGTCAATATTTGAAGGTGAAAACAAGCCCAAAACTCATTATGACTCACTAAAGAAACTTACTGAATTTGGATTAGTTACAAATCCAATTACGAGGTTGTGCAAAAACGTGGAAGAAGTTATTGATTTTTGTATTGAGTTTGAACAAAAACGATTTGAATTGAATTACGCTACGGATGGTGTTGTCGTGAAAGTTAATGATTATTCTATCCAAAATGCATTAGGTTTCACGGCTAAATCGCCAAAATGGGCTACTGCTTTTAAGTTTCCACCGGAAGAAATGAGTACAAAGTTAATTGACATTGAAACCGGAATAGGAAAAACAGGCGCAATTACACCCGTTGCAATACTTGAACCGGTTAATCTGGCCGGAACAGTAGTAAAACGAGCTTCTTTACATAATTATGATGAAATTAAACGTTTAGGACTTATGATAGGTGATGTTATCAGGGTTAAAAAAGCAGCAGAAATAATTCCAAAAGTAATTGCAGTTGAGACCGAAAAACGTGATGGAACTCAAAGACCTGTTGTTTTGCCTAAAATATGTCCTATTTGTGGAGCGGAATTGATTGTGCCGGAAGGAGAAGTGAATTTATATTGCAAGAATAAAGAATTTTGTCAGGCGCAAATTATTGCTAAGTTAGAATTTTTTGTTTCAAAAAGTGCTATGGATATTGATGGTGTTGGCTCTCAGCTAGTTAAAACGTTGTTTGAGGCAGGATTTATTCATGATGCGGCAGATTTGTATTTGTTAAATAAAGAAGATTTGCTCGGATTAGAAGGATTTAAAGATAAATCTGCGACAAATGTTATAACATCAATTGAGAAAAGTAAAAAAACAACTTTTAGTAAGTTTTTAACAGGTTTAAATATTAAACATGTTGGAAAAGAAACAGCAGATTTGTTGGTTGATAAGTTTGAAACACTGGCTCGTCTTAAAAGCGCATCACTTCAAGAAATTAGTGATATTGATGGAGTTGGGGAAAAAATTGCTCAGAGTGTTGTGCAATGGTTTGCTGAAGAAAAAAATATTGAATTGCTTAATAAGTTTGAACAAGTTGGTGTAAAAATTAAAAATGTAGAGAAAACCATTTTATCAAGTATTTTTGAAGGAAAATCATTTGTAATTACAGGGACGTTATCAAAACCGCGTGCTGAATTTGAGAATATTATAAAAATAAATGGCGGAAAAACCTCGTCATCTGTTTCTAAAAACACATCATTTGTACTTGCAGGAGATAGCCCAGGGTCAAAACTCTTGAAAGCTGAAAAATTAGGTGTTAAAATTTTAGATGAGAATGAATTTTTTATTCTGTTGGGAGGTAATTAGTTCAATGAAAAATAAGTGTACTGTTATACAAATAGAAGGTTTGAAAGGCTTGTTGATACTAGGCTTTGTTGTTATGTGCGCAATTGCTGGATTTATAATTTTCCCTGCTTGGTGTTGCCAGCATGCTTGGAATTTCATCGCCGGTTTTGTTTTAAACATGCCATTGATGGAGTTGAAACATGGCGCTCTTTTGTGGCTTATTATTGCCCTTATATTGTATGTAACAATGTTTAGTAAATATAAGATTGCCTTTATTAGTTCAAATGGAATGCCGCCAAATTATCGTCAGCCACGTACTATTTTAAACGAAGAAGAAATTGTTAATGCTATAGAAAAAAAGATTCTTGAAAAGCATTCACAGCTTAAGGCAAAAGAAGAAGCTGAATGTGCTGTAAACAGTGAAATAGATGATATAAAAGAAGATTAAGAGGTGTTTTGATGTTTAAATTGCGTTTGTTGTTGGCTTTATGCCTTTGTTGTGTTTCTTTGAGTGGCTATGCCTTGGTGGAAAAAGAACAAGGTTATATAAATGTATCCAGCTCAATTACAAAAGATGTAGACCCAGATAAGGCTGAAGTAGTTTTTTATGTTGAAACTTCAGAAAAAACAGCACAAGAAGCATCTGATAAAAATAAAACTATTACTAATAATGTAATTGAAGCTATAAAATCAGAAATTGCATCAAATGAAAATGATTCAATTAAAACATCTGCGTTTGTTGTTAGACCTGATTATTATTGGACAAAAGATAACAAAAAAGTTTTAAACTCTTATATAGCAACAAATTCTGTATATGTAGTTACAACAAACATTCAAAATACCGGTAAAATTATTGATTTGGCGCTACAGGCGGGTGCAACAAAAGTTGATAGCTTTAGATTGACTCTCGATAATCCTAATAATTATTGCACGTGTGTTTTAGAAGAGGCAACCAAGGATACTATGTTTAAAGCAGGGGCTTTAGCTAAAGTCTTGGGTACATCGGTTTTGGGTGTAAAATCGGTAAATACATCCTGTAATGCGGAAAACTCAAGTCCCGCTTCTTATAGGTTGATGGCTAAAAATGCAGATGCGGAGTCAACCGGCTCATCGGCAGGTTTTTCCTCAACGCCCATTGAAGCGGGCAAGATAAAAGTTTATGCTAATGTTAATGCAAGTTATTTTTTAAAATAATCAAAGCAAGGGCGGGGAATAATATGCAAGCAGCACCAAAGTCGATGAGACTTCATATTGGAATATTTGGAAAGACTAATGTTGGAAAATCAACACTTATAAATGTTTTGACCGGACAGGATGTCGCAATTACCTCTGATACAGCCGGAACAACTACAGACCCAGTAGAAAAATCAATGGAACTTTTACCCCTTGGTCCTGTTACAATTATTGATACAGCCGGAATTGACGACAATTCTGACTTGGGGAAAATTAGAGTCGAAAAGACTTTGCAAATTTTACCCCGTTGTGATATTGCAATAATAGTTTGTGACTATAGAGGCTGGGGACAGTACGAAATTGCTTTGTTTGAGCGTTTAAAAGAACAAAAAATTCCTGTTTTAGCCGTTGTAAATAAGCTTGATATTAAATCAATTTCGCAAAAAAACTTTATCAAAATTAAAGAATATTGCAAAGAGCCTATACTGACATCGTTGAATGATCCAAATGATTTGGTTCCGATTCTAAAGGAACAATTGGTAAGAAATTTACCGGACGATTTTTCAACTGATAGAACAATAATTGGTGATTTAATAAACGCTGGTGATACTGTTGTTCTTGTTACGCCGATAGATAAATCTGCGCCAAAAGGTAGACTAATATTACCGCAGGTACAGTTATTAAGAGATATTTTAGATAATAATGCTAAAGCCATAGTTGTTAAAGTAAATGAGTTACAAAGCACTTTAGAGAACTTAAAACAACCACCAAGATTAGTTGTTACTGATTCTCAAGTTTTTGAAGAAGTATCAAACATTGTTCCACCATGGATTGAACTAACTTCTTTTTCTATTCTTTTTGCACGATATAAAGGCGATTTGGATGCATTTGTAAATGGTGCGCATGTTTTAAGCCTATTGCCTAGCAATGCCAATATTTTAATTGCAGAAAGTTGCACCCACCATCCAGTGGAAGATGATATTGCAAGAGTAAAAATTCCTAAAATGCTAAGAGAAAAAACAGGTAAAGAATTAAATTTTGATTTTGTTCATGGACATGATTTTCCATCTAATTTGAGCAAATATAATTTAATTATTCATTGTGGTGGGTGCATGACTAACCGTAGAGAAATATTATATAGAGTTTATAAAGCAAGTATGCAGAACGTTGCAATAACAAATTATGGCGTTGTTATTGCTTATTGCAAAAACATTTTGAATAGAAGTATAAAAATTTTGAAAAATTAATTGTTACATTTATTTACAATTCACCCGATTTGCGCAATTTATCAATCTCAAATGTTTTTATTTACATGAGAGGATAACAAGACGAGGATAAAATGGGCACAGGCATGTTTTTATTTAGAACACTAACGCTCAAGCGTGAGAAATCTGACCTCAACTTGCTTATGGCAAGGTTAGGCAGACAAAAACGCGC
Organism: Candidatus Gastranaerophilaceae bacterium; assembly: GCA_045635965.1. Classification (GTDB taxonomy): domain Bacteria; phylum Cyanobacteriota; class Vampirovibrionia; order Gastranaerophilales; family Gastranaerophilaceae; genus RGIG2134. The sequence continues at coordinate 164,323 of JAZTWQ010000031.1, forward strand.
TTATTCTCGTGAAGCAAGTATTTTTGCAAGACAATCAAATCAACAACGCACAGCTTTAAGCCAATGGTATAATATGAACCTACAAGCTTTAAGAGACAGTAATACACAACAAGCAGGGCTTGATGGTTCATCCAATACGTCATTTGGGGGCTTGACATGCGGTTTAAATGCTAATCAATCAGCACAAATGCAAGCACTAACGGCTGATTACCAAGCAAAATTACAACAAATAGAAGCAGAACAACAATTAAAAGAACAAGAATTTAAAGATAAAGAAGCAGATCTCGAAGAAGAAATGGCACTTGCAAAAACAGAAATGGAACAAATTGATGCTGAACTCAAAGAAGTTGAAAAAGCGTGCAGCGAATCAATCAAAGACTCAGCACCTAAGTACGTAGCTTAAGATAAATAATAAAATTTAAGTAAAAAGACAAGTTTTAATGACTTGTCTTTTTATGTGTACAATAAAATTCCCCCAACAAGATGATTTTCACTATACTGACACTTATACTATAATTCAAAATAATAGAAAATTGTGGGGAGAAGTCATGACAAACTTTAATGATAGAGTTGCTACATGCGAATTAGAAAAAGCGTTATTTGAGTCAGTTGAGTCAAAAACACCTGAATATATTAAAAAAAATTCTTTAATTGATTTAAATAATGATAATGAAATCATTTTTAGACTCAAAAAAGAACATCTTGAGCCATATTCAGAACAGAATCCTGAAGGCTTAGACTTAGCGGACTGGCTTAAAAATTATGCAAAAGAAGCTGAAGTTTCTACGGCAGGGATTAGAGGTCCACAAAATGTCTTATATCCCCATGATACACGTTTTCCTATTAATTTATTAGGAGTAATGCTTGCAACACATGCCAAAGCATTAGCTGCTAGGGAAAATTATCCAAATTCTGATTTGTTAAAATTAGTAGGTAGTGAAGTAAGATATAATTCAGAAAAATTTTTAGATATTATAGCTAGAGTTCAAGCGGCTCAAGGTATTAAAACGCTAACAACATATCAAAGAAAAACAATGCCAATTTGGCTTGCATCATTTTTAGCCTTTAAATTAGATTTGTTGGGCGGAGAATATATAACATCAAGCCACGGTATAAGTGTTAAAAACGCAACAAAAGACCTAAATTCTCAAGGCAGTCAATATTTGCCAGAAGAGTCTATGCAGTTTGTTGATAAAATTAAAGAAGTTTTTGAAATTACCAAAAAAGAAGGTTTTTATGATATTAAATTATCGGCTAAAAACAATACTTTGATTGACGAAACCTTTATGAAATCCATCAATGACGGTATTGATTTGTATAAAGAATATCTGCAAAGCGGTGTTGCGAATGATATAAATCTTAATAAAATTAAAAGTTTAAATAATAAAATTGTTATAGAAAACGTCGGTGGCAGCGCATATAGAACATTGTCAAAACTTTTGTCTTTATTGGATATAGAAGATAAATTTGACTGGTTTAATATAGATGAAGATCCATTTTTCCATTCAATAGGTAAATATGATCACGATTCAAAAGGAAACAAATGTTTCTATGATTATTCTGTGGATGCAACAGTCTTATCAAAAGATGAAACAGGAAAGCCTTATTTTCCGGTGATTAAAAGTTTAAATTATGATAAAAAATTAAAAGATTATCCTGTAGGAACAGTTGTTTTGATAACCGACCCCGATCATGACAGATTGACGGTTACACAAGTGGAAGCAAGTTCTGAAATTGCTAGGTTACAAAAACTTGGTGTTGATACAGTTGATTTGGGAAATGATAGAGTTTTGGTTGTTTATACTGCAAATCAAGCGTTTTTAATGATTATGGATTTTTGGGCAAAACAATTAAAACTATCAGGAAACTTTGAAAAAACTCCAAAGTTCATCATTAAGACAACAGCCAGTGCAAAATCTTGGGATGAATGGGCTCAAAATAACGGAGTTAAAGTTGTTAATGTTCCTGTTGGGTTTAAAGAAATTGCAAACGTTATGAAAAAAGTTGAAAAGCAAATTAATGAAGGCAAAAACGAAGTAATAGTTACCGATGTTTTTGGGAATGATATTAATTTGGGAAATAATCCAAGAGTTATTTTTGCCGGAGAAGAATCCGGTGGAATGATTATTGGTTCTGAAGATATTATTACATCAAAAGCGGGTAGAAAAGCGATTGCAATGCGTGAAAAAAGCGCAACAGAAGCAATTATCGTCGCTTCAGCTCTTGTCGCAGAACTAGAAAAATCAGGTTTAACTCTATCTCAAAACCTTGCAAGTGTGTTTGAAGTAAATAATATTATTGCAAAGTATGACATTAGAGAAGATATAGCTTATTACAACGAAAGTGAACCTGATATTAAAAAATTAAAAGAGTCTAAAGTTATTGGCGAAGCTTTAAGAACTAAAAATGATTTATTTTACTTGACTTTAGCTGTAATGTTTAAAAATGGAAAAATTACTTTGGATGCAATTAAAGAAATTTTGTCATCAACATTTGACTCGTTGGATTTTTCTAACTTGATAGATGTTAAATTTGTTGGAGACGGCACTTATTTATTATTTACGGATAAATTTATAGAAATTAGACCGTCCGGAACTGATGCGAAAACAAAAGCTTATGGTGCCGGTAACTCAAAAGAAAATATTTTGAAGTTTGCACAAACTTTAGGCAATTATTCCGGTGAATTAAACGAAACTTATAATAAATATGTTTCAAAAAATGATTACGACTGTGCAAAAGAAAAATCAATGGAAGATTATAAGCTTTTTACCGATAAAGATGCGAATAATGAAAAGTTTGTAATCCCAGATTATAAGGTAACTTTGAGTATTTAGTTACGAAAGTTAACAAATTTGTATAAAAAAAATAAATTGATATAATTAGAACAAATAGAGGAAAGAAAATGCACCATTGGGTTGTACAGATTAATAATATGAGTCTTAATATGGACACATTGATTACAATGTGGGCTTGTATGTTGTTTTTATTAATAGGAGCATTTCTTCTAACACGTAATTTGGAAATTATTCCAAATAAATCACAAGTTTTTGCTGAAAAAATAATTGAGTTTTTCTGGAATCTTTCAGACTCAATGGTTGGTTCAAAAGGTCGTGCGCATGTACCTTTGGCTGCATCGTTGTTTATTTTTATTTTGACAGCTAATTTGTGCGGACAATTACCTTTAAGATTATTCCATCTTAAACATGGTGAATTTGCTTCGCCTACAAATGACATAAATATGACTGCAGCTATGGCTGTTATTGTTTTGTTATATTATGTTATTGCCGGAATTAAAGAGAAAGGTATTAGGTTTATATATCACGGTTTCGACTTCAATGGAATAGTTTTAACATTGGTAGATTTGCTTGAGATGGCAACAAGACCGTTGAGTTTGGCAATTCGTTTATTTGCAAATATTTTAGCGGGTGAAATTTTAGTTTCGATGGTGTTGGGTGCATTTGCAACTCTGGCACCTGTTCCTGTTATGTTATTTGAGGTATTGGTGGCATTTATTCAAGCGTTTGTGTTTATGATGCTGACGTTTGCATACATATCATCTTCAGTAAATGAGGCACATTAAAGTATAAGTATAGAGTAAATTAGGTTATATAGGAGAAAAAAAATGGCAATTTCTACATCATTGAATTTAGCACACTTAGGCGCAGGTATCGCAATAGGTTTTGGCGCTGTTGGTGCAGGTTTAGGTATTGGTATTGCAACAAAAGGTTTAATGGAAGCTATTTCACGTCAGCCTGAAATCGCCGGTAAGGCTGTTGGTTTCTTCATGTTGGGTGCTGCATTAGCTGAAGCTTGTGCATTGTATGCATTCGTAGTTGCCTTCATGCTTTTAGGAAAATAGGTGAAAAATGGAATTTAATGCAACTTTTTTAGTAGCAGCAGTTAGCTTTATAGTTTTTACTTTGTTATTGCAGAAGATATTTTATCAACCTGTTAGCAAAATTATTGAAAAACGTAAGTCATTTTTGGACGAAAATGCCTTGGCTACAGAAGAAAATCTTCAAAATGCTCAAGCAATAAGAACAAATAAAGACAAAGAAATTTTGTCTTCTAAAACTGATGCCAAGAATATGATTATGGCAGAAGTTGAAAAAGCTAACCAAGAAAGAGTATTTAAAGAACACGAACTAAAAGAAGATACTTTGAAAAAAATTTCTGAGCAAAAAGTTGCATTGAATAATGATAAAGATGTTACTGCTAACGAGATGAAACACAATTTAGATGATATTTCAAATTCAATATTGGTAAAATTAACTGGAGGGATAAATTAGTGATTACAGTTGATTTGTCAATAGATGGACTAATTAATGGGAATTTCTTTAATTTCTTAGTATTGATAAGCGTTCTCGGCTTGTTGATAGTAAAGCTTGATGTCGCATCAGCGTTAAATAATGCTTGTGCTAAGATAGTGGAGCTTATTAATAAAGCTGAAAACGATAAAAGTTTATCAGAAGAAGAATTGAATAATGCCAAAATTGAAGTTGAAAATTTACCTCTTGAATTGGGAAAAATTAATGAAGATGCTCAAAATACAGTAGAGTCTTATAAAAAATCGGTAGATAATGAGGTTGAAAAGACTGCGAAGAAGCTCAGTGAAAATGCAAAAAAAATAATTGATAATGAAGTTTTGAGGATTAATAATGCATTGCAAAAAGAGCTGGCGCAAGAAGCAGTTGTTTTAGCTCATCAAAAAACTTTAGATAGTTTAAGAAATGATGCGCAGATACATAGAAAATTTATTGCTGATGCAATAGATAAATTAGAGGAAGTTGAAATTTAATTATGGTTGTTAATTCAAAACAATTAAAAATAGCAAAAAGATACGCTTTAGCATTGAGTGAATTTGATGATACAAATTTGGAAGCTGAATTAAATTCTGTTATGGATATTTTGACGACATCAGGCGATTTGAACGATTTTTTACAAAATCCGATTATAACTATTACTGACAAAAAAGATGTCTTAAATACTGTTTTTAGTGACTTTTCGGTTAATTTGAAAAATTTTCTTTTTGTTTTAGTTGAAAAAAACAGATTTTCTTATCTAAAATCAATAGTTGAAGAATATTGCTCAATTTTGGATATTAAAAATAATGTAAAAAGGGTAGAAATTGTTTCTGCGGTTGAATTGTATGATGATGAAAAATATAGGTTAATAGATAAATTACAAAGAAAACTTAGTTGTGTTGTAAAAGCTCAGTATACAATTGACGAAAATATTATTGCAGGTTTAGTCATAAAAATCGGTGATAAAGTGATAGATAACAGCCTAAAAACTAGGTTTTCAGGCTTAAAAAAACAATTAATATAATAATAAGGATAAAAAAATGGGTGTAATTAGACCAGATGAAATTAGTTCACTAATTAAAAGTAAAATTGAAAATTACAAAGCAGGCGTTGAAGTTTCAAACAACGGACAAGTACTTGAGGTAGGTGATGGGATTGCTAGAATTTATGGTTTAAGTTCAGCTATGTCAAGTGAGTTGGTTGAATTTGATGATGGACATGGAACTTTAGGTATTATTCAAAACCTTGAAGAAGACAATGTTGGGGTTGTAATTCTAGGAGATTACAAACATATTAAGGAAGGTATGGTTGTAAAAACTACCGGTAGAATTGCATCTGTTCCTGTTGGTGAAGCATTAATGGGTCGTATAGTTAACCCAAACGGTCAACCAATTGACGGTAAAGGAGATATTCATACAGATAAAACAAGACCGATTGAAAGAGTTGCTCCCGGAATTATTACAAGAAAATCTGTACACCAACCACTACAGACAGGTTTAACAACTATTGACGCGTTAACTCCAATTGGTAGAGGCCAACGTGAGCTGATTATCGGTGATAGACAAACCGGTAAAACTGCTATCGCAATAGATACAATTTTGAACCAAAAAGGAAAAGATGTAATTTGTATTTACGTAGCAATTGGGCAAAAAACATCAACAGTTGCGCAGTTAGCAAAAATCTTAGAAGACAGAGGAGCTATGGAATATTCAATCATTGTTTCTGCTACAGCCAATGACTCAGCGCCAATGCAATTTATTGCTCCATTCTCTGGTTGTGCAATAGCAGAAGAATTTATGGATCAAGGAAAACATGTTCTTATAATCTATGATGATTTAACAAAGCACGCTCAAGCATATCGTGCTATGAGTTTGTTATTAAGACGTCCACCAGGACGTGAAGCATATCCGGGGGATGTATTCTATTTACATTCAAGATTACTCGAAAGAGCTTGTAAATTAACTGACGAATTAGGTGGTGGAAGTATTACTGCATTGCCTATTATTGAAACTCAAGCAGGTGATGTCTCTGCATATATTCCAACTAACGTAATTTCTATTACAGATGGGCAAATATTCTTGGAAACTAACTTGTTTAACTCAGGTGTTCGACCTGCAATGAATGCCGGTATATCAGTTTCACGTGTAGGCGGTTCTGCCCAAACTAAAGGTATAAAACAAGTTGCGGGTAAGCTAAGACTTGATTTGGCTCAGTATAGAGAATTAGAAGCGTTTGCACAATTTGCATCAGATTTGGACAAAGCTACCAGAGACCAATTATTACGCGGAGAAAAGTTAACCGAAGTCTTAAAGCAACCTCAATATCAGCCTCTTTCTGTTGCGGAACAAGTTTCTATATTGTATGTAGCTGATTGCGGGTTAATTGATGATGTCGCAAATAAAGCAATACCTGCATTAAAAACAAACTGGTTCAATTATTTTAATGTAAACATGCCGGAATTAGCGAAAAAACTAAATGATGGAAATGCTTTAAGCGATGACGATAAAGAACAACTTAAAAATAAATTTATAGAATTTAAATCAACACTGTAGGAAAATATGCCAAATTTAAAAGATATTAAAGATAGAATAAATAGTATATCAAGTACTCAAAAGATTACCAAAGCAATGAAGATGGTAGCAGCTGCAAAAGTTAAAAAATCTGAAAACATTGTAAAGGCTGGGCGTCCTTTTGCTCAAGAGATGAGGAATATGTTTATTCGTCTTTTAGATGGCATAGGTAATGATTATAATGTTTCAGGTTTAAAAATTAAAAAAGGAATAGATAATTATCCTGTCTTGTTAAAAAAACGTAATAAAGATACCTCAGGTATTCTTGTTATTACCTCAAACAAGGGTTTAGCGGGAGCATACAATGCTAACGTTGTGCGTTATACATTAAAGTTGGTAGAAAAATATAACAAAGAAGGGATAAAATCCAGACTATTTATAATTGGGCAACGAGGATATAACGCGCTAAAAAACCAAGTAGGGCCTTATGGATTTGAAATAGAAAAATTTTATCAGAATTTTCCTTCAGATATAACAGGAAGCGCGGCATCTGTGGTTGCTGAAGATATGGCTGAAGCATTTGTAAATGATAAAATTGATACAATGGAAATCGTGACAACCCGATTTAAAAATATGATGAGCTATCGCGTGGAAGAGTGGAAAATTTTACCATTAGAGCTTGAAAAAGAGCATGATAACGAAGAACATCATCTAGACCCATTAATGACTTTTGATAGCGATGCGGGTACTGTTTTACAACAGATTGTTCCTTACTATATTTCAAATATTATTTATCACGCGTTATTGGAAGCAATAGCAAGTGAGTTGGCGTCCAGAATGACAGCAATGTCTGCAGCAACCAAAAGCGCTCAAGATATGATAAGAATGCTTACAGTTGATTATAATAAAGCACGTCAAGCAGCTATTACGAATGAAATTTCTGAGGTCGTATCCGGGGCAGATGCATTAAAAAATTAAAATTCGTATTAAATTATTGTTAAAAATTTTAAAAAATTGTCTCAATAGAGGCAATTTTTTTATAGAAAAATTTTTTATATTAAATATAGTTTATGGAATGATTATTATTTTTAGGAGGAAGAAATGACGACTATTACTGCTATTAATCAAAACATTGGGAAATGTGGCAATATTAATTATGCTACTGACATTACAAAAACAGACAAAAAAGAATTAAGCAAGCTTTTAAGTGGTAAAAACTGGCAAGAATTTGATGCAAATTGTGATGGAAAACTTGATAAAGCAGAAATGTTCGACGCGAAAATGTCAGTTTTGGCTGAACAAGAAGAAGGTAATAATAATCTTTTGGTTGGTGAAAATGAATATTCTGAAGTTGTTTCTAGGGACGGAACTTTAATTACTACGATAAAGATGCCAGATGGCTCTGTTGCAAAATGCAAATATGATAAAGATGGCAATATGCTTGAAGAATTAATTACTGATAAATCCGGTAAAACGAAGTCTTTTAAATACCAGTATGACAAAAAAACAGGTATGATAATTGATTAAACAACATAACAAAATAGCCCTTGCTTATTGCAGGGCTATTTTTGTGTTAAATATAAGTTTAATCTTCAGGTTTGTATGTTGATGAAATTATTTCTGTTTTTTGATTGTAGCTTTCAATGAAATACAAATAGCGTTCCATCCTAATCTTAAACCAATCTAACATCGTGATAGAACCGTAGACTTCGATTACACGAGTACGCACAAGATGTTTGAAGGTTTTATTGTAATTTTCTTCGATGTAGGTCTTGCACTTACAATTTAATTCTTCAACCAAATCATATAAAGTTTTTAGCCAAGCAGCTTCTACGTCTGCTTCATTTACACGATATTCCAGAATCATACAACTTACAATGGCCTCTTTTTCTGCTATATTATATATAACGGTAATTTTTTAATAATCTTTAAGATTTTCAAAAAACTGTTACAAAAGTATACATTTTTTGCATGTTACTTTTGGATGAAGAATATTTGTCAAGGCATAAATTGGGGAATGAAATCAAGGGGGTTCGGGGGCTAAAGCCCCTGACTTAAGTAGGAGGTTCTGGGGGAGCGCCAACTCCGTTGGTTTACAACTAGCAAGATAAAAACAAAAATTCGAAATTAAAGCAGGGGCATTAGGCGAAACTTTCTGAGCGTTAAGAAATTTCAAGACAGAAGAAAATGAACATCAAAAACTTTTTAAACTTATTAAAATCTTTGCTGGCGCTGATTATTGGATAGATGCCGAAATAAATTCGGCATGACGGCTTAATTTTGGCATTGACTTTATGTCTGGATTGAATTTTGAATGCCATTTTTATACATTAAAATAATTATATGACCTAACTGTATTAAAATTATTCGGGACAGTTGTGATAAATTATTCAGGACAACAGTAGCTTTTAATTTATTATTAATAATTGTTAATATTTATAAAAAATTTGGCAAAATTTATGCTTTAGAGATTTAATATAATCAAAAGGGAAAAGCATGATTAATTTTACGCCATATCGACAAACATCGTTTACAGGAGCTACTACACAGCAAAGCAAACCTGCAATGACATCAATTTTTTATATAAATGATGTTCACGGACAGACAGGGAAAATGGAAAGTATTGCAACTGCTGCTCAATCTTTTGATACTTTTGTGAAGAAAAATCCAAAAATTGACGCATTAAAAGTTGCGGCAGGTGATGTTCTGATAGGTGAAGACCCTCAAATTAACAAGGCGTCTACTGCCTTTTTAAATTACATTGGCTTAAATGCCACAACATTAGGTAATCACGAGTTTGATATTTTTGCAACAAAACTGTCAGATGTTATAAAAGACGTTAAATATAAGGTTTTGGGAACAAATATTAATTTCCATAAAGAGTTACCTTTAGAACAAAAAATGTTACGTTCTTATGTGCAGGAAGTAAACGGGCAAAAGTATGGGATTATTGGGCTTCAACCGTTGGATTTAGTAGAAGCAATGAGGCTTCCTGAGTGTGTTGATGGGATTTCCGTTGATACAGAAAAGAAAACATTAACAGAAGTTCAGGATGAAGTTAATAAACTAAAAGAGCAAGGTGTAAATAAAATTATTATTCTCTCCCATACAGGGCACGAATTTGACAAAGTTATTGCACAAAAAGTAAGTGGTGTAGATGTAATCGTAGGAGGGCACACTCACGAGCTTATAAAAGGAGTAGAGTCAGGCAAAAATTTATTTTATTCTCCTGCTGGTGAGCCTGTTGTTTTGACAATGGCTGGTAAAGATGGTAATTATTTTGGCGTTCTTAATCTTGAGTTTGATGAAAATGGAAAGATAGTTAGAGTTCAAAATAATATTGGTAGAACAAAAGATTATTCAAGAAATTTAACCTTACAAAGCATAAATAATACTATTTTGGGGAATAGCGAGATTGTCGGCGAATTAAAAGCCTCTCAAGAGCCACCGGAAAACCTTGCTTGTGAAAATCCTTATGCTGATTTCACAGCGGATGCAATGCGTAGTGAACTGGATACAGATATAGCGTTATTACAAGGTGGTAATATGCGTGGAGGATTAAGACAAGGAAAAATTTCAGCACGTGATATCCAGAGTATAACTCCATTTCGAAATCGAATGGTAAAATACACATTAACAGAAGACAAATTAGTTGAAGCTTTAAAGTGGGGTGCTGAATCGCTAAAACATGGTGAAGGAAAACCCGGTTATTTACAAGTATCAGGTCTTCGCTATACAGTAAATACTGATGGGCAGTTACTCAATGCAACGTTCATTGATAAAAAAGGTAAATATAAAAAAATAAATGTGAATACCCCGGATAGAAATAAGGTTTATACGGTTGCATTAGATGACTTTTGTGCGACAAACGTACTTTATCCATCATTAAGACAACCAAAAGAAAAATTTTTAGCATATTATGAATTTGATAAAGACAAACTCATGGTTGATTACGTCAAAAAAATGAACGGAAAACCATTTGAAATTAAGACTGATGGCAGAATAAAAATAGTTAAGTCTTAATGTCCTTTTCTTCTTGTTTTCATTCTTTGTTCAAGCGTAACAAGAGCGGATTCCACCCTGTGCGGAAGATTTTTAAGCATTTCAGGCGGCAAATCCCACCATCTGATTTCCAATAATCTTTCGATGATTTCTTGAGAAAATCTATATTTGATAATTCTCGCGGGAGAGCCTGCCACAATTGCATAAGGCGGTACATCGTGAGTAACCGTAGAGTTTGCAGCAATAACCGCACCATCGCCTATTGTTATGCCGTCAAGAATTACTGCATTTACTGCAATCCACACATCGTTACCAATGTTACATCCCTTAAATTCTTCAAATAAAAACGGGTCATCCGGAGTGTTTAGGGGTGAAATCCCGTTCGGGGTATGAAGTTTGTAAAAAGTTGAGCTTGTTGTTAAATATTTTGTCGGATGTGTATATGGGGAAATATACACATGAGGAGCTATAGAACAGTATTTGCCGATAATCGTGTTTCTACCAATATAACCACTGTGTCCGATTTGTGTATATTGTCCAACTTTATTTTCCGGAAATGAAACCGTTTGTGGAAATGGTGTTTGTTGTGGATTATTTGCACTATTTTGTATTTTTGGTTGTGAATTTAACATATAAATCTCCTGTGTAATTATAAAATAACACAGGAAATTTCATTGTAAATCATATAAATTGGTTATCTTTTTCCAATTAAATATGCTAATGCTTTTTGCACAGGGTTTTTGGATTGCTGTTGTTTCTCTTCTATGTCTATAAGTTCTTGATGTGTTTTTCTCGTTAATGGAACACCTACAACAGCACGGGCTAATGAATCACTAGCAACGGATGTCATAAAGCAGGTTCCAAAGGCTCCGAGTAATGTTCCATTGTATATTTTAGACATTAAACTATGAGTAAATGCCATTATATATGCAGAAGAAGCAATACGTGAAGCTTCTTGAACCGCACGGTTTTTAGCTGTTTTTAATGCTTCTTTTGTGTTATCGTCTGAATATTGCATTGTTAAGTTATAAGAGTCTGTAACCAAGAAAATTGTAGAGATTGCTCTTGCTAAGTTAATATTTAATTGTGAGACCTTATTTGCATCGTATTCGGCGTGATTAGCGCCATCTGCTTTTGTCATTAAGCTTTTTAGTATTTTTTTTGCTTCAGCCAGTGATTCATAATTTGGTGAGTTGGTATCAATACCAGCCTGTTTAAAACGTTTTTCAAGAGTAAGAATGAGGTTTTTTATTCCATTTATTTCAAATTCTTTATTTTTCATTCTTGTTAAAAATTCTTTATAAATAGCAATTTCTTTATCGCGTTGTAGTAGTGGAGATTGTTTCCAAACCTCTAACTGTAACCGTTTTTCTAAATATTCTCTAAATGTTTTTTCTTGGAGTTGTTGAGTAGTTATTTCTTCTTTTTTACCGGCTAATTTTTTTATCCCATTTGAAATAGATTTTGCTGTCTTTTGAATGAAAAATACAGGTGAGAAAAATCCATTTGCAAACCTTTTGCCTACAGATGTAGTTGTTCCAACCGGAATTTGCGTAATATTTTGATTGTTTAGGATATCTTGCAAAGATTGTCCTTGGATTTCTATATTTCCAATTTTCCCTATTCTATTCAAGCTTTCAGAAATTATTGATTCAAACATTTTTGCTTGTTTGGGGTCTAGTTGAGTTATAAACTCTAACATTTGTTTTAATTTTGCTCGCTCAAACATAAATTGGGGTGCACCTTTAAATGCAGGAGTAGCGTGATTGTACCCAATAAGCTTGCTAAGTTGAAGTTCATTATTATCTTCATATAAACCGGTTATTGAATTTTCAAAGAAGTTATTCTGAACAATTATAATAGGTTCAGGTTGATTTTTATCAGCATGCAATTTACCACGTTTATCACCTGCAATCAAACGTCCTATTGAGGCTAAAACACCTGATTTATATTGCATTTTTTCTTCCATTCTATCCAATGATTCTTTATTAGACGGGAAGATTGGTCGACCTACTAACATACGACCTATTACTTCAGAAGCGGCAACCGTAATACCGGATGCAAGCAATGCGTGCGCCATGCTTCTGTTGATTTGACTTTCAAATGTACTCAATAAAAGGTTTTGTATGTATAAATTCATACCTATTTTAGCAAATTCTTGTTTTGCACGAGATGCACGTTGTTCTTGTGAAGCATCTGGGTTATTCGAATAACGCATAGTTGTATTGTATGCGTCATTAGAAAGGAACACAGCGTAGACAGCTCCAGAAACAAACCTATTTCCCAGCATCATGTGCTTTGTAGAGTACTGTCCTTTATTTGGGTCAACGGCTTTGAACCTTAACATATTCAATTTTTCTTGAAGTATATCTTCTGGGATTAAAAACTTTTCCCCAGCTTTTATCGGGTCAAGACCGGCTGATTTTCTGTATATGTTTTCTTGTATTCTTATAAAATTAGAGAGCCCAACAATATTTTTATAGTTTTGAACTATTGCGTCATGTTGTTTTGTTTTTTGAATAGAATTATATAGAGAAGGTAAAAGTTTTTTACCGATTTTAGAATCAGCAGCCCATAAAGCCATATCTTTAAACATTGTAATTGGGGAAATAAGAACTTCTAAAAATTTTCTAGGTAAAGGCATTTGGGGGATTTTAATTAGGTTTTCACTAGTAAGCGTTTGAGCATCCTCTAATGATAAGCCAATATGTTTTCTAAAACTTTCATCAGATTTAGCTGCTTTCACAAAATTATCTATAAATCCATTGTATAAAGAAAATTGCTCATCACTTATTTTACTAACCGAACTTTTCATAAACTGAGAAAGTTCTTTTGATATTTTTTCAACTTTAAAACCCTTGAAGGATATACTTGTAGTACTCTTATCCCTCAAGGGTTTTATTGTGCGTGTATAGTTATCTTGTGTTAAGTTTGCCGAAAACATCGGCGGTCTGTTTGAACTTTGTGCCTTAAAAGATACAGCACTGTTAACTGTCGCTCGCCTTTTATAATCACTCATATAAAGCATATGATGGTCGATTTTTTTCAGCATTTCCCAATTTACCTAGTGGTCTCACTTGAGAGATTTAATCATAACTTAAATATAATCAAAAATAAATATATTTTTTATATTTTGTAACAATTAATCTCTTACATGTATTTTAAAAACGGTAAAAAAATAATTTGCTATTCGAATTTTTTAGTTGATACATTTATTTACACAGTGAAAAGTTTTAATATTTGTTTTATAATATAAAAAAACGAGGTGAGTATGTTAAAGAAAATTATTTTAGATGAAGTAAATCGAGCTATTTATAGAGCAATTAGTGAAAAGTATTTAGGTCAAATGACTCATGATGATAAGTATAATTTAGTATTAGAAACCCCAAAAAACTTAGAATTTGGAGATTTCGCAGTAAATGTATCCCAATTGGCAAAATGCGCAAAACTTGCTCCACCGATGATTGCTAACATTATTAAGGATTATATACAATTTGAAGATGTTGAAATTAATACAGTCGCTGGTTTTATTAACTTTAAGATTCAAGCCCCTCATTTAGCTGTGATTTTAAGAGATATTTTAACTAAACGTGAAAAGTATGGTAGAAGAGAACAAAAAAGGGATAAAATACTTTTAGAGTATGTTTCTGCAAATCCAACCGGTCCTTTTCACATTGGGCACGGAAGATGGGCTGCAATGGGTAGTGCACTTGCAAACCTTTTGAAATTTGCCGGTTACAATGTATATCAAGAATTTTACGTAAATGATGCAGGCTCCCAAATCGACAATATGGCGCGTTCTATTTATTTAAGAATCCGCCAATTATCAGGGGTGGAAGTAGATTTTCCTACAGATGAGGTTGAAATTAAAAAATATTATCCTGGTGAGTATTTAATACTGTTAGCAAAGGATTTTATTGCTAAATATACTGATTTTTATTCAAAAAATGAAAAAATTGCCAATTATGATGATTTAGACGAAGTTAGTCAAAAATTACTTAAAAATTATGGCAAAAAATATATGCTAGGCTTGCAAAAGCAACTTTTAAATAAATTAAACGTGAGTTTCGATAATTATTTTAGTGAAACATCATTGTATGAGCAACGTAAAGTTATTGATATCATTGAAAGAATGAAAAACGCAGGTTTAACTTATGAAGAAGACGGTGCGTTGTGGTTTAGAACTACTAAATTTGGTGATGAAAAGGATAGGGTTTTAGTTAAAAATGATGGCAAATATACTTATTTATCACCGGATATTGCATATCATATTAATAAACTAGAACGTGGTTACAATAAATTAATCAATATTTGGGGGGCTGATCACCATGGTTATATCCCCAGAATGAAAGCCGCTCTTGAAGGTTTAGGCTATAGTGCAGATTCGTTGGATGTTCTTTTAGGTCAATTAGTTAATATCAAGATAGATGGTGAGGCTGTTCGAATGGGTAAACGTAAAAAAATGGTTACCCTTGATGAATTGGTTGAAGAAGTTGGTGTTGACGCAACAAGATACTGGATGACATGCAGAGATATTAACACAACATTAGATTTTGATGTGGAATTAGCAAAATCAAAATGTGATGAAAATCCGGTTTTCTATGTACAATATGCCCATGCAAGAGCTTGTTCTATTTTGAGAAATGCTTTTAGCGAAACAATTGATACCGTTGAAAAAACGGTAAAATCACCTATTTTATCAGAAAGTGATGCAATAAGCTTTAATTCATTGCTAGAAGTTTACCCACAAGAGGCTTTTGCGCCAATTTGTGAGGCAGATAATGCATCTTATGAGGCAACAAAACGCTTATTGCTCAAGCTTGAAGAATTTAAATCACTAATTGAGTCTGCTGCAGAAGCTAAAGCACCGTATATGATTTGCAAATATCTACAAGAATTGGCTGCTCAGTTCCATTCTTTTTATAACGTTTCTAGAGTAATAACAGATAATATTAAGCTCACAAAAGCTAGATTAGCGGTTGTAACAGCGTTCAAAACTGTTTTAGCGTCTGGTTTGGCTTTATTAGGAATAAGTGCTCCTGAGCGTATGTAGTAAAGGATAATTTGATATGAATTATAAAAGCTCCTATTTTGGAGCTTTTTTTGTAAACTTTTGTAAAAGTATTTCTGATTTTGCTAAAGTTTTTTTTTTTTTGCCGAAATTTCTTTTAGAAAGATTTTATAAAAGGAGTAAAAAATTATGGGAATAAATGCAGGTGGTTTTAATTACAATTTCAATTCTAAAACTCCACAATTTATTAATATTAATGGACAAAAAGTGAAAGTTGAAGTTACAGGTGGCGGAAACAAGACTGATGTTAATCTATTTGTTAATGATAAAGGACAAATAGTAGTAGATAATGATAGTTCAAAAGAAATTACATTAAAATTTGATACAAATATGAACTTGGATATTCTTGTTGATGAAAGTGCCTATAATATGAATATTCAAACAGGTACAGGTAATGATAATGTCCAAGTTAGCAGTAATGCAAAAGTTAAAAATATAGATACTGGAAAAGGTAATGATTCTGTTAATATCTTAGCTAATGCAAGTGTAAACAACATCAACACTGGCTATGGTGATGATATAGTTAATATTTCAGCTAATGCTAATGTTAAAGACATATCTACAGGCGATGGAAAAGATGAAATAACTAACTCTGGAAAAGCTAATTCAATAAATGCAGGTTCTGGGGATGATAATATTATAAACTTTGGTGCATTAACAACTTCAATCCATGGTAGTAATGGTAAGGATATTATTAAAAATTTAGGATCTATTAATGGTAGTATTTTAGGTGGCGGAGGCGACGATATTATTGAAAACTCTGGAAGTATAACAAAAAATATTGAAGGAGATGGAAATTCGGATAGCATTAATAATTCTGGAAAAGTAAATGGTCATATTTATGGTGAAAAACTTACAGGTGATATAAAAGGGGTAATGTATGATTCAAATGGGAAAAAACTAAATGGTAAAAGTGATGATGGAAAATTATATAACAATGGAACCCTTTATACTGGAATAAATAAATCTGATAACAAATATTACAAAAATGGTGAAGTATTCACTGGTAAAGCTAATGATGGAAAACAATACAGCAATGGAAATTTATTAACTGGAGCTTGTAAAGCTGATGGTAACAAGATGTACAAAGATGGCGTTGTTGCAAACAACATTGTTATTAACGGAGTATATTATAAAGCAGGAAAAGCCTCAGCTGGTTCTGTGGATGGTGTAACATACGGAAGCAATGGTATGCCAGTTAACGGAAAGCATAGCGATGGAAAAATTTACCAAAAAGGTAAACCTTTTACTGGCAAATACAATGACGGAAAACAATATTTCAATGGTTCACTCTTAAGTGGTCCTTGTAAATCTGATGGTAATAAAATGTATCTTAACGGTGTTGTTGCAAATAATACCGTTGTTAATGGAAAATATTATAAAGCAGGAAAAGCCTCAGCTGGCTCTGTAAATGGTGTAACATACGGAAACGATGGTAATCCTATTAATGGTAAGTATAGCGATGGAAAAATCTACCAAAATGGTAAACTATTTAGTGGTAAATATAGTGATGGAAAACAATACAGCAATGGAAATCTATTAACTGGTACGTGCAAAGCTGATGGCAACAAGATGTACAAAGATGGCGTTGTTGCAAACAAAACACTTGTAAATGGAAAATATTATGTAAATGGTAAATTATCAAAAGGTGAATGTGATGGTAAAGTTTATAATAAAAACGGCGAGCTATTAAGTGGGTCTTATAATAATAAGATGTACAATAATGGCGTCGTTGCAAACGGTAATGTTAATGGCAAGTATTATAAAGAAGGAAAACTTTTAACAGGAAAAGGTTCTGATGGTAAACAATACAATAATGGTGTAGCATTAACTGGTAAATGTAAAGCTGATAGCAATAAGATGTACAAAGATGGCGTCGTTGCAAATAATACAGTAGTTGATGGTAAATTTTATAAAGATGGTGTAATTTCAGGTGGTGAAGCCGGAGGTATAACTTACGGTACAAATGGAATGCCACTAAATAAAACAGTACATAATAATATTTATTATGTTGCGGGTAAACCTAGTGCAGGAACAAGCGGAAAAATTACTTATGGCAATGATGGAAAACCTTTTACAGGAACTAAAGATGGTAAATATTATAGTGAAGGCAAATTGTACTCCAAAAATAATAATGATGGAACATCTTATAAAAATGGTCTATTATATTACAACAATAAAAAGCTTACTGGTGAAATTGACGGTAAATTCTATAAAGATGGTAAACTTTTTTCTGGCACCTACAATAAAATCAAATATGAAAATGGTATAAAAAAATAAATAAAATTAAAATAATAATAACAATGTAGTGTTCTTGTCATACATTGTTATTATTACTACTTTATTACCTTTATATAAGCGTTTGTAAGTTTTTTTAAATTACGAAAAATAAATTTGCTAGTATTTATTATGATTGTATAAGTTTTATTTTGTAAACTTTTGAAAATAATAAATATAATTTAGCAATTTGTAATTTTCAGTTGTTTTGTCCGAAAAGGAGAATTAATATGCTTGTATGTCCTCTAGCAACCAAAATATCAAATAAAATAACAAATGTGTCAAAAAGGCTTGCCCATAAAACGTTTAATGCTGTGAATAAAACTATACATGGAGTGTGTGGAACATATTCTACAAGTAAAATTATTGATACAGCTCAAAAAATAGGTAGAGATGTTTTAGATATTAGATGCAAAAAAACAATATTAACTAATGATGATATTTTAAAAATTATTGAAACAAATTTAGGTAAAAAATATATTGATAAAGTTAAAATTACAAATAATTCTGATGATGTTATTGAAATTATGCAAAAAAGATATGGACTTAGTTCCTCAAGGTCTTATGATATTCTTGAAAATTGTACTGCAATGGTTCTTCCAAAAAACTTTAAAAATGAGAAGACTATCTTATATATACCACAAAGTAAATTGATAGCAGCTTCGCCTGACGATATAAGTATTATTGCGCATGAGCTGGAGCATATAACATATTGCGAAAAATCATTATATTCAAAACTTCCCTTTTTTAGCGACAAAACTTGCAAAAAGTCTTTTAAAAATTTAATAAATTATACTGAATTGAATGACAAAATTTATATGTATACGATAAATGATGAAAATAAAAAAATTGCACAAAGTATAATAAATTTAGATTTTAGGACATTAATAAAGCTTCTAATGAATGCAAAAGATGAGTTAAGAGCATTTACAACTGAAGAAAACCTTTATAATCACATTCAAAAAAAATATTCATTTATTAATAATACTGATAGAATATTGTATAGTTATAATTTCCGTAAGACTGTTAATACAATCGCAAACCAAATTAGGGAGCAATATTTGAGATTTCTACCAAAATCAATTGCAAATAAATTATTAGATATTATTAATTAAAATT
This sequence comes from Candidatus Gastranaerophilaceae bacterium, assembly GCA_045635965.1. GTDB lineage: Bacteria > Cyanobacteriota > Vampirovibrionia > Gastranaerophilales > Gastranaerophilaceae > RGIG2134. The sequence goes on from JAZTWQ010000031.1 coordinate 183,606, forward strand.
CTTCATCAGGATAGTTTTCTTGCATAAACTTAAATTCGTGATACGGCGTTGGAAAATCAATTTCAGCATGTATTTTATCATTAATTTTTTCAAAGTTTTCTTTCCCCAGTATCACCGGTAATACCTTTAAAACATACTCAGAAGTGTGATTTTTAAGCATTTCTTTTTGTGAAATAGGTTTAGAAAATTTTAAACTTACATCACTTTCCATAATAGAATTTTCTTTGAATTTTTTTACGGATTTGTGTCCTACTCTTAAGCCTTCACTGCAATACGATAACATCAATGCGTCTCCCTCCGGTAGATGTTTTGCTACTTGCTTAAGATATGGTTTCAAACGCCTTGGACGACATTTTATTTCGCTTGGAATTTCTGTAGAGTATAATTCCTTATATTGACCTTTAAAATTAACTGATAATGTGGCTACGTGCATAATATTAATTCTCCCTAAGTAAGTATAAATTTACAATAACTTAAGATATTTTGCAAGTCCTTCACCCATAGAAAAGCAAGTGGGCTGTATTCTTATGGCAGCTTGAGCATAAAAATCAGCACTAATGCAACGTCCTATGACAAATAAATTTTCAAAACCATCTACAATAAGGCTGTCTAGTGGGATTGAGTATGTTTTTTGTACATACTCAAGAACAGAATTATCTTTTTTAATAGAATGTATATCTATAGGGTAATTAGAGTATGCTACACTTTTGCGAAATTTTTTAGCTTTATAAATATCCTCTTTTGTTAGAATATATTTACCTTTTACTCGTCTTGATTCTCTGACTCCAAGTTCATCTGCTATTTTAAATATTTTTGCTTGTTCAAATCCTTTTAAATAAATATTGCAAAACAAAGCTATTCGCATAATTGCTTCTTGTGCTTGGGTTTTAGCTTTTTCTACGTCAGATTGATTTAACGGGTTTAATTCTTCATTTGTTATAATTCTTGGGCAATTAAATGCAACTTTATCTTTTTCTCCGGCAATGCTAAAAATCTGGAAATACGCTCTATCAGTGTCTTTAATCACCCCATTACTGACTGCTTTGTCGAATAATGATTTTAATGCCCAAGTTGAATTTATATCCCATGTATACGCTGTTGAAAAGTGAATATCATCATCAATTGTTGCAGCGGTAGTGACATTGCGGTTTAAGTCAAATTTTAAAATCCAGTCAGAAAAAACTTTTTTATTGACTTTATGCATAATAAACCTTAATGATAATGCTTGATTTGATTCTTTGGGCAAAAATTTTGCATTTAATAATTCACACAAATTAGCATCACCTGTTGCGTCTACAAAATATTTTGCATTAAATTTTTTAATATCGCCATTTTTGTTTGTTGCAACATTATTGATATATATCGGCTCGGTATAATTACTGATATTCATTTTATTACTATGTCTCGTGCCGATATATAATGATAACACTTTTGTCTTCCCGAATATTTTATTGATATATTTCGTATCGTAACAAGTCTTATCTTCGATTTTATCAATAATTGAATTTAAAATAATATCACACCCTGCTTCCTGAAGCATATCATATAAAATTTTTGAAAGTTTTAGGGGATTAAACCATCCGTCATTGCCATCAATATATGTTATTTGCGCCTTTTGAGCTTTTGCTGTTTTACAGAGTTCGTCAAAAAACATAGTGTTAAAATTCTTATCATCAGTTTTCATTGCAGGAATAACCAATTGAGACGTAATAGCACCGCCCAAATAACTCTTCTTTTCAATAAGCAAGGTTTTCATTCCAAGATGTGCGCAGTTCCAAGCACAAGCACAACCAGCAGTTCCCCCGCCTAAAATTATCACATCATAATTCTTTTTGTAATTTTCCATAATCTTTCTTTAACCTACTAGAAGTTATCCTGTTTGAATTTTCTATTTCTTTATTTCTTAACGCGTTTATTTGCTCTACAGTGGCATTTAAATTTCTGTCGCGATAAAAAATACCTGCTTTTGTTTTTATAAGCTTTAAATCAAATTCTGAGAGCTCGTTTTTAATTAGAGATTTATTTTTAACTGCAATTGTTCCAATTCGTTTGTTATTTTTATCAAGAGAACATCCTATATAAAAACCGGCTTCTATCATTGCCGCTCTAATTGCTGCAGATGAAGAGTATGTTACCAGCACTCCATCATCATCAAGCAATCTATACAACTCTTGAAAAAATTCTAATGACCAAAGAGTTGGTAATTTTTTAGGTGTAAATCCATCATGAAAAATAAAATTATATTGCTCTTTTAATTCTTGAACAGTAGCACGTGCATCTTCACAGTAGAAGGATAAACGCATTTTAGTGAATATATTGCCTTTTGATTCATTTTTATTCCTTCGCGATATATAATTATAATATATATTATGTAGGAATAGTCCCAAATTAAACAAAACCTTACAATCACACTTACCAAACATTTTTTCTAGCCCTATACGGGCTATTTTTTTCCAATTTATATACTTTAATCCATTTAAATTTGTGAATATTTTAATAGTATTAATTACTGAAAATTTTTCATTAAAATTTGATTGTTTTATTAGAAAATCATTTATTTTATCGTTTACTAATTGATTTTTAAGAAATGGTGAAATATTAATTAAATTTTTATCATATTCTAGCGCATCGATTTTTATTTCAAAAGGTTTGTCTAATTTTAAAATTTCATCTATTGCAACTTTTGAATTATATCCTATGCCGTAGCATACATCTAAAATTGAAACTTTATCATTTTGTTTAATAAAATCCAAGAAACCGCTTGAAACAAGAAATTTTTCATAACTTTCACTGTAGGCGCCATGAGTTGAATGATATATATCATCAACTTTTTTATTAAAAAGTCCTATACTACCGTCTTCGGTTTCGCAAAAAAATACCTCACCCATTGTATTTGCCTTATTTTGCCTTTTATGATTTAATTATAACATAGCCATTTGATTTTGGCTCAATATTAAGAACAATAAAATTTCGGGAGAGTTTCAATGGAAAGAACATTTATTGCTGTAAAACCAGACGGAGTTAAGAGAGGTCTTGTAGGTAATATTGTAGAAAGATTTGAACGCAAAGGTTATAAAATTATTGCAATGAAAATGCTACAACCTACTCAGGAAATTGCGGCAAAACACTACGCAGAGCACTATGGAAAGCCATTTTATAATAGATTGATTAATTATATTACAAGTGGCCCTATTGTTGCAATGGTTGTAGAAGGAAATAATGTTGTTAAAGGTGCCAGACATATTATGGGCTCAACAAAGCCTGATGAAGCAGAAGTTGGAACTATTCGTGCTGATTTTGCGCAGACTATGGAATACAATGTTGTTCACGGTTCAGATAGTGTGGAAAGTGCGGAAAGAGAAATTGCAATTTACTTCAGACCGGAAGAAATATGCCGTGATTGGAAAACTACCCTAGATATTATAATGGAAGATGAAAAATAATTACTTTGAATATGAATTAATACATACTGATAAAAAGACCGGAGCTAGAGCCGGTCTTTTGCACACACCACACGGTGATATTGAGACACCTATTTTTATGCCCGTAGGCACTCATTCAAGCGTCAAAATGCTCACGAATGACCAAATTAAAGCAACTGGTGCGCAAATTATTTTGTCAAATTCTTACCATTTGTACTTACGTCCAGGACACAAACTAATTGAAGAGTTTGGTGGTATTCATGGGTGGATGAATTGGGACAAGCCTGTTTTAACTGATAGTGGCGGTTTTCAAGTATTCAGTTTAGCTAAAAACAGAAAAATTACTGAAGATGGTGTAACATTTAGAGACACTAAAGACGGTACAAAACACTTTATTTCGCCGGAAAAATCAATGGAAATCCAGCAAAGTATAGGTGCAGACATAATAATGGCGTTTGATGAGTGTTCTCCGTATCCTTGTGACTACAAAACAGCTAAGCTCGCAATGGAAAGAACTCATCGTTGGCTAAAAAGATGTATCGAGACGAAATATAACAATAAACAAGCATTGTTCCCAATCGTTCAAGGTGCGTTTTTTGAAGATTTAAGAAAAGAAAGTGCAAACTTTGTGACGCAAGTTGATGCGGTTGGTTACGCGATTGGTGGGTTAAGCGTTGGCGAACCTCACGACATAATGAATAAATTTGTTGAATTAACCACTGCTTATTTGCCTCAAAATAAACCTCGCTACTTAATGGGAGTTGGAACAACTGAAGACTTGCTAGACGGCATTTTGCGTGGTGTTGACATGTTTGACTGTGTATTACCAACCCGAAACGCTCGTCACGGTTCGTTTTTCACCCGACAAGGGCGTAAAATTATCAAAAATAAAGAATTTGAGCGTGATAACAGACCACTAGATGAACAATGCAACTGTTATACCTGTCAAAACCATTCTAGGGCTTATTTGCGCCATTTGTTTAAGCAAAATGAAGGTACCGCGTTAACATTGTTATCTATTCACAATATTCAATTTTTGTTAAATCTTGTAAAACGAGCAAGAGTAGCTATTTTAAACGATGAATATGATTTATTTTATAATGATAGTTACAAAATGTTACGTTAGCCTTAATTTATTAACAAAAATATAAACATCCACGTTCTTTTATAAGAAACCCACAAACAGGGAAGAAAATGCACTTAACTCAAAAAGCTTTGGCTGATTCAAATGTGCAAAATATGATTAAAGCACAAAGGTCAAAAACAGAGGCTGAAAAACTTTCAATGTTGAAAGAAGCGTATGGTCCTATAGGCAAACTATTGCTTTCAATTGGTATTGATCCAACTAATGGTAAAGTTTTTAGCAAAAAATAAAAATATTAAATAAAACGCGGTCCAGTATTGTTAAACGATTGCGATACTAAAGAAACTAAAGAAAATTGTTTAGATGAAAGTAATTCGATTGATAATTCATCTTGCCAAGAAGAACCGATAATTAAAACTATACCGACAATTAGCAGTAAAAATTAAGGCGTTATCAAGTTTTGCCTACACAATTTTCACCCAAATGTCTCGATGATGTGGGCGGAATGAATCAAGCAAAAGAGGCGGTTAAAGAGTATATTATTAATCCTTGGAATCCAAAGTACCGTAAGTTAATACAAGAAAATAATGTACAAATGCCGAATGGGTTTATGCTTTATGGACCACCTGGAAATGGGAAAATCTATTTAGTTATGGCAATAGCGGCACAAATGGGAATTCCTATGTTAGAGTTGGATTTGAGTGCAATTGGAAGTAAATATGCTTATGAAACCGAGAATACAATAAAATATATTTTTGAAGAATTAGAGAAATTATACAAAAATACCCAAAAACCAAGTATTTTGTTTATGGATGAACTTGATTCAATTTGTGCTAATAGAGCATCAAGTAATACTGATTGGAAGAAAGATCAAATCAATGCTATTTTAAAATTGACAAATAATGCAAGTCAAAAGGGCATAATCTTAATAGGAGCGACAAATCTTATCGAGGATTTAGACCCTGCAATTATGAGGACTGGTCGCTTTGATAAAAAAATAGAAATTGCGTTGCCCAATGAGGAGGAACATTTGGATATATTAACCAAACTTGTTAAAAATAGTGCAATGGCGCAAAATATTAAAAATCAATTATCTCAAATAGCTAAAATGACTGAAGGAAAAACCTGTTCTGATATTGTTGCAATATTTCATAATGCAATGCGTAATGCTATTTTTAATAACAAAGCATATATTTCTATTTCAGATGTGGAAAAAGCATACAAAAGTTTAGACTACAAGTCAACCAAAAATATGGCTAATGTTTAAATAATAAATTGTTTACAAAAATTAAATTAATTTATAAATAGCAAAAAAAAATATTTACGTGTTTTACAAAAATACAAGGTAAGTAAAATGTGTATAAATAATATTTTAGGTATTTCAAGCGATATAGCATCACGTGCAATTAAATTAACTCGTGGTGAAAGTCGTATTGCAAATCACATAAATAATGAAATTGGAAATGGAAAAGAGATACTTTTAAGTAAAAAAACATTGAGTTTGATAAATAATTATTCCGTTTTGGGCAACAGCCAGCGAGGTAGCTATGATACATCATATTTTGGAGCACTTGGGCGAAGGCTTATTGAAGTTTTTATCAGAAAACACTTAATTTTTGAATACCCAAATAAAAATGCATTTTTCCTTAATCTTTATGATAAAGCCTTGCGTTCATTACATTCTAGTACATTGCAAAAATCATTTAACTTTTCTGAATTAGCGAGAGTAAAACCTCAAAATGGTTTTGAAAGAGAAAATTTGTCTAATAGATTTTATACTATATTTTCAATGATTTATTCATCAGCCTCTATTGAGAAAGTAGAAAAAATATTGTCTCCTTTAATAAAAAAAGGGATAAAATCGGATAATATTGACTTTTTGCTAAACTTATTGCACGGGTTTTACAAAGATAAATTGAATAAGAAATTTGTAATAAATGTTATCCCTGAGGCTGACGGGCGATTTACAGCTATATGCAAAGTTGGTGAAGACATAATAGATAAAGCTAAATCAGACACCAATTTAAAAGCACGGCAAGAGCTATTAAAAAAGATTTTAGCTGAAGTGAATTTATATTCAGTTCGAAATAATGCTAAAATTAACAACAAAGTTTTTAATGTTGAAGAAATTTCACCTTTAGTTGACAAATTACTTATTGATATAGGCTTTTTAACCGAAGATAACAAACGTTTACTTCAAAATAAAAAAGCTAAAGAGCTTATATTTAGGGCTTTTAACCCAGAAGTTAGAGTAAATAATGCTATAACTTTTCAAAAACTTGAATTTTATGGTGATGCGGTTTGTAATATGCTAATTGAAAGGTTTTTATTAGAAAAAAATCTACCTATTAATGAAAAAATAAAATTTTATGGTGGGTTAAAATCTAATAATACTTTTTCTAGTTTTTTTGATAAGCTAGAACTGGAAACATACTTGTATTATCGCAATATCGATGAAAATCCTAAAATTAAGGCAGATACTTTTGAAGCCTTAGTTGGGGCATTACACCTTTCATTTCCAGAAAAAAGGGTTTATGAATTTTTAAAACCATTATATGAAAGCCGATATTTAGAATTAAAAAAAGGGATAAATATATAAAATGCTTGTTATAACGCCATATAGCACAAATTATAATTTTAATACAAGACAAAAAAATGTTTTTAAAGTGATGCCACAATTTAGAGGAGAGCTAAGCTGTGATTCTTTCCAAAAAAGAAATATAAAACAAGAATTAAGTGAAGAAGAAATAACTAAACTATTTAATATTGGACGCTCTCGTAATAATAAAATTAAATTTAAAAAAGAATTTATAGATGAATTTAATTCAAAAATAGTAAAACAAGAAATTCCTAATAAAAAATATGAGTGTTCCGTTGGAGAACACATTAATAGGTATGCGGTAAGACGTTATTTGATTGAGAATATGCCTGAGCAAAATCCATTTACAATCACACTTATTACAGATGAATTGACCCCCAAACTAAAAGCTCAAATAGCAAAATCATTTTCACCTAAACAATTAGAAAAAACATCTGTTTATGACAATGATTTAGAAAACATGTATGCAGAAAAAAATTATGTTAGAGTTCTTGAAATGATGCACAGGCATTATTCATTAGATTTCACGTACGAGTTTTTAACGCCACATATCAAAGGTTTATTTCCTAATATTGGATTAAACGGGATGGAAAATATAATAAAAAATTACTTTGAAGTTCATTATCATAATGAAAAAAATTTTACTTATGATATACGATTAAAGAAGAAAAAAATAATAGCTACAGGATATATAAATGGTAAACCGATAGCCAGTGGAGTAGGTGAAAATCAAAATAAAGCAAAAGCAAATTTATTTAATACAGTATTAAAAGAAATTAATCTTGAATTAAAAGAATCACAATACCCAAGAAGAATTAAAAGAAAATATATTGGAAATAACACTGCTAGAACTAATTGCGAAAATGTACTTAAAAAAATAAATTTTTTAAATAATGACGAACATATAGATTCCTACCAAGATGTTGAAGTAATTGAATATGTAACAAGAGCATTAAATTTAGCATCCAATTTAAAAGACCCATATAGGTTTCAAATTCTTGAACATTATGGCGATGCGATAATAAATGTTTTCGCCGGTAAATTTTTAGTTGAAAAAAATATTGATGAAAATGACAAAACAAAATATTATTCAAGAATAACAGATAATAAAATTTTGGCATATAATGTAGTTAAACTAGGGTTAAATAAATATCTTACAAACCCTGAATTTAGGGAAATAAATTATAAAGTGCTTGCAGATGCATTTGAAGCTATGATTGGCGCATTATATCTAACATATCCCGAAGATAAAGTATACAATTTCTTAAAACCTATATTTGAGAAGAACTTTCAAGTAATTCCAATATTGTATGGAGAGAATGCTAATGCAAGTAATAGCGCTGAATAAATACCAATATAATAATATCATTCGTCCTTCATTTAAAAAATCTACCTTTGATGAAAGATGGGATTTTACTGAAGAAATTTGTAAATTAATTGAAGCAGGAAAATATGGTGAATTGCAGTCTAAATTACTTTTAATGAAGGATATCCCGCTTGAGCCAGACTATGTGCATGTTTTTACAAAAAATTATAATACAGAAACTTTAAATATTTATGCGTATTTAGCACAAAAATATATGGAATTGAAGGATACTCCATTTAGTAAAAAAGGAAATGAAAGAAGTCTTCTTTTATCCATAGCACAAAGCCTCATAAGACAAGATGATTTTAACCCTAATATTAAAATAAGCAGCAAGTCTTCTTTTTCTATTTTAGATCATTGTGTAGATGTTAAAAATGATGAATTTGCCAAATTACTTGTAAATTCTAAGAAATTTAACAACGATCGCTTTTCTTTGTCTCGCATTGCCACAAATTCGGATAAAATGCCTGAGACAACTAAGACAGTTTTTGCTATGTACATGTCATTGATAAACAAAGTCCAAAATGATATTGAAAAATCAAAACTATCTAAATCTAAAACAAAAAATGATAATAATTTATTATCTCGTCATAGACTTATGCCGTCTAAATATTCGCCACAAACTTTAGATGAAGTTGGTGGAATGTTTGAAGCCAAAAAAGCTGTACGGGAATTCATTGTAAAACCTTGGAGTGAAGAATATCACGAGCAGCTTGTAGAAAATGATATTCAAATGCCAAATGGCTTCTTATTATACGGACCTCCAGGGTGTGGAAAAACCTATTTAGCACAAGCTATTTCTCAAGAATTAGATTTACCTTTATACCAAATAGATATGGGAGAAATAGGTAGTAGTTTAGGTAACGAGACACAGAAAAATCTAAACAATTTTTTTAAAGCACTTGAAAAAGAATATGAAAAAACAGGTACACCTCAAATTGTTTTACTTGACGAACTTGATTCTATTTGTGGTAAACGCTCGTCTATGCATACCGACTGGAAGCGTGATGATGTTAATGCTGTTTTAAAACTTATTAATAATGCTAGTGAAAAAGGCGTAATACTACTTGGCGCAACGAATTTTCTTGATATGTTAGATCCTGCTGTTTTAAGAACGGGACGTTTCGATAAAAAAATCGAAATTCCACTTCCTACAGAAGAAGAAAGAAAAGATATTCTTCAAAAAATGCTACAAAACAAACCAATAGCCCAAAACCTTGTAAGTAAAATCGATGAAATTACAACATTAACCGAAAATAAAACTTGTTCTGATATAAATGCTATTATTCAAACAGCAATGAGAAACGCTATATTTGCCAATAGACCGTTAGCTAATATGAATGATATTCAAGATGCCATAAAAACACTTGATTTTGAAAAAGATAAAAACAATCGAAATATCGGTTTTAATCGTTAATTATTACAAATTAATTTCTTCTTCATTTACATCTGCAGGAACATTGATTTCACCATCAATACCGCTTGGTTTAATCGGCATTCCAACAGTTTTTTCAACACTTGCAACAGCTGTATTATACTGCATTAATGTATTGTAATAATTTAACTGTGCGTTTCTGTATGTTATTTCAGCATCTTTTAACTCAATAGCATTACTTAAACCCGTTCTGTATCTTCCGGCAGCAATTTCATACTGAATTTGGGCTTGCTCCATTGCTTGTTTTGCAACCGGAACACCATCTCTTGCATTTACAAATGATAAATAGGCGGTTTTTACGTCTAAATAAACATTGTTTTGTTGTTGCTCTAAATTAGCCAAATCACGCTCATAAGTGGCTTTTGCCTCATTAACTTGTTGTTTTAACATAAAGAAATTTGTTACTGGATAGGATAGCCTAATTCCATATTGATAACCATACTCAGCAGCATATTCTTTACCACCAACTGTGTAATTACCAAAGCCTTTTAAATCCGGTGCAAATGCTAATTTGGATGACTTTACAAGCATTTTTGATGCATCAGTTTTCAAAGCAACTGATTGAAGTTCAGGACGCAACTCATAAGCCTTTTCGATTAAATTCTCAAATTGCAAATCGTACGTACTGATATCCAACTTATCTGAAACACTATAGTTTGAGTAAGCAGGTAATCCCATTGTATTGTTTAATTGTGCTTGGGCAGTCGCAACTTGGTTTTGCGCTTTAATCAAATCCAATTTTGCATTGCTCAAATTGTATTCAGCAGTAATAACATCTATTTTAGCCTTAGCACCAACATCATAAGCCGCTTTCGCTTCATTATAATGCGTTTCAAACTTATCTACAGTTGATTGTAAAACCTGTTGTTGTCTAAGCGCAAACAAATATTGGTAATATGCAGATTTCACACTATAGATTGTATCATTAATAGCAGTTTGTATGTCTGAAACAGATGCCTCATGTGCTCGTTTTGCAATCTTTGCTTGCTGACCTGTTTTTCCAAAATCATAAAGTAAAATTGAACCCTCAAGCGCAACAGCATTCCACAAGTCATATTTCATCATTGGAAATTTAAAGTTAGTTGGAAGCATTTTGTTTTTTGAAAACGCAGTCCCTATACCAAGTTGTGGAAAATAATTCGACCACGCCTGAGCAATTTTTGATTTATAAATATCAGAATTGCTGATTGCGTATCTAATAGTAGGATTATTATATAATCCAAGCTTTACACAGTCATCAATTGAAACAATAACATTTTCTTCTACGCCGCCTTTGATTACAGTAGAGTCAATAGTTTCTTCACTTAAAACATCATTACTAACCCTATCTGCCAATGCCTCTTGTCGTTCTTTTACTGTCATGTCATTTTCGGCATTCTTATCAGCACGGCGCTCTCTTCTGGATTTATTTTTTTGTTCTTCTTGAATTTGAGATATGGTTTTAATCTCAACGCGTGGCTTTTGTTGATTTTGAACAGATTGACTATTGGTTTCGGCTTCATTGTCTATTACTTGCTCAATTTTCTCACCAGCAACGTCAGAGTCTTTTTTAAAGAGCTTTATTGTTTTTAACCTAAGTTTATCCCATGTAGAACTTTTTTTCTCAATCACGGGCGCACCGGTTGGCTCAGGTTGCACAACAGACTCTACAACTTCAATTGAATAAGCCGGTGACATTATACTTATAGCTAATAATACTAAACTTGCAATTAATTTCTTTTTCATTTTCCAATCTCACATAATCACTATTTATTAGTTAATTTTTTGAATTTGTCTATTACGTTGTCTGTAAAGCTTTGAACAAGTACGTAAAATGCCGGAACTAGCAAAGTCCCCAAAGAACTTGCAGCTAACATACCCCAGAATACAGTTACACCAACTGAAATTCTGGATTCAGCACCAGCACCATGAGCTAATAATAAAGGTAACACACCAACAACGAAGGCAATAGCAGTCATACAAACTGCTCTAAATCTAAGTCTTGCACCCTCAATTGCTGCCTCTTCAACAGACTTACCGTTTTCCTCGTGTTGAACCTTAGCAAACTCTACAATTAAAATCGCTTGTTTCGCTGCTAACCCTATTAACATGATTAAGCCTACCTGCGAGTATAAATCAAATGCTTGACCACCGATTTTAGATGAAATAAATACACCTAATAATGCACCAACGGTCGCAACCGGTGTAATTAGAAGTACTGATACCGGAATCATCCAACTTTCATATAAAGCAACAAGGAACAGGTAAACAAATAATAAACATAAGCCTAATACTGCACCGGTACTTCCTGAAGACTCAATTTCTTGTCTGGATGTTCCTGACCAAGCAAAGCCATAATCTTTTGGTAGTTCAGTTGCGGCAAGTTGCTCCATTGTTTTCATTGCCTCACCTGAGCTTCTACCAACTGCCGGATTACCGTTTATTTGCACAGAGCGATACTGGTTAAATCTATTAATAACCGTTGCACCCATATCTTTTCTAAGCGTTACAACAGTTGAAATTGGGACCATTTTTCCTTTATTATTTTTAACATAAATACTACTTAAGTCATCAGGATTTCTTCTATACATAGAATCAGCCTGCATTTGTACCCTAAATACACGTCCCATTTTGTTGAAGTCATTAATATAATAAGTACCAAAGTTAGACGCAAGTGTTGAATATAAGTCTTGCAAGCTAATACCTTGTGCCAACGCTTTTTCCGTATCTATATCAACAAAGTATTGTAGCATATTTGCTTGATACGTATGATACACACTTCTTAAATTTGGATTTTGATTAGCTTTCATCATCATCATATTTGCCATGTTTGCTATTTCTATTGGAGAATGCTCTCCTCTTGACAATAGCTGAAATTCAAAACCACCTTGCATACTCATACCGGAAATTGCCGGAGGCGCAAAAAGGTTCATAATACCATCTTGAATTGGCGCAACTGCGGCTTGGATTCTGCTTTGAATAGCCGTATGTGACAAATCAGTAGGTTTACCTTGAATATGTCTTATTATTTTTTGAAAAACATTTAACTGACGATACTCAAAATCTTTTAACTCAAATACCATAAATGCCGTATTAGAACCGTTAAAACCGATAAATGACATTGATTTCTCAATACCATCAATATTTTCAACCGCTTTTTCAACCTTTTTAGTAAAATCATCCGTTCTGTTTAATGAAGCACTAGCTGGTAATTGAACCAACGAAAGCAATACACCTTGGTCTTCAGTTGGAATAAAACCAGTTGGCGTAATTTTGAAAAATACAAAAGTTAACAAGCATAACCCTAAAAATAAACTTAAAGTTAATTTTTTACTGTAAACAAATACAGAAACTGCTTTCATATAGTATTTTTCGGTAAATTCTTTAAACCAATCATTAAAAGCTCTTACAAACTTAGGTTTATCTTCTTCTTTTTCTTCTTTCATAAATATAGAACACAATGCAGGGGATAAAGTAAGTGCAACAATCGCTGAAAGCATAATGGAAACAGCAATACATACTGCAAACTGTTTATACATCAATCCAGATAGCCCTGGAACGAATGCTACAGGCACAAATACTGCCATCAACACAAGCGCCATTGCAACAAGCGCACCGCCAACTTCCTCCATTGTTAATTGTACAGCAATTTTGGTTGGTTTTCCTTCTTCAATGTGTCTTTGGACGTTTTCAACAACAACAATAGCGTCATCTACTACGGTACCTACAGCTAAAACCATAGCAAACAAAGTTAAGGTGTTGATAGACATACCAAAAAGAGGCAAGAAAGAAAAAGTTCCGACCAACGAAACAGGTATCGCGAATAACGGCGCCAAAGTTGCAGTAATTGACCCCAAGAATAAATAAGTTAACGCAATTACAATTGCAGATGCTTCAAAAATTGTCTTTGTAACCTCTGCCATGGACTCTTTAACAAATTCAGTTTCATCTCTTGCGATTTGCACCTTTATTCCGTCCGGTAAGGATGCTTGAATTTTTGGTAATTCTTTTTTGATATCATCAGCTACTTGAATTGCATTAGCACCAGGAACTTGAATAATTTGCATCATTGCAGTAGGTGCGCCATCAAAACGTCCAATCGATGTATAAGCTTGTGAACCCAGTTCAACCCTCGCAACATCTTTTAATCTTATTTTAGAACCATCTAAATTTTCTCTAATAATTATTTCGCCAAATTCAGCAGGCTCAGATAGTCTTCCTTTTGTTCTTAACGTAACCTGCAATTTTTGAGGATCAAGCATAGGCAAAGTACCAAAAGAACCAGCTGATACTTGAGTATTTTGAGCCGCAACTGCTGCTTGTATTTCTGATGTAGAAACACTCAAATTAGCCATTTTTTTAGGATTTAACCAAATTCTTATACTGTAATCACCAACACCAAATACGGTAATTTCACCAACGCCCTTTATTCTGGCTAGCTCATCCTTGATAAATATAGACGCGTAGTTTGAAACATCAAGCCCAGAAACAGAGTTGTCCGGTGATGTTACTGCCAAAATCATCAAACCGGCACCCGAAACTTTTGTTTTTGCAGTTACCCCAAGACGTTTAACATCTTCTGGTAAACGTGGTTCGACTTGAGAAATACGGTTTTGAGTTTTTACTAGTGCAATATCCTTGTCTGTACCAATGTCAAAATATACAACAGCTGAATATGCATCATCTTGAGAAATAGACGTCATATAAATCATATTTTCAACACCGTTGACCTGCGATTCAATTAAAGATGCAACCGAAGATTCAATAACATCTGCACTTGCCCCAGGGTAAGACGCAGCAATCGAAACCTGAACAGGCGTAATGTCCGGGTATTTCTCAAGTTTTAAGGCTGACATTGTTAAAACGCCAACCAAAGTTATAAATATTGAAATTACTATTGCAAATCTTGGTTTTGATATAAATAAATACCAATCTTTTCCATTTGCTTGTTTTTTGTCGTTACTCATTATTAACCTTAATCCCCAATTTTTTTATATTAATTATTACTTATTTTTGATTTTTCATCTGCAGGTAATTCTTTTTTATCAGTAGGTTCTTGTGGTTGGATTGGGTTTACAACCTGGAATGGCATTCTAATACTCAATAAACCTTTTCCAACAACTTTATCACCAGCTTTTAAGCCGTTGGAAACTATCCACTTTCCATCATATTGTCCATCTGATTCTATAATTGTCGGAACAGCTTCATTTTTTTCATTTATAGTGTAAACAAACATACCATCTTTACTTTCTTGTACCGCTTCTTGAGGGACTAGCACAACATTTCTTGGTTGCTGGGATGTAATTGTTACATTAACATAATCACTTGGAACTAAAATTGACTCCGGATTATCAAATGTAGCTCTTAAGCCTATTGTACCGACAGTAGGATCAACCTCATTGTCAATAAATTCCACCTTGCCAGTTTTAGCATATTTACTACCATCCGCTAAAGTTAGTTCTACCAAATTATCTTTTAATTCTTTTTCTTGGTGTTGTTTAAAATTCAAATAATCTTCACTTTTAACAGTAAAATATGCATAAATAGGGGTAGTACTAACTATTCTTGTAATTGCACCGGCAGAAGGATCTACCAAGTTACCTTCAGTTATCAAGATTTTCCCTACTTTCCCTGTAACCGGAGCTACAATGTTTGTATAACTTAAATTTAAATTTGCATTAGATAAAGTAGCCTTCGCCGCAGCTACAGCTGCTTTGGTCATGTCTCTTTTTGCTAATGCTTGATCAAAGTACGATTTGCTGACGTAATCTAATTTAACTAATTCATCAGCTCTAGTTAAATCTTTTTCAGCATTAATAAAATCTGCTTCAGCTCTGGCCAAATCAGCTTTAGCCTGCTCAACAGCAATTTGATAATTATCAGGTTCTATCAAAAAGAGTCGTTCTCCTTTTTTAACCATAGAGCCTTCTTTAAAATATGATTTTTTAATCCATCCCTGAACCCTAGCAACAACATCTACAGAATATTTTGCCTCAATTCGTCCTGCTGATGTCAATTTATCGTAGATTTCTTTTTCTTCAACATACACTAATTGAACTGTTGCTGGTTTTTTACTCTTATCTGCATTATGCTTTCCGGATAGCATTTTATATCCACCTAACATTGAAAACACTAACAATAATATAAGTCCAAGAATAATAAACATTTTCTTGTTTTTTGAACTCGTCATTTTATTTCTCTCCATGTCTAGTAATTATTTAATGTTATTATAATAACACTTATTATGAAAAAATCAAGAAAAGTTTTTCAAAATTACATTATAAAATGTAGTTTATATTATTTATTTCTGAATCTACGTGATCTTATATCACTTTTTATACTTTGTTTAAGACTTCTTGCTATTCTTCGCGCTTTAACAAGCATTTTTTTCTGGCTTAAAATCAAACCCGTAAATATTAAAAACACTGCAAATACTTGTAATGAAGTTAAAAATTCGTTTAAGAATACAACTCCAAAGAAAATTGCAAAAACAGGTTGTAAGTATAAAAATGCCGAGGCTTTGCTTGCAGACAATGTACACATTGCAAAATTATACAACGCATAGTCTGAAACAGTAACAATACCAAGATAAATAATAACAAACAAAGTCATATTTACACTTAAATGAAACCCATGCCCTTGAATAATATTCAATAAAGTAAAAAATAATGCGCCGGATACGGTTTGAAATCCAGCTAAAAAGAATGGGGGATATTTATCCATTAAATATTTCGTTGTGATAATACTCACCGTAGTCATCATTACAGCAAAAAACTCCAACGTATTCCCTAAAAAAGGTCGTGGAGCTATTTCTGTCGCTGTCGAATCAAAAGATAAAATAATCGAGCCTACAATTGCTATTAAAAAGCCTCCAAAAGCAGCTATAGGAACTTTTTCTCTCAAGACTATTATTGCTCCGAGCGTTATAAATAATGGCAACATTGAACATACGATACCTGCTTGTGAGGCTGTTGTTAAATTTAATGCATTTGATTCAAACAAAAAATATAAACAAGGTTCACAAACAGTCATCAACATTAGCAACCCTATGTCTTGCTTTCTAATTTTTATGTTTTTATAAACAGTTGACATAAAAGGAACAAATGCACAGCTGGCAATAAGCATTCTAAACATCATCAAGGTAGCCGGTGAATACTCTTGCAGTCCAACTTTCATTGCAAAGAATGATGCACCATAAGTAATCATGCAGAAAAATAATGAAATATATGCAAATATTTCACGCCTTTTGCTATAATCACCTGCATTGTAGGTTTTAAGCATTTTTACCTTTCTGAGCACATCACTAATCTTGAATAATACTAGTACATTGTACTATCAAAAAATGTGCATGCAAGTATTTTTAAAAACAAAAAAAAGCGTAATACAAGATTACGCTGAAATTATGAAAAACAAAATTTATAATTTAGCTCCTTTAGGTACTACCGTTACGCCTCCTTCTGAAACATAAAAACCTCGAGCTATATCGTCTTCTTTATTTACGCCAATTTTTGCATAAGCAGGTATATCAACATTTTTATCAATAATCGCCTTCCTTATTTCACAATGGCGCCCAATATTAACGTTTTCCATTAAAATAGAGTCTACAACATTTGTAAAACTATTAATTCTGACCTTTGGCGACAATACACATCGGGAAATGCTTCCTCCTGAAATAATACACCCTTCGGACACCATAGAGTTTGTTGCGGTCCCTACCCGTTCACCTTCTTCCCAGATAAACTTTGCCGGTGGATAATTGTAATTAAAGGTTCTTAATGGCCAACTTTCTGAATACAAATTCAACTCAGGCAAATAACTTAATAAATCCATATTTGCTTGCCAATATGCATCCACAGTTCCAACATCTCGCCAATAGCCAGCTTCGGATTTGGTCATTCCTGCAAATTCATTCTTTGAAAAATCATAAACATAAACTTTTGAACCATTTTCTAGCATACTTGGAATAACATTTTTACCAAAATCATGCTTTGAATCAGGCTTTTGACTATCTTCAATTAATTCTTTTTTAAGCGATGATGAATTAAAAATATAATTTCCCATAGAAGCCAAGCAATAACCATCACGCCCTGGAATAGTTTTGGGTTTATGTTGTGGTTTTTCTACAAATCCGGTTAATTTCCAATCTTCATCGACCTCAATAATTCCATATTCATGTGCTAAGCTTACAGGCACAGGAATTGCAGAAATAGTCAAATCCGCTTTACGTTTTTTGTGATATTTAAACATTTGAGTAACATCCATTTTATAAATATGGTCGCCCCCAAACACACAAACATATTTTGCATGTTCATCATCAATCTGGTTTAAGTTTTGATAAATAGCATCAGCAGTACCTTTGTACCATGCTCCGTCAGTTCGCATTTGTGCCGGTACTAAGTCAACAAATTGGTTCAAAAAAGGCGAAAGAACCCAACCCCGTGTAATATGCTTATTTAACGAATCAGATTTATATTGAGTTAAAATCTTAATTTTATAAAAACCGGAATTGACAAAGTTATTAATAACAAAATCTATAATACGGTATCTTCCGCCAAATGGAACTGCCGGTTTCGCTCTGTCTCTTGTAAGCGGGTAAAGTCTTTTACCTTCTCCTCCTGCCAAAATCATAACCAGCACATCATTTAAAAGCATATAATCCTCCAAAAATAAATAACATACTTATTGTACAAAATTTTTTAAATTTAGGCAAGCTAGAATAATATAGAGTCAACTAACTCTCTAAACGCACCGGCACCACCTTGCGCTTGAGTTATTTGAATATCCGGTACATTTTTAACCCTAAAATTAGCATTTGGAACGCTAAATCTATTATCAACAGAATTTAATGAATCAATGTCATTAAAATCATCGCCTATGTAAGCAACCTCATTTGGTTTCAACGAGTATTTTGCCATGATTGCTTGCAGAACAGGAGCTTTTTGCCTAATATCCTGATAAACATCGCTAATATCAAACTTATTCGCTAAATAATCAATAGCTGCTGATTTTTCACCTGAAATAATTGCAAATTTGTAGCCATTTTTTATAAGCATGCTTACAGCCATAATATCCAAATAAGATAATTTTTTAGAAGTACTTCCATCATGATTTATTGTGATAGTACCGTCTGTGAAAATCCCATCAAAATCACTTACAATCATTTTAATTTTATTTTTTATTTCAAGCATACTTAATTTTTCCTCAATTTTTTTATAATAGGTTTTTCACTTTCATAAACTACCTTCTTCCCATCACCTAAAGACTCTTTTGCAATTTTGATATCTCTAACTAGCTTAAGAATACCGGCAGGTTCTAAACTTGCAGCCTGATCACTCCCCCAAAGGGTTCTATCTGTCGTAATATGCCTTTCAACAGAAACGGCACCTTTAACGACTGATATTATCGAAGGAATGAAACCTTTTTCGTGTCCACTATAACCAACTAAGCAGTCAAACTGTTTCTCTAATTCACCTATTGCATTTAAATTTATTTCATTATGACTTGTTGGGTAGGTGGAAGTGCAGTGGAACAAAAGTAAATCCTTTTTTCCCAAAATATCTACTGCATGCTCAATTTGTTCTAAAGTGCTCATACCAGTTGAAAGCAGTATTGGCTTACCTTTTAATCTGGTATATCGCAAAAGATTATCATCAGTCAAAGATGCTGACGCTATTTTATAACAAGGTGGGTTAAATTTATCTATAAAATCAACGGACTCTTCGTCCCAGCAAGACGCAAACCACATTATACCTTGTTTTTTACAGTATTCATCAATCTCTTTGTATTGTTCAAATGCAAATTCAAGCCCGCGTTTTAAGTCGCCATTAGTCTTACCAAAAACGCTTTCTCTTGGCATGGCTAACTCTTCTTGCGTGTATACTTTTTCTACGGTTCTTTTTTGAAATTTTACAGCGTGACATCCTGAATTTACAGCCACATCAATCATTTTTTTAGCTAACTCTACACTTCCATTATGATTTATACCAATTTCTGCAATTATAAACACTGGGGATTTTTTTGAAACAACAAAATCTCCGATTTTAATTTCTTTTTGCATTACTATCTCCTAAATCATCATATTTATCAGCTAAATCATTAATCCAATTATCATTAGAAGTTTTGCTCTTACCGGCATCACCTTTTTCCAGTTCTGATTTATCAAATTCTCTTAACAAGCTTATATTACTTTGAGTAACCCCTAAAACCAGATACTTATTATTTATTTCAACCACATTTAAAGATTTATTTGTTCCCAATGATTGGGTTGAAACAAGTTTAAATTTATTAAGTTCTGCTTCATTAGTATTTTGTGAAAATTTTTGAGTATTAAATTTATTTAAATTTTTATAAATCCAAGCCGTTAAATAAATCAAGCCTATTACTATTGCTAAAGACACGACTGAACGCAAAATACCACCTTCATGCACAGTTCCATGAGACAAGAGGCTTTCCAATGGCGCATCATTAATATAGTCCGAATCTGCTGCAAATGAGTGCAAGCCAACATTAAAAATTGTACAAATAAACAATAAAACTAATTCTAATTTTTTCATAAGTGAATTTTAACACAAAATAAAAAAAAGCTTAAAAATGATAAAATACTTTACACTTTTAAGCCACGGTTTTTAGCAATATTATTTTAATATAATATTTGATAATTTTATAAATTCTTTTGCCTCATTAATTGGAACAGCAAACCCTATCCCTATGTTTGATTTATTATTATCAGGATTATAGATTGATTGACTTATGCCTATAACCTCTCCATTCAAATTAACTATTGCACCGCCAGAACTTCCGGGATTTATAGCCGCATCTGTTTGGAATTTATTACGTTTATAATCAATTCTGGAAATAATTCCTGTTGTTAATGTGCCGTTAAAACCAAATGGATTACCAATTGCCAAAACTTTTTGACCAGTTTTAACATTTTCAGAATTCCCCAATGCAACTATTGGCAAGCTTTTTTCAGAATTAATTTTCAATAATGCTAAATCATTATTTTTTCCCATAACTGACAAGACATTTGCAACGTATATTTTATCATCAGATGTTTTTACTTCAATTTTTTGCGCATCTTCTATAACATGTGAACTTGTTAAAATAGTTCCATTTTTATGAATTATACACCCTGAGCCACTTGATATTCCGTCTTTCAACTCACAAGAAATTGAAACTATAGCAGGATTAATTTTTGCATAAACGTTAATATTAATATTTTCATCCGGAGTATTGCTTTCAGAAAATAAAGATTTTGCTAAGCAAAAATGATTACTATTACCCAAAAGACAATACAGCAACAAACCCAAAACTACTTTTCTAACTCTCATTTGCCCCTCTACTTTCAATTTTATTCAATCATTTAATTAAAAATTATTAAACCGTTATGATGAAATCAAAAAGTACAATTAAACTTTATTTTAATATTTTATTGATATGAAAAATTTTTAAGAATATAATATTGGTAAGAAGTTGGGGAAAATCTATGCTATTACTAAAAACGCAATCTAAAACAATTAATGAATTAATAAAACTTTTAGGTTCTAAGAATGTTTTGTTTAGCCCTGAAGATATTTATAGTTACGCAAATGATTGTAATTGTAATCTATTACCGGAAGAAACTCCACTTGCAATTGTTTTACCTACAAGTATTAAGGACGTTCAAAATATCGCTAAGTTATGCTACAAAAACAATATTCCGATGATTGCAAGAGGCGCTGGAACAAATCATGTTGGTGGATGTGTTGCAAAAAAAAGAGGGCTCCTTATTCATTTTTCCAGAATGAATAAAATATTAAAGATATCCAAAGAAAATCTAAACGCAATAGTCCAACCCGGGGCAACAATTGGGCAAATTCAACAACAATGTCTTAAAGAAGGACTTTTTTATCCACCTGACCCATCAAATTTAGCCGTTTCAACTATAGGCGGCGCTTTAGCTCTCTCTTCAGGAGGACCGAGAGGTTTAAAATATGGTACTGCAAAAGATTATGTCCTAAATTTAAAAGTTGTATTAGCTGACGGAAGCTTGATTGAAACAGGAAGTGATTGTTCTAAAAGCGTTACAGGATTCAACTTAACACAACTTTTTGTCGGTTCTGAAGGAACTTTAGGAATAATTGTTGAGGCAACCCTAAAACTTATTCCAAAACCACAAACCAGTAAAATTATGCTCGCGTATTTTGACACTATAGAAGATGCATCTATTGCTGTTAATACAATTTTAGAATCAGGTATAACTCCGGCAGTTATTGACCTATTAGATAAATTTACACTTGAAACTATCGAAGATTTTAAGCCTTCCGGACTTAAAACAGATAAAGAAGCAATGCTTTTTATTGAAATTGATGGTTCTGCTAAATCAGTAGAAGAGGATGAAACCAAAATATCACAGTTATTATTAAATTCAGATATTGAATTAATAAAAACCCCTGAACAAGCACAAATATTCTGGACAGCAAGACGAGCCGCATTTGGTGCCACTTCAAAGTTAAAAGGAAATGTCATTACAGAAGATGTGGTTGTTCCTAGAACTCAAATTCCAACACTTGTAAAAGGAATAAAAGAAATAAATAAAAAGTATGGGCTTACTGCTTGTATAATGGGGCATGCCGGAGATGGAAACATTCACCCAAATTACGCTCTGGATTTTGATGACATTGAAGAAATGACACGTTTTTATAGGGCGAAAGATGAACTATTTGCCTTGGCGTTAAAACTTGGTGGCACACTTTCAGGAGAACATGGAATAGGATTTGAAAAAGCTGGTTACTTAAAAAACGCATTGGGAGATAGGGTTTATGGACTTTCTAAACAAATAAAAGCCATTTTTGACCCTAAAAATTTAATGAATCCTGAAAAATTATTTATAGAGTAAAATGAAAAATCTTAAACAAAAACTTGTTAAACATATTATTAAAGAAGGAATTGACCTCAGAACCGATACAAAGGCAAGAGGAAATATGGGTTTATTTTGTGAAAATAGGATTGATATTCACAAAAAACTACCTGATGATAAATTTATAGAAGTTTTGCTACACGAATATGCTCATTTAGTACACAAAAAACTTGAAAATGATATGACGCAAACTGGTGGAAATCTATGCGTATTATTTGATACCCAAGATATTGAAGAAATTAAAAAAGAATTAATCCATGTTACTAAATTTGTTGATGAAAATGCGTTATTACTAAAATTTGAAGCCAAAAAATATGCCTATAAAATAAAAATTAAAGCGTATGAAAATTTAATAAAAAAAGATTATCCTGACTTTTTAAAAAGTAAACCATTTAAAGAATTTGAAAAATATATAAAAAAATCAGACGCAAGATTTTTACTTAAATACGACCACGTAAGGCTTATAACCCCCTTTTTAAGACGTGAAAAAACATATTCAATAGACACAATGGAAAAAGATTTTCCCAAAATGCCGCATAGTTTTAGATTATATATTAGAATATGCTCGCTTACTCGCAAATCAAAAAATATTCAAAAGCGTAAAAATAAATTAAAGAAATATTACGAAAAACCATCAGAATTATTTGCGCGCTTTGTACAGGGGATTTTTGTCAACGAAAACACCGTAAAAGAGCTTGCCCCTAATACTTATGAACGATTTAATAATCTTTTGAATGCAGGATACTATAATGGATTAGATAAAATTATTGCCATTATTAAAGAAGATAGTTTATAATAAAAATAAATTGGAGGAGATATAATGAAAAAAGCATTCACATTAGCAGAAGTATTGGTCGCTGTTGCAATAGCTGGTGTAATTTCAGCATTCATGCTCATGCAAATAAATAAAAACAATGTACAACAAAATATTTTATTGTATAAAAGAACCTTTACTAACTTACAAGATATCGTAAGCAATATTGCGGGCGATACAAGAATTTTTCCATTGCCTGAATATGGAATGAAATACGGTACTGGCTCAGACAACACTGATGATATTAATAAAGCTAAAGATGCTCAATATCTATGCCGACAAATTACAAACCGATTAATTACTGATAAATACAAAGTAGAAAGCGGTGTAAATGTACGTGATGTTAATTGTGGAGATGGTTCAACAGCTTTAGAAATCCCAACCGATGAAACATTTGTAGCAAATACAAATATTACTTTAACAAACGGAACTGTTATTGCTGGCTTAGGGCAAGTTTTCACAATAACTTCAAATGATCAAAAAAATAATTTTATAGATGACTATATAGATTTATGTATAGACACAAATGGTGATAAAGCTCCTAACAAAGGATGTATTAGTGGAAATACTGGCGTAGATAAAAGAGATAGATTTAGAATAAGAATTTATTTTGATGGTAAAGTTACGACGGATTCAACTTGGAGATTTGAAAACGAAATTTTGTATCCATCTGGTAGCACAATGGATTTAAAATCAAAAGATTTTGCAGACGGAATAGAATAAGGAGAAAATTATAATGTCTAATAACAAAAAAGCTTTTACTTTAGCTGAAATGATGATCTCATTTGCAATTATCGCGACAATTGCATCGTTAATGATGGTTCGTTTTAAAAATATTTCTCCAAAAGAAACTATAGTAAATTATAAAAAAGCTTATGTTACAGTGCAACAAGCAGTTGCACAATTAATAAGTGATGCAAATTCTTTTCCTACAGGTAATTTTGACCAAATAGCAAAGATTGAGTCTGGTGAAATTGTAGTTAATGATGACGGACTTGTAACCGAAACCGTAAACTCAAACGAATTTTGTAAAAAACTTGTACGCGCACTAAATACTATCGGCACACCGCAGTGTAGCACAGGCGGGTTAAACATGACTCTTTCAAATGGTATAGAGTTACACGATGTTGCGGGACAAGATTTTGATGGCGCAGATGCTACAAATTACATAAAAGACCACATTGATATTATTGTAGACACAAATGGTAAAAAAGCACCTAATACAACTGCCCCACACGAAAAACGCGACCGTTTTAGAATTAGAATTTATGTTGACGGGAAGGTAACAACAGCTAACGAATGGGCTGCTGAAAATGCTATTTTTGAAGCAGGAACAATGGCAGCAACTAAAAAAATATGTTTTAAAACACTTAAAGATACAACCTCAAAGGACTAGACAAATGAAAAACAAAAAAGGATTTTCTTTTACAGAATTAATGATTGTAGTAGCCCTAATTGGTGTTATTGCATCATTTATGATACCGGCATTAGTTAAAGTTGAACCCGATGAAACAGCGCTTACATATAAAAAAGTATTCTATGCACTTGAAGAGGCAATTAGTACGGTCATTAACAACTTAGAAATTTATCCTTGGGGTGATTTAGGTCTAACAAATGAGGTAATTCCAGCTGGAGCTACAGGAGATGCTATAACTGGGTATGAAGAAGACACAACTGGCGCATACTTGTGCCGTCAACTTGCAGAAACAATGAACACAATTGGGACAATAAAATGCCCAGGGGACGGAGTAGTTGACATTGAGATTGCAAACGGTGGCAATAGAGAAGGTGACAACAACCTTACATCAGAAAATGTTAATTTTACTCTATCTAATGGCGCGTCTATAGGGGGTATCCATGGTGTTTGGGATGCAACAAACGACGACAGAACAACCGCAGAAGTTCCATTTATTACGTTATGCGTTGATATAAATGGTATGGCTGCTGGTATCAACAAAGGTTGTGCTACTGCTGATAGAGCAGAGCGCGGACGTGACCAGTTTAGAATTAGAGTAAATAAAGAAGGGAAAGTTTATACTGACTCCCCTGTTGGTCCAAACAATTGGTATTTGGAAAACAAAATGCTAATCAACCCACGTGCGGTTACAAAAGATAATAATCCATTTACAGCTGAAGAAATAAGTGAATTGAAAAAAAAGCCTAATGGAGATCTTACAGAAACAACAAAAGACAACTGCCCTACAGGCTTAGATTACATCCTAGTCGGTTCCGGTGATTCGGCATTATGCGTGTACACTGCGGGTTATGATGAAATGACAATCCGTAGAAAGTCTAGTGCCAGAAAAGAATCGTTAAAAGAGAAGAAAAAATAAGGAATAAAATAATGGAAAAAAAAGCAACGATAGGCGTATTTGGAGGCTCAGGCTTCTACAAATTTTTAGACAATATTGAAGAAATCAAAATTGAAACACCTTTTGGACAACCATCTGACAGCGTTTTGGTTGGGAAAATTGGGGAACATAATGTAGCATTTATGCCACGTCATGGCAGAAATCAC
The DNA here is from genome assembly GCA_045635965.1 of Candidatus Gastranaerophilaceae bacterium. Classification (GTDB taxonomy): domain Bacteria; phylum Cyanobacteriota; class Vampirovibrionia; order Gastranaerophilales; family Gastranaerophilaceae; genus RGIG2134. Next base: position 209,721 of record JAZTWQ010000031.1, read on the forward strand.
AACATTTTACCACACAAAATCAACTATAGAGCAAATGTTTGGGCGATGAAGTCGTTAGGATGCGAAAGAGTTATTTCTCCATGTGCTGCAGGTAGCTTGCAAACCCATATTAAACCGGGGGAATTTGTAATTTGCGACCAATTTGTTGACTGGACTGACGGTAGAATTACAACAACATTCGATGGACCTGTTGCGACTCACGTTTCAGCCGCAGAACCGTATTGTCCTGAAATGAGAAAGTTAGCTATTGATGCGGGTAAAAAACTTGGTATATCAATACATGAACAAGGTACTGTCGTTGTTATTAATGGACCAAGATTTTCAACAAAAGCAGAAAGTAAATTTTTCACAGCTCAAGGCTGGGAAGTTATTAATATGACAGCGTTTCCAGAAGCATATATAGTTAAGGAAATGGATATGTGTCCGCTTAATATTTCCCTTATTACTGACTATGATGCCGGTTTAGTTGGAGATGTTCCTCCTGTTTCACACCACGATGTCATAAAAGTATTTAACGCAAATATTGAAAACCTTAAAAACTTATTGTTTGAACTTGTTCAAAACACACCACTTGAAAGAACACAATGTGAATGTGAAAATACCGTTAAAAATTCAAGGTTTTAGGAGATTATAAATGAGATTATCAGTATTATTAGGACAGATTCTACAACTATATTTTTATATTGTTATTGTTAGATGCTTTTTAACTTGGCTTCCAAATATAAATTGGGAAAAACCATTTTTTAAATTTATAGCAGTAATTACAGATACATTTCTTGCCCCATTCAGAAGAATAATTCCGACATTTGGTGGTATAGATATTTCACCAATTGTGGCATTACTTTTCTTGCAAATCTGTGGTAGCATTATCTGCTCGGCTCTTTATAGAATGGGGATATAAGCAGAATACCATAGGCCATTAGGACAATTATTTTAAAAACAATTAGTACTTTATGCGCATAAAACTTTTATTTATTTTGTAATAATTGATTTATGGGTATAAAGGTTTTGTTAAAAGATGTATTTGAACGAGTAAATTACATTGATAAAAATGTTGAAAATCCATTTGTAAACAAAAACAATCAAGGTAATCCTTTTGCGCAATATTTTAGCGGGACTTACGTTTGGATAGACACTCCTGAAAATAATCATTTTAACTAAACAGAAAAACAAGCCTTGATAATGAAATTAATCATTAAAAAAGCTTGAAAATGTAGTGTTTTGGATTATTTATTTTTATATTTCTCTAACAAATTGCCTTTAAATTCAGGCTCTTTGACTTCTGCTGCAGTAGTAGCAGAAACTTTTATTTTTTCTGTGGCTTTATCTACACCGTCTTTATTCGTATCTGATGAATTTTCACCTTTTACGGGTGTTTTCTTTTTACCTTTATCAATAAATTTTTCTTGTGCCCAATCAGCCATAGGCGTGGCTAAGAAAGGAACAATAATACGTTTTGCAATAGTTGTTGAAGCAATTAATGAAGTTATAAAACCAAACACATCTTTTACTGTCTTTTTAACTTTTTCAATTTCTGCATTTACAATTGCTTTTTCTACTTTTGTAACTTTGCCTGAATTTCCATTTATACGAGTTTCATTTCTAATGGTAGTGATTAAATTTTTCACAGTTTTAGTATCAAACACCTTATCAAAAAATTTGCCAAACAACTTATTTTGAACAGCAGGTCTACTTAAAGTGATATATGTAATTAACTGAGACAAAATCATCAAACCACCATTAGTTAAGTCCAATGCAGCTACAAATGAACGTTTTTCTTCAGGTATTTTTTCGTTATTCAAACTCTGTCTAACATACATATAACAACCAATTGTATCTTTACCAAGAAGAGATGCAATTGTTGTATATTCAATCATTTTATCCTGTGATACCTCAAATTTGTCACAGAACTTCTGCATATATCTATTATTAGCTAAAACCTGAAATGGTTTTCCAGCTATTTTTACAACTGTAGGCATAATTGATGAAGTCTTCATTATTTATGACCTCCTTTGCCTACTTTTTCCTCTGGAGCTTCTGATTTTTTACTATTAGCTAATTGAGGGAAGAAAATATCCATAAATCGAGGATAAACCCAGTTCAAAATATTACACGTAATTGGTAATGTTACAAACAAACCAACCAATATATTTGAAACTTGACTAAAACCTTTAATCTTTTTCTCAATTTTATTGCGAAGTTCTTTTACTATCTCAATTTCAAATTTATCATTACCTGACAAACCAAGCTTATTTGCTATATTCCTTATTACGGCTTTAACATCACTTATTTCTTTAGTTTCATCAACTTTCAAAGAATTTAACAGATTGATGGTTGCTTTTGCGGTATCCTTTGTATCAGTATAATAACCTTTTTGATAAATTTCCAGAATTTTTTCAATATCATCACCTGCTTCAATATAAGCATTGACACGAGTTATAAATTTATCTATGTACTTATTTCGCAATTGATTATCAGTCGTCTTTTTAATCGTATCTAACATATTAGATAAACCGCCAACATCAGCATTATCAATATTTAACAGATTTTTCAAGCCCTCCGGTACAATATTAATATCAGTCCCAGCTTTTAAATTATTTAAATGTTCCAATATTACAGCTGAATTATTTTGAATTAATCTTGAATTACTTAACGCTTTTTTAAATATATTTATTTTATCAAGGGTTTGCTCTGCTCTTCCTTTAATATTAGGAACATCTGTACGACCCAAAAATTCTTCCGCAATCTTATTTAATTCAGGATTATTTCCATATTTTCTTTTCCAACCAGTAAGAATATCATGAATCTTTTCTTTGGATTGATTATCAGTATCAAGAAGATCTTTACAAAGCTCCTCAATTACATTAACAGCCCCATCTTTTCTATTTTCCTCCGTTAGAAGCACAAAAGCACGTTTTGCTTTTGCAGCAACTTTTGTTTCATCACTACTATCATTGAAAATTGTTTGCTGAGTTTTTATGCGTTCTTCCAGTGCCGCATTTATCACCCCACCTAAATTTTTACCATCAAAACTTGTATTATTCTCAAATTTAATAGAACCATTCTGATGCAATTCACCAGCAACTCTATCAACATCATTCGCCATTTGTCTTTCAACTTTTGCCTCTACAAGCTCGGCTGATAGTTTACCTCTTTTAGCCTCATTCTCATAAAAACTTTTACTATGTAATTTTTCTTGGTTAAACCATACACTTTTACCCAATTTACCCTTATTGGATAAGGTATCATATATTGATTCTAGTGGTTTTAACAAACCAAGCTGAATTAAAATAGCCAAAACAGCAGAAACCGGTTGTCTCATTGCTGTATATTTTTTAGTATTTTCATCTTTATCTGATAGCGGGTTAAATGCAATAAAAATAGGTGCTACAATACCAGTTCCTATGGCTGTAATCAAAATTCCACCAACCTCACCCTTTAGCCATTTCAGCTTTATCATTCTCTTTGCCGCATCCGGCATCTTTTTAATTACAGCATCTTTTACTTTAGAAGACTCTATTGTACCATGCGCTGAACCAAACGCTACCTTTTTCTGCCCTTGCGTTTGAATTTTAGATATATTTATTTGTTGTATTTTCCCTACTTCCACAATCAATCCTTTAGCACTACATGTATATAAAAAATTCTAAATAATAAAAATTGCTAGTTTTATTAAGAAATATTACATACCCCGAAAGTTCTAGTAAAATAGACTATTTCGCACGAAATAATGTAGCTTATTATACAATGAAACATAAATAAAAAACAAGTATTATTTAAGTATTAAATCCTCAACTCTACTGATTGCTTGTGTATGGTGGGGCTTAAACGCCCCACTTTTCCTTAATTTAATGGAGTTGTAGCGAAAATTTCATAAAAAAAGGCATGCCCATACAAAGCATGCCTTTTTAGTTTTTTTTAATTAAATGTAAATATTTACACATCTAGCTGCGCGCACACCGTCAATTTCCGTAATTTTATCTAATACTTGTTCGCTAACAGCTTCATCTGTGTTTATAATCATAATTGATTCATCATCAGCCTCTCCTGTTTTTTGAACAACTTCCATTCGTGAAATGTTATGTGCATTTTCACCCAAAACAGTCGCAACTTTAGCAATCATTGACGGCTTATTTTCATGAGGAACTAATAAAATATGCTCTTCCGGTTTTATAGAAGTATTATATTTATTAATTTTCACAAAGCGTGGTGAACCTTCTGTAATTAATGCTGCTTGAACTACGTTCTCATCGTTATCAGTAACAACCTTCAACGTCATTGAACCCAAATAACTACAAGCAGCTTTGGATTTTGCCGTTAATACATTTATACCTTTATTTTTGGCAATAATTGGTGCATTTACATAATTTACACCTTCACCCATAACAGAGAAAACACCTTTCAAGATAGCAATTTCCAAAGGTGAAATGTCATGCTCTGATAATGCTCCATTTACAGTAATTTCAAGTGATTTTAAATTACCTTTTGATATTTGAATACCAAATTCTCCTAAGTATTCAGCTAATTTCATATAATCTTTAACAGGCTCTAACTTCTCAGGTTTTAAAGCAGGAATATTGACTGCGGCATGCGCAGAACCACCACTTAAAACTTCTCTAATTTGCTCCGCAACATCCACTGCAACGTTTAACTGAGCCTCTGATGTACTAGCTCCCAAGTGAGGAGTTAAAAGCATATTACCCTCACATTTTACCAATGGAGACTCTGCTATATTAGGTTCATTTTCAAATACATCAATAGCTGCCGCTTTAACTTGTCCTGACTCAACAGCCTCTTTTAATGCTGCTTCATCGATAATTCCGCCTCTAGCACAGTTTATAATTCTTACACCTTTTTTCATTCTATTTAAAGTGTTTTTGTTAACCAAATACATAGTTTCTCGTGTTTTTGGGGTATGAATTGTAATATAATCACATTTTCCCCAAAAAGCATCCAAACTTTCTACATACTCTCCACCAATTTTTTCAACACTTTCTCTAGATGTATAAGGATCCGCAACCAGAATCTTCATTCCCAATGCTGACGCAACTTTTGCAACATGTTGTCCAATTTTGCCAAAACCAATTATGCCTAAAGTTTTACCAAAAACTTCACACCCAGTGTATTTAGAACGTTCCCACAAGCCTTCCTTGGTAGTTTTTGCAGCATCAACAATATTTCTAGACATAGCTAGCATTAAAGCCACTGTATGCTCCGCAGCTGCTGTTGTATTACCATCAGGAGAATTAACGACAATTACGCCCTTATCAGTTGCAGATTCAATGTCAACATTATCAACACCAACTCCTGCTCTGCCGATAATTTTCAAATTTTTACCGGCTTCTATAATTTTTTTTGTCATTTTCGTCTGCGAACGAATCATTATGGCATCATATTCACCAATAACTTCACAAAGCTCATCTTCGCTCATTGTTGGCAAAAATACGGGTTCTGCAACTTCACCAATAATTTTTCCTGCTACTTCATTAATTTTATCTGTAATTAATACCTTCATTTATTTTTTACCTCTTACGCTAAATGTTCAATAGCGGCTTTAACACCGGCTCCTAATTCAAACTTATGACCCAATTTATACAAAGTAGCTTCTAATGATGCTACAGCGGTCAACAAGTCTCTCTCTGATACAAATCCGAGAGTACCCATTCTAAAGATTTTATCTTTAAGCGCATTTTGACCATTTGCAACAACAATGTCATAGTCTTTTTTCATTGTTGAACGAATATCAGGAACGCTTACGCCTTCCGGTGGTAAAATTGCTGTAATAGCATTACTTGCAACCGCTTCATCCTTAACAAACAATTCCAAACCAACTGCTTTTACAGCCGCACGCAAAGCACCGGCCAATTTTTTATGTCTTGCTTGAATTTTTTCCAGTCCTTCAGACTTCATTATTTTAAGCGCAGTATTCAATGCTACAAACAAGTTTACTGCCGGAGTATAAGGCGTAGATGCATCTCTTACCGATTTTCTATATGCACCCCAATTAAAATAGAAACTTGGATGTTTACATTGTTCATAAACACTATATGCTTTATCAGAAACAGCAATAAATGATAGCCCCGGAGGAATCATGAACCCTTTTTGAGAACCTGATACTAAAACATCAATACCCCATTCATCCATCGGACAAGGTAAAGCAGCTATACTAGTAACACCGTCAACCACTGACAAAGCGCCATGCTCTTTTATCATTGCAACCAATGTTTTTACATCATTTGTAACACCAGTCGCAGTTTCATTGTGAGTCAATGTAACCAATTTAATTTCTTTATTTACATCTGCATCCAATTTAGCTTTCAAATCAGCTGGATTAATTGCACAACCATAATCAACCGTAATTTTATCAACTTGTGCACCTAATCCTTGTGCAATTTTAGCCCATCTTTCACCGAAATTTCCTATCACCAAAGATAAAACTTTATCTCCCTCGTTAATCAAATTAGACAAAGCAGCATCCATCGCGCCCGTACCACTCGCTGTTAATACAAACACATCATTTTGAGTTTGAAATACATCTTTCAAATCAGCATATACTTCTTTTAAAACTGCTGAAAACTCTGTACTCCTATGCCCTATAGGATGTTTTGCCATATCTAGCAATACACTTTCTGGAACCGGTGTAGGTCCTGGAATCATCAAAAAAGTTTTATCTTTCATAAACACCTCCAATTTCTAATACAGTTACATAAATTCTATCAAATTATTTTATTTTTAGCCACAAAAAAAACAGGACAGCAAATACTGCTACCCAGTTTTTTTGAAAAAGCAATATTAAAGCGCATTTAAGGCTTTTAATTCTTTTTGAAACGGTGATAAATTATTAAGTTTCTTAATAATTGCAGGTAATTTTTCTAAAACATAGTCAATTTCGTCCTCTGTAGTATAACGACTTAAACTGAATCTTATAGAACCATGTAGCGCTGTAAATGGTATACCCATTGCGCGGAGAACATGACTTGGTTCAAGACTTCCACTTGTACAAGCACTGCCCGAACTAGCACAAATTCCCATATCACTTAAATGTAACAAAATCAACTCACCCTCAATATATTGAAATCCAATATTTGTCGTGTTGGGCACTCTATTTTCAACACAAGCATTTAAGCGAGCATTAGGAATTAATTTAAGTATTCCTTGTTCCAGCTTATCCCTTAGGGCTTTAACTCTAGTTAACTCATCTTCTAGCGCAAGATTAGCCAATTCGCAAGCTTTCCCTAAGCCTATTATGTATGGAACATTTTCTGTACCTGCACGTTTTCCTTTTTCTTGATGCCCTCCGATAATCAACGGCATAACGATTGTACCTTTTTTAATATACAAAGCACCAATACCTTTTGGAGCATGTATTTTATGCCCTGAAATGCCCATTAAATCAATCAATGTATTTTTGACATCCAACTTAACTTTCCCAGCTGCTTGAACTGCATCCACAAAAAATTTGGTTTTGGAATTTTTATTTTTGACAATTTGAGCCAATTTTTCAACAGGAAAAATTATTCCAGTTTCATTATTAGCGTACATTACAGAAACTAACACTGTTTCATCGCAGATTGCATTTTCAAGTTCTTGTTCATCTAAATTCCCCTCATTATCAACAGACAAATAAGTAACTCTATAACCTTCTTTTTCTAGTGATTTATATAAATTCAAAACACAAGGATGTTCTATTTTTGTTGTAATAATGTGTTTAGAAGTTTTATTTGCCTCTAAAACGCCTCTAATTGCCATATTTGCAGACTCAGAGCCTGATGCTGTAAAAACAATTTCAGATGCCAAAGACGCGCCCATAAAATCTTTAACTTGCTCCCTTGCAATCTTTATTTTTTCTGCAACTCTCCCGCCAAAATCATGCATAGATGATGGATTACCATAATAATTCGAGAAATATGGTATCATCTCATCTAACACTTCCTGCGCTACTTGTGTTGTTGCATTGTTGTCCAAATAAACTACATTTGACATAACTACACCTCAATCACTTCTATATCGGGAGAAATGTGATCCCTTAGTGTATTTTCCACAAAATATTTAAGAGTTACAATCGCATTTTTGCAACTAGCACAAGCGCCTCTTAATTTAACATATATTTTGTTACCTTCTACATCGACTAACTCAATATCGCCACCATCTTTTCTAAGTTCATCGGCAATAAAACGCTCTATAACATTATTGATTTTTATAATTTGCTGAGTTTTTGACATAGCACTTAATTCAACTTGCGGTTTATTAGCATCTCTTAAAAGAATATTTATTGCATTATGACAACGCCCACACCCCCCGCCGGCGCCTGTTTCTTGAACAACATCTTCTATCGATTTTAAACCTTTTTCTTTTATTTCTTTTCTTAGCTCGTTTTCAGATTTAAAAGCACAAAGACAAATTATTTTTTCTTCAGGACAAGCACTAACTTCTTCTCCATAATAATTCGCAATAGCTGCTTCTAATGCCTCATGTCCCATAACAGAACAATGCATTTTTTCAGGTGGTAAGCCACCCAACTCATCTGCAATTTGTTTATTGGTTATTTTTTTAGCCTCATCAATATGCTTTCCTCTAACCATCTCTGTCAACACACTTGAACTTGCAACAGCTGAGCCACACCCAAAAGTCTGAAATTTAGCATCTGTAATAATACCATTTTCATCAACTTTTAAATATAATTTAAGCATATCACCGCAAGCTAGTGAACCTGCCTCCCCAATTGCATCAGCATTATCAATTGCCCCAACATTTTTTGGGTTTCTATAATGTTCCATAACTTTTTCAGAATAATCCCACATAAGTCTCTCCTTATATAAATTGAGCAAAAACCTCACAATACAAGTATAATACAAAATAATTACTACTGATAAAAAATTAATTTATTTTTAATGAATTATTTACTATTCAACAAGGCAAATGCATCTTCTGCAAACTCAACAGTTGTAATAACATCTTCTAAATAAGCAAATTGCAATGCTTCTTTTACGATTGTAGACGGGCTCAATATAATAAAAGTACCACCCACTTCATTACATCTGCGATACATTTCAGTAAACAACTGAGTATATTCAAAAGGAAAAGTTTGAATATCTTTTAGGTTTAAAATAATATTCTTCACTCCGGCTAATAACACTGAAACAACGTTATTAGACAATTTTTCAAGATATTCAGCTTTTGACAAACTCTTTACGTTGTAAGTAACAGTAACTTCGTCAATATCATATCTTATAAAGTTTTTACGAGTATAAGACTCACTTTTATCAATTACGATTTTAAGAACTTGATCATGCCAACGAGAACTTTTTGAAACAAACTCATCAACACCAATTTCAAAACAGTCGGAAACTAAGCTCAAATCATCAGTACCGGAAATTGCGATTACTTTGTAATTTAAATCTTTTTCTTCTCTATAAGCATTTGCAAATTTCATAACGTCCAAACCATCCTGCTGATCCGGCAAGAACAAATCCACAAATATAAAATCAAATTTTTGTTTTTTTATTTCGCTAATAGCATCTTCTTTTGTATGTGCAATGATAGGCACGACTTTTATTTTTCTCAATAAAGCTGTTAGTTGATATGTCGATAACTCCAAATCATCTACAATCAAAATCTTAGCTTCACTTGAATCAATATCTTCAGAATCTATCAAACAAGAAAGCATGTCTTCTATCTTAATAATAGCTTTTGTAATATCTTCAGGCACAACATTACAATATTCTTTATGAATACCTGCGATTTCCAAAATTTTTTCTGTTTGCTCTCTAGTCAATTCCATATTATTATTTTACAATATAGATAAGATTATGTAAATACAAATTTTGGAGTACGATATGGAAAAATTAGAATTAAAAATTGAAAAACTTGCTCACTGCAAAGAATTACCCGCATACCAAACAGAAGGGGCTGCCGGCATGGACATAAGGGCTGCTATAGAAGAACCTATCACATTAGGCTCGCTAGAAAGAACACTTATACCTACAGGATTTAAAATTGAACTTCCTCACGGTTATGAGGCACAAATTCGTCCAAGATCAGGCATGGCAATTAAGCATGGTTTAACCATGATAAACTCCCCCGGTACAATAGATGAAGATTATCGCGGAGAAGTTAAAGTTGCAGTGGTTAATATTTCTAACGAAAGCTACACGATTCAACCTGACGAAAGAATCGCCCAAATGGTTATATCAAAAGTTGAACAGCCAACAATTGTGCCTGTTTTACAAGTTTCTGAAACATCACGTGGTGCAGGTGGTTTTGGTTCTACCGGTAAAAACTAATAAATTCGTAAAAAATTGATAAAACCGTTTAAATCTCCAACATTTAAACGGTTTTATTTTTTTCAAATTCAGACATAATATTTCTATGAACGAAAAACAAAGAAATATATTAGAGAATATAGAAAAGAACGGGTTACTACCATCCCAGAAGCAAAGCTTTGGGCAAAACGTCGCAATAAATAATGCCACGATGCCAAACTTGCAAGCCACAACTGCATCAAATATATTTTCAACACAAAGTGCAAAACCGACTTTTGGCGCATTAACTATCCAACCCAAACAAGCTGAATTAAAAAAACTTACACTAATTAAAAAGTCAACTATTGATGGATTTGATACAGACATTTTGGTTAATTCAAAATATAGGAAAATTGACGATAAAACAACTAAACTACAGGTAAAAATTGCAAGACTTAGGGAAGAACTTGAAGATCACAAAAAAGTTGTTGAAAATGCTTATCTAAAAGCGGATAGAAGCCAATACCAAAAACTTCTTGAAATTCAAAACAGAATGGAAATAGAAATACAAAAATTAGTTGCCGAGTATCAAAACCAACAACTAAAATCTGTTATTTTTTCACCATTTATAAAACTTTTCCATTTACTTCAAAACTACGTAGTGCTTAAATAGCGATACATTTCGCACGTACTAATATCAACTTTTGCCATTTCTCCATTAGCTTTTTCTTCTAGATAAGCTTCGTTTTTATACGTTAGCAAACTACTGATACCAGCGTTAAAATGTGCCATTTCGGAACACTCAACTAACAAGTCTTCTAAATTGTGAACATTTTTCAATATTTTTTTTAACATAATATACTCCGATAATCATCCCTGACATGATTAATATCGGTTGGCATATAAAAAAACTTTAGAGATTATTAAGAAATGTTAAGCTTAAATTTTGTTTTAAAAAATACTTATTTATCAGAGCAATTCCTATAAATCCAGTGCTATTCAATATTTCAGACATTAATATAAACAAATGTAAATTAAGTATATATAATTTTAGCAATTTTATATACTAATTTAACTTTATATATATACGAGATAGATAAATTAAATTTGAGAGATTTATGACAGATAGTATTTCATCAATTAAATATCAAACATTAACAGCTTTCTCAATGTTAGAACAAGTTGGATTCAATCCTAACTCTTATGAAAGCAGTGATGGATTAGAAGTTGCTTTAACCGACACAGACGATGATGTTGTTATGTTAATTGGCGATGATATAAATATTGATGCAAAAGATGGAAACAACACAATTTGCATTCAAGGTGATAACGCAAACATTAGTGCTGGCAGTGGCATCAATTCTGTTGGTGTTGTTGGTAATAATGGTAAAGTTAAACTTGGAGACGGCGACAACGATATTTACTACAGAGGTGACGAAGCAAACATTTCTGTGGGCAATGGGGACAATAATTTCCGCATCTTCGGTGATAAACCAACTATTAATGCAGGTAACGGTACAAATACTATTGGTGTTATCGGCGATGATATAGATTTACAAACAACCAGCAACTCATCTTATGTTGCATTCTGGGGCGACAGCCCTGATATCACGGTTGGAAAAGGTACAACTGTAAGAACATTAGACTGGGCTATTGCTAACAGCAATAAATTTGACGATATGGAAGATGCATTTATTGCAAACTTAACACATTTTAATTCGTCAGAAAAAGTACCGCTACAAACAAATTATGATTATTCATTATGCGATGCCCCATTGATTGCAGGATTATCAGACGCTGACAAAGAATTTATCAATACACACGATATGAGTGTAAAACAAGATAAGTATCCTAAGTATTTTATAGCAACGGATGAAAGTGGCGTTCCAACTATTTATTCTTATGCTTACACATATAAAGGATTAACTTATTATTATCCCAAAGATCATCACGGAGAACAAGAGTATAAAAAAGTAATAAACACTAAAAAATTAGTAGAAGCAGAAGCAAATTATGACAAATATGAAGATTATGTAATGGTATACAACAAAAACTATGAAGTAAATGGCTGTTATATGGACAAAATGGTTACTTACATTGATAATCCAAACATTAAAAACGTAACTACCGATTTAACCGTTGCAGAAGGCTCTTCCGGTAAAATCACAGATGATAATGATGGAACTGATTACAGAGGAAAAATCAAAACAGCATACACTTTTGCAGAACAAACAGGTGCTGCATTTACAAACCACGAGAGAGTCAACCTAAAATTCTATACATCAAAAGTTGAATAATAAAACAAAACAATACCACATATTTTAAAATTCACCCACCTATTTACCGTACATTTATTTGAGAAAGAGAGAGAACAATGGCTACAAATTTAATTAACAACTTGTTTAAAATTGGTCAATTGCAAGGACCAAATAGCACATCAGGTGCCGGTAAAGTTGACCTTGGTAGTAATAACAAACCTAATAGTATATTTAATGCAGCCGGCATGAATGGTTTCAACGAAGACTCTATTGGTGATTCTTTCACTCGCACTACAAATAAAGCTGAAGAAATAAATAATCAAACAGAAAACAAAACACAAAATAATGAGCAAAACACAGCTCAAGACAAAGCTAAAAACACAACAAACCCAAACAACGCAAAAGGTAAAGCCACAACAGGTTCTATGGGCAAAAACAATGCACCTACTTTTGGCTTAACCCAAGGTGCTAATAATAACAATTCATTTGGCACATTATCCGCAAACAAAAATGAAGAAAACGCGCAAGATTCGACTGAAAAAACAGGTTTTGGCAGCTTAGCGATTAATACCGGTGCAAAATACACGGTTAATAATGACGACGAAATCAAAGAATTAGCAGAAGCATTGGGCTGCGAGGCAGAAGAAGATGCTGTTAAAAATGAGTTATCAAAAATGAATGCTAAAGATTTAGCTAAATTAGATGGAAACTTGTTAGATATTGCAGAAGATTTAAATTTAATTTCAATGAAAGATATTGAAGAAAAAACCGGTGTTAGCGAAAAACAACTTGAAAATGCAGACAAAAAGCAAGATAAAAAGATTAAATTCGGAACAATGACATCCGGAGACATGGTTTAAACAAAAGCAATTTTGTAGCAATGCAAACGGAATAGGGAATAGGAAAAATTTAAAGCCTTAAATTATAGTAATTTAAGGCTTTTTTTTTGTATAAAATTTGAATTATATTTTATCTTGCAATTTTGCTTTTTTAAACTAAAATCAGATTATGAATAAAATTTTAGTAATTGATGATGATATAACCATAAATGAACTAGTTAAAATAAACCTTGAACTTAGAGGTTACAATGTGTTTTCAGCCGAAAACGGTGAAGATGGTTTTGCATTAGCAAAACAAGAACAACCTGATTTAATCATTCTTGATGTTATGATGCCAAAAGTTGATGGTTTCACTGTTGCAAAAAGAATTAGAGAAAACTCAACAACTGCAGACACACCAATCCTTATGTTGACAGCGCTTTCACAACTTACGGACAAAGTAAAAGGGTTTGATATTGGTGTTGATGATTATTTAGTTAAACCATTTGAAATTGAAGAATTACTTGTAAGAGTTCGAGCTCTTTTAAAAAGAACTAACTCCATTCCAAAATCTTTAACAACAAAAGAACTACTTTCTGTCGGTGATATTACGTTAATTCCGGAAGAATACAAGGTTAAAATTAAAGACAAAACAACTACACTAACAAGTATTGAGTTTGATATTTTTAACCTTTTGGTACAAAATTACGGAACAATGGTTTCACCTAAAAAAATATTGACTGATGTGTGGGGATATGATGAAGGTGATGATATTGTAGAAACAATTCGTGTTCATATAAAACACATCAGAAACAAAATTGATAAAATTTCTGCTGAAAAAAAATACATCAAAACCACATACAGAGGTGGTTATACACTTTACCCAGATGGAATAGAATAATCACTTATTTTAACAACGCCCAAACGCAAATCGTTACAGCTGTGCTTAAGTTAAGGGATGCAACCTCGTTTGAAATTGGAACTGTAATTTTTTTATCTGCTAATTTTATAGCAATTCATGTTTAGGAAAAAAATGATTTATTTCCTCTATATTTTTTATAGAGAGAAAAGGAATTTTAAAAAGATTTCCAACTGCGCTTCTGACAGTTTGGGGATTGTAAACATCTACGGTATCACCGGCTAAAATTATGCCGTCCACGCCAAGAGCCGTGCAGGTTCTAAATATTGTGCCTAAATTCCCGCTATCTTTAATATTCTCAAGCAGAACAAGTTTATTTTTAGAAGAAATAGCTTTTAAATCAAATTCAATTTGTTTAGCTACTGCAACAATTTCCGGAGCGGTTTCTGTTGTAGAAAAATTTTTCAAAACAGCATTTTTATATGACAAAACATCCACAAAAGCTTAATCAAGAAGGAAATTTTTTTAAGATTACAACTTCTGCGGATAGCGTAGGACTGGCAGCAGATGCATTCTTGCCTGCTCCTAGCCATGCTATTGGCAAATATAATGGAAATGGTGCGACTCACAGTGAGGGATTTTTTAAGGGTAATTACACGTTATATGCAAATAACAACGATTTGAAAATATTTGCAGGGGCTGCTAATGGTGTTAACAGTACATCAGATATATCTTTTGTTGATATGGAAAATAATAAAAACGATTATTCGATGCAATATGATATGGAAAGGGGATTAATCACAAGTCTTAATATTTTTAATGATTTTTCAGATGCAAGTGGTACTTTTGTTACTCCAACTAATAATTTTGAGGACTTGCAACCACAAAGTTATTCCGTATTTACTTGTAGGTTTAATCCAAGTTAGTTTTGCTTGTATTTGTTAGTAAGTTCTGGGTTGTTTTTCTTTTAAGAGCATTGTAAAATCACACTATGAGTAAAAGAAAATCAAAATATGTAATAGGCTTGATGAGCGGCACAAGTGCTGATGGTGTAGATGCAACGTTAGTAAAAATCAACCCAGATTTTACTTTTGAGGAAATCCATAGCACGGTTTATAATTATCCTGTTTCTTTTCAACATCGTATAAAAGCTCTTTTTAATGAAACGGTACAAATGAAAGAGCTTTGTGTTATGAATTTTCTTGTTGCAGAACATTTTTCAAATGCGGTAGAACAATTGTTGGAAGAAGTCGATTTACCAGCTAGTGATGTTGATTTTATTGGTTCGCATGGACAGACGGTATATCATTATCCGACAGAAGAAGTAGAGGCTGGAATGCCTTTAAAAAGCACGTTACAAATTGGAGATATTTCCGTTATTGCTAAAAATACTGAAATTGACACAATAGGTAATTTTCGAACCGCGGATATTGCGGTGGGTGGAAATGGTGCGCCTTTGGTTTGTTTTGCTGATGAAAAAATATTTAGCAAAGATAAAATACCTAGAGCAATCCAAAATCTTGGAGGAATTGCAAACGTCACTGTTATTTCGCCTGATTGCGAGACATTTGCTTTTGATAATGGACCAGCAAATGTATTAATAGATTATTTTACAAACAAATATTTCAATTTATCATACGATAAAAATGGAGAAATTGCTGCCCAAGGAAATGTTAATGAAACAGTCATAGAAGATTTAATGAATTTAGATTATTTTAAATTACCACCACCAAAAACAACCGGTCGAGAATTGTTTAGCTATTCTTTTGCAGAAGAAATCGCACAAAAATATAAGTTAGAACCAAAAGATTTGATTGCTACAATAACAGCATTTACTGCTCGCGCTATAGGTGAAAGTTATAAAAAATTTATACTTCCCAAAACCAATATAAAAGAAATAGTTTTAGGTGGCGGAGGTGCTTATAACCAAACACTAAAACAATTTATTTCCAATGAATTTAATAATATGATTACAATTAAATCTCACGAAGATTTTGGAATTTCTAATAAATATAAAGAGGCTATAGCTTTTGCTATGCTGGCTTATGCATATTATTATGATATTGCAAATAATGTACCTTCTTGCACAGGAGCTGGTCGAAAAACATTATTGGGTCAATATTGTAAAGCTTTGTAATTTTTGATTTAATCCTTTGAACTCAATGTTTTTATCTCATACAGATAAATAATACATTTAGGGGCTTTGATTTTTGCAAAAAAAATGTTATACTACTGAAAAACAGTAATGGAGGCAATATGAGCAAAAAAGATAAATCATTTGGTTTTGCAATGGGCATTTTGGGTGGCATTGTAGGTGGAATCATCGCCGGTATTTTGTATGCACCAAAATCCGGTAAAGAAACAAGAGAAGATATTAAAGATTGCGTAAAAACATTAGCAGAAACGCATGCTCCACATATTGAGTACGCAAAAAAACAAGCTATGGAATCAATTGATCTCGTTAAATTTAAGATTGAAAAACAATACAACAAGATTAATGATGCTATAAAGGCTAAAAATCTTCAAAAAGCTAAAGAAAAAGAATATGGTACAGATGAATTAAACTAGGAGAAAATAATGTCATCAACTTTGGAACAAGGTTTAATTATACTAGTTTTCACCTCAATAGTTGTGCTGATTGTTTTAGCCGTGTTTGCGGTTAAAGTATTGATTAATGCAAGTAAGTTGACTGAAAACTTAAATAAAACCACAGATATATTAAATAACGAGTTAGAACCGACAATGAATGAATTGAAACAGGTTTTAACAAATGTAAATAAAATTGCCGATAGCGCTGATGCGCAAGTAACTAACGTAAAAAACGTTGTGGCTAAAGTTGCAAATATTGCAGCAGGTGCTGCAAATGGAATAAAATCCATTTCAGGCGGCTTTTTTAAAGGGCTATTAACTGCGGTTAAACTATTTAGTAAAAAATAAGTAAGTAAGGAGTAAATTATGTCAATCGGAAAATTTTTAACTGGATTTGTTGTAGGAGGCATTGTTGGCAGTGTTATTGGTGTTCTTCTAGCGCCTCAATCAGGTGAAGAAACCAGAGAACAAATTGTTAATACAACAAAAGATCTTTATGACAAAGCAAAAAATACTGTAGAAGAAATTCAAACTAAGGCTGATGGTATTGTTTCTGATGTTCAAGCTAAAGGTGATGAAATTTTGGGTAAAATCCAAGATATGATTGACCAAAAAAAATCAGAAAGCAATGCTTAAGTTTTTAATATGCATTTAAAGACAGCCTATTTATGGCTGTCTTTTTAATTATTAAGGAGGAAATATATTTTTTTAACAACTAAAAAAATTGGTGATAACGGAGAACTTCAAGCTGAAAATTACTTGAAAAAATTGGGCTATAAAATCATTGAAAAAAACTGGAAATATTCTAGAATTGGTGAAATTGATATTATTGCCCAAGATAAAGACGTCATAGTTTTTGTGGAAGTGAAATATAGGCGTACAAATGCTTATGGAGCAGCAATTGAGGCAATAACACCTAAAAAGTTAGAAAAAATCTATCAATCAGCGCTTGCTTATCTGGGGCAAGCAAATATAAAATACAAAAATTACAGAATTGATATTATTGCAATAGACAAGATCTCTGAACCTCAAATTCAACATTACAAAAATATTTCATTTTAATATTATAAGGTGTTAATTTTTTTTAAACATTTGCTTATATAAAAAAAATAATATAAGCTAGATTAGGAATGTATGCTACTAAGTGTAGAGTGGTTTTATTAAAATGATGGAAAGTGAAAAAATTGTGAAAAACCAAACGGCTAAAACCCGTATGGCAGTAGAGGGGTGGGGAGCAATTGATAGCCCGATAAATTTTTCTGTAGGTCAAAAAATAAGTGTTCTAGGGAAAAAATTAAAAATAAAATCTTGTGAAAAAGCTAAAAATCAAGCGTCATGCCGAATTCATTTCGGCATCTATCCGATAAACATCGGTAGCAATGAATTTGATATATTTTATTTTAAAATATTAAAGTTCATTTTCTTCTTTTTTGGACTGGCGACGCAAAAAAGAAGAAAACAGAACCAAAAGAAGAAAAAACGGCGCCTGCGCTTCGCCCTAACAGTAAATTTTGGTTTGGGTTTGTATGGAAAAAGAGACGGGCTACGCTTAAGAAAGTTCAGTGGTGTTTCGTTAAATAGTAGCAGTAGGGTGTGTCGTTTTGACACACCGCATGGACTTGCGCAATGTTAAACCTAACAAAACAAGATTAATAAAAGAAAATTATCATCATTAAAATTATTATAGAAAGGACAAAAAATGAATTTAAAAACAAAAAAAGGAAGAAGAGAACAAATGACACCTCAAAAGCTATTTAACGGTAGGGTTCTGTCTTTAGACGCACCGCAAGGTCGAGCACCACAAGGAAGAGCACCACATGGGCTAACGCCACTAGAATTTGCATGGCAAGGACTAAAACCTACAAACGCTTTTTCGGTCGCCGAGGCGATGATTGCGTTGTTGATTGGTTCACTTGTACTTGGCTTTTCAGCTCCTATGATTTCAAAACAGTTACAGCACAACAATTTTACAAGCATTCAAACGCAAATATTGAACAAAAAAATTGAAAATGTTGATGATAAAAGTGATGCAAATGCCGGAAAAATTTCTGGTATCTTGGATGGCAAAGACGTGGCTAGTTATGTTGATTATATACAAGACTTAGAAAATCAAATTAAAGAAATGCAAAAGATAACAAATAATACAAATATTCAAAATATTGCAAATGGCACAAGCCAGCAAAAAAACTACGATAGCGACATTTCTAGCTTGAAAACTACAGTAGGTGATATAAATACTGATTTAACATCATTAGAAAGTAAAGTTGACAAATTGGACGAAAACATCAAAAACCTTGTACCAAAAGGAACAGTGGCATTCTTTAACTTGACAGCTTGTCCTGCTGGCTGGAGTGCGATTAATGCAAATTGGAGAGGACGTTTCCCAAGATTTGCGGGTAGTTATACCGTTTTAGCGTATGACACTGCAAATAAAACTTATAAACCAACAGGAACAGCGCAAACTTTAAGCGTTGGTGCAACTCAAGAAGATGCAATTAGGAATATGACGGGTCGCATATTAAATACACATCCACATGGTGGTACTGGGGTTTTAAAGGGTAATGTTGATTAATTTAATGGAGGCTATGGCTATGTAAGAGGTACGCAAATGTGGGGGTA
The DNA here is from genome assembly GCA_045635965.1 of Candidatus Gastranaerophilaceae bacterium. Taxonomy (GTDB): domain Bacteria; phylum Cyanobacteriota; class Vampirovibrionia; order Gastranaerophilales; family Gastranaerophilaceae; genus RGIG2134. The sequence continues at coordinate 229,105 of JAZTWQ010000031.1, forward strand.
CACAGTTTTTGATACAGCAAGTAGTGTGCCAATAGCTATCGAAAACCGCCCACGTGCAATTGCGCTGTTAGGGTGTGTAAAAAATTAATAAGAAATAAAAACGGTCAATTTTATTGTATTGACCGTTTTTTTAATTGATTTTTAATAGTTAATCCACGTCAATTGGTTCTTTCATAATCATATCTATAGCTTGGCGTGCCTTGTCGCAAAGTTCAGGATTGATATTGGGAAGAATTGTTATTTGTCTTAAAATATCTACAGTACGTTTAAATGACCGAACAACATCTCCTTCACCCATGTCGATATTTTCAATAAGTTGTTCCCAATTTCCTTCACTCATCCATAATTCTAAAAGAGGAGAATAGAAAGAATTAATATACATTGGTGATTCTATATCATAATCTCTTTGAACAAGAGTTAATTTTCGGCGGATTTCTTTGATTTTGCCTAAAACTTTTCTAACATTTTTGCCTACTGGCAATGTTGCAAACATTTCTGCTCGCATATCTTCTGTATTTATAGCGCAAATAACAGATGCTAATTCAATAGGCGTTAAATCATCCAAAACCCCGCTTTGAATGATTTCTGCGATATAAAGTTCGTTTTCGGCTCTAATCATTGCAACAGTTATGCCTTTTTCGTTAGGGAAGTTATCTTGAATATAGCCTAAGCGTTCTAAAACTGATTTATGAGAAATAAATTTATTCCAGTATAAATCTTTTTGTTTCGAAATGTTTTTTTCAATTTCTTTAACTCGTTTTTGTTCGCGCTCCATCAATACAACACTTTTCATGTGCTTTTTATAAACTCTACAATTATTGCAAGGACACGCATTCATCTGGGCACACATATTTTTTACTTTTAATCTGAATTCTTCGTGTTCTTGAGAATATTTATTAGTATTTTTTAGTTGTTTGTTTAATGTTTTTAAAACTTTTTTATTTTCAACATAGATGTTTTTAAGTTTGTTATACTCAAGCAAATCAGCTGTTTTTAAACCTGAATAGCATCTAAATTCTGCATATCCGTTCGCTTTAGACTGAGCTTCAAGTTGTAAATTAATTAAGCCTTTGAGTCTTTCATTTGATGAAAAATATCCAAAACTTTTTAAAATAAGCTCTTTTGCTTGTTCTTGTGTAAATCTTTGGAGCAAATTAATAACCATAGAATACCCTGGAGAAAAACGGCTTTCTAATGGATTTGCCTCACTTAAAACTAATTCTGCAACATCTTCAGGCGTTTCAAACTGAGAACCTACAATAGTTACGTACCCAACTTTGTCCATTCCTCTACGACCCGCACGACCAGACATTTGAAGAAATTCACTAGCCGTAAGTGTTCTATGTCCATTATCCGTACGCTTGCTAATTGCACTTATTACTGTAGAGCGAGCTGGCATATTTATTCCAGCAGCAAGCGTTTCAGTCGCAAAAACTACTTTTATTAAACCTTTTTGGAATAATTTTTCTACCAAAACTTTCCAAGCTGGTAAAAGTCCTGCGTGGTGAGATGCAACCCCACATTTTAGATATTCAATATGTTTATTAGAATACAAATAAGGATTATCTATCAAATATTCATTGATAATCTCTTCAATTTGTTCTCTTTCTTTGCGTGAAACAAGATGCAAGCTTGAACATTTATCCATTTGTTCGTCGCATTTTTTGCGCGAGAATGTGAAATAAATCGCTGGCAACATTTCTCTTTTGTGAAGTGCGCTAATCACATCACAAACAACTGAGCGTTGCTGTTTTCTATTCTTACCATAAGTTCTTTTTTCTGGGCGAATTTTGCGGTTTAATTGCCCACTTGGAGTGAGTAAAGGTAAAACATCGTGCGGTTGAGATGAGTCAAAATAAAAATATCTCAATGGAACTGGTCGAAAATCTGTATAAACTAACTCTGTTTGAGAATGTACTGTATTAATCCAATCTGTAAGCGCCTGAGAGTTCGCAACTGTTGCACTTAACGCAATTATTTGAATATCTGTTGGACAATAAATAATACTTTCTTCCCAAACCGTCCCTCTTTGCTCGTCATTCATATAATGAACTTCGTCTAAAACAACATATTTTACATCTTTTAGGTTATCTGTGATAGAACCAAAATTCGTGCCGTAGAGCATATTTCTAAAGACTTCTGTTGTCATAACAACAATTTGTCCATCACGGTTAATTGAAGTGTCGCCTGTAAGAAGTCCAACTTTATCTGAGCCATATTTTGATGAAAAATCGCTAAATTTTTGGTTAGAAAGTGCTTTTAGGGGGGTTGTATAAAAAATTCTTTTTCCTGTTTCTAATGCTCTATGAATAGCATGTTGAGCAATGCAAGTTTTCCCGGCACCTGTTGGAGCGCAAACTACAACGCTTTTGCCATTATTTATATGAAAAACGGCTTCTTCTTGGAAATCATCTAGTTTAAAATCGAATTTATACAAAATATGCCCTCCATTTCTTCTTACATTGTACTGCAAGATTGAGTTTTGGGCAATAAATTATTTTGTAATTAATGTAAGTGCATTAAAATTTACCTTACAATCTTACTATTTATAATATTTATTATAATATTCTGCTATATCCAACGATGAACAAATAAAATTTTTTGCAACTTTACTATTTTTGATATCACTTTGTATTGCCTGAAGTATGCGTTTCCAAATAAACTGAAAACGAGTACAACCATCTTTAATGTTGATTTTATTTAGTGTTCCATTAATTTTTAAATCTGCACTGTAACCATTTAGTTTATAAATTGCATATATTTTTGAGTCATCTGTTAGTATAGATTCATGATATTTTGTAAAGTTATTAATCTCTATTATATCATTAGGTGTTCCAATATCTTCGATAGCTTTTTTAAATTCATCAAATTCTGCTTTCTCATGAGGTGTACTATTAGCAATATATGATTTTGTAGTGCTATCAAGTACTAATTTTGCTCCGAATGATACATTATTAATTTTCATGTTTTCCTCCTGATGTGTATATTAAATATATCATATTAAATTTTCATTAAAATATACCTTAAAAAATTTGTTACAAATTTTCATTTGAAAATATTTTTAAATCAATACTTTTAATATTTTTTTGTTATAATTTTTTTATCTGATTAGTTTAAGGAAATGATATGGAAAAATTTTATTTAACAACGGCAATTGATTATGTAAACGGCGCACCACACATAGGGCACGCTTATGAAAAAATATTAACAGACGTTATCGCTCGTCATAGAAAACAAAGGGGTGAAGATGTTTACTTCTTAACTGGTACTGATGAACATGGTATAAAAATCCAAAAAACCGCTGCGGATAGAGGAATTACACCACAAGAAATTTGTGATGAAAATGCAGGCAAATTTGCTCAAAACTGGAAAGAATTAGAAATTAATTACGATCAATTAATTAGAACAACTAACCCAAAACACAAAGAAATTGTTCAAAAAATATTTAAAAAGTTGTTAGATAATGGCGATATCTATAAACATTCATACACAGGTTTATATTGCTCAGGTTGTGAATGTTTCTTAAATCCTCGTGATTTAGATGAAAACGGTTGTTGCCCTGACCATAAAAAGAAACCAGAAGAAGTTAAAGAAGAAAACTACTTCTTCAAACTTACAAAATACAAAGATAAAATTATTGAAATAATCAAAAATGATGAAACAAACTTTATTCGTCCAGATTTTAGACGTGCAGAAGTTTTAAACCAACTTGAAAATATCGAAGATATTTCTGTTTCTCGCTCAACAAACTCTGTAACTTGGGGAATTCCTGTTCCTGGAGATGACTCACAAGTTATTTATGTTTGGATTGATGCGTTGTCAAACTATATAACAGCTTTAGGCTACGATACAGAAAACCCATCAGATTTATTCAAAAAAAATTGGCCAGCTAACGTTCAAGTTATTGGAAAAGACATTTTGAAATTCCACTCAATATATTGGATTGCAATTTTAATGTCTTTAGGTATCGAATTACCTAAAAACTTACTTGCACACGGTTGGATAACTATTGATGAAACAAAAATGTCTAAATCATTGGGCAACGTAATTTCATCAAAATCAGTTATGGATGAATTCCAGCTTGAATATCCTGACGCATTTAGATACTTTATGGTTACAGCTGCTCCATTAGGAAAAGACGGTAACTATTCAGATAACGACTTTAAAGAAAAAGTAAATGCACATATTGCAAATAATATCGGAAATTTACTTAACCGTACATTAAATATGCTTGTTAAATATTTTGACGGTAATTTAGAAGAAAGCTTTAAATCAGATGCATTAAAAGCTTCTGCTGAACAAGCCTTGAATGAAGTCAAAGAAAAATTTGATAATTTTGAAATAGCTGAAGCGGCTCAAAGTATTGTTAATTTAGCTGATATTGCTAATAAATACGTAAATGACACAGCGCCTTGGTCATTAGCTAAAGAAGGTAAAAACGACGAATGTGCACAAGTTATGTATAACGTGCTTGAAACAATGCGTTTTATTGCAGTTCTATTGGCCCCATATTGCCCCAACATTTCTCAAAAAATTTGGGAACAATTGAGTTTAGAAGGAAAAGCTGTTGATTACAAATTAGATGATTTAAAATGGGGTGAAATGAAGCTAGGAAAAATTACAGAAAAAGAAAAAATTTCACCTGTATTCTTAAGACTAGACAGTGAACTTGCTGGAGACAAGAAAAAGTGCTAATTGAATTTAAACAAAGACTTAATTCAATATACACTCGCTTGAAATCAGCGAAGGAGTGTCTTTGACTACTCTGGATTATTAGTGCAAATTAAATCATTGGAAGAAAAACTTCAAGATGAAAAAATTTGGTCTAGTCCTGATTTGGCAGCAAAATATTCACAAGAGCTAAAAGAAGCCAAAGAAGCAGTGCAAATGATTGATAATTGGCAAAATCTTTGTGAAGATGTTGAAGATTTGCTTGAAATATGTGCTGTTGAAAACTCTTCTGAATATTTGAAAGAAGCCGAAGTTGATTTAAAAACACTTGAAATAGAACTTGAAAAGTTTGAAATTCAAAAAAAACTTGGCGGTGAATACGATAAAAACGACGCTATCGTTACAGTAAATGCAGGTGCTGGTGGCACAGATGCCCAAGATTGGGCAAATATGCTTCTTAGAATGTATATCCGTTGGGCAGAGGATAAAAAATGGCACGTTGATTTACTTGAAAAATCTGACGGAGAAGAAGCAGGAATAAAATCAGCAACTATCAGGATTTCAGGCAAATATGCTTTCGGATACTCAAAAGCAGAAAGAGGCGTTCATAGACTCGTTAGAATTTCACCATTTAATGCAAACGGAAAAAGACAAACTAGTTTTGCATCCCTTGAAGTCAGCCCTGTTATAGAAGACTTTTCTAAAAAAATTGATATTCATCAAGAGGATTTAGAAGTCGATACAATGCGCTCTGGCGGTGCTGGAGGGCAAAACGTTAACAAAGTAGAAACAGCCGTTAGGATTTTGCATAAACCTACTGGAATTGTTGTAAGATGTCAGCAACAGCGTTCTCAATTACAAAATAAAGAAACAGCAATGCAAATTCTTGCTTCAAAACTATTAGCTATAAAACAAGCTGAACACGAAAAGAAATTAGCAGAATTAAAAGGTGAAAATTTTGATATTAATTTTGGTTCTCAAATCCGTTCATACGTTTTTCACCCATATAAAATGGTTAAAGACCATAGAACAGGGCATGAAGTTGGTAACGTTGATTCTGTAATGGATGGAGCATTAGACGGGTTTATAGAAGCGTTTTTAATACAAAATGCATAAAATTAGACAATAACAACTTAAAGGATAAAAATATGATACAAGCGCAAAAAGGAACAAAGGACATACTTCCTCAAGAAAGTACAACATGGCAAATGATGGAAAAAAATGCATTAGAAATCTTTAACAATGCAAACTTTCAAGAAATAAGAACGCCTATTTTTGAGGCAACGGAATTATTTGCAAGAGGTGTCGGAGACTCAACAGATATTGTAAACAAAGAAATGTATACCTTTGAAAAAGCTGACCGCTCACTAACGTTACGCCCAGAAAACACTGCTGGCGTTGTTCGCGCTTATATCGAAAACGGATTACACAGAAACACTCCGCCTGTAAAGCTTTGGTACAAAGGCGCAATGTTCCGTTATGAACGTCCTCAAGCAGGTCGACAAAGACAGTTTCATCAACTCGGAGTTGAAATGTTCGGCTCCGCTGAAGCTATTGCTGATGCTGAATGTATTAATACTGCGGTTAAATACCTTAAATCATTAGGCTTAAATGATTTAGAAGTTGAAATCAACTCACTTGGTTGTCCAAAATGCAGAGAAACCTTTAGAAATGCACTAAGAGAACTAATTAAACCAAACCTCGAAAAATACTGTGATGACTGCAAAGTGCGATACGAAAAAAATCCACTTAGAATACTTGATTGCAAAAATCCTACTTGTAACGAATTATTAACTGATGAAAAAATTCAAACATTGATTAATTCAAACTTCATTTGTGATGAGTGCGCAGAACACTTTGCTGAATTAAAAAAATATTTAGATGAATTAAATGTAAAATACAACGTAAACAAACAATTAGTAAGAGGTCTAGACTATTACAACAGAACGGTTTTTGAAATTAAATCAAATAACTTGGGCTCACAAAATGCTGTTTGCGGTGGCGGAAGATATGATGGATTAGTTGAAATGCTGGGTGGACCTTCAACTCCTGCAATTGGCTGGGCAATGGGAATGGAAAGACTTTTTGCTCTTATAGAAAAGAAATCAGAACAAAAACTAAATGCATTTATCGTATCAGATAATTCACTTGAAGCGCTTAAATTGTGCGAAGAATTGCGTGCGCAAAATATTTCTTGCGATTTTGATTACAGTGCCAGAAAATTCAAAAAACAATTTGAAAAAGCAGCGAAAGTTGCAAACTACGCTATTGTTCTAGGCGAAGACGAACTAAAAAACAACACATTAACAGTTAAAAACTTAGAAACATCTGAGCAAAAAATAATTGCAAGAACTGAAATAAATGCAATCTTATCTTAATGAAGCAATTGCATCAGCTACATTTTCGGCCTTATAAATATAATTGCCGGCAACAAGTGAGTTTGCGCCAAGTGACTTACAATAAGCACTGGTTTGCTCATTAATTCCACCATCAACTTGAATTATCAAGTCAGCAGGGGAATTTTTTCTCAAGTATTCAATTTTTTTGGCAGCATCGGGCATGAATTTTTGCCCACCAAACCCTGGTTCTACTGTCATCACAAGTGCTAAATCAATTTTACTCAAATATTTATCTAAAACATTTGGTGCAGTATCAGGTTTAATAGACACTCCAATTTTGACTCTTTGAGAACAAACATACTCAATAATTTCATCTAAATCGCCTGCGCAAGCCTCATAATGCACTGTAATTATATCTGCACCTGCTTCTATAAACTGAGGAACATAATTCATAGGGTTTTCAATCATCAAATGAACATCCAACGGAACACTCGTAATTTTTTTTAATGATTTTACAACAGGAATACCTATAGAGATATTAGGAACAAAATGCCCATCCATAACATCAACATGAATCCAGTCAGCACCAGCGTTTTCAACTAATTCAATGTCACGTTGCAAATTAGCAAAATCAGCAGATAAAATCGATGGTGAAATTATTGTTTTATTCATTTATAGCTCCTAATTTTATGCAGGCTTCGTATGCTGCGGCTTGTTCCGCTTCTTTTTTACTGAGTCCTACACCTTTACCAACCTGGACACCCTTATATTTGACTCCAACAACAAAAACTCGTTCATGATCTTTTCCTAAAGTTTCAATTAATTCATATTCAGGCAACTCTTTACTTTTTGCTTGGGTAAATTCCTGCAATGTTGCTTTACTATTCAACTTTTCCAAGTTTTCTTTTACAAATACGACATATTTTTTAAAAAATGCTTTCAAAAAACGCTCATAAACAATATCAAAAGATGTTTGAATAAATATAGCACCCAAAAGTGCTTCAAAAGCGCATGCTTTTAAGCTTTCTATCGTCTTTTTATTTTTCAAATCCGGCCTATTTGCAACAAGTAAAAAATCATTTAAACTAATATCATCTGCATATTTAGCCAAAAAAGCATCACTCACCAACACAGAACGGTATGCACTTAAAAGACCTTCTCTTTCATCTTGATAGTTTTCGTAAAGAAATTTACTACAAGCTAATTTTAGCACTGAGTCACCATAAAATTCTAAACGCTCATTATTTGCCAATTTACCATAACTATTTTCTTGAGCATAAGAAGAATGAGTCATTGCTAAAACAAATAACTCATCATTTGTAAATTTAATATCAGTTAAACCAATATTTTGAATTAGTTTTTCAATATTCATTAATTACCCACTTAGTTAAAGATTGATTTAATAAAATTTGATGTTTCAATCAAAAATGACTGGTCCACGACAAAATGTTTAAAAAAGTAATATGCTATTGGTGCTGAAAACATATAGCTATCAACTCTATCTAAAAAACCACCATGTCCGGGTAATGAATTTCCGGAGTCTTTCACTCCAGCATCTCTTTTTATTAATGACTCACTTAAATCGCCTAACTGTGCAAATACGGTTATTAAAACACCGGCAATCAAAGAAAAATACCATTCTAAATGAATCAAATAACCAATAATTAAAGATATAACTATCGCAAACAATCCACCGCCAATCGCACCCTCTAATGTTTTTTTAGGGCTAACTACCGGACAAAGCGGACGCTTACCAAACTTTGAACCACAATAATATGCGCCAATATCAGTTGCTAATATTGCAAAAAACATTAAAATTAAAAATCCTAATCCTTGATTTTGGCAAATAGTCAAAACATCAGTTTTTTCTGAACCTAACTGTCTCATCATAATCAAATGACAAGGCATCCATCCACAATAAATGAATCCTGCAATAGTTGTTGCAACATTGGCTATATAAGGTTGTCGCCCTCTAAACAACACAGCAAAAAACGCAGCAATCGTTCCAAAAGCTATTACCGGTGCCATATAGTCAAATCTATTAAATGTCGCTAACAACGCAAAAACAACATTTACACTGAGCATTACCGACAAAAACGGGTAAAACCCTTTATAATTAAGGATTTGTACCCATTCTTTTGAACACCAAAACGAAAATATCATAGCTAGAATCATTAAGGGAATGCCACCCATAATTACGCATGACAAGCCTATAACTCCAACTACAACACCGGTTGTGATTCTTAATTTATTATTATTGAGTGTTTCTAATATTGACATTAAACTGTTAAAACCTCTTTTTCTTTTTCTGCAACAGCGTTATCAATATTTTTAGTGTATGTATCAGTCAATTTTTGGATTTCATTTTGATTATCTTTTACGGCATCTTCAGGTAAGTTTTCTTCCTTTTCAAGTTTCTTCAACTCATCTGTCATATCACGACGGATATTACGTATTGCGACTTTTGCTTCTTCTCCTAACTTTTTAACTTCTTTAACGCTTTCACGTCTGCGTTCTTCTGTTAAAGGTGGGAAAATCATACGGATAACCGTGCCGTCAGAGTTTGGATTTACACCTAATTCAGCTTTAATTAATGCTTTTTCAATATCTTTCATAATTGTTTTATCAAATGGAGAAATAACCAACGTTGTACCGTCTTGAACTGAAACTTGTGACATTTGTCTTAAAGGAGTAGGTACTCCATAATAATCAACAAGAACTTTGTCCAAAACTAGTGGATTTGCACGTCCAGAACGGATTGATGCAAAACCTTTTTTAAGCTGATTTACAGCTTTTTCCATTTTTTCTTCACCATTTAAAAATAACTCGTCTAATGACATATTAGCCTCCTACGTATGTTCCTATATTTTCACCTTTTAAAACTTTTAATATACTACCTTTTTCTGCGAAATCAAACACGACAATAGGAATATTATTTTGTTTGCATAATGCACAAGAAGCAGTATCCATAACTTTTAAGCCTTTAATAATAATATCGTCATAAGAAATGCTTGAATATTTTTTAGCATCAGGATTAGTGCGAGGATCATCTGAATAAACGCCATCAACACCATTTTTAGCCATAAGCATCGCCTCAGCACCAATTTCAGATGCTCTAAGCGCCGCTGCGGTGTCAGTTGTAAAGAATGGGTTTCCAGTTCCAGCTGCAAATATAACGACTCTACCTTTTTCCAAGTGGCGCATAGCTCTAAATCTAACATAAGGTTCTGCAATTTTATTCATATCAATTGCAGTTTGTACCCTGCATTCAACATTCATTTTTCTTAATGCACTTTGTAATGCAATTGCATTCATTACCGTTGCAAGCATTCCAACATAATCGCCACTTGCTTGGTCCATGCCTAACTTTGCGGAATTTTTCATTCCTCTGAAAATATTCCCACCACCTACTACAACAGCAATTTCAGCACCCAACTCTTGTGCCTGTTTGATTTCATTGGCAATCATTTCAACAGGTTGTTGGTCAATACCAAATTGTTGAGAGCCCATTAACGCCTCACCACTTACTTTAAGTAAAATGCGTTTATATTTTAAATCTTCACTCATAAATTAATCCTTATATAGCACTGTAATAATTATACTTCAAAATTTAATTGTAGGCAAAAATATTACAGTATGTTATCAAGTCCATAAACAAAGCCCGCATTATTGTAAACGTGATTAACAGCCAAAATAACTCCGGACATATAGCATTCTCTATCCATTGAATCATGTCTTATCGTCATGACTTGCCCTGCTGCACCAAAAAGAACTTCTTGACTCGCAATATACCCCGGCATTCTAATCGAATGTATATGAATATTTGAATAAGAATTTCCACCACGAGAACCTTCAATCAACTCAGTTTCTGCACAGTTATTTTTGGTAAAATCTGTTTTTTCTTGAGCCATTAACTGAGCCGTTTTCACAGCAGTTCCAGAAGGGGCATCCTTCTTTTGGTTATGATGAAGTTCAATAATTTCAGCATTATCAAAATATTGAGCCGCTTTTTTGGCAAACATCATCATCAAAACCGCACCTATTGTAAAGTTTGGGGCTATTAATGCGGCTACATTTTTTTCTTCACTCAGTTTTTTCAATTCTTCAAGTTGAGCATCCGTTAAACCGGTTGTACCGATAACCGGTCTTACCCCACTATTTAATAGAATTTTGGCATTATTATATATTACAGATGGCTGCGTGAAATCAATCGCTACATCCGGTTTTAATTCATTTATTGCTGTTTGCAAATCTTGTTGAATTTTTACCCCTATTTCTTCATTTAAAACAATGGATCCAATATCCAAACCCACATTTGTTAAATCTACAGCACCAACAAGTTGCATATTTTCTTGTTTATAAACTGCCTTAACTACCTCACGCCCCATTTTACCGCAAGCGCCTATAACTAATACTTTTATCATATTTCCTCACTATCTATAATTCGTAAATTGAAGCGGTACATCGTATTTATCTTCATTTTCTCTAAGCATTTTAATAACCGCTTGTAAATCATCTTTATCTTTTCCTGAAACTCTAACTTGTTCACCTTGAATTGAAGCTTGAACTTTTATTTTAGAATTTTTAATATCAGCAGAAATTTTCTTTGCTAATTCTTGAGTTAAACCTTTTTTTAATTTATAAACTTGGCGAACATTTCCACCTAACGCATTTTCTTGAGGTTGTGCGTCTAAAATTTTAATACTTAACCCACGCTTAACTAATTTTGATTGCAAAATATCTAAAATGTTTCTTAATTTCATATCATCAGAAGTTGTGATTGTAATTTGTTTATCAGCTTCTAATTCAATGTCGGAATTTGTATTTTTCAAATCAAATCTTTGTGAAATATCCCTTTTTGTCTGATCAACAGCATTTACTAATTCTTGTTTGTCAAATTCAGACACAACATCAAAACTGCATTCTTTTGCCATAGCTTTACTCCTCACTAAATAATCAATTCTCAAGAATTATAACACAAATTATTAAAAGAAAAAAGGCTGAATAAATATTTCAGCCTACCACACACACATTAAACATAATTTTCACGAGGAATTATTTATTTTTTAAACTTATTACCTATCCAACGGAATGGAGAACAAATTCCACACCATGTTTCTTTGCAAACATTAACAGCGCCTTTGGATGTTGCATTAACCACATCAGAAACTAATTCGCAAGATTTAGAAAAACACTTTCTTGCACAAAAAGTCGCAGCCGCAACGCTCGCTATCCACAAGCCAAAAGTTTTCCAGTTTGTATTTTTTTTATCCACATGTTTTGCTGTAGTTTGAAATGCATCAACAGCCAATGATTGTATTTTTGGAATAGCCAAATTACCATTATATAAGGATGATGAACCTAAATAATCCATGCCACCGTTAAGATAAGCACTCATTTCCGTAGATGTATAAGGAACCATTCCTATCATAAAAGTCCATATCCTATAAAACTAACCCTTACATTCATATAAAAAATTTTTATTTTAAATAATTGCTCATTTTTATTATCTTCTTTACAAAACTTAATATAGTCAATTTTTGGAACGATGTGACCGTTACTATTGTGTTAATTTCTGTAAAACTTTTACATTTCTAAAGCAATTAAACTAAATAAAAATACTTTATATAAATGGAAAAGGAGAAGGTACATCTATGGCTTTTGACATTGGAAAATTAGGTTTTAATCCACAATTTGGTTCATACCAAAAAGGAACGGTTGGAGCACAGCCGTTTAACGGCGGTCAAACACCCCAATGGCTAGCTAAACAACAATCAAATGGGTTTGATTGGCATTCATTAGCAAAATTTGACAATCAACCACCGGTTGTTGCAGGACAAACATCACAACTAGGAAACAAATTAGACTGCTTTGTTTAATATGTAAACATTTGTAACAAAACTTATATACATGCGCAATTACGTTATATAAATATACTTTATATATATAGCATAGTTAAGCAGGTATTAAGATGGCAATTTCAGGTATAGACGCATACAAACAAGCAATGATAGCCCAAATGTTTGCCCAAGGGCAAGCAACTCAGGGTGGCGCAATTGGCGGTGCTAGACCTGTCACGCCCGAAAAAGTAACCGGAGTAGGCATTGAAACAGAACAAGCCTCACCCAAGTTCAACTGGAGAAGTTTGAACAAGTTTGATGGCGCATTAACAGGCACAACTCCGCAGACCGGTTTTGGTAAAACATCAGAAATCCCTAGCGAAAACTATTTTGCTACAAGAATCGGCACAACAGGTGCAGCTCAGACAACTAATGCACCGAAAAACAATGGACTTCTTGCCGCGTTAAACAGAATTGACGCGCAAGACATCGCATTAAACAGCAACAAAAATGGACTAGATGGACAACGCTACATTAACTTCTTAGCGTAGAGAATTTAGGAAAATTGTACAAGTCTAACCTTAAAACAAGGTTGATTTGTGATGAAAAAATCGCCTTGCTTGCATGCAAAGGCGATTTTTTTTGTTTTTAATGATTAGTTTTTGTTTCTATCAATAATTTTATTTTCTTTTATCCAAGAGAAGTTTGAACGAAGCTCTGAACCAACTTTTTCGATTAAATGTTCTTCTCCTTCGGTTCTCATTCTTTTGAAGTTAGGTGCACCATTTGCAAATTCAGATAGCATTTCATTTGCAAAAGTACCATCTTGAATTTCTTTAAGAACCTTTTTCATTTCTTCTTTAGTTTTTTCTGTAATTACTCTTGGTCCTCTTGTCAAATCACCATACTCAGCAGTATTAGAGATTGAATAACGCATATCAGAAATACCGCCTTCGATAATCAAATCAACGATTAATTTCATCTCATGCAAGCATTCAAAGTATGCCATATATGGTGAATAACCAGCTTCAACCAAAGTTTCGAAACCAGCTTTAATCAATGCTGAGCAACCGCCACAAAGAACTGCTTGTTCACCAAACAAGTCTGTTTCTGTTTCTTCTTTAAATGTTGTTTGGATAATACCAGAACGACCAGCACCGATTGCAGAGGCATAAGCAAGAGCAACTTCTTTAGCCTCGCCCGTTGCATCTTTTTCAATAGCGATAAGGGCTGGAACACCTTTTCCTCTTTGGTATTCACTTCTTACTGTATGCCCTGGACCTTTTGGCGCAACCATAATTACACTAACACCTTCAGGTGGAACAATTTTACCAAAGTGAATATTAAAACCATGAGAAAACATTAAATATTTTCCTTCACTCAAATATGGTTTAATTGATTTTTCATAAACAGCTGCTTGAGTTTCGTCCGGAATAAGAATTTGAATAATATCTGCCCATGCCGCAGCATCTTCAATACTCATAACTTTTAAGCCGTTAGCTTCAGCTTTTTTTGCAGATGGTCCATCTACTCTAACACCAACTACAACATCGCATCCGCTGTCACGAAGATTCATTGCTTGACCATAGCCTTGAGAACCAAAACCTATTACGGCAATTTTTTTATCCATAATAAACTTTTTGTCGATGTCTTTGTCCAAATAAATTTTTAATTCGTGGTTTGACATAATTTTCTCCTTTTTTCTCCAACTCGCCTGTTGATTATACGACATAATTTTAAAGCAAGCAACTTTTTTTTATAAATTCTTCTTTTTTACAAAATAATCATTTTTAACTATATATTTTAAATCGTTACAAACTAAACAAAGCAAGCAATTTGTTGTACAATATAAGCATGGACTTGAGGGATTATATCAAAAAACCGATTACAAAAATTGTAATTGTTATAGTGCTTGTATTTGTAGCATTTTATATGATGTGGCTTTTCCCTGTTGAGCATGCTTTAAATAAGCATTTTAATGCAAAAAAAATTGAAACTTTGTTGAATACGACCTCTGATTTTGATGCAAATATAGATCATCTGAGTTATAAGACTAATCCTGATTTTTCGGTCATATTAGAAGTTGAAAAAATTCAGGTTCAAGATAAGGTATCAGATATTATTAGCGCCAAAAATCTAGTTGTAGAAATAAATCCTTTTCAAATATTAATTAACAAATTAAATTTTTCTTTTAACGCACAAGAATTAAATCTTAGAATTACTAAAGATAAAGATGGCACTTTTAATATTCTTAAACTATTTACTAAAGAAAAAAAATCTTTTGATAAATTCAAAATAAATAAACTTTCTTTTAATATTAATAACTACAAGATATTTTATCTGGATGAAAAAATAGGAACTTTAGTTAAATTTAAAGGCAAAAACCTTTATCTTTCAGATTATCAAATTGGCAAAAATATTGGAATAAAAACATCCGGAAAAATGTATGTTGCCAATAAGGTTAACAAACTTATAGAAAATGCAAACTATGATATTCAATTCAATTCCAAATTACCTATAAGAAAAAATTTAAACCATAAAGATTTTGATTTAAACATAAAAATTAACTCTTTAAATTTAAAACCACTGACAGGTTTTTCTGATTATATAAAAACTTCGGATGTTATTAATATTGAAGGATTAATAAATACAGATATAAAAACAGTAATAGATGAAACAACTCAAATAAAAAAAGTTGTTGGCAAAATTTATACACAAGACATACTGTTAAAAGAAAAATTACCAGAAAACACCACTTACCTTAAAGAAAAAACTGTTATTGATATTGTTGCTTGTTTACTAAAAGATAGTATATCCATAGAAAAAATAGAATTAAAAAACCTATACAACAACATAAATATTACAGGATATATTAAACATCTCACGGCTTCAAAACCTAATTTAGATTTAAAGTTAAAATTTCATAATGAAATCAAAAGCATGATGTACTGGTCAATTCCATCTGAATGGAACTTTGAACAAAACATAATTACAAAGATTAAGAAGTACCATCCTATGGCAACACTAGATGGAGAGATACTTTTGACCGGTGATTATTTAATGCCTGATATAGTTGGTCAAATTACAAGTAACAATTTTTATGTGGATTTGCCTATTGCAAAAGAAGCAAAAGCGAAATTAAAAATATTATTTAATAAAAAAAGAATGAGTATTATAGGTGAGGTTACACCAAATAAAGATGCTACGGTCTATGTTGATGGTTCTTTAAATATATATGGTGAAAAAAATTCTATATTTACAGTAAAAGCCGAAAAAAATGTTAAATTAACCGTAGTGAGAGCTATTCTTCTCCCAATTCAAGATTTATTCAGATTAAATTTTGGAATATTAAACCATATATTTATAGATGGCGGGTACGGCACAGCAAATCTTGAAATATCAGGAACCAGAAAAAACTCAATTGTAAATGGGGTTTTAAATTTTAGCAATGCAAAAGCAAGTTTAGATGGACTAACAGTAGTATTAGAAAATGCTGATGGCAATTTGAATTTTAAAGGTAAAAATTTGGATTTTGAAACAACACGAGCAACTACAAATAATTCGCCCGTAAAACTCAAAGGCGTTGCAGACTTGGCTGGAAATTATGATATACAAGTTTCTTCTGAACAAATTGATACTGAATATATACTAAATTCACTTAAAAACAGTGTATTACTGAAAAATATACTAAAAGATTTTGACACCCTTGCAAAAATAAAGAAAATTGAAGGAGCCGCTGGGTTAGATATCAATGTTAAAGGTTCAACATCCGGTAAAAAAGTTTTAGATACTAATAAAATTAATTATGAAGGAAAACTAAAACTTAAAAAAAACAAATTACATCTAAATGAATTACCTTATGCTATTGATATAAATTCAGCAAATTTATCATTTAAAAATGACATTATAAAAGCAATAGTTAATGCCAAAGTTATAAACTCTCCATTTAATATTGACGTAATTCTTAACGATAAATTACACATTAATGCTATTTCTGAAAAATTTTTGTTAATAGATTTGATGTCATTAGCAGATTTAGAAAAACGTTATAGCAAATTAATTTCACAAATTAAAAATCAATCATTTTTAAAGTTCACGGCATCTTATAATGGAGACAAAAAAGAATTTCAAAAAGACAAATTCAAGTTAAATGCGCAGTTGTTATCTGATGGAATAGCTCCTTTTTATACATCTCAAGGAATATTGTCTCTTGAAAATTCGAATGCCAAAATAGAAAACCTTAATCTAAATTTAATGGACGCTAAAATTATAGTTGATGGGAGTATTAATAATGTCTTTGACAAAAAACCCGATTATAATTTAGATTGTGATTTGCAAAATTTTGATATTGCCAGTTTCAACAATGTTGCAAATTACAAGGTAATTAGTGAAGATATAAGAAAAATTTTATCTGCATACAAGGATTACAAAGGCAAAATCAGTGGAAAATTAAATTTTGTAAAATCAAACATCAAAGGTAAATTGTTCTTGAATGATATTGGAGTTGTCCATAAAAAAATGCAACTACCTATTTCTATTTCAAATTTTAGCGTAAATTTTAATGGGCAAACAATTTCAATTCCTACTATCCATGGAATGGTCGATGATATACCTGTTTTGATAAAATTAGATATTTTAGATATTTTTGAACACCCTATTTATGATGGATATATAACAACTAATTTAAATTCATCATTTGTCAACAAATACATTAATCCAAACCTTGGTTATCCGGTAAAGCTTAAAGGTGAAATGCAATTTAAATCTTATTTTAATGGCAATTCAAATGGGCTAAAAACCACTTCTTTCTTAAACTTTCCTGTTCAATCAGATATTTCCTATATGGGGGCAAGCCTTGATGATAAAGAATTTGAACGCGAAATCAAACTTGAGATGACACTATTTAAAGAAAATTTAAAAATAAATAAGGCTGTTTTTTCAAAATATATACGTTCACAAAATGGTATACGTTCAAAATATCCATACGTTACAGCTAATGGAGCAATAAAGCTTAAAAATGATGATCTGGAATTTAACAACTTAAATATAAAAACTCAAAAAGCAACAAATAGCAAAATATTTAATATTTTATTTAAAAAATCCATCCTAAAATACGGGAAATTTGATTGTAATTTAAATATCAACGGAACATATTCTCACCCTAAAATTTTAGGTTACATAAATTTTAAAAATCTCGATATGCCATTGTATGAAACCTTAATTAAAGACATTTTTGCAGACTTTAAGCAAAACACAATTGATATGAAAGTCCTTGGCGAAGTCTACGACACTGAAATTATTGCAAATGCAGTGTTGAAAAATAAAACTACATTACCATACCACATAAAAACTCTTGATATTACGGCTGATTATCTGGATTTGGATAATATTTTTAATTCTTTATCAACAGTTTCTATGCGAACAGTTTTAAACACAAATAGTAATAATACAATAAATATTAATGAAAAATTTTCACAAATTCCAGTGCTTATAGATAAGGGCATAATCACGGCAAAAAAAATCCTTATACAGGACTTTCCTGCTACTGATTTTGTTGCCAAACTTTCACAAGATACAGATAATATTCTGAAAGTTAGTGATGTGAATTTCAAGTTAGCACAAGGGAATATTAAAGCAAAAGGGCTGTATAATTTTAATACAAATGTACTTGAAGGTAATTGTGAAGTAAAAGGGGTTGACGCAAATCAATTCTCACAAATCTTTTTAAATTTAAAAAATCAAATTTATGGAAATTTAGATGGCAATGTAAGTTTTAATACTATAGGAACTACCCCACTTGAAAGAATAGAAAATTTAAATGGTAAAATCAACTTTAATATAACCGAAGGTAAAATGCCTAAACTTGGTTCTTTAGAATATTTATTAAGAGCTGCGAATTTGATAAAAAGTGGAATTACAGGTTTTACTATTAACAATATGATTGATTTATTGAACCCAGTAAAAACAGGTGATTTTTCATTAATTACAGGCAATATGTTTTTAGAAAATGGGAAAGCACAAAACATAGAAATCTCCTCTACAGGTAAAAACTTAAGTTTGTATATTACGGGAGAAGCAGATATTGTAAATCAAAATGCGCAAATGATAGTACTAGGGAGACTTTCCAAAAAATTATCAACAATTTTAGGGCCTATTGGAAATACTTCCTTAAATACATTGTTTAATTTTATTCCTGGAATTTCAATTTCTGAGAATGAAAATCAAATTATAAAAGAATTAAATAAAATACCATTTTTAGACCTGCCTGATAACAAAGACTATAGATTTTTTCAGGCGACAATTGATGGTGATTTGAATAGCGAACAATTTGTTCAAACATTTAAATGGGTGGAATAATATATGGAAAGAGATGAAAAGTATATAAAAGTATCCGGTGGACTTGGAAATCAAATGTTTCAATATGCATTTTCAAAAGCATTACAAAAAAGATTGCCAAACTGCGATGTCTATCTTGATTTATATTGGTATACATTGATTAAAAAAACATTACCTGAAAATCAACAATTTACAGCCGATTTCACACCGAGAAATTACGAATTGGACTTGTTTACAAACATAAAGCCTAAATTTGTTTCACAAGATGTTGTAAAACAATATTTTGCACAAAAATCAAGACCTAATTTAACCCAACAAGAAGCATTAGCGGAGAAAGTCATCGCTGAAGATTGTGCGTTTGAATATGATGAAAAATTATTTGAGATACAACCTAAACGATTTTTTAGTGGGTATTATCAAAACGAAGCCTATTTTAAAGATTTTAAAGATGAATTAAAAAAAGATTTTGAATTACCGGAATTTGAAAAAAATGATAAACATAATCTAAAACTTTTAAAAGAAATCCAAAATTCAAATTCAGTAATGGTGCATTTAAGACGGGGTGATTATTTGCAATTTGGTTATGCTTTACCGGTTGATTATTACCAAAAAGCAGCTGAATATATTTCTTCGCGAGTAAAAAAGCCAAAATTTTTTGTTTTTGGTACAGACTCTGACGAATATATAAAAAAAGAACTTAAAATCGGTCATTCTTTTAAATTTATTGGCAATGAAAACACGAAAAACGGAGAAGATTGGAAAGATTTTAAGCTAATGCAAGCCTGCAAACATGCAATAATAGCAAATAGTTCATTTAGCTGGTGGGCAGCATACCTTAGTGATTACGACGGTAAAATTATTACAGCACCAAGCCCATGGCTAGACGATAAAGATGGCTGCATTTGTCAAAATTGGGTAAAAATTTACAGATAGAAAAGGGAATACAATGAAAAAAGCGTTAATTACAGGAATAACAGGACAAGATGGAAGTTATTTAGCAGAATTATTGTTATCAAAAGGCTATGAGGTTCATGGCATTAAAAGACGAGCCTCATCGTTTAATACAGAACGAATTGACCATATTTACAGAGACATACACGCAGACTCTAATTTAAAACTTCATTATGGAGATATGCTTGATTCTACAAGTTTAATAAGGTTAATCCATGATATTCAACCTGATGAAATATATAACCTAGCTGCACAATCACACGTAAAGGTTTCTTGGGAATGTCCGGAATATACTGCTGATTGCAATGCGTTGGGAACATTACGATTACTTGAGGCTATCAAGATGAATAAACTAATAGACAAAACAAGGTTCTTTCAAGCTTCAACCTCAGAACTATATGGATTAACTCAATCTGATATGCAAAACGAAAACACTAGATTTTACCCGCGCTCACCTTATGCAGCGGCGAAACTTTATGCTTATTGGATAGCAGTTAATTATCGTGAAAGTTTTGGCATGTATACCGTAAATGGACTATTGTTTAACCATGAGTCCCCACGTCGCGGTGGTACTTTTGTTACAAAAAAAATCACAGCTGCAGCCACAAGAATTAAATTAGGATTACAAAAAGAATTATTTTTAGGAAATCTGGACGCAAAACGCGACTGGGGACATTCTAAAGACTATATGCAAGGTGTTTGGCTGATGCTACAACAAGAAAAACCTGATGACTATGTCCTTGCGACCGGTACAACAACCACAATTCGTGAGTTTTGCCAATTAGCCTTTAAAGAAGCCGGTATAGATTTGGAATTTAGAGAAGCTGGTCTTGATGAAGTTGGCGTTGATTTATCAACCGGAAATATTGTTGTAAGAATAGATTCCAGATATTTTAGACCTGCAGAAGTTGATTATTTATGCGGTGACAGCTCAAAAGCCAGAGAAAAATTAGGATGGAAACCGGAATATAATTTAAACACAATAGTTAAAGAAATGATAGAAGAAGATTTTAAACAGGCAAAAAAAGAAAAATTAATTATTGAAAACGGTGGAATTAATGGATAAGATTAATAAAATTTATATTGCAGGTCATACTGGTTTAGTTGGAAGCGCAATTGTACATGAGCTCTTATCCCAAGGTTTTTTAAATTTAATTTACAAAACACACGACGAATTGGATTTAACAAACTATAACCTTGTTGATGAGTTTTTTGCAATGGAAAAACCGGAGTATGTAATTATTGCAGCAGCAAAAGTTGGTGGAATTTTAGCAAATTCAAAATATCCAGTAGAATTTATGTTAGAAAATTTAAAAATACAAAATAATTTAATTGAATGTGCGTATAAACATAACGTCAAAAAACTAATATTTTTAGGCTCAAGTTGTATTTACCCTAAAAATGCGCCTCAACCAATAAAAGAAGAATATCTTCTTTCTTCTAAACTGGAACAGACAAACGAAGCGTACGCATTGGCTAAAATTTGTGGGGTTAAACTTTGTCAATATTACAATCAGGAATACAATACAAATTTCGTAAGCATTATGCCGTGTAATTTATATGGAGAAAATGACACTTACGACAACGAAAATGCACATGTTATTCCTATGCTTATTCAAAAATTTCATAATGCAAAAACAAATAATTTGCCATTTGTAGAAATCTGGGGAGATGGAACGCCACTAAGAGAATTTTTATGTTCAAAAGATTTAGCAAAAGCCATCATTTTACTACTAAAATCAGAAACAACTTCTCATGAAAGTATAATAAATATCGGTTCAAGTGAAGAAATTTCCATTAAAGATTTAGCTTTATTGATTAAAGAAATTGTTAATTATAATGGCGAAATCATTTTTGATAAAACAAAACCAAATGGTACAATGCAAAAACTTTTAGACAATACTAAAATAAATTCAACTGGATGGAAAAAGGAATTAGCTTTATCAGATGGGCTAAGATTAGTATACGAAGATTATTTAAAAAGGAATAATAACTAATGTTCAATACAAACAAAAAATCAAAAGGTAAAATTGGGATTTTAGTAATCGCGCTTGGTCGCTACGACTCATTTTGGCCTAAATTATATGAAAGTTGCGAAAAATATTTTTTACCCGATTGGGAAAAACAGTATTTTGTTTACACAGACAGTGAAAAATTAAAATACAAAAACAAAAATAATGTTACGACTTTTTACCAAAAGAAAATGGGCTGGCCTTGGGATTCTATGATGAGATTTGAAATGTTTTACCGTAGAAAACCCATGCTTGAAAAATGTGATTATTTATTTTTCTTAAACATTAATTTAATTTGTAAAAAAGAAATCGGTGAAGAAATTCTACCTAAAGAAAAACATGATTATTTAACCGTATGCACACATTCAGGCTACTACAATAAACCGGTAAACTCATTTCCTTACGATAGAAATCCAGCATCCACTGCTTATATCCCCTACAATCAAGGAAAACATTATGCCCCCGGCGGCTTTAATGGTGGCAGGAGCGCAGAATTTTTAAAGTTCTGCGAAATTTGCATGCGTAATGTTAGAACTGATATGAAAAACAATATACTTGCCCTATGGCACGATGAAAGTCATTTAAATAAATATATTTTAGATAAAAACCCATTAATTACCCCAATAAATTACATGTACCCCAAAAATGTTAAATGGTTAAAAGAATCATTTTTCGCAAAAGACATAAAAATGGAACTTAGAGATAAAGTTCATTATGGTGGTCATTACTATCTTAGGGGCGCTATTAATATAAAAAACACAAAATGGAACAAATTAAAATATCATATTTTAAGACTATTCGCCTTTTCTCAAGCGAAAAAAGACGAATATGATTTGATGCTTACCAGACTTTATTATGACTAAATTGTTATAATTCAGCGGTTATCCATTCTTTACAAAACTCGGCTTCCAAATCCGGCATAATACTTGTATGAGTCATTTCAAAAGTTACCGGAGTAATTGATATTTTATTACAACGAACTGCCTGAATATCGGTACCATCATCTTCATCACACTTAACCAGCTCACCTGCCAGCCAATAATAAACTTTCCCTCTTGGGTCAACTCTTTTATCATAATTATCGGTAAACATTTTATCACCGAGCTTTGTGATTGCAATTCCGGCTATGTCTTCTTTGGCAAGATTTGGAATATTAATATTTAAAATAGATTTTTTAGGAAAATTTATTTTTTTTACTTTGGGTACAAAATCAGCAATAAATGCAGCTGCGACTTTAAAATCCTCATAATCAGCCTTCATACTAGCCAATGACACAGCAATACTTGGATAACCTCTCATGGCACCTTCCAAAGCACAACTTACGGTTCCTGAGTATAGGATATCAACACCCAAATTTGGACCATGGTTAATTCCTGATATTACTAAGTCTGGTTTTTCATCAGGACCGAGAATTGTACTAAGCCCCATCTTCACACAATCTCCAGGGGTACCGGAAATAACCCAAGTTCTTTTTAATCCAAATTTTGGTTCTAATTCTTCAACCCTTAAAGGTGTGTGCATCGTCAATGAGTGTCCTGCGGCGGAGCGTTCTCTATCCGGTGCTATCATATATACTTCATTTTCGACGCTTAAAGCTTCTGCTAAAGCTCGAATACCGTTTGCAGCTATACCATCATCATTAGCAATTAATATCTTCATATTACCTCCTTAGAGTCTACTGTAAATTTAAAAACTTATGTGTTTGGGGAATTAATCTTGTGTTTTTATATAATTGTGTAAATTTGTCAAATACATTTTGAACAAATTCTGAATTTACAGACATTTTATCATTTTTCATCATTGGTTGCAATATTATTAAAATATTGTATTTTTGCGCGATTTCAACAACTTTACCAATTTCAAAATCAGTAATATTTTTGTCAAAAACGATTTTGGCAAAAATATCTTTGTCATAAGACTTACAAATTCCAATAAATTCATCATGCGTTTCATATAACTCAACACCGGAGGCACTTTTAAGTTTTATATCTGCTGAAATTATATCAACATACTGAATAACATGACGCAATTCATCACAAAGAGTTGCATTAGTCTCCAAATAAATTTTGGAAGGACATTTTTGGCAAAATTCACTCAAAAACTCATAATGCAAAAGAGGTTCTCCACCTGTTATTGAAACAGAATGAATATTTTTTTCTTTTTCAATTTCATTACAAAGTTCTTCAACTGTATAAAGCTTTGAATTTGCAGTTCCGGTAAAAGTATCGCAATAATCACATTTCAGATTACAACCACATAATCTTACAAAAACTTGCTTTGTACCTATATATGGTCCTTCACCCTGAATTGATGTAAATATTTCTTCAACTCTTATTTTTTTTATATCGCTATTTATAAGCATTAAATCCGTTCCTCGTTTAACCTTTTTTTACTTATTTTATCTAATTGTTTGTACAACTCCAGTTCTTCGTCAGTAAGTTCTTTGGGCAAATCAATACAAGCTGTAACAATAGCATCTCCAATTTTGCCATTTTCACCTTTTATTCCATGTCCTGATAACCTAAATTTTTGACCTTGCGCAGTATTCGCAGGTATTTTCATCGTAACATAACCTTGAGGCGTTTGTACTTTAATTTCTGCGCCAAAAACAGCTTCATGAGGGTAAATAGTTATCGAAAATTCAGCATTTAACCCATCATAAGTAAATTTTTCATCATTTTTAACTTTAACAACAAGGTACACATCCCCGTTTTTACCACCAAATTTTCCCCGATTTCCCTCACCGGCTAATCTTACTTTTGCCCCATTTTTTATACTTTTGGGAATTTTTACATTAATTTTTTTATGTATGGATGTTTCACCAAGACCTTTACAAATTGGGCATTTAGTTCCATTAGTGAATGTTTTTCCTCCACAATTTGGGCAAATATCCGTATGCAGAATATTTATAGTTCTATTTGTCCCACTTAATGCTTCTGCAAATGTTATTTCTACTTCTGAATTAATATCCGTCCCATTTATAGGTTTCTTTTTTTGTTGCTTATTTTTTTGCTGATGCATTTTTTCATAATTTGCTGAATGTTTTTCTTTAAAAAGCCCTTCTAAAACATCATTTAATACATCAGAAAAACCTTTTGTTGTGCTTGACGCAGAATTTTGTGTTTGTTGTTTAGAGTTTTGAGCCGCTTTTTTATATGCTTGTTTAGCTTTTTGCGCATCAGGTGAAACCTTTTGGGCACTCATTTGGTACCCTTTAAACGCATCATAAAGAGCTTTTTTGTCTTTGTCCATCAAAATTTCGCAAGCTTGAGAAACTTCTTTGAACTTTTCAACGAAAACTTGATTTCCGCCATTTAAATCAGGGTGATATTTTCTTGCCAGTTTTCTGTATGCTGATTTGATTTTTGTTGCATCATCAGTTGGCTCAATTTCAAGAATTTCATATAGGTTTTTATAAAAATAATTGCTCAATTTAAACTCCTATTTGTATCTTAATTAAATAAGAAAAAAAGACAACATTCAAGCCGTAGGAGTATACGTAATAGTTTATAATTAAAAAGCGGTGAATTTCACCGCTTTAGATATATGCTTAATTTTTTTTGCAAGCTAGCCAAACAATTGAGTTTGGTCTGTTTTCATCACCAACTAGTGGCATATCCTCCATATAAGGATGGTTGTTTACTGTAATTCGGCGCTTATTCCCACTAGCAACAGCATCATAAGAATAACTTTTTATTGTCTTTGAACCTTCACTTCCTGTATATTCGCAAGCAGAACCGGACAATTCATCATCCACACTACGATTAGGACATACAGGGATTTGTACTGCATTTCCACCGGCAACGGAAAATTGCTCCATTCTATTCATTCCATCACTTGTATGCATATACCAGTTGTTATTATCTTCTCCACTTACACTAAATGCTCGTAATAAGAAACTAGCATTGGCAGTAACATCATATTCTTTTTCGCTGCCTTCTTTTATTGTGCCATCCGATTTTAAAGTTATTCTAGCCGCTTCTAACATAGGATACAAACCATCTCCATATACACTTAGTCCTGTTTTCCCACCCTCAGCACGAGCATTTGAATTTCTAAATGGTCCATATCTAAAAGTGTTTGCGAAACTAGAACCATTTAGTGCAAATAGAGCCGGTGATACGTGTTTATGTTTATGTACCATTTGTTCTTTTTTCTGTCCTATTTCAGAAGCCCCCTCCATCGCAATTCTTGGATAATAGCCATCTAACCCATTTGCAGCTGTAGCCACCGGACTCCAACCATCAGGACATTTTTTGTCAGTTCTTTCGAAAAACATAATAGCGCCTTTTGGAAAAAGGTTCTTTATTAAAATTTCTCGTTCTATAGTGCTGGATCCCTCGTTTTTAATTTGCTTAGTAATTAACGGAGCCGCCGCACCTAAAATAAGACTGCCTATTAGTAATGCAATTGCCATTTCTGCGACAGAAAAGCCAATATATTTCTTGTTATAATTTTTTTTAGTGTTGAGGGAAAAATTTTCAAATGAAAAACTTTTTATCGGGCTACCAATCCCCCCCCCCTCGTGCAGTGCGCATTTTAGGCATATTTTTTCCTCCATAATTCTTTGTATATAACTTATCAAATTTAATTCTTGAATGCAAAAATATTACATTTCTTTACGAAAAAAGTCATAAACCTTTTGAGCACTACGTTTGTCCACTACAGACATTAATTCTTGCAAGCTTCTTGTTGAAATTGTTTGTACCGACTTAAATTTTTGCATTAATAAAGCTTTTGCTTCAGTTTTCAAATATTTTATATCATCAAGTTCTGATTTTACCGCAGATTTACCTCTTAATGAACGGTGGAATGTAATTGCAAACCTGTGTGCTTCATCTCTTATTTGCTGAAAAAAGTGCAACGCCAAAGAAGTTTCAGGAATAATCACAGATTTTGATTGTTTGGGTAAAAATACTTCTTCTAATCTTTTGGCAAGTGAAACAATATCTTGATTTTTAATATCAAGTTCGTCTAAAATTGTGACAGCTGATGACAATTGACCTTTTCCGCCATCAATAATTATCAAATCCGGAAACTCTAAATTTTGTTCTTTTAATCTTTTATATCTACGGGTTACAACTTCTGCCATTGATTTAAAATCATCTGGTTTTCCTTCAGCTGATTTGATTTTAAACTTACGATATTTTGACTTAGCAGGCAAACCATTTTCAAAACATACCATAGATGCAACGGTATTTGTTCCTTGAATATGAGAAATATCGAAACATTCGACTCGGTGAGGAAATTTATTCAACTTCAATTTTTCTTTTAAATATGCACCAATTTCATTATAATTACTTGCAACATCAGCTTTCTGCTCTCTTAATAACTTATCTAAAAATAATTGAGAATTTTTTCTTGCCAGTTCTAAAAGTTCTTTTTCTTTATTAGTTTTTACAGTAGATATTGTTACTTTTTTCTTAAACTTACTATGCAAAAATTCCGAATAAATATCAATATTTTCATTTTTAAATTGAACAGGCAAAAGAATTTTTTTAGGAATTTCGTTTTCTGTAGCTCGCTGATAATAGTCTTTCAAAAAGAAATTTATAATTTCATCTTCCGTGTCCAATATATTGGCTATATAAGGAAAATCTTTTCTATTTATTAGTCGTCCTCCACGAATTTGCAACACAACGACAGCAAAAACTCCATTTTTAGACGAAATTGAAACAATATCATTATCAATATTAGTACTTTCAAAAACAACTTTTTGTCTTTCTAAAGTTTTAGTTACATCTAAATAACTATCCCTAAATCTTGCAGCTTTTTCAAACTCTTGTTTTTGTGCAAATTCATTCATTTGAGCCAATAATTTATCAGCAAGCTCTTGCTGTTTCCCTGACAAAAATAACTCGACAGATTTGATGAGTTTTTTATAGTCCTCACTAGTTACTTTTTTTTGACAAGGGGCTAAACACCTACCAATTTGATAATACATACAGGGTCTATCTTTAAATTTTGGAGTTTTACACTGTTTAAGTGGAAAGATTTTTTTCATTAACTCTAATGTTGTGTACATAGCTCTAGAATCAGTATATGGTCCAAAATATTTTCCTTTAGTCATGTTTAAATTGCTTTTACGCGCAATAATAATTCTAGGATAATCTTCATTTGTGACAACAAAATACGGAAATTTTTTGTCATCTTTAAGCAGAATATTATAGCGTGGCTTATGCTTTTTTATTAAATGTGATTCTAAAATCAGAGCCTCAATCTCTGTATCTGTAACAATATACTCAATTCTTTCAATTTTGGGAACAAGAACATTTAATTTTGCAGAGTCATGACTTTTATTAAAATAACTGGATACTCTACGTTTTAAATTTTTTGCTTTTCCTACATAAATTATCTCGTCATTTACATCATGATACAGATAACACCCACTATTGGTTGGCAAATACGCCAATTGATCTTTTATTTTTTTATTCTTCGATAATGTCAAGAATATCTCCGATTTTTAATTCTTTTTCTAAAATAACACCCGCTGGCAATTCAAGAACTTTTTTTGTCTTTATGCCATATGGTAATATTCTATTATGTTTGATATTTTGAAATAAATCAACAATTTTATTATTTTTATCCAGATATACTGCATCAAAATCAAACCGCATACAAAATGAATGAATTTGCGAACAAGGAAATAACAACAATCCATCAATTTCATTGAAATTACTTTTGCCCAACAAACCAATCAATCTTTTTATTGCAGTGTTTGCATATAAAACTCTTTCACATATTGTTATGTTATTTTTTAATATTTTCATATTTAGTAAACTTCTGCTTAGACAATTATCCCTCAAAACAAGTTCTCATAAATGTATACTTGAGTCAATATAAAAATTTTTTATACCTCAATTTTGTCTAAGCGATTTTTCAAATAAATTTACGAGGCTTAGAACCATTCAGGTCGAATTAAATGTATAATTGTTAATTTTTATTAAATATTTTCTGATTTCACTAAAGTTGTTTTTTTTTTGCCGAAATATAATATGTATTCTTGTTGTAATAAGGAGAAATGTATATGGATATCATTTGGCAACCGATGAGATTTAATGACCAACCTAAGGTTGAAGGTCAAAAAGAAAAAATTGATGGAACAAATCTTGAGGAAACTTTGTTTGCGGATGGTGGAAAATTTTGTGTTGGAGAACCTCCACATACAGGGATAATTAGTCCGCCTCTAAGAATTGAACTTGATATAAATGTATTTTTTAATACAAAGGATTTAGAGTCTTTAAAAATGCTTTTTGATTTGCCCGAAAATGCAGAAGTTGATATGAGTAAAGTTGCTAAGCGCAGTGATGGGAAAATTACTGATTTTTATGTCGATGGAAAAAGATATGCTGTTCGTTATGACGAATCTGGAAAAATAGAAAAAACATTAGTTATGGAATTTGATGAAAATGGCAATCTAACTAATCAAAAAATTAAAAATTATAATGAAGAAGGCAAGTTAGAAAATACAGTAGATTATGAATATACAAAAGATGGAAATCAAATAAGTCAAACAAGAACGGCTCGTTCAGCTGAATATGGCGAACCGTCAACCGTAATGCAAAGATTTTTTGGAACACTTTATTATACACTTCCAGATGATGTAAAATACGACCAAGAAGGTAGAATTACGGATATTTATATTGCCGGAGAAAGATATTCTTTACGTTATGGTGAAAATGGTGAAGTCGAAAAAACCATTAGGCAAACATTCCACGAAAATGGTAATGTAGCGACTCAAAACATTCATACAATGTTAAATACAGGGTGGCTCGGGAAGGATATGGCAATAGATAGTTATAGTTATGATGAAAACGGTAATCAGAGTTCACATGAACAGATGTTTGTTGTTGCTAAGAAATATTTTGAAAGATTATCTATGATAGATTAACTTATTTAATATAGTAAAAAACGAGCCATTGTGGCTCGTTTTTGTTTTGAATTTATAACATTTCTTTTCTTAGTTCTTCGTTTGATTTTAAGCTTAAATATTTTGGTGCGATATCAAACACTGTTTTACAACCAGTTTCACCTTCCTTGAATAGTCTGTGAA
Organism: Candidatus Gastranaerophilaceae bacterium; assembly: GCA_045635965.1. Taxonomy (GTDB): domain Bacteria; phylum Cyanobacteriota; class Vampirovibrionia; order Gastranaerophilales; family Gastranaerophilaceae; genus RGIG2134. The sequence continues at coordinate 259,307 of JAZTWQ010000031.1, forward strand.
TTGCTCGTGCGTAAGCAACAAGTACACTAGAAGTAAATTCGGGGTTAGACTCAAGTTTAAGTGAATATTCTATTATATGATTTTTGTTTCCAGCAGTTGTTCCTGTTCTTATAACAAAACCACCGTGTGGAATACCTCCATGTTTTTCTTTAAGTTCTTCTTCTGAAATAAAATGTACGGTTGTGTCATAAGGCTCAAAATAATTTGGCATAGTTTTTATTTCTTTTTCAATTCTTTCTTTGTCTGCGCCTTCTTCAACAACTATAAAGCATTCTCTTGTGTGCATTTGTCTAGCTGTAAATGTTGGGTTTTCACAATTTCTAACAGCTTGGAGTGCGCTTTCAACAGGGATAGTGTATTGCTTTGCGTCTTTAACTCCTTCAATTCTTCTTATAGCATCGCTGTGCCCTTGGCTTATGCCTTTACCCCAGAATGTATAATCGTGTCCTTGAGGCAAAATAGCATTTGCGTAAACTCTATTTAATGAGAACATGCCTGGATCCCAACCACAAGAAATTAGTGCTATATGATTATTTTCTTTTGCAGATTTGTCAACGTTTTCGAAGTGAGAAGGGATTTTTGCGTGTGTATCAAAACTGTCCACAACATTGAACATTTTAGCAAATTGAGGAGTTTGCACAGGCAAATCGTTTGCACTACCAGAACAGATGATTAAAACATCGATTTTATCTTTCCAGTTTTCGATTTCTGAAATATTAACAACTTGTGCATTAGAATTAATTTTTAAATCTTGCGGATTTCTTCTTGTAAATACAGCTACTAGCTCCATATCAGAGTTTTGTTGTATTGCGTATTCAACACCTCTTCCAAGATTTCCATATCCTAAAATACCTATTTTCATATATTTACCCTCTTATTATATTCCATAATCATTATACAAAAAGATAAAAAAAATAATCAATATAAATTTTATTTTTTTATAAGCCAGTTTTTTCGTCTAATTTTAAGCTTTCAATTAATTCATAAATAGCATTAATCATGCTACGGCATTCCTTTATGTATGTTGGGTCTTCAAGTGGTTTAAATAAATTGCAAATTTCAAATATGTTTTTGTTCGTATAGATAGCAATCATTATAGTATCGTCAAAAAATGAACATTTGATTTTTTTATTTCTAAACGCTGTTTTTAAGTTGTAAAATCTTTCCATAAAAGCTGTAGTAATCAAGTAACGAGCTTCAATTTGATCTGATGAAAAAACATTAAAACGTTTTGAAAAACAAGGGTCTTCTAAATTTACCTTTTCTAGCTTTTCTTTTGCATTTACAGGAATCATTGAAATTATTAGGTAGATAACAATAAATAAAACAAATAATATAGTTAACGCTAGATGTATAGGTAAATATTGAATAAAAGGTTCATATAGTGCCCCAAAAAATATTATGCAAGTTATAAATTTTTGGTTCTTCTGCGTTAAATCGCCTTTGGTTGAAATTATTGTTCGATTTTTGATTTTCTTATTACATTTAAAAGATAAGATTATACCTTTAAATGCGTTAACTCGTGTTTTCTTATTTCTGTTTGCTAGCCACATTTTGGTTTCTGAGATAACAAATGGAACATCTTTATATGAACCTTTAAATTCATCATCAGTACTTCTCATATTAAAGTCTATAAATAAACCACTTTTTTTTAAAAGCTTGGATGATAATAATTCTGTATCAGCGTTTATGTTGTTGTGTTGTCCTATCCATTTTATATTGCCCAATTTATTTAATAATTTTGGGAAAACTTTTATTTTTAGTGTTTTTGTGAATTTTGTGTTTTCTTTTGTCCTTTCCGCAAAATATATAATGGGGAAAATGAGTATTGGAATTATTAAAGTAGGGTATAGTGTATAATGAATACCTGCTGTAAGTGATGAATTATATTTAAAATGAGAAGAAATAATTAATAAACAAAAAATTATGATTATTGGCAAACAATATAGTTTAAATGATTTTTTATTGAATTTGTTTAATGTATCAATTCTAATTTCTTCCATGTCTTTCAATATTGGAAGTATTTCTTGTGTGTGATATTTGTAAAAATCTAGTAATTGCTTGCTATTTGATTTCGTTTTCATAAATCTTATTGTAACATCTTTTCTAAAAAAGTAAACTGAAAAAATAGATACTTGATTTTTTATATTTATGAGTAATAATAATACTTGTAACGCAATATCGCGGGATGGAGCAGTCTGGTAGCTCGTCGGGCTCATAACCCGAAGGTCGTTGGTTCAAATCCAGCTCCCGCAACCAATTTCATAGAAGGTGCGTTGGCACCTTCTATTTTATTTTATCATTTTGCTATATTGTCGAATAAGTTTTAGTTAATGAATAATGCGTACCACGACCAGCACCTTGTTTTATTAAAATATTTTTTTCTACAAGGTCATAGATATCTCTTGTAGCTGTATCTTGTGAACAATTACATATTTTTGCCCATTTTGAAGTTGTCAAATTGCCTTCAAAATTTTCAAATAAGATATTCAATATTTTTAACTGACGTTCATTTAGTATTGTATTTTTATTGGCATTCCAAAATGCTGTTTTTTTCCATACGCCTTTCAACAATTCTTCTGAATTGGACATTGAATAAAATCTACTAGAAGAATTTTCACTTCTAGCTAATAACATATCTGTTAAAGCTCTTGCTATTCTGCCATTACCATCTTCAAAAGGGTGAATAATTACAAACCATAAATGCACAATAGTAGCTTTTACTATTAAATCCGTACCATCATTAGCATTAATATATTCAATAAGTTTTAGATAGCAAAAATAATCAGACCCCAAATATGATTTTGTTATTAAAAAACAATGAGCCTATAAATACATGTTATGATGAATTGGAAATCCTTGATGTAGTAAAATTTAAGTCTATTGCCGATGTATACAAAAACGGGAAATTGTATATTAAATCAGACACGAGTGTATATGGAATAATTGATGGTGTTGATGAAAATGGATGGTGCGCTGATAATGCAGCAATTTATTTTAAAAAGTTTTATACAAAAGATACTAAAGGAAACAAAATAACTATAAATTCTGATTTGGTAATTGATGGATTTGAAGTATTAAAATTCAAATCAGGACGCACAAAACAATTCTTTAATTATTTTTCAACTTTTGTTAGTGGAAAAGAAGTTGCTATTAAAGATGTGGATAGAAATGTTATTTTTGTTTTGATAGCAGATTAATCATAACATTATTATACTCTTGTTTTGCAGATTTCTTCCAAGATTTCGGCGCAGTCGTTTACAAGTGTACAACAATGTTGCTTTCTTTCCGGTGATGCAAAATCAAGCCCTGCTGTGAGTGCTCTACAACATGTTACTTTGTGTAATTCTTTGAATTTATCCATTGATAATTTTGCAGTTGTTTTTGCCTCGGTTGGAGAAGTCGTATTGTCTTGACGTCCTTTTATTGCACCAATAACAAGCTGCATGCCCGCAACCGCACCACAAAGACAACCTGATGATATTCCACCCGAAAAAGGTGTTGCAACAGGTATCAGGTTGTGATTAACAAGTCCGGTATCTGCGGCGGCTTTTACAATAGACTCAGAACATGAATAGCCATTTTTAAAATTTTCAACTGCTTTATTTTTCATAACTTAAAATCCTTTTTAATATTGAGGTTTATCAAAATATTTTATTCTTGTAAACGGCCAAAAACGAAAAACTGCACGCCCTATAACTCTATCTTGAGGCAAAAATCCCCAATATCTAGAATCAAGAGAGTACCCTCTATTATCCCCCATCATGAAAAGCATTCCATCTGGAACTATGACATCATCACAATAAGGGGTTTGGCTATTACAAACATAATTTTTTTCAGCAGGATTATTTACGTATGGTTCGTTGAGTTTTTCACCATTAATATAAACATAAGTTTCCCCATCACTATTTGTTTTTATATTTATTTTATCCCCTGGAAGTCCGACAACTCTTTTTATATAGGCTATATCTTTACATAAAAAACCTGTTAACCTACTAAACACTGCCCCAAATGAATTTTTCAAATGGGTATCAGGAGGATAAAACACAATAATATCACCACGTTTAGGTACTGAATAAAATCTTGAATACCTTTCAACAAAAAGCCTATCACCTTCCAATAAAGTTGGACGCATTGATGCTGAAGGTATCCAACGGATTTCGCCAACAAAAAATCTGATAATTATTACCATAACTATCACAAACAAAATTGTTTCAACTGTTTCCTTTATAAACCCCTTGATGTTCACTTTTAACTCCTCATATTAGTTAAATTATAGCATGAATAATTAATATTTTACTTTAACTATAACTTTTTTAACGTAATCAGGAGTGTTGATTTTTAGCATTGGCTTGTGAGCATCTTGAGGTGTAAAAATTACAAAATACCCTTCCGGTACTGTGAAATAATTACCTTGAGCGTTTCCGAAAACAACATCTTTATCATTATCGTACTCTTCTGTTTTTTGAAACTCATCAAGATTTACCCAGCCCATAATTTCAGCACCTTTAATGACATATTGAATATCAGTATAAATTCTGTGCGTTTCCCACGGAGTTGTCATTGAATCTTTAGTAAGACCTGATTGGACATTTGCATAAATAGCATCGCCTTCTATAATATATTTTCCATCCTCTGTTAACAAAAGATTTGTTGACTGCAAATACTTTAGTCCTTTTTCAAGGTTTTTGCTTAATGAGTAATACAAATGAGCATTTTCTAATTTATCTATAATCATTTTAAACCTCCATCACTGCTACATTTCTTGCAATTTTCTTTAATTGCTCCAACTTTTCTTGAGTATTTGTTTCAATATAAATTCTTAGAAGTGGTTCTGTTCCGCTTGGGCGAATTAAAAGCCAGCTTTTACCATCGCTTAGGTATAACTTTATCCCATCTTTTCTGCCAATTTTTTTTATACCTAAAAGCTCATGAAGCTGCATATCTGAATTAAATTTTTCCATTATGGCTTTAATTTCATCTTTAGAGTCAAGTTTTACATCAATTCTATCATTTATAAATTCAACCCCTATAAATTCTTTTAATTCTTCTTGTATTTCATATAAATATTTATCTGTTTGCGCAAGCATATCCATAATTAACAAATTTGCAAGCAAGCCATCTTTTTCCGGTATATGACCTTTTATGCTCAGCCCTCCTGACTCTTCTCCCGCCAATATTACATCTTTTTCTCTCATTGCCTGCCCAACATATTTAAAACCCACGGGTGTTTCTATAAGTTGTATACCCAGCTTCATTGCCAAGATGTCATGCATAAGACTTGAACCCACTGTTTTAACATATTTACCTGAAAGTTTTTTGTTTTTAACAAGGTGCGAAAGAAGTAAACACATAACCTCATTTGGTGTTACATATTCACCTTTTTCATTTATGATACCATATCTGTCCGCATCTCCATCATTAGACAGCCCAATAGCCTCAGGCGTATTTTTAACCTTTTCTATTAATTCATGCAGATATTTAGGTTTTGGTTCCGGCAATCCTCCTCCAAAGTTAATATCTCTATAGTTATGCAAGATTTCATACCTTATTCCTTTTTTATCCAAAATTTTATCAAAATAACCGTTTGCAGCCGAATAAAGTGCATCAAAAACGATTTTTCTATTCATTTTTTTGATTTTATTGAAATCTACAAGTTCTTCAATGTGTTCTAAATATTCATCAAAAAAGAATTGCTTTTTGATAGAACCGGTTTGATAGTCTGGAATTGTTATACCTATATTTTTTACAATTTGTTCTGTAATTTCTGTAGTCGCAGGTCCGGCATAATCAGGAATATATTTTATTCCCAAATATTCGGGCGGATTATGAGATGCGGTAAACATTATAGCTGACGCGTTATATTCTTTAGCGTAAAATGCTAAAATAGGAGTTGGGACAAATTTTTCACTTAGAACAACATCAAAACCTTTTTTACAAAGAATTTCGGCAGACATTTGGGCATATTCATCTGCTTTGTTTCTGGGGTCATAACCAATAATTATTTTTTTAGTTATACCAAATTCATCAAAAACATATTTTGCTATGGCTTCAATTACTAATTTTACATTTTCATCATTAAAATCTTTACCTACAATTGCGCGCCATCCATCAGTTCCAAATTTTATATTTGCCATGCTTTGCTCCTTTTTATATAATCATATAAGATAAATGATGGAGTTACAATGTTTAAAGAAAAAAACGATAAAAAAATATTATTTTTTGGACCGAAAGGTTCATACACAGATATGGCAAAAGATAAATTTATTGAAAAATACAGCTTTATAAATAGTGAAGAATTTTCAAAGCACACAATAATTTCTTTATTAAAAGAATTGGATGAAAGCAAAGACAAAAACCTTTTAGGGGTTATACCTGTTGAAAACTCTATAGAAGGATTTGTACGTGAAACTCTGGATTGTTTAACACGTTTAAATGATGATACGATTAAAATTCTTGGTGAAGTTGTTATACCGATTTCTCATTGCCTAATAACAAAGGCAAAAAACTTAAATGAAATTCATACAATTTCGTCTTACCCACAAGGTATAGCACAGTGTCGAGAGTTTATATCCAATAATTTAATGGAAGATGTACGAATATGTACCGCTACATCTACAGCACAAGCCGTAAAAGAATTAGAGTACGTCGACCACGGGCATGCTGCAATTGCAAGCGAAAAAGCAGCTACACTTTATAATTGTCCGGTTTTAGCACGAGAAATTAATGATATAAAAGACAACCAAACAAGATTTGTCTTAATTGGGCGAGAAGACACTCCAAGAACCGGAAATGATAAAACCAGTATTACCTTTACAACAGAAAACAAACCCGGAGCGCTGAATAAAATCTTAAATATTTTACAAAATTACAACATTAACATGAGTTATATTAACTCCAGACCTTCTAAAAAGTTCTTAGGTGAATACACATTTTATATAGATTTTGATGGGCACGTTAAAGATTTAAAGATTGCGAAAGCTCTTTTTGAAATACTACAAAACACAAAATCATTTAAGCATGTTGGCTCTTATGCAAAGCATGTTAATGAAGTTGGATTTGAATTTCTATAAACCCTTATATACTGGGGATTTCAAAAAAATAAAATAAAGTATTGACAATTATTTTTGAGCAAGTACTATAATAAATGTGGTCAGGGTTGAACCTGATAACGAGAAACGAAAGTTTCGGGCGTTTAGCTCAGTTGGTAGAGCGCTTCCCTTACAAGGAAGATGTCGGGAGTTCGAGCCTCTCAACGCCCACCATTTTAAAAGAGCCGAAGGGCTCTTTTTTAGTATTCAGGCGGTTGTTATGAAAAATATACTAGTTATTGCACCTAATTTTATTGGAGATTCAGTTTTAGCCATTCCTTTTTTAAGAGAATTAAAAAAGCATGTTGGACGTTGTAATATTGACATAATAACAAAAAATGCAGGCGTTTTAATGTATAAAAATTGTCCTTACGTCAAAAATATTTATGACTCGCGCAAATTAAATATTACAGAATTAAGAAAAAATAAATATGAAAAAGCATATCTTCTAAAACGTTCTTTATCCTCAGCATTGCTGACATTTAGACTAGGAATAAAAAATGTTGTAGGTTTTGGGGGACAATTTAGAAATTTATTTTTAAGTAATGTTGTTGACTATGACAAAACTGAAAAAAAACATGAATTAGAGCATTTTATGGATATTCTATCTAATGATTATGTAGAAATTAATAACAAATCATTGGAATTTTATGTGAATGAACATGCTTGTGATGTAATCAAACAATATTTAAACCCTAAAAAAAGAGTATTAATAGTTGCCAAATCTTCAACTCAGGTAAAAGATTGGACAGTTGAAAATTTTTCCAAGATTGTTGATTATTTTACATCACAAGATTATGCTGTTTATTTTGTCGGTTTAGAAAGCGAAAAACAATATTGCGGTGATATTATCATAGGCGCAGCTGATGGTGAAATCAAAAATCTTTGTGGTAAATTAAATTTTGATGAGGTTATTGCACTTATTTCGAAAATGGATGTCGTATTTGGTGTAGATAGCGGTTTTGGGCATGTTGCATCCGCTTTGGGTAAAAAAGTTATAACTTTATTTGGTCCAACGTCTGTTTCCCAGTGGGCGCCTATTAATGCTGATATAATTTCATTAAACTTAAACTGCTCGCCATGTAAACACCCCAAAAAATGCAAAAAAAATTATGAGTGCATGAAAAACATAACACCAGATATGGTTATTGAACAATTACAAAAACTTTTGTAAAATTCTTTTAATTTTTTGCCTGTTATTTTATTATAACGTATTATATTAGTGGAGAATTAGAGGTTTATATGAGAAAAAAAATAGTTTCAATATTGATAATATTAATCATACTTATCGCTCAGCCGGTTTTTGCTTGGCACAATGATGCGAGAAGTTTATTTCAAAATAATGCTGCAAATGTTTACGTTTTAAACATTCGAACATTTTCAGCCTCCGATACAAATGAAAATCAAATAATAGATATTGAAGCCGGTGAAAAAGTCGGCACATTCATAGGAGCTATAAAAAGATTAGACTCTTTAGCCGCACTGGGCATTAACACCGTTCATCTACTACCAATCACACCTATTGGAAGAATTAAATCATTAGGAACAGCGGGGTCATTGTATGCAATGGATGATTTTGCCAGCATAAATCCTCAATTAGATGACAAAAATAATGATTTAAGTGTTTTTGATGAAGCAAAAATATTTATTGATGAAGCTCATAAAAGAGGTATTAGAGTAATCATAGACTTACCAAGTTGTGGTTCTTATGACATGTTTTTACGTCGCCCAGAACTATTTGAATCAGGTGCAGATGGCAATGGCATAATTCCTGCCGATTGGACAGATGTTCGATTATTTAAAGTTAAAGAAAATGATGGAACGCTAAATAGAGATTTATTAGCTGAACACAAAAAATTCATTGATATGATAAAAAAATTAGGTGCGGATGGTATACGTGCGGATGTTGCAACAATAAAACCGTATGAATTTTGGCAAGAATTAATTTCATACGCAAGAAGTAACGATCCTCAGTTTTTATTTTTAGCAGAAGCATCCCCAATTTGGAAAGAAAAAATCGAAAAAGTTGAAACATTCACAACTTACGATAAATTATTACGCGCAGGATTTGATTCTTATTTAGGCAATTTTATGAATTATCAAAAATTCGAATCAGCTGCAGAATTATTTGTTGCAAACAAAGAGGCAAAAAAACATTCTGAAGATATTGGCGCTAACAAGTCTATAATATTAAATTTTGCAACACATGACGACATTAGTCCAATGTTAATTAATTCAAATTATCCAACCCAACTTTTGTGGCTAGCATTTACCCTTCCTGGAAACGCTTATTTTGTAAATGGATTCATCACCGGTGATTTTTATAATTACCCATACGCAAATAGACGCGCAAATGTTTCCTATACCGATGATGAAACTTATTATGTACACAAAGGAAAGCTGGATATTTTTAATTTTTCAAGACGCGCCGGCGGAAGCCAAACAAACTTGATAAGTTCTTTTATGATGGCATCATCATTTAAGGCTAGATTCTTAGATTTATTAAATAGGGAACCTGATATTTTAAAAACATCAAACAAAGATATTTTTGCTTATGAATACAACGATGGTACAAATAAAGTGGTTGTAATATTAAATCATAACAGCCAGATTGAAGCATCTGGAAACGTAACATACAAAAACATTAAATCTTTTGAAGAACTTGTGCCGTTAAAAATGCCTAGTGGTACAATAATGTATAACAAAAGAAAATTTGAAGTAAGATTGGCACCTTCAGATATTGCTGTTTTTTGGGGAACAGCGCAGTCTAGCCAAAATAAATAAACTATTATATAATTGTGATGGAAGATAGATAAGGATAAAAAAATGGGAAAACACATTGATACAATTCCGGTAGAGGTTAATATTTTAACAGTTGACCATGACATTAAAGGTACTGTTCACGTAGCAAAATATACAAATTCTAATCGTGATTTAACTGATTTGTTAAATGACAAAGAAAGACGTTTTTTGGCGGTTACTAACGTAGAAATTTATGCTAAAAATTCTAATCAACCACCAAGAAGATATAACTTCTTAGAAATTCACATGGATTATATTTTGCTTGTTCATCCAACTACTCAAGCAGTATTTAAAGAATCTAGCAAAGCACAAGAAGATATTGCAAGATTTAGAGAATTAAGAAACAAACTAGGTCAGACAAAACCATTCTAGTAGGTGAAAAATGAGAGTTGGTATACCACGTGCTTTAATATATTACAATTACTATCCTTTTTGGTTTGGATTTTTTAAATCATTAGGAATAGAAATTGTTTTGTCAGATAAAACAACTAAACAAACAATGTCTAACGGTTCTTCGTTGGTTGTTACAGAGACTTGTTTACCTATCAAAGTTTATGTTGGTCATGTACTGAATTTATTGGATAAAGGTGTAGATAAAATTTTTATTCCGTCTATTCAATCTGTTGCCCATAAAATATATAATTGTTCAAAAATTCGTGCATTGCCGGATTTGGTCAGGAATGTTGTAAAACGTGATTTTATTCTTATAGAGTCAACTTTGGATAAATCAGAAAAGGAACAAGGCTTACCTGAGTTTTTGCTTGATATTGCTAAAAAATTTGGAATTAAAGATGAACAAAGAATTTCAGAAGCACAAAAATATGCTTGGCAAGTTTTCAATAATTATCAGACAATGGCAAAAGCAGGTGTTCCTTTTGAAAAAGCGTTAAGAGGCGCTATAAATGGAAATATTATAATTCCAAGTTCCGAAAAAGAATACGAGGTTGCAGTTGCCCTTATTTCTCATGGATATAATATCTATGACGAAAGAGTTTCAATGAAAATATTTGACAAGTTGGAAGCACTTGGAGTTAAGGTATATACTTATGAACAACTGACTCAAGAACAGTTAATTGAAGGATATACAACCTTGGGTGTTGAAAAAGCATATTGGGCAAATGAATCAGAAATGACAGGCGCAGCTGGTCATTATTTACGAAATTCAAAAGTTGATGGACTAATTACAATAACAGCATTCGGATGCGGACCAGATTCTATTATGGTTGACAGAATAGTTAGAAACTCTAAAAAGTTTGAAAAACCCGTTTTAGGCTTAACTTTAGATGAACACACAGGCGAAGCCGGTTTTATTACAAGAATAGAAGCATTTATTGACATGCTCATAAGAAAAAAACGTGTACTTGGTAAAACTAAAGAAAACAAACAAAAAGATACCGTTGAATATGAGGTTATAAAAAGACCCAACTTTGATAATATACCGGTTGCATAATTAAAACGCCTACTTTGGTTGTTTTTTAGGAAGTGTAAAAGTGAAACTTGTTCCTTTATCAAGTTCACTTTTTACTTTAATAGTACCATTGTGTAGGTTTATAATTGTTTTACAAATATATAATCCCAAACCGGCACCAACTTTTCTATACTTCTTCGCTAATGTGACATTTTTATCAAAGATATGAGGCAAATATTCTGCCTTAATACCATATCCATTGTCTGTTACCGTAGTTACAATATCTGTTTGTGTTTCTGTTATATCAATACAAACATGCCCGTTTTTAGAAGTATATTCTGTGGCATTTTGTAAGAGATTTAATAAAACTCGTTTAATCTCTGTTTTATCATACTCAAAAATATTCGTTTTAGCCGAATAATTAATTTCCAATACTTGATTTTTATTTTCAAACAAATAAGCTACTTCTTTAACTGATTTTTCAATTGTTTCTTTAAAATTATTTTCTTCAATAAATAACTTAAAAGAATTAGAGGTTACATTGTATCTGGTTAATAGATTATCAATCATTTTATTTTCATAATCTTTTGAATTTAAAATCTCTTTTAAAATCATTTTTTGCTCATTTGTTAATGCTCCAAAACGTTCCTCTAAAAGCTGTTTCAATATATTTTGTTCTGCTCTAAGCGGAGATTTTAAATCATGTGTAAGCGTTGCAATAAATGTTTCCTTTTGCTCTTCAACAAGTATCTGCTCAGTTATATCTTCAATCACAATAAGATACTGTTCAAAAAATTCTGTATCTTTAAAGACCTTTGATATAATTACCTCATAAGTTTTTTCAAGATGAGAAATTCTAAATTTAATGTCTTTTTGTGAGGTTCTTGAAAATATTCTGATAGCCTCTTCTGGAAACACAATATTTTGACTACTAAGAACATTAAAAAAATACTCATTTTTATCAATTTTAATATGCTGATTTCCTCCACCAAGTATTGTAAAATTAGAATCAGTAATAATTAACTGATTAAATGAATTTGTCACCATACTATCAAGGAGATTATTTTCATTCTTGAGTTTATCTTGTAGCTCTTTAATTTTTAATATATTTTTCACTTGAGACTGCAATATTTGCGGTTTATAAGGTTTTTCAATGCATTGGTAAGGGTTTTGTTTATAGTCATCAAACCATTTTGTTGAGTCTAAAGAATCTGAAATTAAAATTATTGGAGAGGTCTTATTAAGTTTTGACTTTAAAATCACCTCCGTTGCTTCACAAACAGCCTCATTGGCTTCTTTGCAATCTATGATTATCAAATCATATTTATCTTTTTGTATATCATTTTGGAATTGTAAATTTAGCCCTCTAATTGTATACACAAATTTAAATGGCTCAAGCGTGTCAACTAATAAACTTGAACTTATCTGACTATCGGATAATATGATAACTTTTTGGGAATTTTTATACTTTCCGGCATCGTCCAAACAAACATCTTTATTTTCCGGATTTATAATATTTAATATGTATTCTTCCAAATTTTCAGGCTTAGATGATACATTATCAAAGCCCAAAGAATATAATTTTAAAATATTAGCTTTACTTGTGTTGCTTGTAAAAGCAAAAAGTTTTGTATTAAATTTCTTATATTTATTAATAAACAAATTTAGATTATCAGTAGAATCGGCATCAACAATTGCAAAGTTGGTATCGATTTCACATGTTGTAGGCTCACACAACTCTTTATCAAACACTATTTGATAATTTACGTGTGATTTTAAATTTTCCAGTTCATTCACGCTTACATGCGCGTTAATAAATACGTTTTTCATCTTCCAATTTACCATTCTTTTCTGGGTATATAATACTATATTTTAACAATAAGAATATTGCCCAATTGGTCAATTTATGTGGATAGTATGGATAGTACCAGAATATCCCCGGTTGGTCATTTACAATTTTATTATAACAAAACTTATAGATAAAATAAACATTTGTTCATTAGTTGTAAAGGTTTTTAATAAAAGAACAAAACTAAAAACACCACAAGTTAGATTTTTAAAATCAAACTGCGGTGTTTTCAATTATAATTTAACAGAATTAATATTTATTTTGGATATCGTTATCAACTTTAGTCAATTTATCATTAATAGACATAACAAGATAGATTAAAAAGAAGACAAAAACAAAACTTACAAGACCGCCCCAAAGCACACCTAATCCTGCCCAAAGTCCTTGAGCACCAATAACTTTTACCGTTGATATTGCCAAGCCTATAAGCGTCAAAAAAGCTATAATATCAACAATAAATCCCCCAAAGTTTACTACAAAATTTTTCATAAATTTCTCCTTAATTTTATTTTGTAAATACAAGAAATATCTATAGAAAGAATAAATCTTGTTTATAAAAATGTAATTAGTCTATTGTATAAACCTACAATTTAATTAATTAAAATTAAAAAGAATTACTTCTTTTTTAAATAATCTTGAAATTTAATGTCTTCAACCTTGTAGCCACAACCTTCATGCAAAACGGCTTTGTGCCTGAGTTTTTTTACTGGATATCTTTTACACATCGCCAACCGTTTATTATATACAGAACATTTTCCTTCAGGAGTAACCAATTTACATGCAAATATTAAATTTCCATTCCCATCTTTTCCCTTTATATAAAATCTTTTATATGCAGGGTATAGAAACTGCATTATTTTAAATTCTTTTTCACTGTATGTATCATAACTATACATATAGTTACAACACTTTCCGCATTGTTTACATTCCCCGCTTATGTTGTAGTAAATTTTTTGCGAGACAAAATACGAGCAAATTTCATAATAAATCGTTTTGAGAATATTAAGCATTATACATAATTCTATATTTGTTTTATATTATTTATTATAATATAAGGAATCAGTTATAGCTATGAGAGAATATAAAGTGCCAAGACGTAAAAAGAAAAAAAACCAATTAGGAAAGTTTATAGCAAATGGATTTGTGATAATGTTGGCGGTAGCATGTGCAAGTGTAGCAGCATTAAATCTATATACAATGATGTTACCACCCATCAAAAATTTAGAATCATACAAGCCTAATGTCGTTACACAAATATACGCAAATGATGGCGAAATCATCAAAACATTTACAGCGTACACTTCTGAAAGAGCTACTATAAAAGAAATACCTGATGCCCTAAAAAAAGCAATAATTGCAACCGAAGATAAAAATTTTTATAGCCATAAAGGATATGACTTGGTTGGTTTAGCTCGATCAGTTGTTGTTAATTTACAATCAGGTAGGTTTGTTCAAGGAGCAAGCACAATTACACAACAGCTTGCACGCTTATTATTCTTAAATAATGAAAAAACTTACAATAGAAAAATAAAAGAATTTATTTTAGCTTCAAGAATCGAAAAATCTGTATCTAAAGATAAAATTCTTGAAATGTATTTAAATAGCGTTTATTTAGGCTCTGGTTCTTACGGAGTAGCCGGAGCGGCAAAGGTTTATTTTAATAAACCATTAAACGAATTAACGCTTTCAGAATGTGCTTTGATTGCAGGCTTACCACAAGCTCCTTCTGTTTATTCTCCATTTAACAATTTAAATAAGGCAATTAATAGAAGAAACCAAGTTCTTAATAGAATGTATAAAATGCACTATATAACAAAAGCGCAAATGAAACAGGCTAAAGAAGAAAAGGTTACATTAAATCCACTGCCAAGTGTTTATGTCTATAACAAAGCCCCTTATTTTGTAGATTATGTAATGAAAGAACTGCAAAAAATGGGATTTTCGGAAACAGAAATTATTCATGGCGGTTACAAAATATATACTACTCTTGATTCTAAAGCTCAAACAGCTGCGAATTTGGCAATGATTAATAATTTAAAAGCTTGGGGTATGACTGGAGTTAAAAATCAAGCCGCAGTATTTTCATTCTCACCTACTACAGGCGAAATTATAACCTACGCGGGCGGAAAAAATTATAAAGAAACGCAATACGATAGAATTGCCCAATCAGTTAGACCACCGGGGTCTGCTTTTAAACCAATAGTTTATGCTGCCGCAATTGAAAAAGGTTGGGGACCAAATGATATCCTTGACGACAAACCCGTTACCGTTGGCAAGTGGAGCCCAAGAAACTATGGTTCAAAATATCGTGGACAAATTCCTTTATATGCAGGTTTGATGGTTTCGTCTAACGTCATGGCTGTTAGATTAATACAAGATGTTGGTGTTAGAGCAGTAATTACTTTAGCACGCGCATTAGGAATTTCTACTCCTATGGAATACGACTCTACTATTGCGCTTGGTTCTAATGGTGTTAAGTTATATGATTTAACAGTAGCTTACGGAGCATTTGCAAATGGAGGATTTAGAGTTTCTCCATACGCCATTAAGCGAGTTGAAACAAACCGAGGCAAGATTGTATACCAAGCTCAAAAACCAAAAGCTGTAAAAGCCATATCTTACGAAACAGCTGCAACAATGACCGCAATGATGAAAACCGTAGTTACTGGCGGTACAGGAAGAGCTGCGAATATTGGTGTTCCAGTAGGCGCAAAAACTGGAACAACTGATGATTACAGGGATGCATGGTTCGTTGGATTTACACCTGATATAGTCACAGGTGTTTGGGTTGGAAATGATGACAACTCAGTAATGAGAGGTATGACAGGAGGAACTGTTCCGGCTTTAATATGGCGTGACGTCATGAAAGTTGCAACAGCAAGGTTTGGAAATAGCGATTTTGTTTATCCTGAAGTTGAAATAAATTATATTACACTTCCTAAGAGTATGACTGTTGAAGAGATGAAAGAACTCGAAGAAAGAGACTCCAAGGTATTTAGAAATGGTATTTTAGATATTGATATGGATATGGACCTAAAACTAGACTTTCCTAAAAATTTGCACATGCGATTTTTTAACAGAGATGAAATGATTAAAGAAGGAACAATTGACGCAGAGCAAACTCAGCCAAACACAACAAAAGTTATTGATACAGTAAAAACGATTTCTAATACAACACAACCGATTGCGCCTATTAATCAAAAATTAGCACCAATAGGAAACAACACAATTATTCAGTCTCAAAATATTGAGGATGTAAAAACAGAACAAAATATAGATGTGGTTGTTCCGACGCATGCACCGGCAACTCAACAAGGAGCACCATTGCCAGGGCAAATTTAAAAGAAAAAATATTTTACTTGAAAATATTTTTTTCTCATTGTATAGTAATTTTAAGTAGATATGCTAGGAGAAACTAATGAATCAAATTATAAAAATTGCTTGGGATTTAAATGAAAAAACTGAAAACAGATACCAATTAGTATATGAAATCGCTGATTTAGCAAAAAGATTGGTAGATGAAAGTGCTTCAAGAAAAGCAAAAGATGAATTTGGTTTTGATGATTATAATTTTGACACATCAATGAAAAAAGAAAATCCGGTTGAGCATGCTATTATGGTAAAAGCATCTGAATCAGACGACGCTGAATTGGTAGGTTAAGTTATATTTATGAATAAATAAAAAAAGACCCATTTATGGGTCTTTTTTTATTTGTAAAAATTTGATTACATTGCAATTGATAATTAAATTTAGTATAATTCCTTTGTGAATTAAATGTGAAATGTGGGGTAGATTTAGTCTACTGTTGAAAAAATTAGCAGGTGACTTTACCAAGTCTACACAAATCAGGAGATGGAGTAATGAGAAAGAACAAAATGGCGAAAACCCGCAA
>JAZTWQ010000032.1:0-2385 GCA_045635965.1 Candidatus Gastranaerophilaceae bacterium
CTGTCGCAGAAGCGATGATAGCGTTGTTGATAGGAAGCCTTATCTTGGGTTATTCTGCGCCGATGATAGCTAAGCAAATCAAACATAATAATATGAGTGATGTTCAAGTACAAGTCTTGAATAGAAAAATAGAAGAACTTAGACGCACACAAGCTAATATTCCTGCTGGCGCTATAATGTTTTTTAATTTAAGACGTTGTCCAACTGGCTGGACTCCTGTTGATACCGATTTTATCGGTCATTACCCTCGTATAGTCGGTGAAGACGATGCTTCAACAAATACAACTCTTGAACAAATGGTTCATAAACATAAGCATGTTTCACCATTTTTACCATATTATGGTTTGTATATGAAAAATCAACTTCGTTATGGACCATATAGTTATCCAAGTAGTTTGTGGGCATATTATCCGAATATGGAAGTTAGGGGGGATGGCGGAAATTATCCTCAGTTGCCAAATATTGTACATTATAACAATTCAACCTATATTCCTAGTGGCGGCAATGTGTCTAATAGTGCTTTAGCGTTTTATGGCGTTGGTTATTCGGGTGAGTGGCATTACAACACTATTGCCTATACAAGTGATGGGATGAATACGACTGAGCAGTTGTTTGGTATTCAAAATGGTGGGAAAACTATGATGATTAAGGATTTCACTGTATGCCCAAATCGAGATGAAAATGATGCAATTTGTAAGCCTAGCGGAAATAATTATAGTGTGCCTTATCTTGCGAATATGCCATTAGTTGGGAATGAAAATCGTCCAAAATCTGTAAAATGGCTTGCTTGTCAAAAATCAAATGGTTAAAGATAAGTTTGGCTAAGTTTGTATATCTTTTTATTTTGTCAAAAAACATTAAGTGAGGTCAGTTTTATTAAACTAACAATAAAATAAACGATTAATGATAGGAAACTAAGATGAGGGGTTAATAGCACCTCATTTTAGATAGCTACATAAATTATTTTGCCGATTTTTTATTTCTAATAAAATTAAAAGTAACATCTAAAACAGCGGAGATTAGTAATCCTGACGCAAACCATTTTGCTGCAGTTTTTAATCTTGTTTTAGGCAGTTTTGCCTTGATTTTTTGATAACATTCTTCTATTGTTGCGCTAAGTTCTTTGGTTAATTTTGATTTTATATTTGAAGTGGCATGCTCTTTTCTTAATTGATTGTCTATTGAAATGCTACAAAAATGTTGCCCGACTTTTTTCTTCTCCAATAGGTTGCATTGTTCTAAAACATATTCTCTTATGTTGTTTGGTTTTTGCTTGATAATTTCATTGTATAATTCATCGCCAAATGCGCTTTTTAATTGTTCTTTCTGCTTTTTATTTAATCTTTTGTTTGTAGGTAAATTCTCCCAAAATGAGTCGTCATTTATTTGTCCAATTTTGGATAATTTGTTTTCTAACTTTTCAATAGAAGTTTTTAGTGTCGTTTCGTTTTCTTCTCCAAGTAGGTTGAGTATTTCTTTTTTGGTAATTTTGTTTTTTTCGCCAAAAAAATGACTTATGTAGCTATCGGTTTTATTTTGTATGTTTTCTTTTATTACATTAAAGCTTAAAAATGCTTCTGGACATGCTGTTTTTGCTTTTTGCGTTGTAGATGTGAATGTATCATTTTTCATGTTTAACAAGTCTTGTGCATTGAATTTTGGAGGGGCTGCCCAAATGCCACCCAAAATCGCACACATGCTTGCGCTTAAAAGAGCACTTTTTGCTTCTGGTGGTACTCCGGTTTGCGTTTTTGTTGTGCTAATCGGAGCCGCAACAAGTGTGTTCAATGCGGAGTTGGAATTTGTATTAAAATTCGTTGTTAGTAGACTTGTCATTTTTTCTCCATTTGTGTCTTTCTTAAAACAGCTAAAGCACTAAAAGTGCGTTTTTTGGAACTTCAATTTACAATTCGTTACTAAAATGATATTTTTTAGAAAAAAGTGCTTGCATTTTAAAATTTACCATGTACTATTAATAAAGTGGAATTGAGAGATGAATTTACCACAAGAACATTGAAAACACAGTTAGATAGCCGAATATAAATTTAAAATTAATAATATTAAGCAATTTTAACAAAACAAAAAAATAACACTTGACATTAAAAAATGTCGGTGATACGATAACAAAGCTGATTAAATCAGCTCGAGATTGAGGGAATGGAAAAGGGAAACCTTGCTGTCCTAAAATCGCTAGAACATTGACAAAAGAATAGCTGAAAACGACGAAGAAATACCTGTTGATTTAAAAGAAATGAACGGAACAACGAAAAGAATCGCAAGCGAGAGCTAGCGAGTGAATGAGTCGAAAATCGCAGAGATGCGATGGACATAAACTTTCTGACAATGGAGAGTTTGATCCTGGCTCAGGACGAACGCTGGCGGCGT
>JAZTWQ010000033.1:0-20167 GCA_045635965.1 Candidatus Gastranaerophilaceae bacterium
ACGGCGGACCTGAAATCTTGCACCCTACCGACGACGTAGAAGTCGTAATCAAAGGCAGAGTCATCAAAAACCTAAGCCGTGGATTGTAAAAACAAATAGTTATATAAACACTAAAAAGCCACTCACTGGAGTGGCTTTTTAATTCTTCTTTTGCACTTAAAAGAACTTCATTTAATTTTTGAAATCGTTCATAAGTACAGGTATTTTGCCTGCCCTCTATATTTATCTATTTTCCCTTAGTCAGTTCCTGATACATTTTCATTAATTCTGCGACGGTTTCGGATTCGTTGAGCCAACGGGATTTGCCGGTTGTTTCATCTTGTTTTCTGAAACCATAAGCTTTTATCTATCTTCTGCACTATTGAGCCTATCCTCTTTGCAAAATAAAAATGGAATTAAGATAGGGAGAGTATTATTGCAGAAGATAAACCAAGATATTCGAGAGTTTTAGATATTTTAGATTTAGCGATTTTTATGTCATCTAAAATACAAGGAGTTACTATAAACAAAATTGCAGAGCGTTATAATGTTTCCCGTCAAACAGTTGAGCCTATGGCGAAACTTGTGAGCTTGCATCTGGAATGAAGTGAAGTGAAACGAAATGAACGACTTGTTTTTATGGAGCAATAATCCAAGACAATCGCCTTTGAAAGCTTTCGCAAAACAAAGCTAAACAAGCCGTTTTATAACTATAAATATGATAATTCTATGGAATTTAATTTCTACTTTCAACTCCAAAGTAATTTTAATCACTTCGGAAATTCGGTTTGGTATATTGAAAAAATGTAAGTTAATTTTCTACCAAATTAGCCCAGTGTCCTTTATTTAAGTTCCCATATGATTAATCTGGACATTTTCAAATAAAGTAATGGTCGAAGTAATGGAGATTTTTCAAACACCGTTTAGGTTTGAGGGGCTTCCTAGAGTTTGATAGTCGGACATTTCAAAATACCCGAAATGTCCCTTTTGCTACCCCAAAAAGTCCGTTTGCAGAACTTTGATTTTGCCTCTATCTTTTGTGTGCTTAATCTGGACACTTTAGAAGGAAGTAATGGTCGAGGTAATGGAAATTCTTTAGACGGTGTTTAGGTTTGATGGCATTCCTAGAGTTTGATGGTCGGACACTTCAGAATTGCCGGAAAATCCATTTTTCATCCGTTTTGTATCCATTTTTAGAATGTAACAAATGCCTCTATCGCTAGATATATCTACATTTTAGCCTCTGGCAAAAAACGGCAATTTTGTATTACCTCAAAATCAAAAAGCCTCAAAGTCGGAAGTTTTCAAGATGCTTTTAAAACAATGCTTTTGGCTTTTAAAACTTTGTTTCCGACCATCTTCCAACTTCAAAAATTGAGGTAATACAAATTGAGTTTTCTAAAACTAACTGTAAATTATATCGGTATAAATTTATGCATCCAAGTAGGAAGTTTTTGTGAGAATTTTTCCTAGAATTTGAGAGTTTTTATGTTCAAATGCTATTCAAATTGTATTTAAAAGATGTTTAAAAGCGTTTTATAAATAAAAATTGCTGTTACAAAATATAATTTTCAGACACAAAACAACAAACTTCCCTCAAATATATATGCAAAATTAAAATAGAGATACTTAATTATAATATTAAGTATCTCTATTAATATTATTTATAGTAAATAATTATGCATTAGATAATTTCTTTAATACATGATTATATAATTTATTATCTTTATCACTATTTTCTACAAAATTACTAAAAATAGTAATAATTAATTTATTCAAACTTACATTTTCAATTTTTGCAATTTCTGCTAATGCTTGATGAATTTCCGGAGATGTACGAATATTAAAATTACCGCTATATGCTTTTTGTGGTTCTTTGCCTATTTCTTTACAAGTTTCTAAATAATCATCAACCATTTCATGAAAAGCATTTTCCAATTCTTCAATAGTATTACCTTCATAAGTAACCAAATCATCAATAAATAAAATTTTTCCGAAAAGACATTTATCTGTTAAATCATATTCAACAGAACCAATATAATTTTTATATTTTAATAAATTATTATTTTTCATATTAAACATTATATTAACCCATTCCTTTCCAGTTTTTCTATTATCTGATTGATTACATAACTTTTGATAATATTGCCGGGATGTGGCTTATGAAAATTTATTAAATCATTTTTATCATTTTTAAATTTCTTGGCAGAACCGGTCGTTTTACCTGTGGCAAGTTCTATATATCCAAAATACTTGAGAACTTGAACCAATTCTTCATAGGTAAAATCTTTAGGTTTACTTTTAAATCGTTTAAGTAATTTATCTGCCTTAGTCATATAAATATTATAATTCATATTACCATTTTCTGCAACTATTTTTTAGTTGCAATTAAGATTTGTTAATTTATATTTTTCAGACACAAAACAACACATTTCCCCTGAAATGACTTCCAATTTGATAATAAACGATTTAACATACGAATGCCTTTAAGGAGGGCAAACGTATGACAACGCTGATATTGATACTCTTAAGGATATTTGGTTTAGTGAAATAATACCTTTGTTAAATGAATATTTCTATTGTGATTGGGATAAATTAAAATTAATAATACCTGGTTTTATTAAAGAAATAGATATTCCTGATTATTTAAAAAATGAATGTGATGAAGTCGTTTGTGAATTTAAAACTCCTGATGAAGTTGAAGATTTCTTAGTTGCACTAAATCAAGAAAAGTTTGAATAGAGTCGATATGGCAGCTCCTATTGTAATTAAGGAATATGAAGAAAAAGAACTTGATAGCTGTAATCTAGACGGGTTATATGCATATTTGAAGTGTCAAAATTTAACGCAAGCGCTAAAAGTAACAAGGCATGGAATTGAGGCAAGTTCTTGGGTGGGAGTAATTAAATATAAAAATACACACTTTCAGATTTTGCCAAAGTTAATTTGCGACAATGATTGCAAAGAAAATATTTTAAAAAATTTAATATTTATGCTTTCTTATACAAAAAATTTGGATATAAAGGCTTTTAATGAATCGAAATTATCTACAGCAAAGAATCCTTTCATAGAAATTTTAATAAGAGAATATGCAAAATCATTATTTGATTGTTTGAAACGCCTAACTCCAAGAAGATACGTGCGCGAAGATGATAATTTAAATTATCTAAAAGGTAAGTTAAAATTTAAAGAAAATATTAAATATAACAGTGCAAATCAGGCAAAATTTTATTGTGAATATGATGAATTTTCTGAAAACAACCTTTTAAATCAGTTATTTTTATTTGTATCAACTTGTTTATACAATATTTCAAATGACAGTTACAATAAAAAGACTTTAAAATTTATTATAAACTATTATACAGATATAGATCTTGTTAGATTTGATAAATTTAAAGCCAATAAAATAAAGCTCACCCGTAATCAGGAGCTTTATAAAAAGCCATTTAATTTAGCAAAAATGTTTGTTGAAAAAACAAGCGTTGATTTATCAAAAAATAAATTTGAAAATATTTCGCTAGTTTGGGATATGAACAAATTATTTGAAGAATTTATTTTTGAAATAATAAAAAAGTCTAATCCAGAATGGAATTTTACAGCACAAAAAGGTAAAAAACTTCTTGATGGCGATAATAACAAAAAGCGTAACACTTTTGTAGATATATTTGCTGAAAACGAAGAACAAAAAATCATTATTGATACTAAATATAAAAAATTAGCGAATTCAAATGATTTTTCAAACGCTGATGTTTTCCAAGTTTCAACCTATTGCTTGTTGCATAATACAAATCATGCTGTCTTACTATATCCTAGGTGGAGTGATAAATCTCCAGAGATTCCTGATTATTACCTAAATACTGGTGATAAAAGAATTAAAATAGATTTTAAAACTATAAACTTAAAGTATGATAATTTAAAAAATAATCTACAAAATATTAAAGAAGAAATCTGTCAAATTTTACAAAATTAGAAGTTTGCTTCTGGCAAATTTTCTATATAAAGTTTCATAGCTTGAGCACGATTTTCAACTTCTATCAATTGATATGGGTTTAGTTTGGTTTTAGCATCTTTTAACATCAAATCTATGGCATCTTTCATTGCATCTTTTCTTTCTCTATCGGTAACGTAATAACCAAAGAGCAGCTTATTTAATGTATCTGATACTTTTTGAGATTTTCTGATATCTTCTAATTGCTCAAAGTAATTGCTATACATATTATAACCTCCATTTTACAAGGGAAATCTAGTAACGTTACTATAAACTATTTTTTACATTTTTTCAATATACCAAACCGAATTTCCAAAATAGTTAAAGTTCCATTGAAGTTGAAAACAAAAATTAAACTTCAACAAATTGTCATCATTGAAGTCTAAAATTAAATTTCGTATCTTTTCCTTGCAGGGACTTGAAGTTGGATTTAAAACGAGCTAACATAGAGTGCTGTCACATTTTTCCATTGGAGTTTTATGAAAGATAAATCCCTGCATAAGGTTGCGGAATATTTGTATGTTTATGATTTTTTAAATCTTATAGAAGTTGCTAAGCGTATCGGTGTTAACGAACGGACTATTCGTCGTTGGCGTGATAATGATGATTGGCTTGCAAAACGAAGAGAATTTATCAATCAATATTCAAATATTCACGATGATTTATATGGACTTGCTCGACACACATTTGAAAAAATAAAAGAAGATATGGAAAACGGCAACCATATTAATCCAGGAAGAATGAACCAAATGATAAATCTTTTTGAGGCAATGCTTAAATCTTATAGAACAGAACAGTTATTGTCTAAATATAAAAAACAACATCGCAAACAAAATACCGAAATTAACTTTGATGAAGATACTGTTATGAATTTTTTAAAAATGCTTGAATAAGATTTTTGCAAAATCGCCAAAATCGATTATAAGCCTACTTATTTTTTTAGATGAAGCTTTACTCATAAAATG
Organism: Candidatus Gastranaerophilaceae bacterium; assembly: GCA_045635965.1. Taxonomy (GTDB): domain Bacteria; phylum Cyanobacteriota; class Vampirovibrionia; order Gastranaerophilales; family Gastranaerophilaceae; genus RGIG2134. The sequence goes on from JAZTWQ010000033.1 coordinate 4,933, forward strand.
CATTTAACACAGTTTTTAAAAAGAGTTAAAAAGGTTTTAAAAATGGTTTTGATATAGTTTTAAAATTATTCATCAATACTTTCCGGATAATTTATAAAAAATGAATTAATTTGGTCTGCATCTTTGCGTAAGTTTTTCACAACCGGTGCAAGGTTATAAAGTTCTTCGTATTCCTTTTGTGACGAGCAAAAATAATCAATTACAACCGTTGTATTATAAATATTTTCAGCATACCGCTCCAACGTTTTAAAATCTTTTCTTTTGATAACAAATCTTTCTTCCATGCACAACCTCCTTTTAGGTTGTGCCATTCATCACTTGCATGTACACGGAAGTCAAGCTAAAAAATTAATACTTCATATCTGCTTCAGAAAATGTTATCTCGCAATCATACAAATCCGCACAGTGAGCTAGTCTAGTGACGCCATATTTAGTTATTTTACCTTGATTTATTGGTGAAATTTTAATTTTATCAATTACTTCCCTTAACTCTTTTGTAGAATTACTTTTCAATTTATTTAAATCAAATTTTATATATGGGATTATCAAACCTTTTTTATGCCTATAATAGCAATTCTTTTCTTCATCTGGAGAAGAGTTGCAAACAGTCATTACAACCCTGTATTCATTTTCAATTTTATATTTTTCATTTTTAAAAAATAAACTATAAATAATGAAATTATAATATAAATCTCTTATTACACTCTTTTTTTCATTATTAGGAGAGTTATTATATTGCTCATAATGTTTTAATATTGTTGATTTAAGCATTTCTTTTTGCTTGATTTTTTCATAACAAACTTTACCTTGAGCAACTGAATGATCAGTAAAAGCATAGTCTTTAAAGCCAATATTATAACCTGTTATATCGGATTTTGTATAATAATTCCACAACGCTAAACTATCATTATCAGTAGAAAAAGATGCAACATAATATTCATGTCGACCCCAAACATTTTTTTCTTGTTCAAAAAAATCTTCACTTAACAAATAATTTTGACGAGCCTTAATTTTTTTATAAAAAGTTTCGCTTAACTCTTTCTTAATTTCTTTAGTAACTTCATCTATTAATTTATAAGTATAAAACAGTTCTTGATTATCATTAAGAAAATATATATTAGTAAACCATAATTCTTTATTTCTTAAAATTCCAATAATTCCATCTACAGACGTATAATGATAAATATCACCTGTTATATTGGCATATTTTGTTGAACAAAAATCCGATTTATAAAATTTTCCCACTCATTACTCCGATATTACACTTCCTTATATTCATACTGCTTAACCAAGTAATCCAAAGACATATTCAGTTTCACTGAATCGTGTGGTAAAAGAATATATTTCCAAGGTTTACCACCGTTTGCAGTTGTGTATTCTGTAGCATTTTTGCAATACAATAGTGCTGCTTTGGCTTTTGATTGCACTTCTTCTGTTGAAATATCATTTTCTTTTTTGGTTTCGATTAAATAAATCGTGTCAGATGTCTCAACAACAAAATCCGGTTCATAGTTGCGCTTATTGTTATCCCAAGTTATATTAAATTGGCTTGGCGCAGGGCGTAACCACTTTTGAACAGAATTATCACCTTCCAAAATTATTGAAAAATCTTTTTCTGTTTTTGAGTCAAATTTATATGATTTGTGACAAGCCTTTTTGAATCCTGTAAACATCAATGATTTAATTCGGCTTGCCGGTTCAATTGTTTCTTTGAAATCATAAATTTCATCTTGTAAGAATTTATAAGAATTATGTTCTAAAATTTGAGAAAATGCTCTTACATCCGGAGCTTCAAACCTTACAACTTCTTTTTTGAAATGTTCCATTAGTTGAGGTTTAATATACCCTGCAATATCTCGTTTTCTGTATTGAACAACATTTTTAATATCTTCTTCAGAAAGATATGTAGCGAATTTATCTAACACTTGTCTTGCAAGTTTAAATAAAAGTTTTGCACAAGTATTATAATCAACCTCCGGAATGTTAATTAATTCATTAACGATAATATTGTCTAATCTATCGCTAACCATTGTTCCTTTGCTCATAATCGTATCAGCTTCTTGATCGCGGAGTGTTTTTCTTAAAATTTCATCAGATATAGGTTGATAATTTAAGTTTCTAACATCTAAATCAAAATCCTCAAACCAAGCTTTTGTTTCAGCAGGAACAATCATGATTTTAGGAATTTCTATAATTAATTTTTCTATTTTTTCTTTTTCTTGCTCAATATTTTCTTCGATTTCTTTTATAAGATTTTCTTTTACCGAACTATCGAACAATCCTAATTGACTTTTCTCTTCCAATCTCTTTACGGCTTGAGCTTTAGCAACAGTTGAAATTTGCTCTTTGGTCATTGTTTTTAAGTTAACACCTTGTTTAGCAACTTCAAAGATTGCTTGTTGCGTAACTTTTTTAGCCTCTAATTTAATTTCAGCTTTTTCTTTTTCAACATTATCCTGAATTTGCTCAATACGTTCTTCTTCGGCTTTAATTTCTTCATCAAGCGTAGAAACTGTTGTCACCGCTTCTTTTTTATTATTAATTTCTTCTTCATTAATTTCAATAATATTTTCTCTTTTAATTATTGAACCTTCTTTTTGTGCTTCTTCTAAAATTTCTTGGAATTTATCGTGAGCAATAATTGTTAACTTATCAATTTTAGGATCGCCCGTTCTTGTTCCGTAAGGTAAGCGTAAACCACGCCCGATAGTTTGCTCTCTTAATGTAGTTGAAGTAGCGGTTCTTAAAGGAATAATTGTGTATAAGTTGGTTACATCCCAACCTTCTTTAAGCATATTAACGTGGATAACAATTTCAATTTTGTTGTTTGGATCTTCCAAAGTTAGAAGTTGCGCAATATTTTCATCTTTTTCAGCACCTTTTTGTTGTGAGTGAATTTGCATAACCTTATCTTTATAATAACCTTTGAAAAACTCATCAGATTTTATTTGTTTTTCAAGCCATTCAGCATGAGTTGTATCTTTTGCAACAACCAAAACAAAAGGTTTAACCAATTTAACCTTATTGTTTCTTGCGTAAACGTCCAAATCAACTTTTGTACTTTCATGGATTTTGATACCATCTTCAAGTTTCAGCATATCAAGTTCATCAATGGTACATTGTTTTGGATCAAAATTTTTTCTTGTTGCAACGGCAGGTTCTTTTACAAAACCATCATTCATTGCTTTTGCTAAAGAATATTCATAAACTACGTTTTTAAATTTGACTGTTTTAGAACCGCTTTCAACTTGCGGAGTTGCAGTTAATTCTAATCCCAAAACAGGATTCAATTCGTTTAAAACCTTGGCACTTGCTTTTGCGCGATAATGATGTGATTCATCCATTAATAAAACTAAATCTGGTAAGTTTTTTAAATAGTCAAAATATGATTCACCAAGATATTCTGATAATCTCTTTATTCTAGGTAAACCAGTTGCTTTATCGATATCTGAATTAATTTTTGAAATATTGAAAATATTGATTCTAACACGTTTAAATAACATATTTTGAATAGAAAAGTTTTGATGTTTATTGTAATTTTCGCCTGTGATTATTTGAGGCATACTTGTTACAAAACGAGAAATACCTTTAAAAACGTATTTAGGACTTGCAGGGTTACCTAAATCATCAATAAGTTTATTATAAATAGTTAAATTCGGTGCCAAAACAAAAAAGTTATTTATACCTTTTGTAAGGTGCAAATAAGCGATAAAAGCACCCATTAAACGAGTTTTACCAACACCTGTAGCTAATGAAAAACAAACATTAGGGAACTCTCTTTCAAAATCAGAAAATCTTTTAACTTCTTCAAATCTTGCACCAATTTCTTTAATTCTTGCAGATGCTCCTTCAAGATTCATATCTTTTTTAAAAGTTAACACATCAGCAATTTCTGAAAGAATTTCCAAACTTTCTGCTTGCGGTTTTCTCAAACTTAATCTACATCTTATTTCATTAGCTGTTTTGTTCATGATTATCACCTAAATTTAAATTGATATTACATTTTTTTGCAAAATTATTTATTATTTTTGCAACTTCTTTCGGAAGTATTATGCAATCATTTGAATTATTATTAACCGCAAACTGTTTGTCAAAGAAAGTTTTTGTTAGTTCTAGTTTTACCTTATCTTTATTAATATCTTGGTCATCAGCAGAATGTTCTAAAATCATATTTTCCATAAAAGGTTCTAAAGCAGCTGTTTTTACTTCAAAATCTCTTAATTGAAACTCTCTATCTCTGTGTCTTTTGGAGATATTTGAGCAATATAAAGCAGGAACAAGAAAAATAGTAGAACCTATTATTTTATACATAAAATGTAAATAATTAAAACTTCCAGATATTAAATCAATTATTGTTGTGATTGATAAAACAGTTACTACAATCCCCATAATTATAAGTGTCGCCCACATCATTTTGTCTGCAGTTTCTTTTGCTTTGTTTGCATAATTTTGTGAATTACCGGATATTGCCGCTTGACCAATTATTCCCCATAATTTTTCCACCTCATCTTTTCTTTTCTCAAGATGAGAAAGTGTTTTGTCGGCAGCGCTTTTTTGTTCTGTTAACAATCCATTAATTGTATTATTGTATTCGTTTTCTTTATTAGTGAATCTTTCTTCAAAATCATCAGTATTTTCTTTAAACGTTGTCTCAAAAGTATCGATTATACGATCTATTTTTCTTTGTTGATTTTGTATTTCTGCTTCAAAATTTTCAATTTGAGATTTTAAGTTATTGTTTTGTTCGCGTAAAGAATCTATTTCTTCCTGCATTTTTGTTTTTTCATTTTCCCAATTGTCAAATTGCTCATTTTGTTTGCTTTTAAAATCATCAATTTCCTTTACTGTCAATTCAGTAAGATGTTCTTGTTTTAAAATAAATTTATCAATCTCATTTTTTATTTTTTCTTCAATTTGGTCCTGTTTTTCTAAAAAATTATCAATTAAAGAATTATAACTTTCTTTAATTTCGCTTTTCTTTTCTAATGTTGGAATTCTTTTATACCAATCCATTACACTTTGATATTGAGAAGAGTAACCGTTTATATTGGTCAAAACTCCATTTGTTAAATTTGAGATTGCAGTGTTCAAATTATCCAATACCGTTTTGTTGACCATTGGTAATGCTTTTGATGACAAATTAGTTTTAATTATGGTTAATAATTGTTGATATGCTAATAAAGATTCTTTTTCCATTTCATTATATGAATCATCATTTATAGCTTTTTCAATAAAACTTAACTTATTTGTAAGCGTTTGAAACAAAGTATGACTTTCAAATTGTTCGAATAATTTGTTCATCTATTCTTCTTCCTCCAAGATTTCGTCATCTTCAAAGTCTTCCGGTTGTGCTTCTTCGACAATATTTAGATTGTATTCAAGTTTTCCGAATTCGCAACGGTCAAGAAGAATTTGAGGAATCTTTTTGATTGTTATATTAGTGAATTTATTATAAATTCCTTCCTCAAAATGTGTTGCACAGATTAATAGACTTTCATCTTCATTAATTTGTGTTGCAATTTTATTCAGTAAATCAAGTGAAATAAATTGTGTTGTTGTAAAGATAAAATCTTTTTCTGTTGATTTACCTTGTTTATAAACATTTGTTTCATCTGGTGAGAATTTATAACCCTCATGTTTTGCCATAGCTTCAGCTAACATTTCTGCATCATATTTTGGTTCAATAATCCAATTATCAAACTCGTCTTTTTTAAGCAATGATGGTGCTAATTCATAGAATTTATATCCGCCACCGCTTTGCCAATTAACAGCTTTAGAAATACCGCCTTGGTCAACTCCATCAACAACTTTTTGCAATCTTGGCTCACAATGTGTATAGCAATGTTCACCAAGTTCAATACCTATCCACTTTCTACCCATTTTATGAGCAACTGCAGCGGTTGTTCCTGAACCTAAGAAAGAATCAAGAACTAAATCACCTTTATTAGAACCAAGAGTTAAAACTCGTTCAATAAGTCGTTCAGGTTTTGGGGTGTCAAAAACGGTATCAAAATTAAAGGCTTTTATTTCTTTTTTTGCATCTTGATTATGACCAACTTCTTGATAAGTCCACAATGTCATAGAAACGACTCCATCTCTCACCTCAGATAAAAACATTTTTGGAGCCCATACATTATTACCATCTTTACCCCACCAAATTCGGTTATCCTTACAGAGTTTCTCAAACCGTTCTTTACTATACAACCAACTACGACCTTTTGGTGGCAACATTTTTCTTCCTGTAGGACCAATAATTTCATAAATATTTTTCTCAACAGCAGGACCAACAGACGGATTGCCAACTTTCCATGGTCCCCTTGGGTCATTATCTGGATTTTTGTAATCTTTATTTTGTTCTGCCGAACGGGGTAATTTATTTAACTCAAATTTTTCATTTAGATTTTTTGCATATACCAACAAAATATCATGACATCTTGATAAAGTTTTCTTTAAATTTATTGGTGCATAAGCACGCTGCCACACTACCTCATCAATAAAATTTTTTCTTCCAAATATTTCATCACATAATACTTTTAAATAATGACTTTCAGTTGCATCAATAGAAATCCAAATTGAACCATCATCGGCTAATAGGTTATGAAGGATCTCCAACCTTGATTTCATTAGGGATAACCACTTTGAGTGTTCTACGTTATCATCATAATGTTCAAAGGCAGAACCTGTATTATAAGGTGGGTCGATATAAATACATTTGATTTTCCCTGCAAAATCTTGTTCAAGGGCTTTTAGTGCAAGCAAATTATCACCATGGATAAGCATATTTTCTGTATCTTTATCACCATAAGATTTTTCTGGTACTTCAACCAAAATTCTCGGCTCAAGATTAACTTCTCTATCTTTCCCTATCCATGTTAATTCCAATTTCTGCTTATTCTTACTCATTTATATACCACCTGTAATTATTTTTGAACTTACTTCTACCAATACTTTTTTACCTATTTCCAGCGCATTTGATAACGCAAACTTTTTAATTTTATTAAATGCTGTATCATTTTTCAAAACATCTAAAAATTCATAACCTCTTGATGTAATACGATAATGGGCTGTAGATGTAAACAAGTTGCCTCTGTTAAATTCTATTCCAAAATTTTCTAAAGTGCTTTCGATTAAGTAATCATCAGCAAGAAGTTTCATATGCCCAATAAATTTATCTAAAATTTCATCATCGTATGTTTGACAGTCTTGCGTTAAGTCCATTAACTTCCAAAATTCGTGTGATTCAATTTCATGTTTTGGATAATTTTCCATTATAGTTAGAATTTTTTTTATATATTCATAATCCAATTTCATTTATTGTTTATCCTCTAACTCTTTTTGTTTCTGACGCTCAAGTTTTTTAATACTTTCTGCTGTTGGTAAATCTTCCGGCATTGTACCACCAAGTTCTTCAATAGTTTGGCGAACTTTTTTACCAACTTCATAGTGAGTTAGATTAGCCCTCATCTTACCTTTGATATTTTCACGTCTTAATTTTTCTTCGGTCTGTGTAGCACGGAATAAGTTAGCCGCCAATTCAGTACTTCCCATATGGTCTAAAATATCTTGACTCTTTTTTAAACCTTTTCTTTTATGTATTGCTTGTCTATCTAATCCGCCATACAAACCTTTGTAACCATAGTTTTGGAATATAGCGTAGTCAATCGGTTCATTAATACCGGCATCTTTAGCGGCTTCGGCAAGTTGCTTATTGTGAGTTTTCATTTGTTCTCTTAAAAACAAGCGTTTAGTATCTTCTTCGGATTGAATTAAGCGTTGTTGTTCTTCCTCGATCAACTCTTTTTGACGTGTCTTTATTGCAAAATACGCTTGCCCAATAGCTACATTAGGCTTTGTTGGATCTGCGTTTTGAACCGCAATATAACAAGCAAATCTTGATAATTTTAAGCTTTCAAGTTCACGAGCTGCTCCGGAGCCGATTTCGACCATGTCGAGCATGTCCTCGATATGGTTTTCAATATCTTCATTTAATGAAGTTAATGCTTCTTTTACTTTTTCTATTACAGGTAAAAAGTGCCTGTATTCCGAATACTCGAGCAACTTATATAAATCTCTTGCAGACCAGTATTCATAACCTTCTTCACTGATTCTTTTAATTTTTTCAAACGGTGATTTTAATAAATCGTCAATTGAGTAATTCATTTATACTAACCTCCAACGGATTGTAAATAATTCTTCTTCACTGATTTTTTGATTTAATTTAGCTTCAATCTTTTCAATCAGTTCTTCTTTTTGTTTATCAACTAAATCTTGAGATTCAAAAAGCTCTCTACGCATTTTGTTGCGCTTTGCTTCCATTTCTTTTATAACTTTTTGTGCTTGTAATTTTTCTTCAAGTTTTACTATCTTTTTAGATTCAGTTTTTTGAGTTTTTATATCTTTGTCTAATTGTTTTAATTCAATTTCAAGGGAATTTTTTCTATCTTCTGCCCATTTATCAAGTTTTGTCATTTCATCATCAAAGAACTGAACATTACGTTGAGCAATCAAATCCATAAATCCTGATTTTCTAGCTTCGATATGCGTACTTAATCTATCATAATCAGGTTGTTCTGAAACGTTATTCATCCCTTGAATCCCGAGCATAAACAATTTTTCACATTGTTCATAATCAATAATTTCACCGTTATCTTGATACCCTGCAAAAATTAGATAATCCTCTTTTTCAAAAGAGTCAACGGTAATATTTTTTAAAGTTAACCAACCAGATTTGCCAATTAAATCTTCAAGAATGGAAATTTTTGTAGTTTTATTATTGGTATAATCAAAAACCAATTCTTTAATAGGTAGTTCTTTGTTTTTGCTATTAATAAAAATCTTTTGAGCTAGAGGATGGCTAACGCGATAAGTATTTGCATCTTCAATATTTTTACCCAATCGGTACGGACCTCGGTTAATTTCAAGTTCTGGGAACGGATTTTGATTTAACATAAAGTATTTTTTATCATCATTAAACTCTGCGTAGTCATTTAAATAATACTTTGTTAGCTCCCAGAGTTTTTGTTCAAATTTATCAAGATATTTTTCTGTGTTATCTTTGCTGAGTTTCAACTTTTGCGCAACTTCAACGTCAAAATTTTCAAGAAGTTTTTTTCTTGTATCTAGCATTTTTTCATCAATATCAGATTCCATTGTCTTTTGAAGTTCATCAAAACATTTGTTGATTTCTTCCGTTGTTCTGCAAGATTGAAGAATTTCTGCGATACGTTTTTCAAAATCAATACCAGAGCCGATTGCACCAAGAACTTCATCACTTGCTCCAAATACACCATCAAATAATTTGAATTTTTCGCTCAATAATTCAAAAACTCTTACATCAGCAGCATTTTTAGTATTCAAGAAATTCACAACAACAACATCGTGTTTTTGTCCATACCTATGACAACGGCCAATTCTTTGCTCAATTCGTTGAGGATTCCAAGGCAAGTCATAATTAACTAAAAGCGAGCAGAATTGCAAATTAATACCTTCAGCCGCAGCTTCTGTTGCAATCATGATTTCAGCCTCATCTCTAAAATATTCAACCAAAGCTGCTCTTTTGTCAGCTGTTTTTGATCCTGAAATTTTATCTGTTCCTTTGTATTTTTCAAGCCATTTTTTATATATAACCTTTGATTTTTCGTCATTATTTGAGCCGTTAAACAAAACTATTTTGTCTTTATATTTCGTTTTACTCAAGATTTCACAAAGATATTGCTGAGTTCTGGTTGATTCGGTAAAAATCAATGCCTTCTTTGTCCCGCCATTTTTAGCATTTTCACTAAAACCTTTTTCAAGAGCAGTTAATAGTTTTTCACCTTTAGCGTTTTTCTCTATTTTTTGAGCTAGTTTGTGGAAATGCTCTAAAAGTAGTTTTTCTTCTTTAATTTCTTCTATTTCCTCTGTGGTATAAGATTCTTTTTTTGCTAAATCTTCATCGTTTTCAGATTCTTCATCATCGATCCACTCTTCTTTGATTTCATCATAGTTTTCAATGTCTTCTTGGAAATCAACCTCTGTTAAATCTTCTTCTTTATTGTTATCAATGATATTTTGTAACTTTTGAGCAAGACCACCTAGCGTTCCTGTTATTGCAAAAGTTGAAGATGCAAGTAATCGTCTTAAAATTAAAGTCATCAATTTCCTTTGACTTTGAGGAAGAGCATAAAGCTTATCACGTTGTAAATATTCGCTCAAACCAATATATAAATCGTGTTCTTCTTGCAAAGGGAAAAATTTTTCTACAATAGCAATACGGTTGGTGTATTTAATGTATTCTAACACTTGTTTACGAAGAGTTCTTTGACAAACAGGAGAAATACGAGATTTCAACTCCGCAAAATCAATTTGCTGACCATTACGACAATATTGCGCCTTAAAACTCGGTAAATCTCCAAAAGTATAATTATCGATAATACTAACTAAGCCATATAACTCTAATAATGAATTTTGTAGTGGAGTTGCTGTTAATAAAATTTTGTTTTTGTCCATTAAAGCATCTTTTATCGCATTAGCAATTTTATTAGAGGCTTTATAGACATTACGCAATCTATGAGCCTCGTCGATTACAACTAAATCCCAATTAATTGCTTTAACATACTGAGCTTTATTTCTGGCAAAATTATAAGAACAGATTACAATTTGTTCCTGTTCAAAAGGATTTAAGTTACCTTTTTTAATTTCATCATTGAATGATTTAGCTTCTAATATCGTTGAACCAATAAAAAATTTATCTTCTAACTCTTGTTGCCACTGTTTTCTTAATGATGATGGCATAATTATTAAGATTTTTTTCTTGCGTTCCGCCCAGTACTGAGAAATTACAATTCCGGCTTCAATGGTTTTACCAAGACCAACTTCATCTGCTAAAATAGCACCTTTAGAAAGTGGCGAACGAAATGCAAATAGTGCTGCATCTATCTGGTGGGGATTCAAATGAACTTGAGCTTCTGATAATGTTTGAACAAATTTTTCAATTGTTTCAGAAGAACATCTTTTAGTTAAATCATAAGATAGATATTTAGCATGGTAATCTGTTTTCATTTATTACTCCCCATCCTATAATACCATGAAAACAACCATTCTATGGTTTTGTTAAGTCATGTAATATTAAATTTATAATAACCTATTTTGACATATTAATACGTTACAATAGTGAACATTGTGTTCAAATTTTCGTTATAATAACATAGATGACTACGATGAAAAAACTGTTTTCAATATTACTTTTATTTAGTTTCTTATTTTTAACTGCAAATATTTCAACCGCAGCGGTTAATTCTTATGACCAATATGGAAGAAAAACTGGCTCATATCGAGAATCATCATCAGGCTTTAATTCTTATGATAAATATGGTTCAAAGTCTGGCTCATACCGAAAAACCTCCAGTGGATACAATAAGTACGATAAAAATGGTTCAAAAACAGGTAGTTATCGCAAAACATCTTCCGGTTACAATGAATATGATAAATATGGTCGTAAAACAGGAAGTTATAGAACAAGTTCAAACGGAGTCACAACCAAATACGACCAATACGGAAGAAAAACAGGTTCATTCAAAAAAGATTCTTCAGGCAGAGTTACTGAATACGATAAATATGGCAGAAAAGTTGGCAGTTATAAATAATGTTTGATTTTGATAATGATGGCGATTTTGATTTAAATGACATTATAGAAGCAGATATTAAATACGGCTTATTTAGTGAGGGAGAATGCCCACATTGTGGCGAATATATTGAATGCATAGAGTCAATAATATGTCCATTTTGCGGCGGGAAACTAGATTTAAACTAAAACGGGTTTAAACACCTTTTAAACAGCATTTGAATGCAAGGTATTATTTTCTGCTAATCTTTTCTGTTCTTCTTCCCAGCGTCTTTTTTCTGACTCTGTCAAAAACAAACGCCTTTGCGGCTTACTTGGTGTTGCGCAACTAGTTTTAAGAGTTGAAGTTTTGAGTATTTTTTCTTTTCTCTCATTCTGCACAATTTTATCCATAGATGTATTGGCGATTTTTGAGACTTTTACTTTTGAATCAAACTCTTTTTTATCCAAACTCCTTACTAAATTTTCTACGATGTCAGCGTTACTTGTTTGGCATTTTGAGTTTATAAACCCCTTTAATATTTTCTGTTCTTTTTTCTTTATCGCTAAAGCCTTTTTATAAACAGCTTTTTCGACATTTGTTTTTGCCAAGAACGAAATTTCGTGGAACATATTTGCTTTTCCCAAAAATTCTTGCGTTTCAGCATCAAACACCCAAGCCTCTTGATAAGCATTGACATCTCTTCTTAAAAAGACTTTTCTACCTTTTTCACAAATCATCCATTCGCCCCAATATGATATGCCGAATTGAGAATCATAAACTCCGTTTCTGCCGATTTTCACATCTTTTGAGGTTCTCATGCAGAACAATTTCAATGCATCTTTTGAAATAACTTTCTTGACTTTAAACTCTTCTGCCCACAACTCATCCGGAGATTTACCCTGCAAAACCTTGCCACCGGAAGGCTTTTTGTTCAAATAGTTTTCAATAAAATCATCAAAAACAGTTTTAAACTCATCAAACTGCATAATTTTATTATTCTTAATTTCATTTTTTAGTTTTTCCGGTCGTTCCGTAATTTTCCACCCCGATACCCAACAAAACCTTTTGACATAAATGTTTTAATCTTCAAAAAATCTCTTTCAATTGGCTTGGTTTGTGCGTTATACGGCAGAGCGAAATGGACATCAATACCAAGATTTCGTAATAACGAATTTTCTTTATCTTTAAAATGTTGTACCGTAATTTTTCCTGCTCTTTGTTTTCTAGCTCCTGTGGTACTCGGCTTCGCCTGCGTTCCTACGTCGCCATCGAACGGTTTCAGGCAAGTCGAAAGCTCATCGCTTCCGCCTTTGCCTTTCACACACGGCTTACGCCTTCCCCCTGCAAAATCCTTACAGCGATAATCTTTACCATTGTCCAAATAAACATCATTTGGAATTCCAAATCTTTGAACTGCATAATAAAAAGTTTGGAAAATGTGGTCAGAGTTTGGTGCATCAAGATGCAAAAAACAACCGAGCCATTTTGAAGTTTTGACATCTCTAAATACAGTCACCCAAGGGAAATAAGTCGTACCTTTAAAATCAACTGTAACGTCAATTTGCGCGTGATCTGACACCCAGCAACTCCCGGCTTTAATGTTCAAATAATCTCTTGGGATATATGTCGCATATTTCTTATTCCAAGCAGCTTGTCCGTATCTTGCAAGATAAATAGCTTGCTCAGGTATTTCTTTTTTAAGATGTCTATCAAAAGTTTTATAACTAGGGAAATTATTTGCGTCAAAATCTGCGTGCTTTTTGGCGTAACCTAAAGTTACTTGCCAACAGAAAAATACGGACAGAGCACCTTCTTTTAAGTACAAACTTTTATAATATTCAAAATACTTCGCATCAATCGGTTTTGTTTGCTTTATCCCCTTTTTAGATAACAGCGCACTTATGCCAAACTTTTTATAATTAGTTTTTGCCCTATGCAAAGACGCATAGCTGGATTTTTTGTCGGGATATTTTTCGTTCCAATCCTGTAAAAACTCAACAATGGCAGAGTGTTTCATATATTTAGTTAGGTTTATCAATTCAAGATATTTATCGGCTTGTTTTCGAGCTGTGCTTGAGGCTTTTGCATATAATTCTGCATTATTTTCAATAACTGCAACATCTTTAAAATCAGGATTATTTTTGTTGAAATATTTTTCTTGAGCCGGTTTAGGAATTGACGATAATTGTATAAAATAAAGCTTCTTTTTACCTTCAATACGGTGTTTTGAAATATATTCGCCACGTTTGCATTTGCGTCTTACTGTTTCTTTGATTTCTCCTGTAAGTTCGCTAATCGCTTCTAAATCTAACCAAATTTTATCTGACATAAACACCTATTTGAAAAATAAAGTAACGTTTTTATAATATTTAAGCTGTAATGGCTCCGTCAATGCAAAATGGTAAATTGTGAAGTACTTAACAGGTTTTAGGCATATTGATTTGGGAAAATTTAATAGCGAAGCACCTTTTAATCCTATTTTTGCATTAAGAAATATTAAATAATTTTTATTATAAACATTTAAATAGCTTTTAAAAGGTGTTTAAAAATAGGTTAGGAATAATATTTCCATATATTTTGGTAAAAATTTAATCTATTGTTAGCCTTCAAAAAAATTTGGTGGAATAATCTTTCCAACACAAAACTTAATAATTAAATTGTCAGACAGTTTTGAAATTTGTATCAGAGAGTTTGAGAATTTTTATCAGACAAAATTGAAATTTTTCCGACTTAATTTTTTACAGTTTGAGAATTTCTCATTTTGCTGTCCCACTTTTCTCATTCTTACTGTCTATTTATAAAAGTATTTCTAATAATTCTTGGCATTTATAAATTTTAAAATGCAATATTAAAAAATTCATTCGCCAAACTTCCGACTACATATATCAAACTTGCGATACTTTATGTCAAAATCCCTGATACACTGTAACCTGAAACGCATTAAAAAAGAGCCTTTCGGCTCTTTTTTTTTAAAATTGGTGGACCTTCACATACAAGTTAGTACTGAGTGTGCCTGAATTTAAATAGTAACAACTATTTAAATCCTATTTTAAAAGTGCACTTTTTCTAGCGCCACAAATAAAATTACACCCTCAAAAAACTGCAAAAAATAATTGGATAAAAATGGATAAAATTGGATACTGTAAAATATCTAGAATAACCCTAAAGTTTTTAATCATATTTTATGATAGTATCTTTGTATACTTAAATAAATTAAAAAAAGAAATCTATATGAAATTTTATTTAAATTGAGGCGTTAATATAAATGGTCAATGAAGTTGAGCATAAAATTAAAAACGAACCAATAAATGTACAAGTTGGCTATGTACACAATTTTGCCGATGATTATTTAACAACAATTCATTTTTTGTTAAAACAAGCAAAGGAGAATAATAAAAATATTAGCGTATTTACTTACACCCTACCAATAATTATTATTTCAATTTGTTTTTTAGAATCTAATATAAATAATCTTATTAAATTATTTTATTCACCTAACAATTTAATTAATTACAACTCTACAAATAGAGAATTAATCCAAAAAATATGTGATGATTTTATACAGTTAGATAAAACACCTCTTTTAGAAAAATATTATATACTCTTAAAGTATTATCAAAATATAGATATAACAAGAAATCAAAATAAAT
>JAZTWQ010000034.1:0-5944 GCA_045635965.1 Candidatus Gastranaerophilaceae bacterium
GGAACAATTATTCTCGGTTTTTCTGCCCCAATGATTACAAAACAATTGAAACATAACAATTTCACAAGTATTCAAACACAAATTTTGAACAAAAAAATTGAGCATGTTGATGGTAAAAGTGACGCAAACGCTGGGAAAATAACTGGTATCTTGGATGGCAAAGATGTAGCAGCCTATGTTAATTATATTAAAAGTTTAGAAGATAAAATCGCAGAAATTGAAACGGTAACAAATAATACAAATATTCAAGTTGATAATATAGATAATGAAATGGAAACGCTAGAATCTGATGTAACAGATCTCGAAGATGATATCAAAAAGCTTGTACCATCAGGAGCTGTAATGTATTTTGATTTGGCTGCTTGTCCTAGTGGATGGACAGCGTTGAGTTCTAAATATCCTAATGCGGCAAATGCGTTTATTAGAAACCAATCCGGTTCTGGGCGTTTAGTGGGGAATTGGCAACAAAATGCCGCTCCGAATATAATCGGAGGTTTTAGTACGACAGATGAATATGGATATTACATAAACGCCGATAATAAAAAAGATTTTTATGGGGCATTCAAAAAAACTACAACATCTTCTGAAAACTCTCATCAATATGAAGTTAATGGAGGACGTGCCGGCGGTGGGTCCAAATATATTTTAGATGCTAGTAAATCAAATGCTGCGTATGGGCGAAAAGATGCTAATAATGTAGAGGCGGCAGAAGTGCGACCTGATAACATTGTTTTGTTAGCATGTAGAAAAAATTAGAGACATAAAAAGCCTCATTAGTGAGGCTTTTTGTTTTTATGTGAAATTACGGTACGGGGTCGTAACCACCGTCGTTTAGAGGGTGGCATTTTGTTAGTCTTTTAAGACCTAGCCAGCCACCTTTTAATAGTCCGTATTTTAGTATGGCTTCTTTCATATATTGAGAGCAAGTTGGATAAAATCGGCACCGAGGCGGAGTTAGTGCCGATATTTTTTGATAAATATTTATTAAAAATAGTATTAATCTTTTAATCATTATTTTATCAGTTTGAATATTCTAAATTCAGAAGGGGCAAGCATTTCAAAACTTAGCTTGTTTGTTTTTTCTGCAAGTTCTGTTTCTTCAAATGTTGTTGTGGTTTCTTTTAGTTTAAGTTCAGAAACAATTGTGTAATCACAAGGAAGTTCGATTGATTTATTTGTATCGATTTGGTCGTCCGATTCTATTGTTTCAGTTTGTTCTTCTGTGATTTGTTTAGGTTCTTCAGCTGTTTGTGGCAACCAATTTGCAATAACAAGTAGGCTTTCTTTTACCATTTCTTTTGAAATTATCCAAGCTACAAATCCATCTTCTTCTTGTAGTATAATTTCAGCTTCACCTTCTCTAGTTAATTCGTTTTCCAGCGCAAATTTTCTGATAGCTTCAAATTTGTTGTAGAAGTCATAATTTTTTGCTCTTGGCATGGATGCTTCGGCACCAATTGCACCTTCAATTCCGGTTTGAGTAAAGCTTTCATCTCCATCAACGAACATAACTGGGCGTTGAGCATTTTTTCCTCCAGGAAGAAACTTAAATTTAAACCATTTGAATAATGCTCCTTTTTCACCTAGTTGTGCCGGATATTGGTTTATGTCTCTAAATTCACCATCTTGGTTGTTGTAGGTTTTTAAGATGGCTAAATTGTTTAATTGTAAGTTTTCAGTGTTGTATTGTGCTAAAACTTGGTTATCTTCAACGATTTTTTCTGGAGTTTTTTCATTTTGCATAATGATATCATTACCCCAAAGCAAATCAAATTTCATATTTTGATGGTATTCTTTGTAAAAACCATCCCAAAGCATGTATTCAGCTAAAGTTGCAAAATATGGGATTTTTTCTTTCATTGATGAGTTTACTTTTTCAAGAACTTTTTGAGGAATCCTGTAACTTATAGGTAGTCCATTTTTTTCGGAAACTTCATCTACAATGTGGTCGATGTGATCAACTCTAAATCCATCAAAGTTATATTTGTATTGAAGATTTTTTAAAAAGTCAACATAAAAATTAATAACTTGTGTGTTTAATTGTCCGTTTTCAAGAAATGCAAAATAAAATGGGGTTTGACAATCCAGATTTGCAAATTCTGTAACATCTTCATTTTTAAAATTAAAATGCCTAAACATTGGATAGCTGGCGCATTCGGACATTTTATCAAAAATTGGAACGCCCGAAGAACACCATGCGCCACCAGGGGCTGGCCATAAGCCTTCTTTTATTAACGCTTGAATAATATCACCTTGTTTAGTTATGTCATCTTCGGTTAAATTTGCGTTAGGTTTGTTTCCGTTTATTTGAGCAATAATTTTTCTAACTCTTTGGGTTAGTTCTATTTGGTTTTGTTTTTTCATCATTTCATTTGAAAAAACTTTTTTGCTAACTAATAATTTTTCTAGAAATTCATTGTATAAATCTTTGTAATTTTCACTTATTTCACCGGCACCGGAGTTTAATAAGCTCAATGCTATATTTTTTACGATATCAACATCGTCAGCGTCATATTTTTCAGACATTTCATTTGAAACTACTTCAATTTCTTTTTCAATTTTGTTTATAAGTGTGGGAATATCAAACCAGCGAGCAATTGAAGGATTTGATAAAACCAGTTTGGAAAATCTTCCACTTTGTGGTAAAATATCATAAATAACAGGGTGTCCGGCAAGTTGTGCTAACTGAATAAATAATTTAACTTGTTCTTCTTCGTTTAATCCAGTTTTTTCATATAATTCATTATCCAGAAGATGAGAACTTACCCCATAACAAGATGGTAAATATGCGCATCCAAATTCACGAGGATGGAATGGGATTAAATAGATAGTTGTGTTAAGAACCCCTTTAGTTTTTAATCCAGTTGGAAGAATCAAAAGTTGACGGAGCCAATCAATAAATTTTCCAACTTCTTCAGTTTTGTTTCCATCGCCTAATCCTGCGAGGTTAACAAGTTTTATATTGTGTTGTTCTTTTTTTATCCAATCAGAATTTTTAATATTTAGTCTTGAAAGCACGCTGATTTGGTTGTTTTCAAAAGTAAATTCACCATCTTTAAAAACGCCTTCGTTTTTCCATTTTGTTTCTAAACAGAATAAAACTTCAGCGGACGTTAGTTCTTCAAGCGCTTTTATATGAGGATATGGTAAAAAACCATTTTTTTGCATTAAATTGCTTAAATAATTTTTTCTTCCTTCGGAGATGGCATCAACTTTGTATAATTTTTTAAGTTTTGAATAAATTTCGTTTAGCTTTTCTGCTTTTTTTTCTTCTTTTTTGAATAAATTAAAAAACATTTCTATCCTTTCCTTAGACTCCTTCTAATATTATATCACAGCGTTATTTTTTAATACAGTTTCAAACAAATTATTATTATTTTTTTACAAAAAATTTGTTTACTTTATTTGCTTTTGGTACAATTATTTTGTTAAAGGAAAATAAATGCCCTTAAATTCGGACATTTAAAGAAAAAGGGAGAAAATATGGACAATATTAGAGTAAGAATTGCACCTTCGCCAAGCGGAAATTTGCACGTAGGTACAGCAAGAACAGCATTATTTAATTTTCTTTTTGCAAAGAAAAATAATGGAAAATTTGTTTTGAGAATTGAGGATACAGATTTAGAGCGTTCAAATGAAGCTTATACTCAAAACATTTATGATAGTTTGAAAGCATTGGGATTAAATTGGGATGAAGGTCCGGATGTTGGAGGACAATATGGTCCATATCAACAATCTGAACGTTTTGATATTTATCCAAAATATGTTGAAAAATTGATAGCCTCAGGTCATGCTTATGAATGTTTCTGTACACCTGAAGAACTCGAAGCAGAAAAAGAAGAAGCTATTGCTAATAAAAAAGCTTATATTTATTCTGAAAAATGTAGAAATATTACACCAGAACAAAGAGCAAAATACATTGCTGAAGGTAGAAAACCCGTTGTTCGTTTCGCTGTTCCAAAAAATAGAGAAATTGTTTTCAACGATTTGGTTAAAGGTGAGTTGAAATTTGATAGTAACTTGATTGGTGATTTTGTTATCCAAAAATCAAACAATACTCCAACTTATAACTTTGCGGTTGTTATTGATGATATGGAAATGAAAATTTCTCATATTATTCGTGGTGAAGACCATATTTCTAACACTGCAAAACAAATTCTTATTTATGAAGCTTTGGGCGCGGAAGTTCCAAAATTTGGACACTTAGGAATGATTTTGGCAACAGATAGAAGTAAGCTTTCAAAACGTCACGGCGCTACTGCGGTAAGTGATTTTGTTAAACAAGGTTATTTAACAGAAGCGTTAGTAAACTTTGTAGCATTGTTGGGTTGGGCGCCATCTGATGGGGAAGAAATTAAAACCGTTGACGCAATTGCTGCAGACTTTGATATTACAAAAATTTCTTCTTCAAATTCAGTGTTTGAATATGACAAATTGAATTGGATGAACGGTCAATATATCAAAAAAATGGATATAAAAGAACTCACAGAAAAAATTAAACCATACCTTGAAGAAGCTTATGATATCAGCGAATTGAGCCAAGCTCAACGTGAGCACATGGTAGAAGTTACTCGCGAACCATTGACAGTCCTTTCTGATATTATTAAAGACGTTCCTTTCTTCTTTGGTGAAAATGTTGAATTCGAGGGCACAGTAAAAGAAGACGTTTTAGCTTTAGAAACATCTCAAAATGTGTTGAAAAAAGTTGTTGAAGATGCTCAATCTTGGGATTTTGATAATCTTGAAGACATTCATGAAAAATTAGCTGAATTAAGAACTTATTTCAAAGAGCAAGGCGTTAAGCCAAAAGAAACTATGTGGGCTATTCGTGCAGCAATCACAGGAAGAACTCATGGTGCGGACATTTCAGCTGTTATAAATATTATCGGTAAAGATAAATTTATTAACCGCGTAAAAAAAGCGATTATTTAGATTAATAAAACAATAAAAAATCGGGCTGATAAAAGCCCGATTTTTTTGTTTTATATTTCTTTCGTTCTTTGATAATTTCCGATGTATATTTCTAACTCATCGCTATACGCAAAGAAAAATACGCCCATTGATAAAGATAATAAGGTTGTAAAAATCAAAAATATAGATAATTTTTCTTTATCAATTTGTGTGTCATTAACTTGTGAAACTATTGCGTTTGCTGGAGTTATGTTTTTTTCGTACTGCGAAAACACTCCACAACAAAAAATTGCGGATACCAAAATCCATATTAGAGCAAAAGCTCTGTTTTTTAATCTCATAAATACCTCATAATTAAGTGCAACAAAAGGATTTGTTTTGAAAAACCGGCGTGACAAACCATATATCAAAACTCATCCGCATCGCCAACTATTTTGTTGCCGATGCCAAAAAGCACTCACGTCAGGTAAAATTTGATTTTAATAATGAAAACATAAATTCTTTTTAATAATTTCTCAATTACAATTTAATTATACCACATGCCAGCAATTTTGTCATCTTTTAATTTTTGTTTTCATTTAATTGGTTGATTAATAATTGTTGTAAAATGATAAAATTTAAAAAGCGCGGGTCTGCTATACTAAGTCGACAAAAAGCAGGAGATGGAATAATGAGAAAGAACAAAACGGCGAAAACCCGCAATTTACTAGGGGGGGGGGCAATTGACAGCCCGCTAAATTCTCTTTTTGGTCAAAAAATAAGTGTTCGTGATAAAAATATTAAACAAAAATCTAAAAATCCCTTCAATAATTTAGCCGTCATGCTGAATTTATTTCAGCATCTATCCGGCAAACGAAGCTTGGCGAAGTACTTGTGTTTGCCGACTGCGTGTGATGTTGGTCAGATCCTGAAACAGCACGCACGCGGCTTTTTAACGCTTACGCTAAAATCCGGAATGGTATGGTGCAATTTATTGTGCCGCAATGGATAATGAACGGTAGCAGTAGGGTGCGTTTATACGCACCACAAGGTC
>JAZTWQ010000035.1:0-42699 GCA_045635965.1 Candidatus Gastranaerophilaceae bacterium
AAATCAGGCGGTCATGCCGAATTTATTTCGGCATCTATCCGGCTCGCGGTGGGCTCTTTGGGCTAAGAAATTTCAAGAGAAAAAATAAACTATATTTTTTAAAAAATATAGTTAAAATCCTTGCTGGCGCTGATTATTGGACAGATGACGAAACTAGTTCGGAATGACGGCTTAATCTTTGTTTTGTCTTTAAGTTTCACCGCTAAATTATAATTTATTCTTTTTCTTTTATGTAAACTGTTGAATATTTAAACGCTTGAAACGTTGAAGAAAAATGAGTTGGAGGCAAACCAGCTTTTATTTTTAAATTATTTAAAAAATCAGCCTTATTTGGTATTTGTTCCCATACGGATGGTAAATAAACCGCCTGATGGTTTCCATCTCTTATAATAATTCCATCCTCAAATGGGGTTATTTTATCCAGCAAACCTTGCTCATCCTCAAAATTAATTTGGGTAGGCGATGACAATAATGAAACAGAAATGTCAATTTGCTCAAATTCTTCCATACTCAAAGGTCTGAAACGATTATCTCTAAATGCTGCGTCATAAGCATGCTGCGCTAAATCTATAATAAGTGGTTGGTGCGCTACTATTGAACCTATACAACCTCTCAAATGTCCGTTAATATTTAAAGTTACAAACGCAGCTCCAAGCTGATAAAAAACAGGTGGAATATTTTCTCCTATTGTAATTTGTTTTTTATCCAATCCTGCTTTTATGCTTTTTCTACAAGTTTCAATGATAAATTCTTTGTAGTTTTGAGCAATAAATTCTGTGCTTTTTCCCTCATAAAGTAGCCAAGCCCCATAGCCAACGACTCTTGTTTTATCTCCAGAAGACGCAGAAGAATTTGTCATACCTATTCTAATCAATGAATAATCATTTTTTTGAGTAAAATTATGCAATGCGCAGATACCGGCACTTCCACATGCATGATGAGGCGTGAGCCCATTTACACCCATCATTTCAATCATGTTTGCAGTTGAATTGTCAATTTTTTTAGCTTCATCATCTGTATGAAAATGGCTTAAGTCTGATGAAATTACAAATGCATTTTCTTCATTATCATAATATTTTGAAATAATATCAATAAGTTTGTTATTGCTGTGATAATTTAACAATATAGGTATAATTTTCACATTTTCATCATAATTAAATTGAACAAAAGGCACCTGAACTTCCACAGCATGTTCTTTTTCAAAAGCTTCGTTTAAATATTGGCAACCAAATTCATCAATTAGTTCTTTGTTAATATGTTGATTAATTGAAATTTCTCCCAACGGAGTTTGCCAGTGCTCATAATCGGATAAAACAGGATTTTCAACAGCAACGTGGTGTGATGGTGCAATTATAAAAATATTTTTTACATTTTTATCTAAATATTGAAAGCCTTCGCTTGCAAGTTGTCCGGAATAAAAATAACCTGCATGCGGCACAATTATTGCTCTTGACGTTATTTCATAATCTTTTCTATTATTATCTTGAAATTGTTTTAGTGTGTTTAGTAATTCTTCTTTATTTACCGGATAAAACATGCCGGCAACTGACGCAGATTTAATTCTTTCCATCTTTTTAACCTATTACAAATTATCACAAAATCTATTATAATATATTTTATGAAATATCAAAACATCTTAAATGATAAAACTCAATGTACAGTTTGTCCGCGCCAATGCGTTTTAAAAAATGGACAACGTGGATTTTGTCATGTTAGACAAAATATTGAAGGAAATATTGTTTTAACATCTTATGGCTATAATACGGGTTTAGCCGTTGACCCTATTGAAAAAAAACCACTATATCATTTTTTGCCGTCATCTAGAATACTATCATTTGGGACAATTGGTTGTAATTTAGGCTGTCAATTTTGTCAAAACTGGCAAACCTCAAAAGCAACAATTGACCCACAGAAACTAAACAAAGTTACACCTGCGATAATTGCGCAATTGGCACTCAAGCATAACTGCCAAAGTGTTGCATTTACTTATAATGAACCTACTATATTTTTAGAATACGCAATCGACACGGCAATTGAATGTAAAAAACTGGGAATAAAAACGGTTGCAGTAAGTGCTGGCTACATTAATCCGGAACCAAGAACCGAACTATACAAATATATCGATGCAGTAAATATTGATTTAAAATCTTTTAATGATGATTTTTACAAACGCAATTGTCTTGCTTCGCTTGAACCTGTTTTAGACACATTGAAATATATTAAAAATGAAACTAACACTTGGCTTGAAGTTACGACATTGTTAATTGAAGGTGAAAATGACGGTGATGAACAATTGAATGCCCAATGTGAATGGATTGTTAACAATTTAGGTGATAGTGTGCCGTTACATTTTAGTGCATTTCGTCCTCATTTCAAATTTCATGACAGACCGACAACAAATATTAAAACGCTAAAAAGGGCAAGAAATATTGCTTTAAGTAAAGGTATAAAATATGTTTATGCCGGAAATGTTGCAAATCCAGAGACTTCTACAACTTATTGCAAAAATTGCGGCGAAAAATTAATTGTCAGAAACGGTTTCTTTGTCCAAGAAAACAATTTAACGAAAAACAACACTTGCCCAAATTGCAAAACCCCATGTGATGGACTCTTTCTATAAAATATAGGACATATTTTATCATCATCGACAATTATTTAAGATATGGTATAATAAAAGAAAAAAAGGAGATAAAAATGCCTAAAAACCTTATCGCCGTAGAGAGAGAGAGAGAGAGAGTTCTCCTGCTAATTGCTTAAAAAAATTTTTTCTCAAGTGTTCTTCATCTCATAAAAAAGCTTTTACCCTTGCAGAAGTTTTAGTTACCTTAACTATAATTGGAGTTGTGTCTGCGATGACAATTCCAACATTAGTTCGTAATAATCAAGAGCACCAAGTAATCGTAAAATTAAAAGCAACTTATTCAATATTGTCTCAAGCTGTTAAGCTTGCAGAAATAGAACATGGCGCAATAGATGAATGGACTACAGAACGATGGACAGAAAAAGGTGCTAATGATGTTGCCGAAAAAATATTACCTTATTTTAAAATTCTTAAAGATTGTGGAACTTATGATGAAAAAAAAGAGTGTGTAAATGTTGAATATAAAAGAAAAAATGGAGACACCCATGATATTCTTTATGCAACAGATAGAAGATATTACAAAATTATATTAAAAAACGGAGCTTCATTAATATGGAAAGCTACGGAGAATAGTGAAGTTAATTCAGGCATATATACCAATTTTTTTGTGGATGTTAATAATTCTGCACCACCAAATAAATTTGGAGTAGATTTTTTTATTTTTGCTTATGATAATGGGAAAATAATGCCTTATGGTTCTTCTGCTACAGGCTTAAATTCGTATGAAAAAAGTTGTCTACCTAAAGATGCGACTGGTTATGGTTGCGCTTATTATGTTTTAAGTAAAAATAAAATGGATTATTAATTAATAATATTAAACAATTATTTCCAAAAAAGTCTGCTTGTGTAATAATTTAGTTAATATGTTATGTAATTAAGGAGTTATTATGCTTACTATTTCTGATAAAGAATCGTTATTGCAAAATGAAATGGATATAAACTGTGCAATGCGTACTGTTAACAGAGAAATAGAGACTATTATTAAGTTAAGAGATAGTATTGGGCAAGAGCTGACAGAAGCACTGAATGCTATGCAAAATGCAAAAGGTCGAATAATAATTACCGGTATGGGGAAATCTGGTCATATTGGTAAAAAAATTGCAGCGTCTTTAGCGTCAACCGGCACTCCTTCGTTTTTTGTTCATCCCGCAGAAGCAAGTCACGGTGATTTGGGTATGATTACAGAAGATGATGTTGTTATCGCAATATCTAACAGTGGTGAATCTCGTGAACTTGTAGATATTTTGAATTATTGCAAACGTTTTGGAATAACTTTAATTTCTATCACAAAAAATATTGCTAGTTCTTTAGGAAAAGCCGGAGATATAGTTTTACTATTACCTAATAACGGTGAGGCGTGTCCTTTAGGATTAGCACCAACAAGCTCCACTACGGCAACACTTGTTTTAGGAGATATTTTAACAGCCGGCTTAATTGAAAGAAAAGGCTTTACAAAATCAGATTTTAATGCTCGTCACCCTGGGGGAAAGTTGGGCTCTATTCTTCAAAAAGTTTCCGATTTGATGCATATAAACGAAGAAATGCCTATCTTGCATGAACAATCAGACATGCATAGAGTTTTATTAGAAATGACGTCTAAAAGACTTGGTTGTGTCGGCTTTGTTAATGAAAACGGCATATTAACAGGAATGTTGACAGATGGTGATTTAAGAAGATGCCTCTCTGCTCAAATTTTAGAAGAAAAAGCTGTTAATCTAATGACCAAAAGTCCTAAGACGATAACAAAAGACATTATGGCGTCCGAGGCAATGAAAATCATGCACGACAAGAAAATCACAAACATTTTCGTTGTGGATGAAGACAAAAAACCTATTGGCGTTATTCATATTCATGATTTATTGAATAACGGTGTTGCTTAGGATTTGTCTTGTTTTTGATAAAACTTCCTATAATAGATAGGACTTATTATTGCTGTTAAAATAAGTGCTGCGGTGTATTTATTGTTTAACAAGAAGTTTTTAATATTTTTTGTTAGTGATAATTTTTCTGTTTTATCATTTGATGCCCAACGAGGAGTCATATCTATACCTGAATATTCTAACTCTCTATGACTTAATACACTCTTCAATTTTTTTGATATTTCTTTTCTAAAATTTTTGCTATAATTTGCAAAAGATTTTTGAAGAAGTAGTATTGTATGTGCTATTTTATTTGTAGGAAATTTTTGATTGGATTCAATCACAGCAAATCTTAAATTACCATCCGAATTACACAATGCAGCCACTTCGTATACTTTTTCTCTTAGTTGAGCCGGAGTATTTTTAGTACAAATAAACGCACTTCTAAAAGGTAAATCTTTTATTGCCTTAAATGAGTCTTTTGTTGCGGGTAAAGAAAGTCTTCTAAATGGGTCCATAAATAATAGGTCGTTTTCGGTATTTCCTATAGCTATAACCAAATCCGTTGTCCTTTTTTGTTGAATTGTATCCACAAACAGATTGGTTATAGACGTGAGAGTATGATAAGAACCGCTTGTTTTGTGCGAAAGCGGACAATATTGGTTATTTTTGCCATGAATTTTTAATTTAGATGTTTTATCAATATGTAAAATTCCAGGAAGCCAGAAATTTGCTCTTTTTTCTTGGGGTAATGTTGTTAGCGCATCTATTTCTTTGTAGCGCTTTTCGCTTACCGATGTTACAAATTGACACCCGCCAGAATACCTTACATCATTGGTTTTATTTGAAATTTGGTTTATTCTTCTAAATGGTAAAAAATAGCTACGTATTTTGTTTTTTGTTGATTTTTTAACGTTTTCTGAATTTACATTATTCTTCTTGGGGTATTTTTCTTTTTTTGAGGAAGGGTCAAATTTGCCCCTTAAAATATCCTTTGGTTTGTATCGTTGAAAATACATATTATCTCTAGTAATAACATAGGTTTCACCGCCAGTTATAACATCAGGTAATCTTTGGGGCGTGGTTGTACGCCCAAAAGATATTTCTTTTGAGCTTTTGCAACTATTTAATAGTGATAGGTGATTAATTTGCATTATTATTGACCATTCGCTTGCTTTAAAACGCAAACCATAATATTTTTGCTTATTTCTATGAAATTATTAATTAATATTTACATTTTAATTTTATTGACGATTCAACATATTTCTTTTAGTATAATTAGTATTGATATTGTGGTATTTAGAGCGAAAATTTAATGAGTTTTACAAAAACATACAACATTTGTTATGCTTGCGATGATAATTATGCACCGTTAGCTGGTGTTTCGATAGCCTCCTTTTTAAAAAATGCTAATGAAGATGACTCTTTTTGCTTTTATATTCTTGATAATGATATCTCTTCTGATAACAAAAAAAAGATAATGTCTCTAAAATGGATTAAAAATTGCGAAATTAAATTTATATCTGTCGATAAAGAAAGATTTAAAAACCTCTACTTACCCTCCAAAAAAGGATATTTATCAATTTCTGCGTATTATAGATTTGTAATTTCTGATATATTTAAAGATTTAGATAGAATTTTATATGTAGACTGTGATGTTATTTCAACTGCATCGATAAACGAATTTTATAATATTGATATTTCAAATAAATATGTTGCAGTCGTAAAAGACACATCTTGCACAGAAAATCAACTTAGACTAGGGTTTAAAGAAGATGAAATTTATTTTAATTCAGGCGTAATCCTTGTTAATTTAGATTTATGGAGAAAAAACGGGTTAAGCGATAGCCTTTTTGCAAACATAAAAGAAGGTTTAGATGATCAAGATATTTTAAATATAGTATTAAAAGGCAAGACACTAATAGTAGACGACAAATGGAATTGGCAAGGCAAGGCTAAGAATTATAAAGAAAAAACATATCCAAACTTAATACATTTTATAACTGCGTACAAACCTTGGATTACCGGTTCAAAATTAGGTTTTAATAAAGAATATTTTAAAGCATTAAGATTAACACATTGGGATAATTTTTACGAACAAAATTTGCGCAGATTTTTGCCTGTCTTCCACAAAGATAGAAAATTTATTCATTTTTGTTTTTGTGGAGTTAAAACAAGAATTCGTTTTAATAAATAAAAAAGCCTACTTTACAGGCTTTTTTAGTATAAATAAACTTACAAGTATTTTTTCTTTGCCACCACCTCTTTCAAATTTAAAGAAAAGGCGAAGGAGAATGTAACCTTCGCCTAGAGAAGGGAGTGCTTATCAAAAAGCTATTTGAGGAAGGTAAAATCTTTTGTGTCAAAAAATTTATCCATATTTTTTGAACTTATACCAAGTTTATTTGCAATAAAATCAATCGCAGGGTGTTTGCGATAAAACTCAAGTGCGTCGTCAAAACGGTTTAAATATAATGCCTTTTCAATTTCTGATAACGTTTCATCTTGCTCAATATAAGCTCGCAACATTTGTTTTGTTAAACCTCTAGCCAATATTAATGCCTCAAAAACATCTGCTCTGGTCAATGATATGTCAGAAATACGCGCTTTTTCTTTTTCTGCCACCAAAGTCAAGTATTGTTCGTCATCTTCAAAGTAGAAACTTCCCTCAAACTCAACTATATTTTTATCAGTTTCAAGAATTTGCAACCCACCGTACTGTGGCAAGAACATCAATGTATTTTCTAATTGCTGTTTTGTTTCACAAAATAAAACTATTTTTTCACTATCCATTATATAAAACATTATTGAGCCTCACTTTCTGAACCTTGAGCATAAATAAATCTTAATTTGTAATCACTGTATGCACCGTAGCCAATATTAAAATTATCACCTTTGCGAATTGGAAGGATTTGAGATAAAGCTACAGCCGTCGAACTTTGTGACAATAAAACCCCGTAGGTTTCTACTGAATTATGTAAGGCGTTGATAAAAAAACGTTCTCCGGATTTGCTCAATTTCATTTGCAAATAAATATACCCATTCGCAGGTGCCGTATATATTGCGCCGCTCGCGCCTAAAGTTAGGTTTACATACTTGACAGAAGGCATAGCTAATCCTGCTAAAATTGATGCACCTTGTGGGGTTAAATTTGCTGCGCCAACATCTACTTTACTATTTAAATCAGTAGCTATGTTATCTATGTTAATGGCTATATCTGTTTTTTTAGCATTTGCAATTACAATATAAATAAATTGTTTTATTGTTTGAGGTTGGACAGTTGTACTATTACCATAAATCGCAGAAGATTTTGAAGCGTCAAAGGAAATTGTGTGCTGACCATCATCAGAATTCCAATGTCCCATTCCGGTTGTACCTTGATATGAGAATGCACCATTTGCCCAACCGGCATTATCTGTACTATGAAATTGACCTGTAATATTAGGTAAGCCGGCACTTACTAATGAACCCAATGCGCTTATATCAGTCGTGCCTTCAATTATACCCGTAATTTTCGGCAAACGAACAGTATTGTTTTCTGGATTAAAAACAAATTTACCACAAACTCCATAAGTCGAAATACTTGTTTGCCAATTTTCTTCTGTTTCAAAGTAAGCCGGCGCATCAATTCCATCTCCGTATAATTCGCCTATGTATTCAACAAAATCCTTGTAAATCCCCTCCCCTTCAATAACCGAACCATCTAACAAATGCAAACAAGCATCCGTTATTGGGATTGATGAGGTAACTAATTCACCTATTAATCTTCCTGGGGCTGAATTATTGTATATTACTTCCTTTGCACTTTGTGTTAAATTTGAAAAATTTATATCTGCTGAATTTTGATTTGTTGTATTTATATGCTCCAGTACTGCCGCAAAATTTTCGTTTACTTCATTAGCTTTTGCCTTTGTACCGGGGATAAATGTATGAGGAACGTTATATGTTATCATTTTATACTCCTTTTAAATGTGTTTGCGTAAGCTGCTTACATTCTTACTATTACACGGTTAAAAAAAGAGTTATTAATTTTAGGTAAGGGTTAATACCGACAAATTATTGAAAGTTTCTTCCACTTTTCAAGCCAGTTTTTTCCGCTCATTTCATTTTCATTTATTTTAGAATAATGCCAAGATTTGACAATACCTTCATCACACAAATTATCCAAAGCTAACTCAAATTTTTCTCTTATTTGCGATGGCTTAAAAGAATTTATTTGGTCATTCATAAGGGATATTAATTTGCTTATCTTATTAATTTCTTTTTTTGTTGTTAAAATGTAATGAGCAAATCTTCGTTCCCATATTTGCGTTTTATAGTTATATTGCACTAACTTTATTGGATAGCTTTTAATTTCTGATTGCATCAAATTTTTACCCAGTGTTATTAAATACTTATAAGGTGAAAGTTCCATAACATTTAACAAGCTCGCTTTATTTAAAAGATTTAACGATGCTTGAATTTTTTCTTTTTGTTCAATTTTATATCCACTTCTAAAACCTTTAGCATTTGGATTTTGTGCTAACCCTTTTGTCTGCATGATATTATCAACAGAAATAATGATTGGAGTTTGTTTATATTTCACATCACTACAAAAACTACTTACAATATGAAAAACATCAAATACCAAGTCCTCGTTTTTGTCTACCGATATAAGATTCTTCAATTGTTCATCAGACAGAACTGTATTTAATTCATCTAATATTTTTTGCTTGCTTAATGTTTTGTACTGTATCAATTGCAACAAAACAGGTTGCCATAACTTTTGTATAAATTCAGATATTAATGAATTATACCCTTTTTCACTTAAGAAAAAAGGCATAATATTCAAATCATTTTCCGGCATAATCTCTATATTTATTGAATAATAACTATTTTCAAAGGTATTTTTGTTTATCAATTTACAGTTAATATTTATTATTCCATTATAGTTTTTATGAAAAAGATTTATGTAAAAATCATACTTAGCTGTTATATTTTTTTGAAAAACTAACGAGTCTTTTGTTTTTTTGCCTAAATCTTGTATTTCATCATCTGTAAAAAAATATTTAAAAGTTTGATTTAAATCATATTTAAAACCAAAAATTTCAGACAAAATAAGTTGATGACAATACCGATAAAATATTTTTAAAACCATTGTATTAAAACAGAATTTTGTTTCATTCCTCATTTTAAACTTTGTTTGCTCAAACATTTCACACAATTCTCCCCTAACTTCTAATAGTTAAGAGTTTAAAACACCTACTGTCAAAT
This sequence comes from Candidatus Gastranaerophilaceae bacterium, assembly GCA_045635965.1. GTDB lineage: Bacteria > Cyanobacteriota > Vampirovibrionia > Gastranaerophilales > Gastranaerophilaceae > RGIG2134. The sequence goes on from JAZTWQ010000035.1 coordinate 9,754, forward strand.
GTCAACAATACGTATACGTAAATTTACATGTTGTTAATTTAAAACATGGACAGGAAAGCTTTTTCTCGCTTTTCTTAATTTATCCATATCCAATTGAGCAGAAATTGCACATTCATCATTCTCTGCATTTGCAAGAACAGAACCATCAAAATTCACAATCATTGAATTGCCAACCGCTTCCAGAAATGGGTGTATTGCCCCAACTTCATTTGCCGATATAAAATAAGCGACATTATCATAAGCACGAGCCTTTGACATTAATTTCCAATTATCGACAAAAAGGGCTTTTTCTTCATTTGAAGATTTATTTAAAGTCAGCCATGCCGCTGGCAATACAAATATCTCTGCTCCCATCCTAGTAAGTTTTGTGAACATTTCTGGAAATCTAATATCAAAACATGTGGTCAATCCAACTTGACCAAAATCCGTTTCTACAACACAAAAAGATTCACCGGCTGTAGTATAAGAACCTTCGTTCCCTCCAAAGTAATTAAAAAGGTGCATTTTATCATATTTGGCAACAATTGAGCCATCTCTGTTTAAAAGATAACTTCTATTATAGCAATTTTTATTTTCTTTAAAGCAAATACTACCACAAAGAATATATGCGCTATATTTTACAGCAATTTCACCGAGTTCTTTAAGAATAAATGAATTTTTTTCTTCTTCGGCGTAGTCATATACCTCTTTGTTTGTAATATCAATACCCGTATCAAAAAATTCCGGTAAAACAATTAAATCATAATTATTTTTACCATCTTTTTCTATTAATTTTTTTATTTTTTCTAAATTATTTTCTTTATCCGCTTTTTGAGGAGTAATTTGTACACTCAAAACATTTATTTTAGATTTACGCATAGACCACCATACTCTGAAAATAAAAAGAGCCAAAGCTAAACCATTGGCTCTAGTAATTTATTTTTATTAAAACTATTTTAAAGCCGCAGCAACCTCAGCTGTTATATCTTCTCCACCGGCTAAAACTACGCCTTTTGTTAACACAAGATTATAATTGCCAGATTTTGCTTGCGTCTTAATTGCATTAGAAATATTTTTATCTATATCTTTTAATTTTTTAGCATAATCTTTTTCTAAAGCTGATTTTTTACTATTTAATTCTTTTGTGTATTTTTCTTCTAACGCTTTTTTCTTAGTAGCATCTTTTTCAGCAGCTATAGATGTTTTTGCTGTTTTAACATAATTTGTCAAATCTTGGACTTTTTTCTTTTGTTCTTCTTTTAATGCTTTAACTTGAGCAGATTCACTTACAACTTTTTGAACGTCAACAACTGCAACTTTAAAATTGGAAGGCACATTTGATACCGCAAAATTGTTTAAAGAAAAACCGATTGCTAAAGACGCGATTGCAACTGCAATAAATTTGAAATTGTTTTTCATCTTGAAAATCCTTTCTTTTTTTATATAAATTTGGAATACAAATCTCCAGTATAATGATGATATCATAATTTAAAAAAAATACAATGCCAAAAGAGAAGAACTTTTAGTCATCCTCTTTTGCTTTGTGCTAGATATATTTTTTATTATTAACGATTACCATCTTTTTTGTATGAGTTTATTGGCGTCTTAGATGGAGAATAATAGTTTTTTGTAGTTTTTATTTGACGATTTAATTGTTCAGAACGTCTTGGCATATCCCTTTGTTGATATCTCTTTTGAGTAGAGTTATCATTAGAAGACTCATTGAAGAATTTTCGCATATTATTTTTTGAATTTTGAGACCTAGGATTAGAAAAATCATTTGCTAATTCTTCTGTTTTACAAATCACATTGTTTAAGAGCGGTTTAATTTCTTTTATTTCTTGTGCTTTCGACTGAACAACTACTTGAAAACTAATTAAAACTAAAGATAAAATAATAAACTGTTTCATTTTTACTCCTTTTTACAAATATTATTTTCAAATAGCATAATTTTTAAATTAGCCATTTGGGGAATAGCAAAACAGTATTTAATCTATAGAATTTAACTTATATATTAATAGAGAGAAAATAATGAAATTTTTACCTGAAGAGGTTACACTAGCAATAATAAATATTAATAACATTTTTAATAAAATCTCACAAAAATTCAGTTTAAAACCCAATAAGTATAATTTTGAAGATAGATTAATAGAAGAGCAACAAAGACTAAAAGATTATGAAACATCTATTGCAACAATTATTCATGATTTAAAAACACCTATATATGCTTGCGAAAAAGCTGTATTTTTGTTATCAAAAGAGAGATTTGGAGAATTAAATGACTCACAACATCAAATATTAAAGATGTGCAACCGTTCTTTAATTTTTTCAAAATATTTAATAAATAACATTTTGTGCGATTACAAAAAATCACAAAACAATTTAAGTTTTCTGTTAGAAGAATTTGATTTTGTTAAATTAATTAACGAGTGTGTTAACGAATTATCTATTTTTGCAGAAGAAAAGGAATTATTCCTTGATGTAAGATTACCTGAAAAGCTTATACTTTGCGCCGATAGAAACGAAATAAAACGGGTCGTACTAAATCTTATTTACAATGCAATAGCATATTCTTATGTAAAGAATGACATTGAAATACTAGTTAATTATAATAATGATTTTATTACATTTTCCGTGAAAAATTTAGGAAATTACATTCCTCCTTCTTTTATAAAAGAGATATTTAAGAAAAACATATCATTAAATAATAAATATAATAAAATGGGGACAGGACTTGGATTATATTTATCAAAAGAAATTATAGTTGCTCATGAAGGAGAAATGATAGCAAAAAGCACGCCAAATAATGAAAATATTTTTGGCTTCAAATTAAGACGAAACAATGATTTAAGCTTATTTTGCTAAAATTAAAATTTAAAATATTAAAATTTCTTAAAAAAACACTTGACAAAACAAAAAAAATGTTGTACTCTAGAGGCTCATTCTTTTTTGAAGGACACGAGGTAGAAAGTGAAAATTAATGCTATACAATTAGATACATATTCACAAAACGCAGTATCAAATACTGCGCAAAAGGACTACTCTGTTCTTGTAAATGGCGAAAAGTTTACCGTTAGCGGCACAAATCATTCTCAAAATTTTGGTTCTAAAGACGCTATATTCAATGGCAATACAGCTGGAGTTGCAGCAAAAAAAGGATACACTGTTTTAATTAATGGGGAGAAATATGTTGTTGGCGCAAGCAAAAATGCTTTGATTAAAACTGGTGCCAAAGATGTTATCTTGGATGTGTTCAGAAAATTACACATTCCGGTAAAAGCAACATCAAAAAATTTAGATGTTATTGCTTAACTTAAAATTGACTTGTTAGTTTGATTTTTTATAATTTAGTTATGCAAAATATAATAAAAAAGATATTAATAATACGTCTTGGCGCAATTGGTGACGTTGTTCACACAACAAACACCTTCCGTGCAATAAAAAACAAATATCCTGATGTTATTATTCATTACATGACAACAAAAACACAAGCATGTTTTTTGCAAAACGACAAAGATATTGAAAAAGTTATTGTTGTTGAAAAATCGGACTTAAACTTTTGTAAATCCAAATTATTAACAAAAAAATTACGTGCAGAAAAATATGATTGTGTTTTAAACTTACAACCAAATTTCAAAACCCGATTATTGTGTTTTATGTCGGGTATTTTTAATCAGGCAAATTACAAAAAATCATTTAAATTACACGCAGTTGAAAACTTTTTTAGGACAGCCAAAAAATATTTCAAAGATATTAGCCTACCATCAAAAATGAAAATATATTTAAACAATGACGCTATAACTTATGCAAAAAAAGAATTTGAACAGCTACCACATCCAATTATTGCATTTAATGCCGGTGGTATTATTTCTCCACGCCAAGGCAGGACTTATCCTGTTGAAAAATGGATTGACTTGGGACAAGAAATTAACAAAAAATATGGTGGAACTATAATTTTAACAGGAACAAATGCTGATTATGAGTTTTTAAAAATATTGGAAAATTTACCAAACGTTAAATCATATATCGGTAAAACAACTTTAGAGCAAAATGCTGCAATAATAGGGCAGTGTGACTTAATGATTTCCGGTGATTCCGGTCCTTTGCATATTGCAACAGCATTAGATGTGCCCGCTATTGGTCTTTATGGTTCAATGCCCATCGAAAGGACAGGTACCTATGGTGAGAACTGTGTTTCTATAAAGTCAGATATGAAATGTGTTCCGTGCAATAGACGGAAATGCAAATATATTAGAAATTCTTCCAAAATTTATACACCGTGCATGGAGAAAATTGAAATTAACTTGATTATGCTAGAAATTGAGAGGCTACTATCTCATCAAAAATAGCTAATAAAAAGAAAATTCAAACACTCGAACATATAAAAATGGCTTATTGTATAGCGGCAGTAAGCCATTTTTTTGCTCTTTGAACTTCTTTTTTAATAATCTCGTTTGTTTGGTTCCAACTTGTATTAAAATTTAAAACATCACAATTAAAATCATCAGACTCCTCTTTCAAGACATTAGCATCTAATTTTAAAAGCTTATAAAGTGAGTCAAACCGACTTTGAGTAAGTGCGTTTTGAAGTTGAATAAATGGTTTATTAAAAATTATAGAAAAAACAATTGCATGGTATGAATCAGAAATTATTAATTCCGCATTTTTTATAAAAGACAACCATTCTTTAACAGGAGTTGTTGAATTAAATGGCAAATATTTAATTGGCAGATTGTTTTTTTTACTAATTTCCTCAAGATATTTTTGGTACCATATTTTATTAGCGTAATATGGTAGAGGAAAACAACCAATATATTTTTCATTTAAATTTTCTTCCCCTGTAATTTCATTGAGTTTTCGTTTTGGGATAAGAAATGCACCATCTATCAATTGTGTCGCACTTGTATTAAATTCTTGGTTTAAAATTTCAACACCTGTGTCTTCTCTAACTGAAACAGCATCAAAATTTTTTATTCTTTGTGCAAATTTTTCTTTTTCATCATCTTCACCATTAAATGTTTCCGTTCCAAAACTTGCACTATATGATATTTTTTTCTTAGCTGAGTCCACAAAATCAAGCAGATAAATCCCATCACTTACATTTTCATGATGAGAGCGAACAATTTTGGGATTCCATATTTGATCCGAACCGGCAATAAAAATATTGGCTGAATTATTCAACGCTAAAAAATCTTCATCTGTCTTGATTTGATGTGTTAGTTCCATATATTTATTTGCAAAATCCTGCGTAAAACTATTTTCATAGCTTCTTTCAAAGAAAAATTTTGGAAAAAAATTTATTACTTTTGCTTTTAACCCTATTTCTTTTGCTAAAAGATAAACACCATAACATGTCATAAGGGCGCCATAATTACGACAACACCAAAAATTCAAAATAAGACAATTTTTTATATTTTTATTATACATTTTTCAACCTTGTTTTAATTTTAAACCCTAAAAATAAGGTTATTAAATGAGTATGAGATTTTCTTGTTGAAAATATACGTTTAACAAACCAATGCATTGCATATCTAATTTTATATTCCCAATACGTATTACTTTTCAAATAAACTTGATACAATTTAAAATCCATTCTTTTTTTATAATCGTTCATATCATGATTGTTATTTAACATAAGTGCTAACTTATGCAATTCACAAAATACTCTTGGAGAATACCTTTTATCATTATTCACAAGATTTTTGAGATGCGAAGACGCCAAAGAACTCCAATAATAAGGAATAAACATTTTTATAAGATTCTTTTTACCTGATTTAAGAATAAAATCGTATGCTAATTCCTTATTCTTTAGCACATCTTTATAATGTTTAGTATAATACGCCGTTTCGTTTGTTTTCCTAAGTCTATAATTATATAATTCTTCATTTAAAACACTAATTTTATCCGCATTACACAAAACATTGAAGAAAAAAGGATTATCTTCACATGTCCTTGTTAAAGAGAATTGAGCGTTTATTTTTTCTAAAAAACTTTTTTTATAAATTTGGGTCCAAACACTTGCACTTCTTATTATTAAATCTTCAATTTCTTCAATTTCAAACTGAGCTTTATTCATAACATTTTCAAATGTTTCAAGCCTATAAGCTTTTCTTATTCTTGGCTCATTATTTTTGTCAAAAAAATGATATGTGAAATTAAAAAAACAAACATCGGTTTGCGTCGAATGAATTTTATCATACGCATTTTCACAAGCACCATATTCTAGCCAGTCATCAGGGTCTAAAAATACAATGTATTCCCCTCTTGCAATCTTTAACCCTTCATTGCGCGACGCCCCCGGACCTTTATTTTTTTCATTATTTATAATAAAGAATCTTTTATCTTTTTGCGCATATTCTTCAAGAATACTCAAACTTTTATCTGTTGAAGCATCATTTATACAAATAAATTCAAGTTCTTTTAATGTTTGATTTATTAAGCTGTCTAAAGCTTGGTTTAAATATATAGCAACATTATAAACTGGGATAATAACACTTATTTTAGGCACTTTTAAACCAAGTTCTATACTCATTTTTCTCCCCAAATATCCAAATCCAAGACCATTGTATCATAAAACCATTACCAAATGCAAAATTAATTATAAAAAATACACACATCCTCCTAATCCAGAATGTGCACCCCCAAACCCGAATTATAACTATTATTATAATTATAATAACGATTAATATGTTGCGGAGCGACATTGTTTCTTATTGGATATCTGTGTCCAATATTCGTTCTATGACAAGGACATCTATGCCCGTTAAAAAAATCTCTTGGTCCAAAGGTGCCATAGCTTGGATTAAAACCATAAGGGGTATTAAATCCATAAGGAGCAATTTGTGGGGTATAGCCTGTTACACTACCTACACCCGTTATTGTATGAAACGCATTTCTAAACGCATTTTTTATTCCACAAACAGGAGCTATACCTGAACCGGAAAAAGTTGTCAGTGGATTTGCTATCTCATTTGAAAAATTTAAATAGTGAGCTGACGAGGCTAAAATAGTTTTGTATCTTTCATCAATATTTCCAGATTGTGTCGCACCCAAAATTTGTTGCTCAAGACGAGATATACGAAGCTCTACATCATCTTTTTTAAAAGATTTTCCCAAAATTTTCTTTTCAATTGACGCCAATTCTTTAGCCGGTATATTGTACAACTCACTTTTGTCTATTCTGTTAGTAATATTCTCAACACGCCAAGCTAAATCAGCCCCCGTAAAAACTTTTTTGCAGATTTTTTCTTCTAGCCTGTTCAATCGGCTTTCAATATCCTCATTTTCAAAAGTTTTATGTAAAATAACTTGTTCAAGTTTTGTAATCTTGGGATAAGATGTATAATTGCCAACAGTTGTTTCTGGTGGCTCATAAACTGAAAATGTGTAGCAATAACCAATATTGACACTTAAACTGATTAAAATCCCAAAAGTCAAAAAAATACGACGCATAAATCCTCCTAATTTTATAATTAGGATAAGCATTTTTTTGACAGCTTAAATCGCTCCAATGGCTACACAAAATGACAAAACGAAACGGTTTAACTAATTATTACCCGAAACTAAACGCACGTTGTACATTTTTCTGCATCATTTGTTCGCAAGACTGATAAGCCACATCTATAGCTCTCAATCGTTGTTTATATTGCTCCATCTGCAAATCTAATTTTTTCTCCAGTAGATGCAGTCGTTCCTTTCGCTGTTCAAGTTTTTTAACTACAGGCGAATCCGGCTCAAGGTCAGTACCGACTTGAAGCAAGTCTGAAATAGTTTTTCCCAGGTTCATTTTTGCATCAGCAATTAACTGAACCTTGTATTCAAGGTCTAAACGCTCTGCGTTTAAACTCATTGCTTCCATTACTGCGATTGCGTAACCCATTTTACCTTTACCCTTATTTATCTAAGTTCGTTTAGCTTATTTCCCCTAAGGAAAACGTGTTCATTATTTTCTGCAATTAATTGCTCCATTTGACGAAGTTTATATTGCTGATAATTCACACGATACTGAGCCATTTTGAGTTTTTTCTTTACTGTAAAGATATCTTTAAATACTGCAATAACTGCCTGCTGAATAGACGCCACAAAATTCTGTCTTCTCAAAAAATGCCTTGCGAAGTTCATGAAATTAACAAATCTTCTTGTATGCATCATCATTGCTTGCTGTATCATCTTTACCTTTACCTTCTAATAAAGAAAGACTCATGAATATAAAAACATATCGCCTTTAATTATTGCTTATTTTTACCTATTTGTTTACTAAATTTAACATTTATTTACATTGAGTGAATATATACACTTCCCTCATATATATATTTACTATCGGCTTTTTTTCTAATTTCTTTAATAAAATTCTATTATATCCGAAAATATTGCAATAAAAATTTACAATACAATCCAGCAACGATTTTACTAATTGCTCATGCATTACTCCTCCATATTTTGCATTAATTAAACTACATATTTTGAATAGTTTTGCTATCACCTTCAATAGAGTCTTTAAGCATTTTCTTAAGGACATCACCTTGGGTATCAAGCATTTTTACAACTGTTTCTATGTTTTTAACTTTGTTTGCCAAAATAACATCAGCATTTGACGTAATATTTCCAGTGACTCTTTGATAAGAAGACAACGCAGCAGAAGAAGTTCCTTGCATTAAGTTACCAATAATTGTAGCCGGCAAACCAAATGCATCTAAATATGGAGCAGCGGCTTGCATAATACCGCCCCAACCGGAGATAATACCGGCAATAGGTAAAACTAAATTATTACCAAAACCAAACCCCGTTGCCGCACCTACACCAAACGCAGCAGCATTGGCTCCGGTTAGTCCTGCCATATCATTAGCCAAACTCATGCCTGCGGCACCACCAGTTGCAACACCGGATGAAGATCCAAAACCCCACATTACCGGAGCAGCCCCACTAGGAAACCCGGGATAATTGCCAAGGTTGCTTGTGCCAAATGCAGAATTTGCGCCATCCCAAATAACATTACCGCCATTCAATGGAGACCAATAGGAAGTCCCTGGGATATTCATTGAAGTATTTCCACCCATTACGGTCATAAATGAGCTGGGAGCAATCAATCTTGCAATTTCCCATAAGAAACCACCGGCAGTACCAAAACCTGCACCATCCATAGACCCGCCACTTACAGTCAAGTCTCTCAATCTATCATAAGTTTCAAACAAATGAGCTTTTGCATCACTAGATGCTTTTGAAAATTTGTTTGATATAACTAAATATGAATCGTTTTTGTACGCCATCTTTTTAACCTCGTGTTTCTTATAATGTTTGTTTTCTTAAGTTTAATGATTAGTTTTTATTAAGCAAATGTTTTGAATGTATTTTCAACGTTTTTCTGAATAACATCTTTAATTGCTTCCATTTCTTTTGATAACGCTTCTTGTTCTGTATCAAGCTGTTTTAATCTCAATTCTAATGAACGGTCTTGAGCTTGGATTTTTTCAGTTTTTGCGTTGATATCTTGAATGGTCTTATCATAGAGCATTTTTTGATAATTATAATCGCTCATTGCCTTATCATAACCTGCGTCATCGGAAACTTCATCAATATCTAATTCATATTGAGCACCATCAGAAGCAGTAATATATTTAAACTTTCCTGTTGAATCCGATACAAAATTTCCATCAAATGTACTGTTTGATATTTCTTTAGACATATAAAGCCTATGAGCAATAAATGTTTCAAAATAACCGCTTTCTGTCGCCTTTGCAGCTTCAGCAGCTGTTATATAATACTGGGTACCATCTCTGTTATAAGAATAGAATTGAGTAGTACTATCCAGTCTGGTTGAATCACCTTTAGTTGCATTATCTAAATTAATAGTATTTACTAAATCCGGATTTGTTATTGGTCCTGTAAGCATATTCTTTTCTGCATTTGTACCAAAACAAATATAATATGATGAATTACCATCATCATCAGTTTCTTTATATAAAGTTTGCTTAACTTGTGTTGGATCATTATTAATTATTATATTTGGAGTGTATTTTGCAACATCAGCAGAAGTTCTCACTGTAATTGTGTATCCTCCATTTTGATTTGCAACATAATTCATAACTTCATAAGTTTTGTTATCTACTTCATACGAATATCTCATATTATAGTAATCAGTTGCTGATGGAGGAACAGGGACTTGCAATGCCAACATTTGGTTAAACAAACCAGCGCTCTCATTAGACAAGGCTGTTCTTTGTTGGTTTACCTGTTGTCCTTCATATTCAACGTTTGTTTTACGTGCTGTTAAGCCGAGAAATCTGGCTTGTGATGCTGCCATTCCCATAGTTACATTCTCCGTTTCGTTCCATTTTTACTTTTACTCTTGTACTCTATTAATCGGCATAAACGGGCTAAAACTTTAGTGTTCAGAATGTATTCTTTACAATTCTTTACAATTGAGTCGTGAATATAAAACAGCTCTAAATCGCCTACTAGCATAAATTTTCATCCTTTTAACACTTCACTTTTTATATATAAGAATAAATTTTTGTAAGTCAATAAATCATATATTTGCATTAGAAAAATGCTAAATATAGAATAAAAATAGTAATAAAAATATTAAGATTAGTTTATGAAAAATTGTATTTTTTGTGATTTACCCAAAGAGAAAATTATTATAGAAAATGAGTTAGCTCAAGCTTTTTACGATGAATTTTCCGTAAGTAAGTGGCATATTTTAATTGTTCCTAAACGACATATAGCAAATTTTTTTGAATTAGAGCAAAAAGAGCTTAATGATATTAATTCACTTATTCTAGAATGCAAAAAAATTATAGATAATAAATATGCACCTGATGGGTACAATATTGGTGTAAATGTGGGAGAACATGCCGGACAAAGCGTTTTTCATGTTCACGTACATTTAATACCACGGTATAAAGGAGATGTCGCAAATCCCAAAGGCGGCGTAAGAGGAGTTATTCCTGAAAAACAAAATTATTAATCTTCATTTTCGTCTTTACGTAACGCTCTAAGTCTATCCATCATAGACATCACCATATTTAGCTTTTTAGGCAGAGTTGCACTTTCCCATTCAGTTGGTTTAGGTTCATCTGGAGTCTCTGGTTTTTCAGGTTCAACCGGCACTTCAGGCTCAACTGGCACATCAGGCTCGACTGGTGGTTGATCTGGTTCTTCTATCTCAGGGAAACCGTATTTAGTAACAATAGGCTCAAATGGTTCAGGTTTCACTGGAAGTTCTGGTTCTTCCGGTATTTCTGGCTCTACGATATCAGGGAATCCGTACTTTTCGACAATAATATCATCTGGAGTATCCGGAAGGATTATTGGTAAATCGTGCTGTGGATACCCATATTTTGTTATAAAATGCTCAGGATTAATAGGCTTATAAATAATTGTTGGGATTTCATCATCTCGAGGAATTCCATAAGATACAACACAGCGAAAATTATCATTATTAGTTTTAGGAATATCATCAAATAAAACTTCATCACTATTTTGTACGTTTTGATTGTTAAAATTAACCGTTTCTACTCTATCTGCAGATTGAGTTTTATCTGTACGAATGAAACTTAAAATATCACCTAAATTAAAAAAAGCCATATTAATACCTTAAATTCTGTATGTTTACATTATTGTCTACGGCATTTTTATTGAAAACTTTAATCTTCTTTACAAATATTAACAAATATGCTACTTTTAAATTAGAAAAGAGGTCTTATGTATAAAATAAAAAATGTTGTTTGGGAAATTACTTTAAGTTGCAATATTAATTGTCTACATTGTGGTTCAAATGCGGATATAAACAAACGTCCGCAAGAATTATCTACAGGCGAAGCTTTTGGACTAATAGAACAACTTGCCGATTTAGGTACTGAAAGAATAATTCTATCAGGCGGCGAACCTTTTATGCGAAGAGATTGGAGCGCATTAGCGCAAAGAATCATTAACCTTGGAATGACATGCAATATTATCTCAAATGGTTATGTAGTTAATAACGATACAATAGATTTATTAAAGGCAGTAGGTATAAATTACCTAGGATTTAGTCTTGATGGTTCAAATGCCAAAACCCATGATTATATTAGGGGAAAAGAAGGTGTATTTGATCATTTAATGTGGGTTTTTAAAACATTAAAAGCAAATGGTTTTAAAATAGCTGTTGTTTCAACTATTCATAAAGGTAATATTCATGAATTGGAAGGAATAAAAAACGTATTATTGGATTATGGTGTTGATATATGGCAAATCCAAACGGCAAATATTAGAGGAAGAATGCCTAAAGAATGGGCTATTACAGACAAAGATTTTTATCATGTTGCACAATTTATTGCAGACAATAGAAATAGATATTATGATATTTTGAAAATAACAGAAGCTGATTGTACAGGTTATTTTTCAAAACTAACACCATTTATGGGGATTCCTAAATGGAACGGTTGCTCTGCTGGAATCAACACAATTGGAATAGAAAGCGATGGAACAATAAAAGGTTGCCTATCTATGCAACACGAAAGTTATAGAGAAGGAAATATTAGAGAAAAATCATTACGTGAAATTTGGACAAATCCTGATGGATTTAAATATAATAGAAGATTTGAATTATCCGATTTGGGTGGTATTTGTGCAGATTGCAAGTACGGAGCTATTTGTAGAGGTGGATGCTGCGAAAAAGCAATGTCTTACACTGGACAACTGCATAACCAACCATTCTGTTTATATGATATGGAGAAAAAAGGGTTAGTTTAAATCTAATTTAACTTTTTGAGAGCTTTAATACTTTCTTTATGATTAGAGTTAAGTTTTAAACAATTATTAAACTCAAATTTTGCCATTTCTGTATTTTGAGCTTTTTGATATGTTAATGCTAATTGATAGGTATTATTAAAATATTTAGGATCAAGCCTTCTAGCTTTTCTTAAATATAATACAGCTAATTCCATATCATTCAAATAATCTCTATTTATAATACCCATATGATGATAGGCTTCTGGATGCTCCGAATTTATGCTCATAGCTTTTTTAAATATTTTTATCGCTGAAGTATAATTTTTATTCGTATATTTTATTAAGCCTAAATTATTTAAGGCACTAATGTCTCTAGGATTTACAACTAATGCACAATTGTAATAATATTCAGCTTCTTTAAACTTATTATAATAATCATAAGCACAAGCTAAATTATAATAATTCTTAGAATTATTTGGCGCTAAAGACACAACCATCTGATAGTATTTAATAGCTTTTTTGTATTGCTTATTTACAAAAAATTTATATGCTAATTTTTTTATCAAAAAAATATCTTTAGGTTGAAGCTTTATCATTTTTAAAAGCAAAGTAATTACATCTTTATTTTTTTTAAGTTTTTCTAAAATTTTTAATTGCTGATGCAAAAAACAAACGTCATTATATTTTCTATAGTTTATCTTGGTTAAATTAAGTGCATTTTTTAAATCATTTTTACAAATTAAAATTTCTATATCTTTTATTAATTTATCTTTCATAAAAACTCCAACTATCATTGTTTATTTTATATGTTTTAATTGAAAAATACAATACACAAAATAGTTTAATAATTTTTTTTAAATAAAAATATCGAAGTATAACTCAAAACAAGAGCCCCGATAAAAACTTCTAAAGGGAAATACAACAGCAATTGTTTATCCAAAATCATCGGAATCAACAAAATTGCACCGGCAGGAGGAAAATTTATTTTGATTTTACTTAACGCAATAAACAAAGTAATGCAAGCTAAAGCGGTACAAATCGAAAGCGGAACGTTTAAATAAATATTTAAAACAAGTCTAATTAAACACCCCATAAAAGCACCAAAGGTCATTAATCCAACTATATACAACGGTCGTTTTCTTGCTGGACTATTTGGATTTGACAATTCAGTAAACATTACAATCAACGGAGGTGCAAGAAAAAATATTTGATGGGTTTTGAATGGAACAATAGCAATCAATCCAAAAACACACAACAGTTTTGACCATTTTATAACTTGTTCTTTTACATTAAATTCACACGGAACAAAATTATTAACCGGACGAAGGTGATATTTTTCCATCAACCATTGCGCAATTATAATTATTAACGCCATTGTTGAAACAGAAATAGGATAAACCCAACTATCAGTCCTTAAATATACGGGCAAAATACACGCTGAAATAATTGGCACAAAATTTGTTTTACACAAAGTCAAAATAAAACCTGTAAAAGCAAAACAAAGACAAACTTGACCTAATAGGGGAATAGTGGCATATCTAACTATCAACACACCAAACAATGCCGCCGCCGACATCAATGAAAAAATTCGCCTTTTATTCGTCATCCAAGGTTGTTGCTCTGCAACCCACGCACCAATTGTAAGAGCACAAATTTCAGGAAAAATAATTTCTCTTTCTCCGCTAACTTCAGCTATTAAAACCATCACAAGCGCCATTAATATCCCAAAGATATAACGTTCCACTCGCACCATTTTTAACATTTCGACTTTCATAAGTTATAATATTTGATTTATTCCAAACTACTTATTCATATTTACCATTCGCTCTATTGGAAGTAATGCTTTTTTCGCAACATCCAGTTCAACAAAGACCTCATGTTCTTCATTTTCTAACGCTCTTAATACATCTTCCAAATAATTTCGTTTCATATTAGGGCAATAAGCTTTTGGCGAAACAAGAATAAATTCTTTTTCCGGATAATCACGCTGCAACCTATCAACAACACCTTTTTCCGTAACAATAATATAAGAAGAATAATCATTTTCTTTAATGTATTGCATAATTTGTGTCGTTGAACCAACAAAATCACCCAAAGAAAGAACATCTTCCTTACATTCAGGATGAATTAAAACTTTTGCCTGCGGATATTTTCGTTTCATTTCAACAACTTCAGAAACCTCAATCGATTTATGAATTGGACAACATCCGTTATACGTAATAACTTCAACCTCAGGCACATTTTTCGCAACCCAATTACCAAGGTTTTCATCCGGCAAAAACAATACTTTGTCTACACCAAGACTCTTTACAACATCTATTGCATTTGAACTTGTGCAACAAATATCAACTTCACTCTTCACCTCTGCAGTTGAATTAACATAACAAACAGCCGGAACAGCTGGATATTGAGCTTTAAATTTTCTTAATTGTTCTAAATCAACCATATCTGCCATTTCACAACCAGCGTTTAAACTTGGTATCAAAACTTTTTTATCCGGTGACAAAATCTTAGCGGTTTCTGCCATAAAGGTTACACCTAAAAATACAATGATTTTTGCATCGGTTTTAGCTGCAAGTTGACTCAAACCAAGAGAGTCACCCACAAAATCTGCTACTTCATCAACTTCTACATTTTGATAACAATGCGCAAGTATAATAGCATTTTTTTCTTTTTTTAATTTATTAATTTTCTCTATAATCTCTTTTTTGTTTGTTTGCATTTTTCACGCCTTTTAATTTTCAGTAAATATAGTTTACTATAAAAAAAAATTATACAAAACTTAATTAATTTGTCTTAAATTACAAAATATTTTACTATATTACTGTGAATAGTAAAAAACAAAGAAATAAAGCATGAGTATTGATAATAAAATTATAGTCGTTGATGACGATAACATAGTTACACAAGCATTGAAAATGTTACTTCAGCTTGAAGGATTTTCAAATGTAAACTTTTTTAACAATCCGTTAGAAGCACTTGAGTTTATAAAAGATGAAAAAAACAAACCTGAACTTTTGATTTCAGACTTTTTAATGCCCAAAATGAACGGCATTGAATTTTTATCTGAAGCAAAAAAATTATATGATGATTTAACAATGATTTTATTAACAGGCTATGCCGATAAAGAAAATGCCATAAAGGCAATCAATGAAGTTGGAATATACAGATATCTTGAAAAACCTTGGGATAATGATGACTTAATCATTAATATCAAAAACGGTCTTGAGCGTTCAGATTTGCTTGCTCGACTCAAAGAAAAAATCATTCAACTTGAAGGTGCGAAAAAACAACTTGAAAACTATGCACAAACTCTAGAAGAAATGGTTGCTCAAAGAACTCAAGATTTAGTTGAATCAAACAACAAACTATTTGCAATTATCAATTATTGCGCCGATGGAATTATGATTTTTTCTCCGGAAGGCATAATTGAATCAATCAACCCCGCAGGTGAAAACCTTGCAGGGGCTGCTCAAAGCCTGTTCATTGGCAAATCAATTTTTGATATATTTATTCCGGAAAAAGGAAAAATAGATAAATCTATTTTAAAAGGAGAAAAAGAACATTTACTAAGAGATTACTACATAGAAAACCAGGTAAATGGTCAAAAAATTCCAGTAGAAATAAGTGTCTCGCCTATTTACGACGAATTTGAAAACGTATTAAGATTTATAGCTGTAATCCGCGATGAAAGCATACAAAAAGATATGGATAGGTTACGTGATGATTTTATTGCAACACTTACACATGACTTAAGAACCCCGCTTTTGGCAACTATTCAAACATTAAGTTTCTTCATAGACGGTTCACTTGGCTCACTGGACGAAAAACAAAAATTTTTCTTATCCACAATGAAAAAAAGCAATGAAGACATATTAGGGCTTGTGAATGCATTGCTAGAAGTTTACAAGTACGAATCAGGTACACTCAATTTATGCAAAACTAAATTTATTTTAAACGACTTTTTAACTCAATGTAAAACTGAGATTGATAACTTAGCCGCAAAAAAAGCTGTAAATTTGGAACTAAATTTAGAACAAACCGCAGACACAGTTATATTGGCAGACAAAAATGAAATAAAACGAGTAGTATTCAATCTGCTGGGAAACGCTATTAACCACAATCCTGAAAAAACTAACATTATATTAAGTTCTTATACACAAAAAAATGATATTGTAATAAGTGTTAAGGATGATGGAGCAGGTATTCCAAAAGCTGATATTCCTAAAATGTTTAAGAGATTTTCTCAAGGAACAAGCGAAAAACGTTCGGTTGGAACCGGCTTGGGGCTTTATCTTTCACGCCAAATTATTGAAGCGCATGGTGGTAAGATTTGGCTTGAAACAGACAAACAAAAAGGTACAGAATTTTTATTCTTGCTACCTGACTCAATTTATCAAAAAGAAATTGTTGCCCATTGCAACGAAAATAAGTTATAATTAACTTAAGGGGAGAACAATGAGCGATATTAAAGTTTTATTAGTAGAAGATCATACAATGACAAGATTAGGATTGTCAGTAGTTTTAGAACGCGCAGAAGGAATTACACTGATAGGCGAGGCTGATGACGGGCAAAAAGGTGTTGAAATGGCAAAACAACTTTTGCCTGATGTTATCTTAATGGACATTGGTTTACCTATCATAGACGGCATAGAGGCAACAAAACTTATAAGAGAAGCAGGATTAAATTCAAAAATCCTAATGTTTACATCCAGAGACAGTGAAGACGATGTTTTTGCATCTCTTGCATCTGGGGCTGACGGATATGTAATGAAAGGAATAGACGAATTTCATCTTCAAAACGCAATAAAAGCAGTAAATGAGGGGACGGCTTGGCTTGATTCTGCCATTGCAAAACTGGTTTTGGCTAATATACAAAAACAAGATAATAAAACTATCAAAGCAGGAGCTGATATTGCAAAAATTAATGCTTACGGCTTAACGGATAGGGAATTAGATGTTTTAAGTTTAATTGTAGATGGCTTAACAAATGTACAAATTGCCGAAAAATTGGTCATTGCTAAAGCTACAGCAAAAGCACACGTACACAGTATTTTGCAAAAACTATATGCTGAAAATCGTACACAAGCAACTATTACAGCACTTAAAGAAGGTCTTGTAAGATGAAAAAGCGTTTTTTGACGCCCGTAGCTTTATTATGCTTACTTATTTCTTCTATACTTTTATGCGGTTTTTCTGTGCCTAACAATACTGGGTTTGGCGAGGACTTAGAAGAAAATATTGAAGATTTAAAACAAACTGAACGTTTCCTAGAAATGAAAAATCAGTGGGATGCTCAACTTGAACTTCAACAAAAATTTGAAGAAGAAGTTGATAGATTAATAAGGATTCAAGATGACATTGAACGTAGCGTAGTCTTAGGTGCACAAAACTTAAATACAAAAAAAAGACTAACAAAAGAAGAAAAGAAAAAATTCTTGAGCATTTATCAAGACATGCCAAAAACAATCGAAGAATACGAAAAAATGTCTCAAGACATTAAACGCAATGAGCGAAAAATTGAACAACCTAAAAAAGCAGAAGATGAAAAATTTGAAAAACTACCAGAACCCAGATACTTATTGAAAAAATATAATTCACCTGCCGGTACACAAAATATAAATTTAAGACTACTTATCCCAAATAGAGAAGTAAATTCCATAGGTGTAGTTTCTCCAAACAAAGACAAAATGGCGTATACAAGGGTTTACTACAATGGCTATAATGACAAAGTTTCAAGTGAAATCTACTATGTAGATTTAGACATGAACAAAACCCCAAAAAATCGCATAATGAACGCATCATTTATGAACAAAACACCTATAAAATTAATGGATTCTGCAATAAAAGAAGAATATCCATCACTATTTAAAACGTTAACAATAATTGACTGGTCTAATGATGCAACAAAATTAGCAATAAAAGAAAGAATTGGCTCTTCAATTTTCGGGATGTACCAAACAAATTTATGGGTTTACGACTTAATTACCCACACTTCGCGTTGTCTGGTTGAAGTTAGAGAGGCTGTAAAATATCAGATTCAAAAAGCTGAAAATATAAATATTGACAATTACAGGTGGGATATTATCCCATTGGGTTGGGATGCAACAAACAATGACCGTATTATTGTTTGTGCTTATGCATTCACAAAAAACAAAGCTACAAAGTTTTTAGGACTATACTCAATCGATGACAAAGGCGAAAATACACAACTGATTTCTGATAAACCTGTTTCTATAAATATCAGTGAGAATGGGCTTATGCTAAAAGAAATATATGATTAAGAACAACGCCAAAATTAAGCCATCATGCCGAACTTTACCCACTACTGTCCCAAATAATTTTAATTCAGTTAGGTCAGATAATTATTTTAATGTATAAAAATGGCATTAAAAATTATATCCTGACATAAAGACATCGCCCAAATTAAGCTGTCATGCCGAACTTGTTTCGGCATCTATCCAATAATCAACGCTAGCAAAGATTTTAATAAGTTTAAAAAAATTTTTGATGATTTAGGATGTTTGCATGCGTAAAAATAAAGGTGTTTAAAATATGCAAATTAACAGTGTAAATCAATCAATATCGTACTCTAAAATAAATCAGAATCGAAATGTAAAAAATTTTAGTAAAAATAATCAACCTTCATTTGGAAAACTTTTAAAATTGGAGACAGAAAGGTTTCACAATATATCTACAGAAGTTGAACTAGCATCTGCTAAAATAGTGAGAGCAATAATGGAAGAAAAAGAGCTTCAAGATTTTTTTAAGTCAGTTAATGGTATTATAAAGGTTCAATTCCTCACAAATCAAAATTATCCTTTATATTGTACCGTTGAAAAATTGTAATGATTGAATGTTGAAGGTTTAAGCAAACAATTTTTAGAAAAATATAAAGTTGCGAATGTAGAGCCCAAGAAAGAGTTATTAGCAGCCCCTATCACCTTTGAGCGTTTTAACCTAATGCATATTACAAAGAGTGATTTGGAAGATATGTTTGATGATCCAAAGAAGTTCCGTGGTTTTTTAGATTCAATTCCTGAAAAATTAAAGAAAGCAATAGAGAAATATGATTTAGACTGGATAAATGTATAAAGAACAGATTTGTTCAAATAGATGCCGATATAACGAAAAAATTGATAAAAAATGATTTTAAAGATATTTTGGGTGAAAAAGTTAAAGATAGCGGTCTATAAACAGAGGTAATAAAGTATTATCAATCAAAAATATACTCAAAGACTGTAGAGTAGACTAATGATCTAACTCCAATAAAATCTACCCTACCGTTTAATTAGCTTTATTATTACTTAATCAATGCTTGGACTTCTTTGAAGTTTGGATTTTTCGCTGTGGATTGGTTAGAAGAAGAAACAAGTTCAGAATGACTGCTAAATTGCCGACCTACTGTTCGACAGTACTCGTGCTCCCCCCTACTTCTAACCCGTAAAAATTATACGAAATTTTTCTATTGTTACCACCTTAATCAAAATACTTTCTATCAACCAGCTCATCTGGCATAAATTGTTGTTCAACATCCGGATTATCATGGGTATAAACGTAACCTAGTCCAAAGCCATAATTTTTAGCATCTTTATAATGAGCATCCCGCAAGTGCATAGGCGGTGGAAAATCAAGTCCATTTTGAATATCATTAATCGCTGTATCAATTGCGACACAAGTTTTATTAGATTTTGGAGCGTCTGCAACATACGCAACAGCTTGAGCCAAAGGTATTCTCGCTTCCGGCATGCCTAAGTGTTCTACAGCTCTAAATGCAGCAATCGCGATTTGAAGTGCTTGCGGATCAACGTTCGAAACATCTTCCGACGCGCAAACCATCAAGCGACGTGCAATAAATCTAGGGTCTTCTCCCGCAACAAGCATTTTTGCCAGATAATAAATTGCGGCATTTTTATCTGACCCCCTTAAACTTTTTTGAAAAGCCGAGGCACAGTCATAATGTTCCTGTACAGAGTATTTCATTATTTTTTTCTGCACCAACTCTTCAATCATTGGAAGCTGTAATGTCCGAACACCGTCTTTTAATTCAGACGCAAAATAACAAGCTTCAATGGTATTAAGGGCAACTCGAGCATCACCACGGGCAAACGAAGCTATTTTTTCCAAAACATCACGGTTTACATTTATTGCACCATATTCTTTTGATAGATATGTAAAACCACGCTGTATAATCCCAACCATAGAGTCATCATCTAAAGCGTTAAGCTGAATAACTTGCACACGAGAGAGCAATGCCGGATTAACTTGAAAAGATGGATTTTCCGTAGTTGAACCAACTAAATACAACAACCCACTTTCTAAATGTGGCAACAGCGCATCTTGTTGTGTTTTATTATAACGATGAATCTCATCTATAAACAACAAAGTTTTATGCCCAAGCCTCAACTTTTCTTTAGCCACATCAACAGCTTCTTTAATTTCTTTAATTCCTGAACTTACTGCTGAAATTTCAAGGAAATAACTATTTGTTTTTTCAGCAATTAAACGGGCAAGGGTAGTTTTTCCACACCCCGGAGGCCCCCAAAATATAAAAGAAAAAAGCCGATTTGCATGCAACAATCTATAAAGCGGTGAATTTTGCGCAACTATCTTTGTTTGCCCCAAATATTCATCCAATGATTTTGGTCGCAAAATTTCAGCCAATGGAATTTGTTTGTTAATATTTTCTAAAGAGTCAAATAAATTCATTCACTTTTTTCTCAAAATTCTATATAATTATTCTAACATCATTTAGAGGAAATTATGACAAAATTTAAATATTTTTTATCAATTTGTATTGTTTTTTGTTTAAGCATGTTTTTTTTCAACTTAACAGCCCAAAACAAAACTCAAAATAAAAAAGAAATAGTTTTTTGGACAGCACAATTAGCACCGTTTTCAAATTACATGAATGATATAATTACAGAATTTGAAACACAAAATCCCTCAATCAAAATTAAGTGGATAGACATCCCCTATGCTGAAGCCGAGAAACGAATACTTGCAAGTCTTTTGTCCAACAATACACCTGATTTAATAAATATAACTGCTGATTTCAACATGACATTAGCAAACAAAGGAGCCCTAACCCATATTAAATCAACTATAAATCAATATTCGCTCCCAATTTTAAAAACATTGACATCAGAAAACAAAGTATGGGGTATTCCTTTTTATGCAACTTCGGCAATAACAGTATATAACAAGGAGTTAATTAAAGAATTTAATATAAAAAAACAACCTCAAACTTATTCTGAATTATTCAATTTAATAGAAACGTCACCAAAAAGAAACAATAAATATTTATTCATGCCAACACTAACTGAAAACGACACGCTTTACAAAATACTAAATAAATATAACATCAATTCACCCACAACTATAATAAATGTTGAGGCAATAAAATTCTTCACAACACTAAAAAAACTATATACAAATGAAAAAATTCCTAAAGAATCAATCACACAAACACACCGTGAAGTACTAGAAAAATACAGTTCTGGGCAAATTGCGTATTTGCAAATTGGAGCAAACTTTCTAAACATAATCAAAGAAAACGCCCCAGATGTCTACGACAAAACTGATGTATCTCAACAACTTTACGAAAAAGAAAAAGTATTTGACTTTTCGCTTATGACTCTTGCGATACCACAAAAAGCAAAACACAAAACAGAAGCACTTTTATTTGCAGAATTTTTAACAAACGAACAAAATCAGCTCAATTTTGCAAAGCAAACAGGAGTTCTTCCATGTAACGAACAATCATTAAGTAATGAATATTTCAACAATTCAATGGCAAAAGATATACAAACAAAAGCTAGAAATATTGCTGCAAAACAACTTTTATCACCTATAACATATCCACAACAAACACCTAAACATAAAGAACTCCTTACTTTAATAAACCAAACGATTGAACAAATATTATTAACAAGTAATAATACAAATTTATTACTTGAAAAACTAAAATCTGATTGGCTAAAATTAATAATGAATTAAACATTTTACAAATTAAAATACAAACAAAAGAGACAATAATTTTATGGAAGGAAATACTAATAAAACAGCAATTATAAAAATAGAAGGTGGAATTTGTTCTCAAATAGGCTATTTTGCACTAGGATTACATTTATCTGAGCTTAATTACAATGTAAAATATGATTTTAGTTGGTTTGAAACTGATGGAAAAGACATGGACGGGGTTTTTGTCAGAAATTATGATTTAGAAAAAGCGTTTCCCGCTTTCAAGTTAGAAGTTGCAAATCAAGATGAAATAAATTTATTTAGTTCAAAATATAATGTATTCAACGAATTTACACCCCTACAAGATAAAATGTACATTTGTAATTATCCGGATAGGAGTTCTATCCTGACTAAGTACCAAGATTATTTGAAAACTAATTTCAACCCAATTGATACACACACCGTAACTTCTATTTATGAAAAAATCAAATCATCAACTGTATGCGCTGTACATGTCCGAAGAGGAGATTTATCAACATATCACCCGTCCTATGGTGAACCGGCAACTGTAAATTATTTCATAAAAACAATAAAAGTAGTAAAGGACTGGGAACCTTCAACAATTTTCTATTTCTTTTCAGATGAATGCAATTACATTACAGAAAATATTATTCCCAAATTACCTACAGATATAAAATACGAAATCATAGACAAAAATGGTTCCGACAAAGGATATTTAGATCTTTGGTTAATGAGCAAATGCGCATATATAATAGGTTCTAAAGGCTCTATGTCAAAATTTGCTAATTTTCTAAGTGATACATCTAATTCCTTAATTATTCCAAAAAAATAAAAAAACAAATTCTTGCAAATAACTAGCAAAAATAACTTTGTTCATACTTTATATTATTAATGATACAAACAAATTACCCAAATCTGTCAACCAATTTTAAGTGCTCGCCCAGTTTTTGTGCGCGTAAGCTTGTGCTACAAGAAGCAACTTCTTATATTGAAAAGCTAAAAATAAACAAAAAAATTGAAAATGCCATTAGTACTGAGTTTTATAAAACATGCCAAACTGATTTACCCTATTTTTTTAGATATTTTTCAGAAAAAGCTGAAAAATTTTTAAACTTATTAACAACACCATTTATTGAAATAAAAAATTTCGACGTAATTGGATTATACGACGAAAAATCAAAACTTATTGGCGGTTTTATAGGTAAAAAAATTATGCGTCAATATCGCATCTGCGGACTATACATAGATAAAGAAATAAAACGAACAAAAGACGCACCCAAAGCTCTTATCCTTATGATGAATAAAATCAAGGAACTTGCACAAAAAAAACATTTAAATATTATTTCTTGCGATGTTTATAGAAACGCTCTCTCTACTCGGCGATTATACAAAAAAGCAGGGTTTGAAGAAATAAATAACAAGGGCTTATTTGACTCCCTAATTACAATTGATCTAACTGTCCCAACCCAAAATTTAGGTCAAAATATAAATGTTAAAAAATTCACATAATCACAACAATTTATCTTTTTCCAAATGGATAGTCAGAAGCCATTTTCCATCCATCGTTTATTATAAGTGCTGCACACCAATATCCCTGTTGTGATTTACAACATGAATGGCTATTTCCACCAGACGGACCGACTTTTTTCCTTGTATAAGCTCCATACGACCAGCTATCAGGCGTGCCCCTATCACCCAATGGCATTAATCCATACTCAGAACTAAAGAAAAACAAAAAAGTATCTTTCCCTATTTGATTAGGTTGAGCAAGTCCATTCACATCAATACCTACCCACAACCCATTTTCATTTGTTCCATTCAAATGCATTGTAACAATAGAACCGTCTACCAACAAATAGTGATAAGCGTTTGTATTGTTATACACTTTTCCCACATAATCAGAACCATTTAAGTTTTTTCTTGGTGATAGTTTTTTTAACTCAGTAGAGCTATATTCATTTACCACTTTAAGATAATCTTTTAAATATTGAGCTAAAAAGTTTTTACCTACTAAACTGGTGTTCCAAGTTTTTGCATCACCATTGTCAATTTGTGATAATTTTATAGCTTGTTGCAAAACACTATATGTCTTTCTTAATTTAGTTACAGTCTGCGCTTTTTGATATCCAAGAACTAAAGTTGGAATAGTTACAGATGCAACAACTCCAATTATAGTTAAAGTAACCAAAATTTCTGATAATGTAAATCCCTTTTTAACAACAATCATAAAAATACCATGAAAAAATCGGGACGACAGGATTCGAACCTGCGACCCCCTCGTCCCAAGCGAGGTGCGCTACCAAACTGCGCTACGTCCCGATAAGTTTATTTGATTTTCAAATCCAGCCCATAACAACTTTCGCTTCAGCTGTATTTTCAGTTTATCACAACAAACTTTTCAGTCAAGCAATTTTTTATTTTATGTTAAACCACTCCCTTATTCGAGTTGAAACATAATCAAAACCACGAATTGTAGCCAAATCTTTACTTTCTATATTATGAGAATATATCAACAAAGGCACATGCTCCCTTGTATGATCTGTCCCTGGAACTGTAGGATCACACCCATGATCTGCAGTTATTATCAACAAATCATTATCTGTCATACTTCCAACAAGCTCAGGTAATTTAGCATCTATCTCTTCTATCGCTCTCGCATAGCCTTCCGCATCATTTCTGTGCCCATAAAGCATGTCCGTATCAACTAAATTTGTAAAAATCAACTCATAGGGAGCCATTGCATAATCTTTATTCTCTAATTTTATATTTTCCAATGGCAATGAATTTTTCACTGCCTCAAGCGTCAAAGCTAATCCTTGAGAATTTGAGCCAGTATGCACAGCATGCGTTACGCCTGATTTAACAAAAATATCCTCTATTTTTCCAATACCTAACACAATACCACCATGCTTTTCTATCTCATTTAAAACAGTTTGTCCGGTAGGTGGCACAGAAAAATCACGCCTATCTTTTGAAATACGTTGAGGCTTTCCACTAACCATCCAATAAGGACGAGCAATTACTCTAGATGTATTATACTTACCATTTAACAACTCTCTAGCTATTTCACACCACTTATAAAGGGTTTCTAATGGAATAACATCAACATCGACAGCAATCTGAAACACACTATCAGCACTGGTATATACAATTGGATATTTTGTCTGTTGATGCGCCTTATACAACTGCTCGATTATAGCAGTTCCAGATGCCGGACAATTACCCAATACACCACCGCAACCCGTTTTTCCCACAAATTTATCAATTAATTCTTGAGGAAATCCTGTTGGATAAGTCTTAAAAGGCTCTTTCAATACAAGTCCTGCTAACTCCCAATGTCCGGTTGTAGTATCTTTGCCTTGTGATTTTTCATACATTTTACCGTATTGCGCGAGTGGTTTTTCATAACGCTCTACTCCCTCAATAGATATAATATTTCCCAACCCCAACTTTGTAAAATTAGGAATATTCAAGCCGCCAACTTTTTTAGCAACATTGCCAAGCGTATTACAACTTTTCAAATCTCCATATTTTGCGCAATCTTCCATTGCACCACAACCCATTGAATCTATAACAATTAATATTACTCTTTTCATTATTTACCCAATTTTCCCGCTTTTTCTGCTGTTCCAATTATAACTTCTTCTATTATTTTATCAACATGTTTTGCTTTCAATATATTCATTCCAACCTCTGTAGTTCCACCCTTGGTTGTAACATTATCAATTAAAATATCGGGCTCAACCCCCGTTTCCAAAATCATCTTAGCTGCCCCCAATGCGGATTGAGCAGTAGCAAGCAAAGCGATATTATAATCAAACCCCATATTTTGTGCAGATTTTGCTATTTCATTAATGAAATAATAATAAAATGCTGGTGAACTACCACTTATTGCTGTTACAATATCTATTTGAGATTCTTCAACTTGTATAACTTTCCCTAGACATTTAAACAAATCTTTTGTAAAACTTAAATGAGAATTTGTTGCCTTAGAGCCCTTACATACAGCACTCATGCCCTCATTAACCAACGATGGAGTATTTGGCATGACCCTAACAACTGGAACATCAATACCCAATTCAGACTGAATATAATTAGTAGAAATCCCTGCCAATATAGTTATTATCATTTTTTGCTCCGTTACAACACTTTTTATATCATCTATAACATCAGCTATAATAAAAGGTTTAACCGCAAAAACGACAATATCAACATTTTTTACTAATTCTAAATTACTTTGAAAAACATTAACACCTAATTCTTGTGTTAATTTCTCTGCTATATTTAAATTTGGTTCTGAAATAAAAATATTTGAAGCTTTAAAAAAATTGGCGCTAATTATCCCTTTTATTATGGCCTGAGCCATTTTTCCGCCACCTATAAATCCTATTTTTCCGAAATTTTTATTCATATTATTTAACCTTTTTGATATTTAACATTGACTTTAGACCATGTGCTTATTATTATAATACAACGTAGTAGATTTTGACAAAATAATTTCAGGAGAATATAAAAATGAGACGCACATTAGAAGGAACAAAAAGAAAAAGACAACACGTAAGTGGATTTAGAGCAAGAATGTCTACCCCAGGTGGAAGAACTGTTCTTAACAGAAGACGCGCTAAAGGTCGTCATAAATTGGCTATCACAGCTAAGAAAAGAGCTTAATCGGTTTAAAGTTTAACAAAACCCCCAAATAATATTGGGGGTTTTGTATTGTTAAGAATTTTATATGTTACAAAAAAATTACAGACTTAAAAAAAATAACGCATTTAAAGCTACTTACAACGCAAAAAACTCCGTTTCTGACGGATTATTTATCATTTTCGCAGGAAAACAGAAAAAAAAACCTGACTCATTTACAAAAATTGGATTTGTCGTTTCAAAAAAAAATCATAAGCGAGCAGTAAAAAGAAATAGACTTAAACGGCTAATGAGAGAAAGTATTCGACTCTCCCTCAAAAGAAATAAAGATGAAATTAAAAATTTACATAACTTTGTTTCTCTTGTAATAGTTGCGCGAGACAACGCTATAGGCAAAGACCTAAAGACGATTGATACAGCTTTACTTTCTCTTATACAAAAACTTAAAATAAAAAATTAACCACGAACAATTCGTCTGGCTTCTGACCCTGGTTGTGCATTAGTGTAAATCAAAAAGTCATGCTTTGGTCTAACATAAGCACTCAAAAATGCTGGGTTAAGGATTTTTTGAGTACAAACACCTGATTCGCCATTTTCTTCAACGAACTTCCCTAAAGCTATTTGACCTTGATTAAGGTTGTAATCTGTAATTTTTTTAACGATACGCATATATGTATGTTACGTCTATTTTCAAAAAAACTGAATAGTTTGTGTCAAAATTGTAACACTTCTTTATATTTGAAAGATATAAAAAATAAATAATACAATTATAATTAAAATCCTAACTCTTCATATTCCTATACAAATAAAATTCAAACTTGAAAAAGAAAATAGTTTATATTATATTAATTAATGAAGCAGATGGCGGGTGTCGCCAAGTGGTTAAGGCCTCGGATTGTGGTTCCGATATTCGTGGGTTCGAACCCCATCACCCGCCCCATTTAAAGACACCTAAGGGTGTCTTTTTTATTAGGAGAATATTGAAAAATGTCAAGACTTCATCAACGCATTGAAAATTTTAACAAAGCTTTTGATATATACATACAAGCTATTGACGCTTACAAAAAAAACAAATCAAATGTCCTTACTCATCTTGCTTTGGTACAAGCCTTTGAAATTTGTTTTGAATTAGGATGGAAAGTTTTAAAAGATTATTTAAAAGAAAAAGGCATTGAAGTTTTTACGCCTAAAGATGTTATTAAAGAAGCGTTTTCTTCTAACATTATAAAAAATGGGCAAATATGGATAGACATGACAAATGACAGAAACGCAAGTTCGCATGAATATAATATGGATAAAATCAATACAGTTTTAGAAAAAATCAGCACAATTTATTATGAAGAACTTTTGATTTTCAAAACTCAAACAGGAAACTTTTAATGGAAAACACATTTGGCTTACCCAAAATCACAGTTGATGAATTATTAAACTATTTTAAAACGAAACCCGAAATTAAACTTGTTAAAATTTATGGTTCAAGAGCAAAAGGAACATTTCATAACGGTTCGGATATTGATTTAGCTATTTGGACTGACGAAAACACTGATATTTCAAGAATTTCAGGCGAATTATACGATTTACCAACACCATACAAATTTGATGTTACGGATTATAAAACCTTAACTCACCAAAATTTAAAAAATAGTATTGATAGAGAAGGTATAGTTTTTTACGCTAAATAACTAATCTTTAGAATACTTTTCTATTTCACATTTAAACTTTCGTCTTCCATTATTCAATATTGGTTGATACTTTTTAATTAAATCATTTTCACTCTGACAAAAATTACTTGTTTGATAAATTTTAAAATAAGTATTTTCTTTTAACCAATTACTAATTATTGCTGACTTATTTATTGAAGCATTTTTTATAATAAAATCATTTTTTGCCAAAAATGCCAACAATGTATTACGCAATGTTGAAGCTCCCACACCTTGCAAATGATTAGCATATATTCTACGCATTATGGTTTTAGATGAGCCTATATAAATAATATTATTTTGCTTTTTAGCCAACTGCTCTCTTATTGTTGGTATAAATATATCTAAATTTGCATTATCTTTAAGATACAGACAATAAACGCCCGCATAATCAGCCGATATCTGTAAAAACTCATCAATAGAGATACAAGAAGACATAAATACCACCAAAACCACAATAACTCTTATACAAATTCAAACACAAAAATTATAAAATGTTAAATTTTAAATTAATAACTAAACTACGAATTCTTCACCTTTAACTTCTAAAAATTTTTTTTCTAAAAGCTCTTCAATAACAGAATTAAAACTCTCGATTACTTCATTTTCACAATAACCGTCATACAAGGGCAATATAGAATCATAAATATCCCCAAGTGAAGTTTTTACATCAATTAATTTTAAGACATCATTTACAGACTCGTTTCCAAACCAAATATCAAAAGAATGCGTATCAAACAATATAATAGTGCCACCATTCAAATTATGTTCCATTCGTCTAAGAACATACTTACCAAATCCTAAAATCACATCTGACTTTATCAATTAACTTCCTCCACTTGCCACTCATTAGTCATTATCTTATCCTCAGCGTACAAGCAATTCCCATCAGGACAATTTATCGTTTTATATTTATTGTAAGCACTTATAGGGCAACCACCATTGCATAAATGCACATATTTGCATTTTTTACATGTAGACATTAAAGGTCGAGACTTAAACATTGTTTTATTATGTCGATTAGCCCAAATCTCCTCAAAAGACTGTTCTTTCAAATTGCCAATATAAAATTCATCACATTCGCAGTTATAACAGAGAGAGAGATTTCCCGTTGGAAACAGGCTCACCTGCTCACCAAGTGGTCTACAATGCATGTTTTCTTCAGGAACTACTTGTTCGCCTTGATCTAATAATCTATCAAGATACTCACGACCTTTTTGATAATTTAAGAAATCAAAGGCTTTAAGCGCCCGAACTTTAACTTTCAAATCCTTGTATTTTTCTGCTTTTTTAATTGTTTTCGCCAGACTTATAATTAAATCATCAACATTTGTAGCGAAACCGGCTTGCGTTTCATTACATACTTGCATTCTACCAATATTCAACTGTTCAACTTTCAAGTTTCTACAAAGGTCATACATTTCTTCTATATAACAAGCATTTAGCGAATTAATGGTCATTGATACACAAACACGAATATTTTTATCTGTAAGTAATTTTATGCTCTGTTTAACCTTTTTAAAGACACCTTTGCCCCTTATAAAATCATTAACTTCTTCTGGTCCTTCAAGACTAATTTGAATAGAATCCGTTTTATGATTTAATAAACGAGAAAGCAAAACAGCATCTTCGTCTTTTATCAATGTACCGTTTGTAAGCAGCTCCACAATAATATTTTTTGATTTTAAATACTTCAAAAACTTTATTAAATACGGAACAGTAAAAATTTCACCACCAGTCAACGTGCAACATAATATATTTATTTCCTCTACAAAATACCTTAAATATCCAAATAAAGTTTCTTCATCCAAATCTTGCTCGGTGCAATACGAAGAAAACTCATCACTATAAAAGCAATGTTTGCATCTTAAATTGCAACCTGAAGTCATCTTAAATAAAAGAGTATGCGGATAACGATGGGTAAACTTACTACCATCCTTATTGTATAAACACTTCATTACATCCAAAATATTACGCTTTTCCGTATTATTTTGAACACGCTCTTTTTTAGTCAACAAAAAATCGACGCAAGTATAAATTGCCTCTTCCAATTCATTTGCAGAATATTCTGTCATCTACATATAAGCTCCGCAAAAATCGGCTGCCCCACCGCAAGAATCAGACAAATAACCACACGAATTTAAATTGCGCTGTGTTCTACTTGTTGCGACTGTTTCATTCGGATTTATTGCTTTAGGCAAAACCCTTTGATGAATTGGTTCACCCTTCACCGGCAATCTCTTTTTTGCAGATAAAATTTTCGCTGATAAACTACTAACTGATGAAATTTTCATACACATATCTCCTAGTTGCAGATACCTTGATACTATACAAAAACATCTGCGCTGTCAATAAATTATTAAAAAAATAAAACATATTTTAATATTTTCTAAAATATAAAATTACACAAAAATGAATTTACTTTTTATCAATCCATTGTGCCATTTTGGAATTGAAGTATTCCCACTTGCGTTGTGCAGCTGGTGAATAAGAATAATCCCAAGAATTAACCCATTTTTTAAATTTAACGAAACCTTTTTTAGTAAAATCAATATAATGATCAACATCTGGATTCATCGGAACATCACCCTTTTTAGGAAAAGCAATTACAATAACAGAATCACGATGAGAAAGAGCTAACTTCACATCAACATATCTTTTTTTATCCAGTTTATTGTGCTCAACATACTTGATTAAATTTTCGCAATCCTGTGTCAATCGACTATCTTTTGGCAATTCTTTTAACCTATTTATCAACATATCTGATTTTATTAATTGCCCAAATGCAATACCATTTACTTGCATAATACCTCCAGTCTTAATAAAAAATGATTATAACATAATGCTGAATATCTTCAACAAAAAAAAATCGGCTTTGGAATTTTCCTTTGCCGAGATGGATAGAATTAGTTTATGGAGTTTATAGAGGAGTTTGTACACTTACTAAATACACGTAAAAAAATAAATTTGCTAGTTTTTTCTTAATTCATTAAGTTTTGTTAAATCGAATTTTTACCTATAATTTTTGCGATTTTAAAAATAAAAAAGAGATATATTGAATTTAATACATCTCTTGATAAAAAATATTAAACTTACTGATTAATTTTTTTCACACGCTAACCAAATAACCGATTTTGGTCTATTTTCGTTGCCAACAAGCGGCATTTCTGATAAATATGGAATTGAATAATTATTTCCTTTTGACTTACAAATAGCATCATTTTCATCTCTATTTGGACATACAGTCAATTTTTTAATTCCGTATGAATTATTTGACATTTTTCCAAATAATTCTTCTGTCCTATTTACACCATCGCTTGTATACGTAATAGTATTATACTCAAGAGCTTCAGCATATCCACCAGCACCTGCAAAGCCTAAAGATGTAGCATCCATACTATTAGTTGGGCTCCATGTGTCATATTGAGCCCAAGCTACATTTGGTATTTTAGGATAACTTGCATAATCACCTCTCACATTTATATTATTATAACCTGAAAAACTCCCTGGAAAATAATAAGGACCGTAACGGTGCTGATTCATCATATACAACCCATAATAAGCCATAAACGGTGAAACGTGTTTATGTTTATGAACCATTTGCTCCATAGTTGAATCAACAGCATCAACCAATGAGCCGGAAGAATTAAAACTAGCAATTCTGGGATAATACCCACCCAAATCCTTAATAGGTGTCCACCCTTTTGGGCAAGGATTAGAGGCAGATTGGGCGATTACGGCACTACTAAAAAATGCAACTGTTCCTTTTGGTATTTTACTCTCTCGAACCTGTTCTTCTAAACTTTCCAGTTTTCTATTTATAACTTGAAACTGTGTACTATTTAACGTTTCACTTCTTAATTGACGAGAAATCATAGGTGCAGACATACCAAGCGCAATTGTGGCAATTAATATAACAATCATCGCT
>JAZTWQ010000036.1:0-41356 GCA_045635965.1 Candidatus Gastranaerophilaceae bacterium
TGCATTTGAGTATTAGTCAAAGTTTCGTTTTTCAATTGACGAGAAATCATAGGAGCCGACATGCCAAGGGCTATTGCTCCAATCAACACAACTATCATCGCTTCGGCTAAAGAAAAACCATTTCTATTTATTTTTCCAAAAGAACTACTTATTTTTTGACCTGCGGGAAAATTTAGCGGACTATCAATTACCCTCCCTCCTACTGCCATGCGCATTTTCGCCGTTTTACTATTTCTCATTTTTTCTCCATTTCTGTCAGATTGATAAAGCCAGCTTACTCTTCTTTGTTCCAATGGTAGACTAAAGTCTACCCTACATTTTACTACATTTTGTTTGTCCTTGCGGTGCGTCTAAAGAGAGTGCCCTACCTGCATTAGACTATATTTTTCTTAACACATAAAAATTATACCAAATTTCATTAACCTTGACAAGGCAAATCAAAACTTTCCTGACTTGTAAAAAAACATCAAAAATGCGATAATAAAATCTATGGAATTAAGAAAAGAAATTAGCTCAAGTTTAGAAGATTACCTAGAGGCAATTTATTTGTTTTCTAAAAACGGAAGCGAAGTCCGCTCTGGACAAGTCGCAGCCTATTTAAACGTAAAAAAATCATCCGTTACTGAAGCAATCCAAAACTTAGCAAAAGAAGAGCTTATAAACTACAAACCATACAGCCCAATTACGCTTACAGAAAAAGGAAAAGTGGCGGCAGAAAACATTTTGCGCAAACACAACATAGTAAAAGACTTTTTTAGAGAAATTCTTAATATGTCAGAAGAAGAAGCATCAGAAACCGCTTGCAAAATAGAACACGTAATTTCTGACAACTTAGCATCACGTTTTGGCGCTTTGCACAAAGCTATTCAAAAAAACAAAGATTATAAAGAATTTTTAAAAGATTTGCACAAAACTTTCTAGGTTATTGACAAATAGTTTTTTTTAATGTAATGTTAGGTTGACCTAACATTTAGCTAGCAAATTTTTCTCTGTTTAGGTCTTTAACCCAAAAAGAACCACAATTGAGACTCAAATGAAACTTACACATATTGCCAAGTACGTAGACCAACCACTAATAACAAACAAAATCTCGCAAGCAGCACCGCTTGTCTTGGCTGGTTGCGCTACTGGACTAGGCGTTCACGATGTATTTATAAAAAAACATGACAATAATCAATCAAGAAAAGATCGAATTATCAAAAATGCTGTAATCCTTGGAACGGTTGCAAGTGCTTCTCTTTTAACAGCTAGAGGACTAAGCATTAAAGGTAAAAAAATATTCAGCGGCTTAATCGAAACACCTAAAAAAACCGAAATTATAAAAGAACAAACAACGGCGGTAAACGACTTTATTTCTCAATTTAAACCTACGGACAAAAAACTTGTTGATATGTTAAACAACGCAAAAGAAAAAGTGCTGAGCCTAAAAGACACGGATTATATTTTAAATAAATTGGCAAAAAACAAAGACGCACAACCTCTTTTAGAAAAACTTTTTGGCGCAAAAAAAGACTTATCTTCAAAAGAAATCTTCTCTGAAATTGGAAAACTTTCTCTTTTAGGTTTAATTCCTGTTGTGAGCGGAGTTACAGCTGGCATAGCGCTCGAAAAAGGTCCTAAAAAAATTCACAATAACTCAGATAGAATTAAAGAAGGTTTTTATCAATATTTTGCGAATATTTTCTTGTGTAATGTTGGGGCAGGAGCAGCATTATTCGGACTAGAAAGCCTTAAAAAATTCAACTTAATAAAAGCTATTTCACCAACACAAAAATTTATGGCAATGATTGGCGGAATAATGGCAACTGGCGTAATAGGCGGCAGTTTCATTGCAAATTACATGAGCAAAAAACTCATTGACCCAATACTTTTAAATAAAAAAGAAGAAAATTTAACACTTAGCAAAATCTATGACGAACGAACGCCAGAGGGAATAGACATGGCTATGCATATCGATGATTTAGCTACAGCTGGAGTTTTATCAGGTTTAAAATGGATTGAACCTGTTTTACCAGCATTTTATTTATTCTCTGGATACCGTGCAGGAATGGGATATAGAAACCAAGAACATTCTCATTTTCCAAGCAAACAAAAACACGTTCAAGGGTTTAAATAACGGCTTCAGGAGAAACAATTACACCTGCAATTGCACTAGCAGCCGCAACAGCTGGACTTGCTAAATAAACTTCACTATCTACATGCCCCATTCTTCCAACAAAGTTTCTATTAGTTGTTGAAATAGCTCTTTCTCCAGCTGCCAAAATGCCACAATGACCGCCTAAACAAGGACCGCAAGTTGGAGTAGATACAGCACCTCCAGCTTCAATAATAGATTGAACATAGCCTAATTCTATTGCTTTTAAATATATTTCTTGTGTTCCCGGGAATACAATTAATCTAACATCATCATGAACTTTTTTACCTTTTAAAATATTTGCAGCAACCTCTAAATCACTCAAACGTCCGTTTGTACAACTTCCAATAACAGCTTGATTAATTTTCACATCCCCAACTTTAGAAATTGGTCTTGTGTTTTCTGGTAAATGAGGGAACGCCACTGTTGGCTCAATTTGAGAAACATCGTACTTAATAACTCTTTCATACTGCGCGTCATCATCGCTATAAAAGAATTTAGGATCTCTGATACTTCTATTTTCTAAGAACTTACGAGTTTTTTCATCCGCTGCAATAATTCCATTTTTTGCACCAGCCTCGATTGCCATATTACAAATAGTAAAACGTCCATCCATTTCCATTTCTTCAATAACATTGCCGCCAATTTCAAGAGTTTTATACAACGCACCATCAACGCCGATATCTCCAATCAAATGCAAAATCAAATCTTTTGCGCTAACCCATTTATTTAATTTTCCATTAAATTCGACTTTAATTGTAGATGGTACTTTAAACCAAGTTTCACCACTCGCCATTGCACACGCTAAATCAGTAGACCCAACCCCTGTTGAAAAAGCCCCCAATGCACCATAAGTACATGTATGAGAATCCGCACCAATAACTAAATCACCGGCTGTAACAATACCTTTATCCGGCAAAAGCGCATGCTCAATTCCCATTCGTCCAACCTCAAAGAAATGTTGGAGATTTTGTTCTTTTGAAAATTCACGAACCATTTTCACCTGTTCTGCTGATTTAATATCCTTGTTTGGAACAAAATGATCAGGAACGAAAACAACTCTGGTATTATCAAAAACTTTATCCACGCCAATTTTACGAAATTCATTTATCGCGACAGGACCGGTTATATCATTTGCTAAAGTAATATCAACTTTTGCAGTAATCAAATCTCCGGCTTTAACCTCATCAACTGAAGCATGAAAAGCAAATATTTTCTCCGTAATAGTCATTGGTCGTGTCATTTATATATCCTCTCTAATTTATCTTTTTTTAACTCTTACACCTTCAACTTCATGAACATTTTCTATTGAAATAAAAGCTGATGGGTCAACTTCTTTTACTAATTGTTTTAATTTTGTAACCTCAAGACGAGAAATAACGCAATACACTATTCTTTTAGGCTGTCCTGAATATCCGCCTACGGCATCAATATAAGTAACACTTGCGCCCATTTGTTTGATTATTCTATCGCCCATTTCTTTTGAATAATCCGTCACTACCCAAACGGATTTACTTTCATTCAAACCTTCCAATACAACGTCAATAACTTTATAAGCAATAAAATAAGTAAGCATTGAATACATTGCCCTATCAAAGCCAAACAAAAAACCAGCCGAGAAGAAAATTACAACGTTGAACGCCATAATTATCTCACCTATAGAAAAACCTATCTTTGGAGCTAACCTGATAGCTATAATTTCCGTACCGTCTAAAGACCCATTACTTCTAAGTATTAACCCTACTCCAATACCCAAAATAACTCCACCAAAAACAGCTGCCAAAATCAAATCACTTGTAACTAAATGTCCATGGCAAAGTGACACAAAAATTGAAAGCATTGAAATTCCCCAAAAAGTATTAAAAACGAACCTTTTGCCAAATTTTTTCAATGCTAAAAATATAAACGGCATATTCAAACAAAAAATAACTAAACCTAAAGCTTTTGTTTTTAGGATGTGGTCAACCATAATAGATATACCAATTATTCCTCCATCAATAATTGAATTAGGAACCAAAAAACACTCCAAAGCTACAGCAGCAACTGCGGCTCCGATTGTAATAAATACTAAATTATTTATACTTGATTTCAAAAAATTAATAAGTCTTTTCATACAAAAATCGTATTACAACAAAAGCATTTTTGCACCATTTTTTTGGTGGAGATATTAATATTTTTAATGCTCACAAAAAAAATTAAACCTTGCAAAATCTATCTTCTTGCAAGGTTTAATTCACCATTCGCAAATATCAATTATTTATTTCTTTTGACACGCCAACCATATTACAGAATTTGGTCTATTTTCAGTACCAACTAATGGCATGTAGTCATAATGCGTATTATTAAAGGTCATTACCATAGATTTACCACCTGAATCAGTATACTGCAGCTTATTTCCTGTTTTTTTACACACAGCATCATTTTCATCCTTATTTGGACAAGTTAAAATAGTATATGCACTATCACTTGCACCCCCAATTATTTCAACTCTGTTCATACCATCACTTGTATATGCATACCAGTTATTGTTATCAGGACTTGCCAAACCTCCACTCGTAAGCCCCTGACCGGCACCAGAAGCATAAACTTTATACGAAGTCCCTGCTCTATAAAAATTAAAATCAGGATATGAATATTTTCCATCCGTATCGCCTGACGGATAAAACTTAGTATATGCGGCTCTATACGGACCATATCTAAAAGTATTTGCTTGCGATCTACCAGAAGACGCAGCTACAATTAACGGAGACACATGCTTATGTCTATGCACCATTTGTTCTTTGGTTGAATTAATCGCATCAGCAAGCTTTCCATCTTTATACGTAGCAATTCTAGGATAACGACCGCCCATATTCGTTATTGCACTCCATCCATCAGGGCAACTTGTTAGATTAAAAAACATTATTGCACCTTTTGGTACAAGTTTTTTCATATCTTTTTCTAAATCCGTTACATCATCTGATAAATCATCAACATCCCCTTCAAGTGTTGTTAAACTATTTGAAATCTTTGTTACGGAAGAGCTATCAGCTTTAGAACTCAATTTAGATTCCAATGCAGAAATCTCATCATCATAATTTATTGTTTCAATTGCAGCTAACGCAGCTTGAAGTTCTGCTAATTGTTTTTGAATATCCAGAATTTTACCATCATGAGTTTTGATGTTCACTATATTTGTATTAGCTTTTGACTCAACCTTTTCTATTTCACCTTTTAAAATTCTGGACTTAATATCATTTAAAGTATTATGTTGCAATTGTTTTGATATCATAGGGGCAGACATACCCAATACAACGCTACCAATCAACAACGCAATTGCAACTTCAGCAATTGAAAAAGCATTCAAAACTTTTATTTTTAAATTCTTATCTCGAACACTTATTTTTTGACTTGCGGGAGAATTTATCGGGCTACCAATTGCCCCCCCCCCCTAGTAAATCGCGGCTTTCCACCGTTTCAGGTTTCATAAACTGTCTCCTTTTTCTCTCATTATAACAACGAAATATTTTATTTCTAAAGTATACTAAATTTAATTATTCTTGGCAAGGTAAATGTAATTTAGCAGTTTAATTTTGAAGTTAAACAAATATTTACTAAACAAAAAAAACGACCTTGTGAGGGGTCGTGATAATAATTTTGAGTGAGAGTGGAATATGCACAGTTTTATATTACAATCCTGACTTTTTTAAGTATATTAGCTGGTTGGATAATTATTTTTATTTTATAATGCTAGGTAATAGGGATAATTATTACTTAGGGTAGAATAATGATTTTATTTTTAATGTCTTTTTTAATGATATTTGTTTCGTCATATTTATTAGCCTCGACACTTACAGGCAAAAAATATTTAAGCTGGTTGATTTATATTTTATTAATTGCGTTTGCGCAAATTGTCTTCACGATAGAAGCTCTATCGTTATTTAATGCTATTTCAAAATTTGGAATATTAACAATAAATGCGCTTATTTTTATACTTGCAATGTGGTTTTGGAACAAAAAAGGGCGTCCATTAGCTAAACCACAAATAAAAAAATTTTTTAAACAAGTTTTCTACGCAATACAAAAAGACAAGACGCTTGCTATTATGGGAATAGGGCTAATATTTTTTATTTGTGTAACTATATTTTTATGTGCATATTGCCCTATAATCAACTATGATGGACTTTCATACAGAATAAGTAGAGCTTTAGTATGGGCATCTCAAGGTAGCTTGGCACATTTTGACGTCGGCGACGATAGAAACATAAATATGGCTATAAATATTGATATTTTGTATACTTGGTTTTTCTCGTTTGTCCCAAGAAACTTGTTTTTAGGCTTTTTCTCTTTTGCTGGTTATATTTTAGGTAGCGCTGCATTATTTTCTTTTTTGGAGCTTTGTGGTTTTTGTATGCAAAAAAGATTATGGGCTGTTTTCTTGTTTTCGGCGATTGCAGGAGTTATAACAGAAGCCTCCGGATGCGAGTCTGATTTAATAATTGGAGCTTTAGCATTAACAGCTCTTACATTATTTTTACAAGCCGCAAAGAAAAATATTTTAACTCCGCTTTATTTTTCATCGTTAGCAATTTGCTTAGCTATAGGAGCAAAAACTTCTGCGTTTTTTGTTGTTCCAACGCTAGCTCTTCTTTTTATTTTTATTTTATTAAAATATCAAAAAGAAAAGTTCTGGAAATACACAGGTTTATTTTTTCTCCTTTCTTTTATAAACTTTGTAATTTTTGCAGCATATAATTATGTATTGAATTTTATAGAATTTGGATACTTTGTCGGGTCAATAGATACACAAAATTGGCATAAAATGAGAGGCGGAATAAGAGGATATATCTCCGGACTTGTTAGACACTTAATTTTATTGATAGATTTTACAGGTTTCAAATACGGTTTATATATAGAAAAATACGTTTTTAATATTCAGAACTACTTGTTAACAACAATGCATATCCCACTTGATTTAAATGTACTTGCGTCAAATGATGATGTTCTTAATTTTAGTATAAATGATAGCAAAATTGGTGGAGGTGTAATTGGGACTTTGGTTTTACTACCATGTGCAATTTTTGCTATTATTAAAGCTATATTTTATAATAAAACTTTTCAAACAAAACTTTTAGGTGCTTGCGGATGTGGCTTATTTTTGTGTATTGCAACTATGTCTGCATGTGTTGGATTTATGTTATATAGTTCACGGTTCACCATTACATTTTTAATACTCGCCGCTCCGGTTTTAGTTTATTCATACATAAAAAGTAATAAAAATATTATTAAATATATTCTTTTGTTTTGGGTAATGTCTTATTTGGTCGTGATTTCAACTCATATTTGGTCAAGGCATTTTATTGCATTAAGCAAAGAAATAAATAAAGGTCTTTCAACAAGACAAATAAGAACCGCACATTTATGTTCTCAAGATTACCATTTTGATAAAGAAAGACAAATGTTTTTTTGTAATTTGCGCTCAATTTTATATCGTTTGCCCAAAACTTCTACAATAGGAGTTTTCTCCGGAATAGGAGAAAATATTGCCATTTTAAAATTTATGGAAAATGATGGTTACAAAATAGATTTTATGCTAGTTGAAAAAATCCACAAATACAACTTAAACAAATATGATTATTTACTTTTTACGGATAATTTAATATCAAGTTCTTATATCATTGACAAAAAAGGAATATTAGAAAATTATTCCATAATAGACAACAAACTGCATTTCATTGATGAAAACAAAGCTCAATGTGTTTTTATGGATACAATAAATGATACGTTAATAACACAAGATACAAACATAAAAAACAAAACCTTGCATTTAACATGTAATATCCCTATGCAATCCCTTGTTA
Organism: Candidatus Gastranaerophilaceae bacterium; assembly: GCA_045635965.1. Taxonomy (GTDB): domain Bacteria; phylum Cyanobacteriota; class Vampirovibrionia; order Gastranaerophilales; family Gastranaerophilaceae; genus RGIG2134. The sequence continues at coordinate 7,975 of JAZTWQ010000036.1, forward strand.
ATAATGGTTTTAGACCTTATATTAAAGTCTCACATAGAGAAATTAGCCAGAAAAAAAACACAAAAGAAATTTTAAGCACAGTACATATTTTTAAAAATAAAACACCCAGAAATTATAAGTAAGTAATTACTTGCTTAGAGAATATGCACTACTTAGATTTTTTATGTATTGAAAATCAAAAGTTTCATATTTTTCAGGAACGACAAGCTCCAGAATCTTTTGAACATCCGAACGATTGTATTTTTGAAGAAGTAGCCATATTGCGTAGTTTGGGTGCATATTTTTCTTCGCGGTGATTGTAAAAGCATAGAAATCTTTTTCCTCAATATTGCGTACAAAATTTTGTATATGCTCTAGTGAAAAATCTTTTACCGGAAAAACTAGATAGTTCATATTTTTTTCTGTCTTTAACCAAGTTATTAATAATTCTGTTTGCAAATTACCGGCACCTCTGCCTAAACCACTAATCGATGAATCTATGTATACATCTCGTGTCGCCACCACATAATTTGAAAAAGTAATTGCATTTTTATAAGCCTTAGATAGATTATTGTGACAATGAAGAGCTAATTTTGCTCCTTTATTTGCATATTTATCAAAAAGCATTGTAATTCTTTTTAGTTCATTTGTATTCAATGCTCCAAAAGTATCTACTATAGAAATAGAATGATAATTTAACTTATTAAACTCATTAATCATTTCCACTATTTCTTCGTCTGTATAATGACTTATAATAGTTGGTTGAATATGAAGTTCATATCCTTTTTCGATTATTTTCTTAAGTTTATATAAAGATTGCTGAATTTCATTTTTATAAAGCATTACTCTAATTATACTGACAACATTTTCAACCTTGTCACAAGTTGAGAGTTTGTCAGGATTGTATTCATCAATCCTCATCATAACCGCAAATTTAGATTTTGAATTATTAAACCCGTTTGTTTTTAAAAAAGTATTTATTTTTTCAATAGATTTAAAATTTGTACCAATTTCATCATTTCCCGTTTGTTCACTAATAAAACCACACTCAATAACATCAACATTTGAGCGAATAAGAGAATTTATTGTTTTGACTTGAAAATCAGTAGCAAATTGCCAGTTATTTAAATAACCGCCGTCTCTAAGTGTGCAATCTATTATTGAAATTATACTCATTTTATCCTTTTATTGCGCCTTCATTTTCACCAGAAATAAAATATTTTTGTAATGCTAAAAAGAAAATAATAATTGGTATTATCGAAATTAGCGAACCTGCAGCAATTACTCTCCAGTTAGCGGAGAACATTCCTTGTAAATCGTTTACTCCGACAGGTAAAGTATACATTGCTTTGTTTGTTAAAACAATACTCGGCCATAAAAATTCTCCCCAAGAACCAATAAATGTAAAAATCGCTAGAGTAGCCAATGTTGGCTTTACCATAGGAAGAAGTATTTTGAACCAGATTTGAAAAACATTACACCCATCCACAAATGCAGCTTCTTCCAGTTCTCTTGGGATAGCAAAAAAAGCTTGTCTCATGAGAAAAATTCCAAACGCGTTTACCGCAAATGGAAGTATTAATCCCAAATAACCCATAAAATTGTTTACTGAATCCACAAGGTTTAGTTTCAGAACAATTAAATAAACCGGCAACATTATTGCCTGAAATGGAATCATAATCGTTGCTAATATTGCAAAAAATGCAATTTTTTTACCTTTAAATTCCATTCTAGCCAACGGATATGCCGCAAGCGAAGATAAAATCAAATTCAATAAGACAGTAAAAAACGCAACTATAAAACTGTTTAAATAATATGTTATAAAAGGTATTTGCCCCCAAGCTGATTTAAAGCTTTCAAAAGTAGGAAAACTCGGAATTATCTGTGGCGGATATTGAAAAATATTTTCACTTGTTCCTTTTAATGCTGTCGATAAAAGCCATAAAAAAGGGAAAATACACAGCAATGATACTAATATCAATATTAAATGCATAAATAAACTTTTTAATTGCTCTTGTTTCATTAATATTTTTTCCCCTCAAAAAATACTACATTTATTATTGAAAAGACCATAACAATACAAAGCAAAATAACTGAAGCCGCAGCTGCCATTCCCAAATCTAAATTCTCAAACGCTCGTTCATATATATAGTAAACAATAGTTTTGCTGGAATTTAAAGGACCGCCTTTCGTCATTACATAAATTTCTGCAAAAACTTTTAATGCAGAAATCGAACTAATAGTCGTAACTAACGCAATAGTAGGCATTAAATGTGGGATGGAAACAGTTAAATGTTTTTGTATAAAATTTGCCCCATCAACATCACATGCCTCGTATAAGTCTTTTGGGGCAGACATCAGTGCTGATAAATAAATCATCATATAATATCCTATTCCCTTCCAGACAGTTACTATAATTACCGAAAACAATGCAAAATCAGGCTCCGTAAGCCACCCAATTGGTTTTCCTCCAAGCAAACTTACAAAGTAGTTTAAAATTCCACTTTGAGCAAATAACCATTTAAAAGCAATTGCCGCAACGACAATTGAGACTATGACGGGTAAGTAAATTAATAATTTATATATTGTTATCCCTTTAATTTTTTGATTAATAATGATTGCTAAAATCAATGGAATAGTCGATAAAAGAGGCACTGCTACAAATAAAAAAATAAAAGTATTTAAAACAACTTTATAAAATTCAGCCGATTTCATTAATGAAATGTAATTATCTAATCCAACCCAACCAGGATTATAAATATTTGATGAAAAGTCTTTAAAACTCAATATTATCGTGTCAAAAAAAGGCAAGAAAAAAAATAAGCCCAAAATTATTGCCGAAGGCAATAAAAACATATATGGAGCGTATTTTTTATAATAACTAATCATAAATTTTTATTTTATTTCTGGTTTATATTGATATTATAATCATTTCCAATATTTTTTGCACCACTAAATATATTATGTTTGACTTGATTTTTAGTGAAAAATAATTTCTATATTTTAAGAAATTATTACAAAAACGTTAAAAAACATACAAAAAGGATGTATTTGTGTTAAAATTTGATGGAATACAAGTGTAATAAGGATTTTAATATGATTTCAGTAAACGATTTAAAAACAGGCTTAACTTTAGAGATCGACCATGGCTTATGGAGTGTTGTTGAGTTTTTGCATGTAAAACCTGGTAAAGGTGCAGCATTTGTTCGCTCAAAACTTAAAAACGTTGAAACAGGACAAGTTGTTGAAAAAACATTCCGTGCGGGTGAAAAAGTTGCTAAAGCTACTTTAGACAAACGTATTATGCAATATTTATACAAAGAAGCTGCTGATTACGTTATGATGGATATGGAATCATACGAACAGTTAAATATACCTGAAGTTGCTATTGGTGACGGAGTTAAATATTTAAAAGAAAATATGGAAGTTAACGTATTGTTGCATGATGGTAAAATTATCGGTGTTGATATTCCAAACCACGTTGAACTTGAAGTAGTTGATACACCTCCATCAGAAAGAGGAAACACTTCTCAAGGTGGTACAAAACCTGCTACCTTAGAAACAGGTGCTGTTGTTAACGTTCCATTCTTTATTGCTAATGGTGATAAAATCAGAGTTGACACAAGAACTAACGAATACTTAGATAGAGTATAATATTAGTTGTAATACTTAATAAAGGAAATTAGTATGAAATTTGATTTAGATTATATTGAAAAATTAGTTACAATGGTTTCTGATTCAGAATTGACAGAACTAGCGTTGGAAGATGGTGATAGAGCAATTCTCCTTAAAAAAGAAAAAGAAGTTGTAACAGCACAAACAGTGGCTGTTGCGGCACCAGCGGCTATTCAGGCTGCACCAGTTGCAACTGCAGAAGCTTCTGCTAAAGAAGCAAAAGCTGAAGAAGCTGGTACTCCAATTCTTTCTCCAATGGTTGGTACTTTCTATAGTGCACCATCTCCAGGAGCAAAACCATTTGTTCAAGTTGGTGATGTCGTTTCTAAGGGACAAGTTGTTTGTATTATTGAAGCAATGAAACTTATGAACGAAATTGAATCAGAAGTTTCCGGTAAAATTACTAAAATATTAGTTGAAGACGGAAAACCTGTTGAATACGGTCAAGTATTAATGTACGTTGAATAATTCATGTCATAATACTAATGACTATGATTTGAGGAAGAGTAAATGATTAAAAAAGTATTGATTGCCAATCGTGGCGAAATTGCGTTAAGAATTATCAGAGCTTGTAAAGAGCTTGGTATAAAAACAGTAGCTGTATATTCACAAGCGGATGCGGATAGTTTACACGTATCGTTTGCTGATGAGGCTTATTGTATTGGACCAGCTCAATCAGCACAAAGTTACTTAAACATCCCAGCAATTATATCTGCAGCGTTGACAAGTGGCGCTGATGCTATTCACCCAGGTTATGGGTTTATGGCGGAAAGAGCTGATTTTGTTGATGTTTGTACTGATCATGGCTTGAAATTTATTGGGCCATCTTCGGCAGCAATGAGAGCGATGGGAGATAAAGCTACTGCTCGTAAGACTATGCAAGAACACAATGTTCCAACTACTCCAGGGACAGACTTGGTTAGTAATCCTCAAGACGCTATTGAGTTTGCTAACAAAGCTGGTTATCCTGTAATTGTTAAAGCTACTGCTGGTGGCGGTGGAAAAGGAATGAGAATTGCTAATAATGATGAAGAATTATTAGAAGCAATTACTTTGTGTCAAACAGAAGCGGAAAAAGCTTTTGGTAACGCTGGTGTTTATATTGAAAAATATATCATCAACCCTAGACACATCGAGGTACAAATTATAGCTGATAGCTATGGAAACGTAGTTCATTTAGGCGAAAGAGATTGTTCGGTTCAAAGACGTCACCAAAAATTAATCGAAGAAGCCCCGTCACCTGCTATTGATGCAAAAACTCGTGAGGCTATGGGTAAAGCTGCTGTTACAGCTGCGAAAGCTATTAATTACGAAGGCGTTGGTACTATTGAATTCTTGTTGAATAACGATGGTAACTGGTACTTTATGGAAATGAATACACGTATTCAGGTTGAACACTGTGTATCTGAAATGATTTCAAACCTTGATTTGGTTAAAGAACAAATCAGAGTAGCTAGCGGTCAAAAATTATCTTGTACGCAAGATGAAATCAATCTCCACGGGCATGCGATTGAATGTCGTATTAATGCGGAAGATTCAGACAAAGACTTTATGCCTTGCCCGGGCAAAATCAATGGATACATTGCCCCTGGGGGATTTGGTGTAAGGGTTGAGTCACATGTTTATACAGGCTATTCAATTCCTCCATATTATGACTCAATGATAGGAAAACTTATTTGCTGGGGAAGAAGTCGTGAATCTGCTAGATTGCGTATGCTTCGTGCATTAGATGAATTTGTTATCACTGGTGTTAAAACAACGATTCCTTATCACAAAAAAGTTTTAACAAATGATGTATTTATAAGTGGTGATTTCAATACTGGTTTTATAGAAGAGCATATGAAACCAGCTGAAAAAGAAGTTACAAAAGTATAAATAATTTTCATATCAAATAAAACACACGACCTAACTTTGGGTCGTGTGTTTTGCTATTATACGTTTTAATTTTACGCTAGCGAGAAGTTTGTTTATCGATTATTTGTTTCTTCATAAAAAAACCCGCCTTAAAATTCTAAAGCGGGTTTTAAAATACTAAATTATTTTAAATTATTCAATAACAATTGCGCTAACTGGGCAAGAATCTGCTGCTTCTTTAACGCCATCTTCGTTTGCTTCAACTTCAGCTTCGTTAACTACAGCTTTGTCTTCTATTGAAAATACCGCATCGCAAATTGATTCGCAAGCGCCGCATGAAATGCAATCATCAGTAACTGTAACTTTCATTTTTATCTCCTTTTTGTGCTAGTCGCCTTATCGGCATAATTATTATAACATTAAAAAATATTTTTTGTATAACTAAAGTAATAATAAATTAAACTTTATTTAAGTTCCCATGTAGTACCATCTTTAGTATCTTTTAGTCCAACTCCGACCTTAGCTAATGTATTTCTGATTAAGTCGGCAACTTCCCAATTTTTATCGCCTCTAGCCTGATTTCTAACTTTAAGAATTTTTTCTAAAACTTCTTTAGGCTCTTCCACTCCTGTCAAAAAAGCAAATTCAGTCAAAATTGGGGAAATCTTTTCATATAAAGTATTATCATCAATTTCTACATTTGAAAAATCAAAACCTAATACTTCTGACAATTTTAAAAGTGTCGAAATAGCAACTTGAGCAACTTCTTTATCCTTTTCGTCTTTAGCTTTATTCGCACTGTTAGCGAGCTCAAATAACACGGCCAATGCTTTTGATGTATTTAAATCATCATCCATTGCTGATTTAAACTCTTCAATTACATTTTCATCTGTTATAGCAGAAACATTACAAACATAAGGCAAAACATTGTTTACTGCATTTTGCAAACGCTTTGCTCCGGCTTGTGCAGCACTCAATGAGTCATCAGAAAACTCAACGGGCATTCTATAATGATTTGTTAAAATAAATAATCTGATTGTGTTTGAATTATAATTCGCCAAAATGTCATCAATAGTAAGGAAATTCCCCAATGATTTTGACATTTTTTCTTTATTAATAGTTACAAAACCATTGTGCATCCAATATTTTGCAAATTGACAATCATTTGCACATTCAGATTGAGCGATTTCATTTTCATGGTGCGGGAACAACAAATCAGCGCCACCAGCGTGAATATCTATGCTTTTGCTTAAATGTTTTCTCGCCATAGCAGAACATTCAATATGCCACCCTGGACGACCTACGCCCCAAGGACTTTTGTAGCCATGCTTTTCGTCTTTTTTCCACAAAGCAAAATCTAAAACATCTTCTTTTATGGTTGAAGCCTCTACTCTAGCACCGGCAACCAAATCATCAATTGGTTGTTTACTTAAATTACCATAATTTTTAAACTTTTTAACTCGAAAATAAACATCTCCATCTGCTTCGTAAGCATAGCCTTTTTCGATTAAAGTTTTTACAATTGCAATCATTTCACCCAATGTTTTTGTCGCAAAGGGTTCAATATCAGGCTTTAAAATATTTAATTTCTTCATTGAATCTGAAAAAATATCATAATATTTTTTAGCAACTTCATCCGGCGTAATACCTTCTTTTTCAGAACGAGCAAGGATTTTATCATCCACGTCAGTTACGTTTCTACAATATTTTACGTCATATCCTAAAAACTTAAGATATCTATATAAAACATCCCAAGTCGTATAACAACGAGCATGACCTAAATGTGGTTTGTCATATACTGTTGGACCACAAACGTACATTTTTACTTTGCTATCCTCAATAGGCTTAAATTCTTCAACTTTATCAGAATATGAATTATAAATATTTAGCATTCGTGTAACTCCTTCAAAATACCTTGAGTAATTTCAACTGTATCAGCCCCCAAGTTTTCTAAAACTTTCATAGCTAAGGCTGTTGGCTCTTGCGTTATTGCCCACAATAAATTAGCAGATGAAATCATCGTCAAATTATGTTTTTTAGCTTTTTTAGCCGCACGCTCAAGAATAGCTTTTGCTCGTTTACTGAAAATAATTTCAGTATCTGCATACTTATCCCCATAACCGATAAGTTTTTCAACTTCGTAGCGTGCATCTTTTATATTAATTCCAAGCTTTGATAAAACAGTAGCACCAACGCCTACACTTTCAGCAATAATTCCAAGCAAAATAAGCTCTGAACCCACAATATTTCTTCCGAGTCTTCTCGCTTCATTTTTTGCTAACCTAAGAATAGTAAGCGTTTCAGGCATTTGTTTTTCTATTGGTTTAATTATTCTATGCGCTAAATCGTCATCATTAATTTTTAAATTTTTAAATATATTATACGCAATACCTGATTTTGCTTTAATGACACCCAAAATTATATGTTCTGGTTTAACTGTTGCTTCCCCCAATTCTTTAGCTGTTTCTATAGCCAAAAGTATTGTTTTAAAAGCGTTTGGCGTAAAAATAATTTGTTTTTCTTCGTATTCAGCTTTTCTTGATGAAATTTCTTGTAATTTTTGTCCATAAGACTCTAAATTTATACCATATTCTGCCATTATTTTCGAGATATCAGAATTTGTGTCCTCAAGTATTGATTGAACAATTTGTTCTGTTCCTAAAATTTCATAGTTTGATGCGGTTAATTTTGCTACAGCATGTTCAAAAATACTTTTTGAATCGGGTTCTTCAATTATTGAAAGAACTTTTGAATACTCTTCACTTTCATATTTTTTAGGTAAAACACCTTCCGGATGCTCGTTTTTCTTTGTTCTTTTCTCAAATAATCGACTCAATACAGCTTTAGCTTTTTCTGTGTCAAAATCCAATTTTTCAAGAATTTGTGAAACAGTGGATTTGTTATCTTTTATAAGAGACAAAAACAAGTGCTCAGTCGTAATAGACCCACTTTTAGCTTTTCTCGCCAAATCAAAACTATCTTTTAAAATACTCTTAGTTTCATCTGAAAAATTAACAAAATCTAATTTTGCATTTGTTTTTTTAGTTTCAATATTTTTTAATGCCAAATCAACAACATCGTCTAACGATATTTTTGACATTGTGAGCAATTTTGTTGAAAAACACGACTTTTGAGCAGTAAATGCAATTAGAATTAACTCCGGATAAATTTGCGTAAAATTATTCTCTAACGACAACTGTTGCGCTCCGGTTACAATTTGCAAAGCTTTTTCTGTAAATTTTTCAAACAAAATAGCACCTCAAATATTTCAATCATTCTAAACTATTTTACAATAAATATTAAGTTCTGTCATTATTATTCAAATTTTTTGCAAAAAAAATGTTTGTAGGTTTAATCCAACAAACATTAAATAAACACGAGGATATTAAGAGAGAGAGTATAAGTCTTTTTTAAAATTCGCAACCTTCAAAAATTTCGTTTTGAATTTCCTTACACTTATATAAAGTATTTTTGAGAAAGAAAATTTACTCTCAAAATAAAGATTTTTTGAATATTTTGTGAGTTTTTTATTTTTCAATAAAAAGTATATATATTTAAAATACACATTAAGTACAAATTAATCCCCGAATAGATATTTATTTTAGAAATTCATATTTACAAAAATTAATATTTCATTCAAGCAAGTAAGTTAAATTTTTTACACATATAATTTTATACACATTTTCAAGACAAAAATTAAATATTTTAAAAATAAAATGAGTAGAAAGCTTGCTGGCGCTGGTTGTTGGATAGAGGCCAAAATAAATTCGGCAAGACGATTATTCTTTGTGTTGTTTTCTAATTCTTGATTTTGTAGTTTATTCAAATGTTTACTGTCATTCTCAGCTACAGACTTAATGGTGAAGATAAAATTTCATTTTGGAACTAATAATCCATTTTATCTTTTGTTAAAATATAATATGCGCAACCATAACCAGATGAATTTTTTGGAAGACAGTCTGTAGTATAAGGGGCATAAGATGTTGATGATCCAAGTGGAACAAGTTTATTATTTTCATAAGAAAAGACAAACAAATCATCACCAAATTTATTAGGTTTATTAACGCCATTTGTATCAATAAAAAATATAAAATGGCTATTACCTCTGCTATATTCACTTGCATCCGTACTTTTCATCCAAATTGATGAACCATTATTAAGAACCACCTTGTAATATCTTGTATCATTGGCATAACTACGACTATGAGGTGTTCCATTTCGTTTTAAATATTTTTGACTTATACATTTATTTTCTATATCATTAACTCCACAATCTTCAGCTACTTTTAAATATGGCAAAATATTATTAGCAATTAGTTCAGCCGCAGCCTTTGTTTCTCGTTCTGTTGGCGCTAGCCATTCCGACGCATCACCGTAATCTGCTTGGGCACGATGAATTGCTTGAGACAATATAGAGTATGTAGATTTTAAGGTACTAATTGTAGCATGTTTTGTTGCATTATGAGAAAGCGTTGGTACTGTAATTGCCGCTACGACCCCAATTATAGTCAACGTGACCAAAACTTCTGCAAGCGTAAACGCTTTTTTATTAAATTGAAAGAAAGAACTACTTGTTTTTTGAAATTTGAACGAATTTAAAAGGCTACCAATTGGCCCCCCCCCTACAGCCATGCAGGTTTTAGACATTTTGTTTTTCATTCTTATGACTCCTTTTCTCTCTACCCTTATTATCCAAATTTCAACAACACATTGCGTATCAATCTTACCTTGTGCCCGCAGGCAAATATGCTTGTGGATAATTATAATCTTCTTTAAATCCTGAATAGCGATACATTTTTACCGCTGCAAAATTATCTGTTTCAACGCTGGCATTAATTTCTGAAAGGTTTAATATTTTATTTTGCACCATCTCAAATACATTTTTTAGAGAAGAATAAACCAGAGCATTGCCTAGACCTTTTTTCAAATGGTCATTTTTTACCCCAACAAGAGGAATATTTCCTATTGTGCCCCCTGTAATATTTACAAAACAAAGTCCAACAGGTTCATCGTTATATAAAACAACTTTTGTTGCTTGTGGTAAAAATTCGCCATAAACCCCATCAAGAATTTTGCCAACAATATCTTCACAGCCTTCTTTTGTTAAAAATCTAGGGTCAAAAAGCGCATCAGACGCATCTTTAAAAGACTCGTTTATAATTTCAACCGCTTTTTCTCTATAGACAATGTCCCAATTTTTTATTGAATAACCTTCCGGCAATTCAGGCGCTGGAGCATTTTTTAACACCGCAACACTTGAAATATCATCAAATTTAAACCTTGTAACCGCCAAACCTACAAGCTTAAAACCATAATGAGTAATATCACAAACAAAATCATCTTGTTTACCCAAAAGAGGATAAGTTGTTATTTTTTCTTTAATCAATTCAGCATTTTCATCTAAAAATCTTTCAAGTAAGACTTTTTTCTTAGGAATTATATTTTCTTCACCTAAACAATGAATAATATTTAACTCAATTGCATCAGAAATTAAAGTAGTTGCAGCCAAAAAGGCTGTCGGAATTTCATCTTCAGTCAAAATAATACATTGCAACAAGCCATCTTCCACCGCTTTGCAAAATTCTTCACAAGTCAAAGGCTCAAGCTCAAATTTATATTCATCAAAAGCTTTTTTATAAAAATCATTATATACCCCTGCAAAAATTCTGTAGTGGTATGGTTTTAAATATTCCGTTTTATAAACCATAATATTAGCCATTAGCGAACCTCATTTCCTAATAAGTGATGCATTCTTTCTTTTTTGGTATGCAAATATCTTTCGTTATAAGGTGTAACACAAGACTTAACCTGAACTCTTTCAACAATTTCCAAGCCATAGCCTTCAAGCCCAATAATTTTTTTGGGGTTATTTGTTATCAACTTAAATTTTGTATAGCCTAAATCTCTTAAAATTTGAGCCCCTATGCCATAATCTCTTAAATCAGAAGGAAAACCTAAAGAAATATTTGCTTCAATTGTATCTTGTCCTTCTTCTTGAAGCTCATAAGCTTTTATTTTATTAACAAGCCCAATTCCTCTACCTTCGTGTCCACGAAGATAAACAACCGCGCCTTTGCCATATTCATCAATCATTTGCAGTGCGGCATGCAACTGGCTATTACAATCGCATTTTAGACTACCAAAAGTATCACCTGTTAAACATTCTGAATGCATACGGATTAAAGGAATTTTGTCCGAACCATCATCTTTTACTAGTGCAACTTGTTCAACACCGGATAAATAATCAACAAAACCATATATTTTAAAAGTACCGTATTGAGTTGGCAAGTTGGCACACGCTTCACGGCTTACAAAAGTTTCTGTTGCAACACGGTATTTAATAAGTTGCGCTACTGTTATAAACTTAAGTCCATGTTCATCGGCAAATTTTTTCAAATCATCACGACGAGCCATTTTGCCATCTTCATTTAAAATTTCACAAATAACACCCGCTGGCTTAAGACCTGCTAATCTAGCTAAATCTACCGCCGCTTCTGTATGCCCTGCTCTTTTTAGAACACCGCCTTTTTTGGCAATTAATGGAAATATATGCCCAGGGCGTCTCAAGTCAGCTGGTCTTGCATCATGTGCAATCGCAACTTCTATTGTTTTTGCTCTATCATAGGCTGAAATACCGGTAGTAACTCCATATTTTGGGTCAGCATCAATACTTTGAGTAAAAGCAGTCCCTTTAACATCAGTATTATTACTAACCATGCCGGAAAGATTTAATTGTTCTGCTTTTTCTTCTGTAATCGGCATACAAATCAAACCACGACATTTAGTTGCCATAAAATTAGCAATTTCAGGCGTTATTTTTTCAGCGGCACAAATTGCATCACCTTCGTTTTCTCTATCTTCATCATCCGCTATAATAACAATTTTGCCCTGTCTTAAATCTTCAATTGCTTCTTCTACTGTATTAAAAATTTTATTTGTATTATCTCTTTCCATTCCGTATCCCTACGATATTCCAGATTTTATATAAAACCATTTTCTTCTAAAAAACTTTTTGTTATCTTAGTAGTATTATTGCTTACATGTGAAAAATTTTCAACATATTTTGCAATAACATCTGTTTCAATATTTACAATATCACCGAATTTTAAATCTGCCAAATTCGTTTCCTGCATTGTATGAGGAATTATCTCAACTGAAAACACTGTATTTTCAAGGCTTGCGACCGTTAGACTAATTCCATTTATCGCAATAGAACCTTTATAAATGACATATTTTTTCAATTTTTCATCTAAATTAAAAAATAATTTATTTGAAAACCCATCAGCTTTTTTATCTATAAATGTAGCTATCCCATCAATATGTCCTGAAACCAAATGCCCATCTAATCTTGAAGACAGAGTCATTGCTCTTTCCAGATTGACTTTATCTCCTTTCTTTAAAGAAGAAAAATTACTAACATTTAAGGTTTCATTACTTGTTTGCACAGTAATAGAATTAGCCGTAAAATCAACCACTGTATGACATGCACCATTTATTGCAATACTTGCACCTAATTTAACATCGGTGAGTATTTTTTTACATTCAATAACTAAAACTGCGCCCGCAGAATTTTTTTCAAATGATTTAACTATTCCAAGTTCTTCGATTAATCCTGTAAACATATCTATAATTTATCATGAGAGCAACTTAAATTCCAGTATCCTATTTTTAGTTGAAATTTTTTGATAATTGTAACAAATTTGCAATATTTTGTTATAATAAAATTACAAACTAAAACAAATCCTTATACATGAAGTAAAGGATAGTGTTTGAAAGGTAGATGACTATGGCAATGAATTTAGTAAACTTTTTTATGCAACCACAAGCAGTTGGAAGTGTTAATCTTTCACCAATTGTTGATAATGCAAAATCATCAGGCAACCCATTTATTTCTTCTGCTGCAGCTGCAAAAAATGAATTTTACGCTAAAAACAAGCCTGTTCAAGGTGGTTATTTTGCCGGTTATTACAATGGAAAACCAAACATAGTCGGACAAAGACTTTTTATTGAGATTTAGTCTTTAATTTTTCTAATTTTTTGATGTAATTTTTCAAATCCGCAATTTGTTTAGGTTTTAAATACTTAAATTGCCCTCTTTTTAGTCCCGCTAAATCAATATTTGCACATGAAACTCGTTTTAATGAAACAACCGGATGTCCGACAAAATCAAGCATTTTTCTAATTTGTCTATTTAACCCTTGGTACAAAATTATTTCTAATACGGTATTTTTTCCTTCATAATCTATTATTTGAGAATCTGCATACGCAATTTGACCTTTTTCAATTTCAATCCCTTTTGCCATTGTTTGAAGATTTTCCATTGTAACCTTACCTTCTGCTACAACTCTATAAACCTTTGGAATTTCAACGGAAGGGTGAGTTAATTGATTAATCAAATCCCCGTCATTTGTCATAATTAACAAGCCAGTAGAGTCCTTATCCAACCTTCCAACAGGTTTTAAATGCTTAACTTCCGGCGGTAGCAAATCATAAATCGTTTTTCTGCCTTTTTCATCAGACATGGTTGTGATATATCCTGCCGGTTTATAATAGCGAATATAAGTCAATTTTGGTGTCAATAAAGGTTTTTCATCAATTAAAATTTTATCTTTTAATGTAATAGTCGTACCAATTTCATTAACAAGTTTTCCATTAACTTTAACCCGACCTTCTAAAATATACTCATCGGCTTTTCTGCGAGAACAAAAGCCACAAGACGCTATAAACTTGTTTAATCTAATTTTATCTGCCATTTTCCAACAACCTTTTATTTTCTTTAATTAAATCTTCTTTACTAACAAATGCATTTATAAAATCCCAAGGATTATTTTCTTCAAACGGAATTTCTCTAAGCGCAAAATAATCCCAATCAGGAAGTAGCCCCTGTTTATTCATACCCTTATAAACTTGTTTGAATGAACCAAGGTTTCCTTTATCATTATAAACATTAATTAGATAATCACACAAGCGTCTGTCTCCTCTGGATAACAAAGCTTGAATATAATCCCATTTTACGCTCGACAAGCGAACCTGCACACCAATTTTATGAAATTGTTTCTTGATATATTCATATTTTTTTTCTAAAGATTTAGAGTCTTCTCTAGCACAAAATTGAAATGGAGTATTTGCTTTGGGCACAAATGATGCAAAAGAAAAAGTAAATTCAAAACCTTTAAATTCTTTTTTCAATTTCGACGCAAGATTTATCATTTCATCAATATCCTCTTGTGTTTCAGTAGGAAGTCCAATCATTGCATATATTTTTAGACCTTTTAATCCATTTTCTTTTGCTATTTTTACAGTTTTAAAAATTTGCTCTTCCGTAAGATTTTTATTAATAACTTTTCTTAATCTATCGCTACCAGCTTCAATTGCGATTGTAGAATGTTTTTGTCCTGCCGCAACAAGTGTTTTAACCACTTCTGGAGAAATAGAATCCGCTCTTAATGATGAAACTGACAATTCTATCTCTTCCCCATTTTGAATTTTTTTATAAACATAATCACAAATATCACTAAATTTAGGATGCGCAGAAATTAAAGCACCTAAAAATGCTATTTTATTTGTATATTTTAGTCCTAAATCAATACTTTCAATGATTTGCTCATATTTTGCAAACCTAACAGGTAAATTCAAATACGAAGCTAAACAAAAACCACATCTTTGCGGGCAACCTCTTACAAGTTCAATAATATGAGTATTTGAAAAATAACTATCTTCTGTCAAAATTGGCGTTGCGACACAATTTTCCAATTTAGAGGAAATCTTTCTAATTTCAAAAGTTTCACCATCTTTTGTTACTTTACGAGTTTTTTCATCGTAATTTGTAAGTGCAGGAATATAAAGTTGTCCTGTTTTATCAAGTTCTTTTAATAAGTTATTTCTAGGTGAATTTTTATTAGCTTTAATTATTTCAAACAAATCAACAATATTTTCACCATCACCAATCATAATTACATCAAAAAATTCACAAAATGGTTCAGGGTTTGAGCTAACAACCGGACCGCCAACAAAAATTAAAGGGTGATTTTCATCTCTATCTTTAGACTTAAACGGAATATTATATTTTTCAAATATTTTAAAAATTGATAAAAAATCTAATTCAAAAGACATTGAAAATGTCAATACATCAACATCATTTATAGATAATTGAGTATCTTTTGTATCAGTAAAAATGCGTTCAACAAAGTAACTTTCTTGTTCATCAAGCCTGCGAAATATAGACATATAGCCTAATGCAGACATCCCAAAATTATAAACAGCAGGAAATGCGCTCCAAATATTTAATTCTGCACATGTTTTTACCTTTTTCTCGTACAAGAACTGTTCGTTCATTATTGCTCCACGTTATCCTGTGGTAATATTTTAGGCGCATTAATTTGTTTAACATAAAGTTCATCAAACAAAACAGCTATAACAGCTGCAATTGCCGGAGCCAAAATCACGCCCCAAACATCCAAAAACTCTGCAGCTACCAAAAATGAAAGTAAAATCACTAGTGGATGCAAATTCATAAACTTTCCAAAAATCAACGGACGAATAAAATTATTTGAAATCCATTGTGCGAGAACATAAACAACTAAGACCCCAATAATAATTCCCCAACCTTTTGAATATGCAACAGAAATGGCCATGCCCGTAGCAAGAATTGGTCCTACAATAGGCACAATATCCAAAATACCGGCTAAAAGCCCCAATGCCAAAGCATAAGGAATACCCAAGATTGCCAAACCTATTGATGTAACAAGACCAACAGATATCATTGATGTACATTGAGCAATCACAAATCCCCCAACTCTTTCTGTTATATTTCTTGCTATTTGTTCTGCTTTAGCTCTAATATCTTGAGGAAATAAGCTCAAAAACCACTTTTTCATTACATCTTTGTCTTCCAGCATATAAAAAACTATCATTGCTATAATAAACATGATAGCAAAAGCACCAACAACACTTGCAGACGCGGCTAAAGTTGTTTGTACAGCATTTCCTAAAAATTCTGTAGATGTTGAATTTAATGGTTGCGCCTCTCCTATTATATTAGCCAAATGAAGCCCAAAAATCGTTTTGGTTGCTAAAAAATTTTGAATGATTGCTATTTTCTTAGGAATAGATAAAACTAATGCGCTTATTTCTTCTAACATTATCAATACCAAAGGGACAAACGCACCTAAAATAATAACCAAAAATGAAGTTAAAGCAATTGCCGTAGCCAACCCACGTTTCATATATTTTTGCAATTTATCAACAAATGGGTTTAAAGAAGCCGCAATGACAAAAGAAGCAAAAACAAGCAACGCCAAATTCTTGACAGCAAAAATAAATTTAATTACCAATAAAATCAATATTACAAAAATTATATTTTTTATAGTAAATCTGTTTTTAAGTTCTTGCATAACTAACCTCTTTTTTTGACTTAATTATATGTTACTTATAAAAATTTGTCTATTAAACATATTCAAACAAATCAACTAATTAAGATTGTCCAAAACAATATTTTTTATATAAGCTACCGCCTCATCTTTAGTGTTTATTTCTCCATCTTCTTGCGCAACTCTTAACATTGCAACTACTTTCCCCAATATAGGTGACGGTTTAATATTTAAGATTTTCATTATTTCATTACCATCAACAAGTTTTGGCAATGGCTTAATTTGCTCTAAACTCTCAAAATACCGTTTCAACAACACGTTTAAATGATTAATATTCTCTTCTATTACTTCATCTGTAATATCCACACCCCGAGCACTCATCCTATCAGACATAGCCAATAAAATAATATCAACCGTAATATCCTCAAGCTTTCTTAAAAATTTCATAACAGATTTTTCGTTATTTAAATTCACATTTGAAGGATAAATGTGATAACGAATTAACGTTTTTATATAAGAAATCTGCTTTTTAGAAAACTTTAACTCTTTCAATATTGGAGAAACAATTTCTGCTCCAACACTATCATGCCTAATAAATCTATGTCGTTTCGTTATCTCATCTATAGTCCAAGTTTTAGGTTTTCCTATATCATGCAGAAAAGCACCAAGTTTTAAATATGCAATTCTTTTAACAGTTCCATAAGGCACAGTGTTTAACAGTTCTTGTGCCTCAAAAGGAATATTACCAAAAAGCTTTTCAACTTGATAAACCGTTTCTATTGAATGATTAAACAAATCTAAGTGATGATGAGTATTTTTAGGTATTTTTTTTAACTCTTCTACAAAAGGGAAAATTAAAGACAAAAAAGCACAACTGTCCATTTTTTTTAACGTATCCGCAGTATTTTCGCCTTCAAAAAGTTTCATTAACTCCACATTCACACGTTCTTTGGCTGGTTCTAATATTAAATTTTTATGTCGTTTCACCTGCTCAAATGTAATTTCATTCATTTCAAACCCCAAGGAACTTTGAAATCTAAATGCACGGAGCAATCTTAATGGGTCATCTATAAAATTCTGCTCACTTATTCCTTCAATCTTTTTATTCTTAATAGCGCATATTCCATTTGTCGGGTCATAAAATTCTTTTGTATTTAAATTATACGCCACTGCATTTATTGTCAAATCACGTCGTAAAATATCTTTTTCTATATCATTTTCAACAGCTCTCGCAAAATCTACATAATTTTTTTTGTCTTCTAAAACAAGACGATATATTCCCCATTTTCTATCAAGTTCAATGAAAGTAGCATTAATTCTATCTGCAATATTTTTTGTAAAAGTTTCTATATTATCACAGACTAAAACAATATCCCTATCAAAGCTTTCCTTGCCTAACAGTAAATCTCTAATATACCCACCAACTAAATAAGCCTCAACATCTTTTAAAAATGGAGTTATTTGCTTTAAAACTATATCATTTTCTATTTTTTCTATTATTTTATCCATTGCATAACCCATAAATTACATTTGATAAAGCACAAACAACAGCTGTATCTGCTTTTAAAATCATAGACCCCAAAGAAACCATATTCGCCTTCGACTTTTCAAGCAAATCAAATTCTCTTTGAGAAAAACCGCCTTCCGGTCCAATTATAACTAAAATCTTTTGTTCATCTTTTAACACCAATGAATCAAGGAATGATTTTATAGATTGTTTAGCATGCTTTTCAACACATGCTATTTTTATGTCAAAATCTTCTGACTCCAACAAATCTTCTAGCTCACAAACATCGTAAACCTTGGCTATGTCAGGTCTTTCACATTGTTTTGAAGCCTCGTAAGATAATTTATTATATTTTTCAACTTTTTCTTGTGCATAACTTTTTTTAATAGTGGAATTATCCGTAATCATTGGATAAATACCTTTAACACCAAGTTCACAGGATTTTTGCACAGCATCCGCTTGCGCCTCTTTTTTCAAAACAGATTGAGCCAAATACAAGTTTATTGGTAAAAATCTTTTAGAAACATAAGACTTATCAATCATCGAAATTATGGAATTTGAGTTTATTTTTTCAATAGTAGTTTCATATTGAATTTTATTTTCATCAATCAATAATAATTTTTCTCCAACCTTAGCATGCAAAGCTCGCGCTATATGATTATAGTTTTCTTTGTCTGAAACGACTATTTTATTTCCATTTATTGAACTTTTTTCGATAAAAAAATGAGGCATTTTATAGTTTTCTCCTCCAAACAGATGATTTCTAATACTTTAGTATAATACCGTTAAAAATCAAATATGGCAAGAGTTTTAGTCTGATTTTTTACTAAAAATTAATGAAAAGTTAAACTAAAGTATTAGAAAAATATGCCGATAAAGAAAATGTAATTAAAATAATTACGGAGAGAGAGAAAAATGTCGATAGTAGTAAACACAAACATCCAATCTTTAATAGGACAAAATAGTTTGAGTAAAAGTACAAACTTTTTAAATCAAACTATGGAAAGATTGTCTACAGGTTTAAAGATTAATAGTTCAAAAGATGATGCCGCAGGTTTGGGAGTTGTGTCATTAATGACAACACAAATTAACGGTAACGCACAAGCAATCGAAAACATTCAAGACGCAACAAACCTTATTCAAACAGCTGAAGGCGGTTTAGAAATCATTACAGAAAACATTCAAAGGATTCGTGAACTTTGTATTCAAGCAGCAAACGAAATTTATGATGAAAACTCAAGACAAGCAATTATGAACGAAATTCAGCAACGTCTTAAAGTTATTGACACAACATCTGCGACTACAAACTTTAACGGTAAAAAACTTTTAGACGGTAGCATTAATTCATTGTTTGTTCAAATTGGTCCAAACGGAGATGCAGTTGATGCAGACCCATTGTTAAACGCAATTGATGTTGCACCATCATTGACACAAGCTTCTAGCGAATCTTTAGGTATTGACTTAAAAGTTACAGCATTAGGTAGCGCTGGTGGCGATGCAATAGATGCAACAACTTGGACAACTCAAGAAGTTAGAGATTATATTAATAAACTAGATGATGCTTTAACAAGAATCTCTAATGATAGATCCGTTATGGGTGCGTTTATGAACGCTATGGATTCAGCGGCTCAAAATTTAACTTCTACAAATATTAGCTTGGAATCAGCTCGTTCTGCTATTCAAGATGCTGACGTTGCTTCATTAAGTGCTGATTTAGTTAGATATCAAATTTTACAACAAACTTCAACTAGCGTTTTGGCTCAAGCAAACCAAATGCCAGCATTAGCTTTAACCTTACTAGGTTCATAATAAAGCTAATTAAAACAATTTTGACTATCTCTCTCTTATCGGCAAGATTCGACCCTTGCCGATATTCTTTTCAAAAAAGACTACCAATTTTTAAATTAAGGATTAAAATGTAAATATGAAAAGATTATTTGTTATTTCATTATTATCATTATTATCAATAACACCAGCTTTTTCAAACTCAATTGATGAAAACTTTGATGTTATTGAATTTCAACGTGAAGAAACAAATGACTCTTTAATCAATCCTTCATCTGAAATTTTTAAAATACGAGTAGAAAAAAATGTTCCGCTAGTGAGCAAAGAAACTATACGTGGAATTGACGAGTTGGGCAGAATAAACATATATGACCAAAAATCATATAGAAAATACGACAGAGGATTAGGTGACAAAACTATTGCTCTTGACGAAAACACTAATGTTATAATAGGTGGGCACAATCTTTATTCAGCCATCGGACCAAGCGTTAATTTTATCAGAAGAGAGTCCTCTTATGGAGATTATGGCTCAACATTTATCACAAAAAACGAATACATCAATTTTGCCGCAGCAGCTTACAACTCTTCCACTGCCGTTGGAAATAGTGGAGGGATAATTGTTTCTACCGCACCTGTAAAACTTCCGGTTGGTGAACTCATCGTTGGAAGTGCCGTATATTCCACTAATTTAGGTATAAAAGAAACCGCACACTACGGCTTTTTTAACCAGTTTAGATATAAAAAATTCAAATTCAACACCCAACTTTCAAAGTACAAGCCTAATAGCTCTCTTGATTTAGAATCAAATACAATATTCCTCCAGCCGGAAATTGACCTAACTGACAGTCTTTCTATATCAACAGGAATACAAAATGATATTACAACAAAAAAGTCAAGAAGCGATTTGACATTAAAATACCATCCGGTAAAATCTGATAGAAACCTAGAACTTGAAGTTACACTTACAAATTTCGCACAACCACAAAATACAGCGGCTCAACAAAGAATGTATTTAGGAACGAAATTTAAAATTTAACACATTAAAAAAACAAAGAGTAATGAAAAAATTTTATTAACTATGTAAAATTAGCTGGTAAACAAATAGAGGAATATAGAGTGAAAAAACGGACGCTTGCAATAATCTGCATGTCATTATTATCAATAACATTGGGCTACTTGACTTTTACAATTGTATCTCATCCCCTATATTCTCCATTCATTTCACAACAATCATTAACAGATACATCCCATACAACACCAGAAAAATTATTTTTAAATTCTTGGAAAACAATAAAAAAAAGGTACTACGACGCAACTCTAAACCAACAAGATTGGAATCGTTGGAAAAATCGCTACATAGACATAATCAAAACTGAAGAAGATGCGCATTTAGCTATAAATACTATGCTTGCCAGCCTAGATGATCCATATTCCAGATTTTTAAATGCCAAAGAATATGCTGAACAAACAACCAGTATTGATTCAAAAATTGTCGGCATTGGCGTCAACATAACATCAATTTCTGGGAAAATTGTAATAATAAGCACAGTAGAAAACACACCTGCACAAAAAGCAGGAATAAAAGCTGGAGATATTCTTTCAAAAGTTGACAATAAAGATGTACATGGACTGAATGTCTCAGAAATAGCACAACTTATTCGCGGAGAAAAAGGGACATCAGTTCAAATTGAATGCATTAGAAACGGTAAAAAAATTATAAAAACACTAACAAGAGAACAAATAGAAATTAAAAGTGTAAAACATAAAATATTATCCGAAAATATTGGATATATACAAATAACAAGTTTTTTAGGCTCAAATGTCGCAGTAGACTTTCTAAGCTCAATAAAATCCATCAAAGATACAAAAGGACTTATTTTAGACTTAAGGGGTAACACTGGTGGACTTTTACCAAATGCGGTATTTATAGTTGACATGTTTTTAAAAGAAGGAAACATAGTATCAATTGTTGATAGAAACGGCATTAAAAGTGATATCAACGTGCAAGATAATACAGCATTAAGCAAAAAACCAATGATTATTTTGATAGACGGAGCAACCGCAAGCGCATCAGAAATTGTCAGCGGCGCACTAAAAGATTATAAAATGGCTGTACTCGTGGGCGAAAAAACCTACGGCAAGGGCATGGTTCAAAAAATTTATCCCATGCCAAATAAAACAGGTATGAATTTAACTATTGCTAAATATCTAACACCCAACGGTTCAGACATCAACAAAAAAGGGATTTCTCCGGATTACGTGGTCAAATATACTGAAAAAGATTACCATGCACAAAGAGACCCTCAACTTGACGAAGCTAAAAAAATAATAAATAAAATGTGCGCGCTATAAGTTTATCCCTAAAAATTTTCTTTCGTCTCTAAATCTTCACTAACAATCCCAACTTGGTTTCTACCATTTTCTTTAGCTTTATACAACCCTTTATCAGCATGCTCAATAAGTTCTTGTGGCGTTTGACCATTTTGAGGATAAGTAGCAACACCCAAACTAATCGTTACATGTTCCTTTTGATTATTAGCCAAATCAAATATACGTTCAGCAACAGCTTTACACAATTTTTGTGCTGTATAAACTGCCTCGTCTTTTTTTGTGTTAGAAAGGATTACAGACATTTCTTCCCCACCATATCGACAAACTATATCTGTCAAACGTACATTTTTCTTTAAAGTTTGAGCAACTTGTTTTAAAACAGCATCTCCTGATTGATGTCCAAATTTGTCATTAAACTTTTTAAAGAAATCAATATCTATCAATATTAAAGAAAAGTTTGAATCATAACGTTTGGCAGTTTCTATATTTAGAATCATTTGTTCCTGAAAATACCTATGATTATACAATTCTGTTAACCCATCAGTTGTTGCTAATTTATAAGTATGCTCAAAGTCCTTTGATTTTCTAAAATACTTAACTAAATAAATGCCTATAAAAACAAATAATGCAACACTAACAGGTAAAACAATACTAACCCATAGATTATACTCTCTCATCAACCAAGTAGTAAAAAGCATGTACAATGTTACCACCATTACACTTGTAATCGAGGCAGCAACTGTTGAATTAAAACTCAACACAATAAAACCTATAAGCAAGCCTATCGCCATAGTAACTAAAATATCCACAAAAAGTGGAACTCTTTGTATAAAATTGTTGTCAATCAAATTATTAATAAATGTTGTATGCAACTCTACACCAGGCATATTTTTTTCTGTTGGGGTAGATTTTATATCATACATAGAAGTTGCACTTACACCCAAGTAAACTATTTTGTTCTTAAAAAAATCTTGAGTCAATATTTTATCATTTTCATCCAAAGCCTGACCATAAGCAAGTTTTTCGAGTTTCCATAACGGAATATAAGTAAATGATGCCGGATTATATTCACCGCTAGCACCATACCAATTCAAGATAGCAAAACCATTATCATCCAGCGGAATTTTTCTGTCGCCTAAAATCAACATTTTATTTTTATCTATATAAAAATTTTTATCATCAATTTTTTGATTTTTATTTAGATAATCTATGCCCACCTTAAGCGCCAAATGCGGATAAAAGTCATTTTTATAATAAACAAAAGGGTTAATTTTTCTAGCAATACCATCGTCTTCTCTTATAAGATTTATATGCCCTATTTTTGAAGTTGCATTAACAATTTCACGCAAAATCATTCTACAATTAGAAAAACTAACCTTATCATTTTTTAAATTTATACCTGCTTCATCAGTAATATTAACTTTCATTTTTTCCGGCAAATTTTCTGCTTTTCTGATATATTCATCAAGATTATCAAAATTTATAGATGTAAATATTTTTTTATTATTCTGAAATTCTTCAATAAGCCTCAAGTCGTCATTTTTCGCACTTTTAAATGAATTTACAAATAAAAAGTCAAAAACTATGGATTTTGGATGTTGTCTTTCAATAAATTGAGCAATATCGGCATAAACACGTCTAGGCATTGGCCACTCACCGTATTTATTCGCTAAATACTCATAACTGGCATTATCAATGGTCAAAATAACAATATCATCATTAACCCTTTTCGCTGCAGAAATTGTTTTTTGTCGAATATCAAAAGATTTATTCTCCATCATCATCAAAAATGATTCTGAATTGGTTATTTTAAATAACCACAACAAAGCACAAATACCAAACACAACACCAATAAAATAAAGAAAATATTTTAAAAGCACACGCTTACTATACTCTTTCTTTGATATCATTCCAACCCCTCAATAAACCTTAATTAAATCAATTTTTTAACATATTCCTCATGGCAAATACCACCACCACAAACGGTTTCAACAACCTTTAATAAAAATTCACGCGGTGCATCCATCTGATTTATGTAAAACTCTCTATTACCTAAATGTTTAATCTTGATAATCGCATTTTGAGATTTATCTGCTGGGATATATAATGACGCAATTTCAGCATCCAACAAAGCTTGCATTTCATTTTCGGTATTCTTTTTTACAATCTCAGAATAAATTCCATTCAACGCCATTATTCTACCGGTAATAATAGGGGTTTCTTGTTCTCTATACAATGCTTGTGGCTTATTATTACAACGAGTTGTAAAACTCATAGCATGCCACAAAATATTAAGTAACGCCACTGTTTTTGACATATCTACTTCATGGTAAATGTTTTGAGTAGCTATTCCTCTAGACGCAAAAGATTGCTTTAAAAACTCAACAGTTGATTCCATATTATCAACCATCTTTAAAAAAGTTTCCGAAGTATTCAGCGTAGAATGTTGATACTCTAAGAACTGCTTATACATGTGCGATGACACAAGATTAATCCGTTCTTGGATAACGGAAGATTTTCTAATCGAAGATTCAAGATTGTCAAAGCTGTTAATGTTATTATTCAAGATATTTACCTATCTCTACTATGTTAATAATATTATAAAACAAAAATTTGCTTTACGTTATCATTATACCATTTATTTTACAATATAAAATACTTTTGTGGTAAAATTTTTGTATGATTTTTAATTTTAAATAAGGATATTTGGACTATGAAAATGTCAAAACTGTTTGTACAAACACTTAGGGAATTTCCATCAGACGCGGAAGTTATGAGTCATAAATTATTGGTTCGAGCTGGTTATATTCGTCGTTTGTCCAGTGGAATTTACAATTATTTACCATTAATGTGGCGCACACTAAAAAAAGTTGAAAATATAGTAAGAGAAGAAATGGACAATGCTGGAGCTCAAGAGCTTCTTATGCCATTTGTTCAACCTGAAGAATTGTGGCAAGAATCAGGCAGATGGGAAGTTTATGGTAAAGAGCTTATGCGTTTAAAAGACCGTCAAGGTCGTGGAATGTGCCTTGGACCAACTCACGAAGAAGTTATTACTTACATCGCACGTGAAGGAATTAAATCTTACAAACAATTGCCTGTAAATTTATATCAAATCCAATCAAAATTTAGAGATGAAGTTCGTCCTAGATTTGGATTGCTTCGTGGACGTGAATTTATTATGAAGGACGCTTATAGCTTTGATATCGACGAAGCCGGTTTAGATAAAGAATATGAAAATATGGCACGCGCTTATACTAGAATTTTTGAACGTTGTGGGCTTGAGACAAAGATGGTTCAATCAGATTCTGGTGCTATTGGCGGAAGCGTTTCTCACGAGTTTATGGTTGTTTGTGATAGTGAAAATAACGCGGGAGAAAACGATGTTTTCTACTGTGAAAAATGTGATTATAGCGCAAACTCAAACCACGCAATTTCAATTTTGCCAAAAGCTGTATTAGATGGAGGGTTCTCAAAAGCTGAAATTATTGATACACCAAATTGTAAAACAATCGAAGAACTTGCGACATTCCTAAATATTGAACAATCTACAATCGTTAAGACATTGGTATATGTTGCCGACAAAAAATATGTTATGGCACTTGTTCGCGGTGATAAATCCGTTGAAGAAATTAAACTTCAAAACGCTGTTGGCGCAAATGAAATTCGCATAGCTTCTGCGGCCGAAATCAAAGAAATTATGATTAACAACAACAAAACCGGTGAAGCCGGATACATTAGCCCAATCGGAATTAAGGATATCATAGTTATCGCAGACAAAAGTATTGTTGAACTGAAAAACTTTGTTATCGGTTGCAACGAAACAGAAAAACATCTTGTTGGTGCAAATTGGGGTGTTGCTGTTGAACTTCCTACACAAGTTGAAGACATCAGACTGGTTCAGGAAGGTGAAATTTGTACTCAATGCGGCGCACCTTTGAAAGTTACCAGAGGTATTGAAGTTGGTAACATATTTAAACTGGGAACAAAATACTCAAAAGCAATGAATGCCGTCTATATGGCTGAAGATGGAACCGCTAAACCATTTATCATGGGCTGCTACGGTATTGGAATTTCAAGAACAGCAGCTGCGGCAGTGGAAAGACATCACGATGAGTTTGGTATCAAATTACCACTTGCAATTGCGCCATATCATGCAATTGTTGTTCCGGTAAATTGCAATGATGAACTTCAAATGAAAACGGCTCAAGAAGTATACGAAAAACTTAAAAAAGCCGGAATTGAAGTTGTACTTGATGACAGGGATGAAAGACCCGGAGTTAAATTTAAAGACGCTGATTTAATCGGTTTCCCATTTAGAATCACTGCCGGTAAATCATTGTCTGAAGGAGTTCTTGAATTTAAAGACCGCGCAACCGGTGAAATAACAAAAGTTACTCCTGATAAAGCGGTTGATATGCTTATTGAAGCAGTAAACGCTTTGAAGTAGGTTGAGAACTAAAACCCTAAAACTGGATAAAGTAAAAAAGCCAGTTCTAGGGTTTTAAATATATAAGGAGAAAATATGCCAAAAACCGTTGCCGCCGTTCAGAGAGTAAGCTCAAGCGCTTACAACTGCAAACAACCCTCAAACAACGATATCTCAAAAATTAAAAAAGCATTCTCGCTTGCAGAAGTTTTAATAACTTTATCCGTTTTATCTTTAGTATTTGCATTAATTATTCCCCGAGCCATGGAACGATACGAAAAATATATTATCGCGAATAAAGTTAAGACGTTCTATTCAATAATTAAAGTTGCGTTTGATGGAGCTATTGGTAAATATGGACCTACAAAGTATTGGGTTTATGATTCAGAAATTATGAATTTTGAAAAATCATATTCATCATACGAACAAAATAAAATATACATTGAAAAATATCTTTCTCCATTTTTAAAAATTGATGAAATTAGAGATGCTCAAGATAAACAAAAATTCGCACTAGTAAAATTAAACAATGGTATGTCATTTACTTTGAAATTTCAAAATGATAGACATGATGCCACTGATGGTTTGCTTCTTATTGATTATTATGTAGACGGAGATATTACCAACAGGTCATCTCGTAATATGTTTTGTTTTATGGCAGAATCAAGTTCAAGGGCAATCAAACCATTTGAATTAAGCTGGAATGAAGATAAAAACAAATTAGTAAATGATAAAACATGGGGCTGCGCAATTGGGCAGTGGGATAATAGAAATAATCCTCGTTATTGCACAAAGCTACTAGAGCTTAATAATTGGGAATTTCCAAAAGATTATCCATGGTAGTGTTTATTTAATTTTATTGTTATTTGGATTTTAAGCGTAGGCTGTGAAGTTCAGTTTAATCCACGCTACAAGTGCTAATTTATATGGTGATAGACCTTGTTCAAGTAAGTAATTCCCTAGACCTTGTGGTGCGTATAAACGCACCCTACAGGGCTCAATACACCACCAAGATTAAGCCATCATGCTGAATTTATTTCCATTGTTGTCCCAAATAATTTAGAAAAAATTGTAATTTTAGAATTAATAAAAGTTTTGGCGAAAAAATATTTGTCAAGACATAAATTTGTGAATGGAGTCGAGGGGGTTCGGGGGCTAAAGCCCCTGATTTGGCAAGGGGTTTCAGGGGGGCGGCTTTTAACGCAACATTAAAATTGATTTAATAACTTGTGATACAATATTACGTTCTTTTTCTGTCATTGAATTTAATAAATCTATAACTTCTTCGTTATTTTGACTGTTAAGTTCCCCTGGTAAATTATCAAATTTTATAGGGTTGTGTCCATTTTCCCAATAACTAACTGTTTTTTCAGAATATCCCATAGCATTAGCAACATCGGCTTGAGATAACCCTGCCATAATTCTTAATTCTTTAAATCTTTTCCCAAAACGTTTTCTAAATTCCATAATATTATTATGACTATTAAAATTATTTTTTGTAATCCCATATTTAAGCATACAAGTGCTTAAATATTGCCCAATTGGGTAATTGAAAAAATTATAAAAGCCTGTAACATGAAATGGGAAAAGCTCTCTCTCCCTCGCTACTTGTTTATGTTCCTTCTTTCAAGATTTCCAAATATTGTTTATATACAAAAGTTCTATTTTAACTCTCTTATTTCAATTTCACAACTCAAATTAAAATAAGAACCAATGCTTTACAACAGTATTTCAAATTAAACCCCAAATCTTACATTTTTTTTATTACTAAAATATCTTTTTCTATTTGTTTTTTTAGCTCTTTTACAGATAAAAACTTGATTTCATTTCTAATAAAGTCTATAATTTCAACCCTTACAGGTTTTCCGTAAATATACTCAGAAAAATCTAATAAATGAACCTCAAACGTAGGGTTGAGCGTATTGTTTACAGTTGGTTTTAGCCCCCAATTAGCAATTGCCTTATAAGTTTTTCCATTATATTCAACATTTACAGCATATACTCCATAAGGAATTTTGACCACGTTTAGGGGATATTCTAAATTGATTGTAGGGAAATTGATTGTTCTACCAATTTTCTGACCTTCTTGGACAACAGCCTTGAATGCAAACTTATGATCCAATAATTTATTCGCCATAATAATATCACCATTTGACAAGCACTCTTTTATCACTGTAGAACTAACAACGCTATTATTGTAAGTAATAGGAGGGATTTCAAAATATTTATATCCAAACTCTTTTTGATGGTTATACAAAAACTCCGTATTTCCTTGCTTTTTCATCCCAAAATAATGATTAAACCCCGTAGTAATCGCCTTAGGTTTGAAATTATCAACCAAAATATCTTTCAAATAATCATAAGCCGATTTTTGAGCTAATTCTCTATCAAAATCCAATATATAAACATAATCTATACCAAGCTTTTCAATCAACGCTAATTTTTCTTCCTGTGTAGAAATATATTTAACATCATATCCATGCAACAAACACAATGGATGCTCGCAAAAGGTTATCAAAGCTGACTTTAAGCCATTTTGTCTTGCAAAATTAACAGTATTTTTTATAACAATCTGATGCCCCTGGTGTATTCCGTCAAAGAATCCTAAACACAGGGACAAATCAGTTTGCTTATTTAATATGTGAAAAACTTGCATCTAATTTTTTTTATTTTTCTTGGAGTTATTTTCTGTTTCGTTTTCTTCTTGAGCTTTTTCTGGTTCAACTTCTGAGTCTTTTGGTTGTTGAACATTGAATGTTAAACAAGAGTCATTTTGTGTAGAGTCATGACATTCACAATCACACTCTTCAGCTTCTTGACAACCACATCCGCATTCGCCATCACATTCACAAATCTCATCGATAGAGCCTTCTGAAAACTCAACAACACCCTCTTCGGATTCGTCATCTACGTTCTCTTCTGCGCATTCTTCAACTTCAGACTCTTCTTCATTTTCAGCTTGTTGTGCTTGAACTTGAGCAATTTGTTTTGCTTTTGCCTCTTCTAAAGCTTCTCTGATTTCTTCTGGTTTTTTAGCTCTAACCACCGGAATGTTTAACATCAAAGCCATAGACTCGCCATCACCATCCAGATTTAGACCCAATGACTCTTTATCTATAACAATATATTTAGAAATAACTTCAATAAGCTCTTCTCTAAGCTGAGCCATAGTTTCTGGTTCTAAGTTTGATCTATCTTGCATCAAAACTAATCTCAAACGGCTTTTTGCTGTTTCTTTAGTATTTTCACCTTCAATTTTTTCTGCTTGGAAAAAATTAATAACTTTGTTGTACAAATCTGTTAAAATATCTCTCATTGCCTATTCTCCTTTTTTCAAAGATTTAAAAAATCTTTTGATTTTGTCAAGAACACATTTTGGTTCATCAAGGTCGATGAATGGAACATCTTCACCTTGGATTCTTCTGGCAATATTTAGATAAGCTTTTCCTGCTAATGATTTTTCTTCATTTACTGCGGGAACACCTTTATTTGTAGACGTAATGATATAAGTATCATCAGGAACTACGCCCAACAAATCACAATGTAATGTATTTATAACATCATCAACACTCAACATATCATTAGTTTGCACCATTTGAGGACGAACTCTATTAATTACTAATTTGTAATCTTCGATTTCTTCTCTTGCTTGCAATAAACCAATAATTCTGTCAGCGTCGCGGATTGCAGACACTTCAGGAGTTGTAACAACAATTGCCTCACTAGCTCCGGCAACTGCATTTTGAAATCCTTGTTCGATACCAGCCGGACAATCTAAAAGTACAAAATCAAAATCTTCTTTTAACTCTTCACAAATTTCTTTTAATTGCTCTTGTGTAACAGCTGATTTATCTCTGGTTTGAGCAGCAGCCAACAAACATAAATTAGGGTTACGCTTGTCTTTTACCAATGCTTGCTTCAGCTTGCATCGTTCTTCTACAACATCAACCAATGTATAAACTATTCTGTTTTCTAAACCTAGCAATAAATCAAGGTTTCTAAGCCCGATATCTGTATCAATTAGAACAACACTAGCACCGCTTTTTGCTAATGCTGTGCCGATATTAGCACTGGTAGTAGTTTTTCCTACCCCGCCTTTTCCTGATGTAATTACAATTACTCGACCTGACATTATTATCTCCTTTTATATTAGTCGTTTATTTTAAATATAACTATTTCATTATTTATAACTCTTGCCTCTTCCGGTGTGAAAGTTGATGTTCTTTCAGGGAAGATAGTGTTCATACCATCCGGTTTGCGCGCATAATGATTTGCAATACGCAACTGAATTGCGTTCATCTTTAGTGCACGGACTTTTGCTCTAGGATTACCTTTAGCGCCAGCGTGTGCTATACCACTCAAAATACCCCAAACAGTAATATCACCTGATGCAATAACTTCACTTCCAGGGTGGCAATCACCAATTATTACTACGTTTCCATCATAATTAACAATTTGACCGGAACGCAATGTCTGTTTCACATAAGTTGTTGAAAAATGATCAATTTCAAAGTCTGCTTCTGTGTATTTTTCTTCATTTAATAACGCTTTTTTTACTTTTTCAGAAGAAATTATTCCAGCTTCTTTGTCAATTTCTTTTTCCGGCTCAGCTTCCATAATTGATTCCAATTTTATCTCTGCAGCATAAATATTATCCAAAGCACTTTGAATTTCTTCAGATTTAGCCTCAATAATTTCTTCTGCCTCTTGCTCAGAAATAACAACATCATTGTTAATTTCTTCAGGCAAAAGTGTTTCACCCAAAGCCGCACCTGATTCTTCTTGAGCGGTTTCATCATCTCTTTGTTCCAAATCCGAATCCACCACTGTTTCTAATACTTCTTCTGTCTCTTCTTCGGGCAAATGGTCTTCAAGTTTCACATATTCATAAGACGCAACCAGTGTTGGCTCTGCCGGCTCAGAAACTTCCTCCTTAACACTACTTGATTTAACAGTTGAAACAATAATCCTCAAGTTCGTAGCCGCTAACTCTGTTTGAGCAGAATCTGTTTCCAAAAACTCAACTGTTGAATTAATACTGCTTATCAAAGAACAAATACTCAAAAGCTGAGACTGATTCAAATCAACTCCACCCAATTTTAAAGCAACTTTTTTATTTTTAGCCATATCGTTATCAATAATTGAACTTAGTTCAAATACGATATCACTTGCAGACACAGCATAACCCAAATCAATTATATAAACATCTTCATTAAAATTTTGTTCCATATTAAACACATCCCATTTTTACTCAACAATAAGATTGTAGTTTAAATTTTAACTAATTACAATTATTTGTATAGAATTGTAAGAATTTATTTTAAAATCTTTCCAACTCTTTTTTGTGCAACCTTTTCAAGACTTTGTTGGGCTAAAATTTGCTCTAATTGAGATTCAAACATAACAAGTTTTTCTTTAAGTAGTTCATTTTCATTCTTTAACTGAACAATCATTTCCTTTGATAAAGCAAGCTCCTCATTAACCTTCGCAAATTTTGTGTCCCAATAAGCATTAGCTAACTCACCCATTACTGTTACATTCCCCGCAAAATAAGCACTGCCGTCGTTTTTAATGTATGCATATTGTGAATTATCATAACTTCCATTAGATTTTTTAGTTCCTAAAGGTTTCATAATAATTAATGATTTATTATCTACATTTGTATCATCAGTGTCGTTTTCACTCCTTAAGATTATTGTTCCATTTTGACGAACCCACATGCGGTTAATTATACCATTTCTTATAGCAAACGCCAGCTTATTACTCGCGCTGTTGATTGTATTGATATATAATGACCCATTTGAGGTAAAGACAGCAGTTTGAGTATATCCATCATTTGTAGTTGGGGTACATTTTCCATTTGAGTCTCCAGAAACACCACAATCATATTTAGGGTCTGAATCTTCTGGCCAACGAATTGAAAACGCAGTAGCATCATTACGAACAATTGTATCAGGTGTAGTTATAACCTCTTCTCTTGTTGGTGCATATAAAAACATTTGACCAAATTTATTTAAACTTAAAGTATATACATCATTATCATTATTTAATTTACGCCTGTTCATCCCAAAAGAATAATCAGAAAAATAACCCATCTGACTCTTACCATTATCATCTTGGATTAAAAATTTTGTTGTATCATCTTTAGGTCTCAAATAAACACCGCCAGAATTTCTTACAACAAATCTTGTTAAGTTTCCGATTTTGGCACGTATTGGGCAATCAACCTGATCATAATCACAATTTATTTCAGTACCTTTATCTGCTGTACTAATTTTTATATTACCTACTACATCCAACTTTGCACTTGGGTTTGTTCCGGCAGAAACACCAATCCCAACATTATTATCTGGTCTTGTTATACTCCTTTTGTCAGGAGTTAATTTCCAAGCTGATTTTTTAACTTCTTCAATGCGTTGGTTTAAAACTTTTGCCTGAACATCCGCCATTTCA
>JAZTWQ010000037.1:0-7585 GCA_045635965.1 Candidatus Gastranaerophilaceae bacterium
TCTAATTTTTAATTCAAATTCTTATGGCAGTGCAGGTTGCCCGACAGGTTGGACAAATATTTCCAGTAGTATAGCTGGAAAATATTTGATGTTAGATACGAATGCAAATGTTGGTAAAGTAAACAAGGCTCATTTCCCTAATCATTGGCATGGGGTTGGGGCTTTTTATCCTGGGGACAATGATATGTTATTTAATAAAAGAAATTTTGAGTATAAAAAAAATAGTAATAATGGAGATGGCATGTGGTTGGCTTATGGAGATTCCGTGACAAATCCATTATCTTATAATTTTACAGATTCTTTTTATGGTACGCCTATTTCGACATTAATGCAAACAAGAGGATTTGGTACGTCATCAGAAATTTACAAAGATAATTTAAGTGTAAGTACGTCAACAAACGAAATCGAAGTCAAACCGGAGTCGTTATCAGTGATTGCCTGTAAAAAAATTTAAATTTTGCAAATGGAGTGATTTGAAAAAATAATACGTGAGTCAAAACGACGCGCGCTACAATTTATTTACCGCTTACATTATAATTTACTAGTCATGATATTTTTAAAATACATTTTATGTAAAGTCATGTAAATAAAAGATTTTTTCATGGCAAAAAATTGTATTTATGAGTGTTATTTTATTGTCAGTATTGGCTTTTTGATTTATTAACTTACATTAACGAAGAAGAAAATTTAACTTGATTATTTCTAAAAATTATGAGTTAATAGAAGAAATGAAAAAATTTAATAGAGTAATCGATTAAGTTTTAGAAAAGTGGGGAAAATGCAAATTAGGCAGGCGGACAGATTGAATATAGTGAACCTGAATGGTCGAATGGCCAAGAAGGATAAGTATTCCTTTCCTGACTCGTCTCTAGTTGTCTCTTCTTTTCCACAAAATAATAGTTTTTATAATCAAAGACCTTTAAATCAATATTCGAAAGAATTAAGTTTTAAAGGTCTTTCTTTATCTAACGTTGTTGTAAAGGATTCAGAAAAGGTTTTGAAAAAAGTTGGCAGTGTTTTAGGCGAAACTTTTCAAGACAAATTTGCTGAATTATCTGCGACATATTCTTCTCGTATTCATAGAAATGGTAAACAAGTTGAATTTGTTAGAAAAAGCATGTTTCAGATGGTGGGTGAAAGTTTAGCATATCCTTTCGTTCAAATGCCTTTTGATTTAGCTGATTTTGGTTTGAACTTGATGAAAAAAGTGCCGTTTATGAAAAAGGCGGCAGAGTCAATGTATAATTCAAAACTTTTGACTAAAAAACGTGCAGCATTAGCTAATGAAGAAGATTTTAATGCTGTAATGGGGATGTTTGAACAGGTTTCTAAAAAAATGGAAAATTCAAAAGATGCTGATGTAGATAGTTGGATTTTGAACACTTTCCAAAAATATTTTGATCCTAAAACAGGCAAATATAATTCAGTTCACGAGCGTTCTTTAAATAGAATTGTTTCTGGTATGATTCCTGCATTTTTCTTGGCGAATGATGCGTATAACTTGTCAAGATTTTGTGATGACAACCCAGAAATGGCGGAAAAAGAACACAAGACCCGTTTTAAACAAGAGTTATCAAGGGTTGGTATTACAGCTTATATTCAGTTAGTAATTTTGGGTGGTTTGACTAAATTTGTTAACTCTAGCTTAATGGGAACTGCGCTTTCGTCTACTATCCCGGTTTTGATTGCTGAAACCTCTTCAAGGCTTGCAAATGGTAAGAGTATAACGTTTATTTCGAAAGAAAAAGCAAGAGAAATGGCTCAAGATCAAGGCGTTATTTCAATTGACACAACAAAAGATCATAATGTTGATGATTTGATTTATAAATATTATCCAATGCCGGTAGCATTTTCTTCAAAAACTGAAAAAACATTTATGGCGTTTAAGGGCGCTATGAACTTTGGCAACGCTTTTAGTGCGAAAGCTCCTGAGAATGTGGTTGAGCAAACAGCTGGTATAGTTAGTATGATTACTAAAAAACGTGATACAGAAAATCGCAAAAATAGAAAAGAAAAAGGTTTATTGACTTTTGATATGATTAAAAAAGCAATGATAGCATCTATTGTTGCCGGATTTGCAATTAAAGGCATAAGAAAAAGTAAGACTGTTGATAATGCGTTTAATACTTTCTTTGGTTATTTTAAAGATGGTTATAATAAATTAGTTAAACAAGATTTCTTTATTACAAAAGAAGAATTTAAGTCTATAAATAAAAAATTAAGAGAGTCTAAGTTTAATGCGATTGCTGATAATTTTGAAAAAATTATGCAAACTCATGATGAAGATTTGACTAAATTATCTGAGTTGCTCCAAAAGATTTTGAAATCTGATGATTTTAACAAGATTGTGAAAGAGAATGCTCAGTATTTGAAAAAACATAATATTAATCCTTTGACATTGTCAAAATCAGGTGTTCAATCTCAATATGATGCGTTAAATGCTATAGGTAAGGATGTTCATAGATTAGGACAAATTGATAAAAAATATAAACCTGCAGTGGACTTTGTAATAGCTCCGTTTAAGTTTATGTGGGCTACTGTTAAGTTCCCTTATACCATCGTAAATAACCTTGTTAGCCTTGTGTCAAAAAGTAAAAAATCTAAGACTACGAATGCTATTGATACTTTGACTAAGAGTTTGGTTGATTTGCAGTCTAAGGCAAATGCTACGCCTCAAGAGTTTGAAAAATATATTAAAACGGCAATGTGTTCATCATTTAACAATGTTTCAAAATCTGATTATAGTAACGCAGATTTGGGTAAATTGACTAAGTTATTTGCTTCTACTGTAACTACTTGGTTCTTGATTGCCGATGATTATAATATGGTTATGATGAAATCGTTAGGTGAAGACGAGTCAGGTGCTTCGTTGAAGGCTAAAGAACGTTTCCAACAACGTATTACCGGTATTTTCTATCAAACATTGTTTATTGATTTATTCAACAATACATTTAGAAAAGTTTATCACACATCATTGCTTGGAATGTCGGCTGTAACGGGTGCTTGTACTGCGGTTTGTGAAGTATTTACAAGAAAATCAATTGGTAAGCCTGTTGGTAGAATGTCTAGAGATGAAATTAATGAGTTAGAATATAGAAATATTCACGCTCCAGGGTTAAAAGGTAAGTATTTCAGATTTATGACTGATTTGACCGGTAAAAAAGCGGTTTCAGAAGACGCAAACAAAAAGAAAGCGAAAGAACAACAAAAAAATATTTTAGCTTAATTTAATCTAAACAATTTAAAGAATTGTTTCTGCATCCCAATCTATGCCTAGTTTTAAGGCATAGATTGTTTTTTGTGTAATTGTTTTTATTTTGACCGCATCTTTTTCGGTGGTTATTAAATAATTAGCATTTGAGTTTTTAGCTTGTTGTAAAAGTTCGTCTATGTCTTTTTCATTGTAGCAATGATGGTCTGCAAAACTTATAGTTTTTGCTAATTTTATTCCTGCTTGTTTTAGCAAATTGTAAAATTGTTCAGGTTGACCTATTGCACTAAAAGCCAAAACTGATTCGTTTTCGGGTTGTGTAAATAACTTTTGTGAATGAATATTGTATATTTTATCAATTTTTGCATTGCAAATAGAGATTGTTGCAGTTCTATTTAAACATTTTAATTCAGCAATGAGTTTATTAAATTTTTCTTCTTTCAAATGTTGTGTATTTTTATTTACTATAATAATTTTATCAGCTCTTTTTATATTTTTGTATGATTCTCTAAGTGGACCGGCTGGTAAAATGTGCTTGTTTCCAAATTGTTTTTCTATATCTATTACTGCGATATTTATGTTTCGTGTAAGTTTTTGGTGCTGAAAGCCGTCGTCTAATATTAAAGCAGTGCAACCGAGTTCTTGTGCATGTTTTGCTATTTGTATTCTGTTAGATGACGTCAAAACTACTGTTTGAGGACAGTTTTGCGCTAGCCATACAGGCTCGTCTCCACCAGTTTGTGCGTCGTAAAATATTTCATAGCCATCTGAAATAACATTAATTTTTTTTGAGTTTAATTTTGAGCCGTAACCGCGAGATAGGATTGCAACCTTATATCCCTTTTGTGTTAAATGGTTTGCGATAGCTGCTGTAATTGGTGTTTTCCCTGTTCCTCCGGTTGTTAAGTTTCCAACTGAAATAGTTAAAACATCTGGTCTGTAAAAATTTATAAGTTTTGTTTTATATAAAAAATTTCTGGTTTCGGCAATTGTAGAATAGACGAACGACGCAGGTAAAAGTGCTGTCGTAATCATCTTTTCTAATAAATTTGTTTTTTGATTGTAATGGAGTTTTGTAAAAAAGTTTTTCATCTTTGTTATTTATCCTAGAAAAGTAGTCTGAAAATTAAGAAATGTTTGTTTAATTTTTCAGAGAATTTTCTTAGGTTTTTAGAAGTTTCATAAGTATCGTTTATTGTATTTTTTAATAAATCCTTGTCGTTTTCAGTGATTGTATTTATTGTGGATAGCGTTGTATCAAGCTGAACAAGTGCTCCATTGAAGTTGTCAACGGTTGTTGTAAGCTTAGATTTTAGTGCCTTATCTTGGGACATGTTGTTTACAAACAATGAGATATCGTTGATATTTTTAGAAATAGCATTGATGTTATCAAGTGTTTGTTTTGTTTTGTCATCTTCAAGTAAGTTGTTTATGTTTATTGATAATTGTTCAATATGTGAGGTTGTGCTGATTATTTGTTCTTTAAGATTTTTATCTCCAAGGATAGTGTTAATATTGTCTGTCATTGTAATAACTCTTGTTGTTAAGTTGTTAACAGAAGACATAGTGGTTTCTAATTCTGTCCTTGTTGTGTCTATTAAAAGTGACGCTTTTTCGAAGGTTGATTTCGCTTGAATTGTTATATCTTCAAGATTTTTTGCTGTATTTTGCAAATCAGAAATTACTTCGTCAGAAAGAACAGAACTAATTTTATTGTTCATTTCTGTTAATGATTCAGCAGAACGGTATTGTAAATCCATAAAGTCTGCAAGTCGCATTGGTTCTATTATTGTATATTTGGTTTCTGTTTTAGGTAAAAGCAGTTTTATTTTAGAGTCAGGAGTGAGTTTTAATTTAGTATCTTCTTTTTGTGAAATTATGTGTCCTGTCATTTTTTGAGGCAGTTTTAACCCTGGCACTGTAATAATGTATGAAACTTTGTATGTATATTCAGTATTTATTTTTTCAGTTAGTAATATGGATAAAGAGTCTGTTGGTATGATTTCAATACTTTTAACCGTTCCAACAATGTATGGTTGGTTATTCAAAATCATTTCAACTTTATCGTTGATTTTTAGTGCATTAGTATTTTTTAATACCGGTAAATAAATAGTTCTAATTCTAGGTGGCATTACTTCTAGGAATTGTTCTCCAATAAGTCCAGATTGTTGGATTGAAATCTCTGAGGCTGTTGGGATTTGAATATTAGGTTCAATAATAACGAATTTGACTTTTACATAGCTGTTATCACCTTGAACTACGGGTGTTATTTCCTCAACTTGTCCTATTCTATATCCCATCATTTGCACGCCGGAACCGGCACGTAAACCATTTACGTCTTTAAAGTTTACGGTGATTCTTTCGCCGGAAGAAAGTGCTCTGCCTTTAATCCACATTACCGCAAAAACTAATATAATTATTGATATAATTGTAAGTAATCCTACTTTAAATGCTGAAGAAAATTTCATTTTTTTAACTCTCTATTGTCTAATTCTCTTTTGCTTGTACTTTCATTGGTCCTTCTATACTAGCAGTAATGAACTGTTTCGTATATTCGTTATTTTGTTTTAAAAATTCATCTTTTGAACCTTCAAAAACGATGTTACCATCATACAACATAATAACTCTGTCTGCCGTCCTCAAAATGGTGGACATTTGATGGGTAACAACTATTGATGCTGCTTTAAGTTCATTTTTTAGTGTCACTATGTAATCTTCTATTATTGTAGAAGATACAGGGTCTAAGCCAGCTGTAGGTTCATCGTATAAAATTGTTGTAGGGTTTGTGATAATAGCTCGGGCAAAGCTGACTCGTTTTTGCATACCACCGGAAAGTTCATGTGGAAATTTCTTTTCTATTCCCTCAAGTCCTACCATTTTTAGTTTTTCTTTGACTTTTTCTTTTATTTCTTTTTCGCTATATTTGTTTTTTAAATCTTTGCGTTCTCGAAGCGCAAAAGCAATATTGTCTTCAACATTCAAGCTATCAAATAGTGCTGAGTATTGGAATGACATTGCAATATCGCCTTCGGAGGTTGTAATTGTTCCATTATCAGGTTTTATTAAATCACAGATAAGTTTTAGAATCGTACTTTTTCCTGAACCGCTAAATCCAACAATTGCAAGGGTTTCGCCATCAGCGACTTCAAAAGACACGTTATTTAAAACTTTTTTCTTTTCAAATGATTTTGTAAGATTTTCAATTTTTATACTCATTTTTACCTTCTTTTAAAATTAAAAATAAAATATTAGTGCAAAAATGTAATCCCAGATTACAATTCCAATAAAAGACCAAACAACAGCCTTTGTTGTTGCGAGCCCTACTCCTTTTGCTCCGCCTGTTGCAAGATATCCAAATGTGCAACTTATTAAAGCTATTGTAAGTCCAAAAACTGCGGATTTTAATATGCAGATGTTTAGGTCTCTAAGAACTAACCCATGCCATACGGAGGTGATGAAGTTTAGCCAGCTTATGTCAGCAACAACTTTTGCTGTAATTCCTGATGCAATGATTCCAATAAATGACGCAAATATTACAACTATTGGCATCATTAGAAAACCAGATAACAACTTGGGTGTGAATATATATTTTATTGGGCTGACATTTAATACTTTTAGGGCATCAATTTGTTCTGTTACTTTCATTGTGGCTATTTCTGATGCAAAAGATGAACCAATCATTGATATGATTGCAAATCCCGACATAACGGCACCAAGTTCTCTAATTGTTACTAATGCAGTAAGCATTCCAACATAAGAACCTCCACCTTGTTTAACCATTTCTCCTGCGGTTTGCATTGTGATAATTATAGCTGTCATTATTACTATAGCAAGGGTTATGGGCAAACTATCCACTGCAAATCGTGAACATTGATTTACTAAATCTTTGCGGGAAAAATCAAATTTTATGGCATAAAAAAAAGCATTTATAAGGTTTTTAGCCATTATCCCTATCAGCTCTAGAAAGTCGTTTGTTTTGCGCAAAACTAATTTTAGGAGCCGATATGTTGCAGAGTGTCTTAAATATTGTCTAATTGTAGCCATAGCCTTATTTTAGGTCTATAAAAAGAAAATGTCAAAGGGTTTAGATGTTTTTGGGTTGTTTGGAGGAATTTTCAAATTTGGTCGCTTTTGCATTATAATCTCTTGCTCAAAATTGAGAAATATTATATTATTGGAAAGTAGGTTGGCTTTATCAAGCTGACATAAATCAGGAGATGGAAGAATGATAAAAAGCAAAACGGCGAAAACCCGCAATTTACTAGGGGGGGGGGGGGAAATGGTAGTCCACTAAATTCTCTTTTTGGTCAAAAAAAAAGTGTTCCGGGTGAAGGATTTAATCCAAAACCCCAAAATCTTATCAACAAATTAGGA
>JAZTWQ010000038.1:0-10135 GCA_045635965.1 Candidatus Gastranaerophilaceae bacterium
CTTGGGTCTTCTCCTGTTTTAGGGGGCGAAAGCCCCCTTTTTTTTTATTAAAATCCTTACTATCGTTGATTATTGGTTAAATGCCGAAATAAGTTCGGCACTGGTAGTTAATAAATATCGGTAGACTAAAGTCTACCCTACGTTTCTAAAGTCTACCCTGCAGCTACTACGTTTCTAGTTTTTGTTGGGCAAGAATGTCCAACTTACGGTTATTGAAAAGAAAGCATTTGAGTTTTTATGTTTTATTTTTAAAAAGCAATTCATCTTGCTAAAAGATATTAAATTTAGTATAATGAGTTGGTAAATATGGAGTGAACGAGGAACTAGGTTTATGAAGAAGAAAATGGTGAAAAACCGCATGGCTGTAGGGGGGGGGGCAATTGGTAGCCTGCTAAAGTCCCCAGTAGGGCAAAAAATAAGTGTTTCTGATGAAAAATTAAAAATAAAATCAATTCAAGCTTTTTCTGTAGCAGAAGCGATGATTGCGTTGTTAATTGGTTCACTTATTCTTGGCTTTTCTGCACCAATGATTTCAAAACAGTTACAGCATAATAATTTTACGAATATTCAATCGCAGATATTGAGTAGTAAAATAGATAAGATTGATGAAAAAAGTAATGAAAATAAAGAAAATATTACGCAAAACACAACAAATATTTCTAATTTGCAGACTCAAATAAGCTCAATACAGAATATAATTGAAGGAGACACACAGAAAGATTATGATAGTGATATTGAGGATTTGCAATCACAGCTTGACAGTAAAGCAAATACTACAACTTTAAATGAAAAAATAAGTGGCTTAAATACTTCATTGACAAGTAAAATTACAACAGAAATTACTAAGGTGAAAGAGGAATTTGAAGAAAAAATTAAAAATAAGCTTGTTCCATCGGGTGCAATAATGTATTTTGATAAAACTTCTTGTCCTACAGGATGGACTACTGTAACTACTTTATATCCCAGTGCTTCTGGTGCGTTTATAAGAAACATGGGCGAAAAAAATAGGAGTTTGCGTAGTTATCAAGCTGGAGCTGTTCCTGATATAGAGTTGGCTATACGTATGCACGGAAATAGAGATAAATATTATACAAAGCGGCTAGATGGGTATGGATCAGATGATTGGGGCGGTGCAATGAGGTATGAATCAGATCATTCAGATGAATATTTGTATGTTATGAGTAGTGCTGATAAAATGTACAGGGCTGCTGATTTAATTAAAGCAGAACCAGCGGTTTATAATAAGGATGTAAAGGAGGTTCGACCTAATAATATTGCATTTTTAGCTTGTAGAAAGGATTAATTTTAAGAAATTTCGAGAGGTGATATGCGAATGCATTGTATTGAAATAAGTTAATCAATATAGATGTTGGAACCCAAATCAATGGTTTTTAAGTTATTAAAAATTTGGTATTCGTTTGTATTGAAAAGGGTTTTATTAATTGTTTCTTCAATTACGAAGTATGTGGGACCTGAGCCTGACATAATGGCATTGGGGATTTTAGCTTTTATTTCTTGTAATTCTTTATAATCATTAAAAACAGCTGTTTCTAAATTGTTATAGATTAAAGTTTTATCAAATTCATTTTTTGTTAAAAGATTTTTTAGCTTTTGAGTATTATTTGGATTAGTTTTGTTTGCAAGTTGAGTAAATTTTTGATATGCTTCTTTTGCTGATATCCCTAAATTTTTAGGTTTAATTAACGAAAGTTTAAAAGGGGCAAAGTTAAGTTTTTCAAGTTGTTCTCCGCGACCAGTGCAAAGTGAACAGCCGCCATCCAGACAAAAATTTAAATCCGAACCCAATGTTGATGCCAATTTGTGTAGCTCAAAATGTGAAAATTTTTGAAAAATTTGATTTAACCCAAATAATGTCCCTGCGGCATTTGTGCTACCTCCAGCTAGTCCGGCGCAAACAGGTATATTTTTTTCAATAAAAATTTCTATTCTTTTGGTTTGTATTAGTGCGGCATCTAAATATAATTTTGTGGCTTTGTACACAATATTTTTTTCGTCGTAGGGGATTTCATTACTTGTTCCAGATAAGGCTATTTCATTCTGTTTGTCAGAATTTTCGCTAATTGATATTGTCAAAAAGTCATACAAAGAAATTGCTTGCATTATACTTTGAATATTATGAAAACCATCTGCTCTTTTATCCAAGACTTCTAATGTAAGGTTGATTTTAGCGGGAGTTTGAATTTTTATTTGTTGCATAAATTAGCTTTCAATTTTTCTGATAATTCTCCAAATGTTTCTATAGAAAGGCTTTCACCTCGTGTATTTTCTGAGATGTTCATTTCTTCTAAGGTTTGTTGAACTATATTTTTATCAAATCCAGCATTTGCTAAACAATTTTTTATATTCTTTCTTCTAGCGGCAAATGCAGCTTTTAAAACTTTTCTAAAAAACTTGTAATCACTAAGTTGCAAAAGTGGGGTTTTTCGTACTTTAAATTTTACAAGAGCGCTGTCAACTTTAGGTCGAGGGCAAAAACATTTTGCAGGAACTTTTTTTATTAGTTCAACCTCTGCAAAAAATTGAGCTAAAATTGTAAGAAGTCCATATTGTTTTGACGGGG
Organism: Candidatus Gastranaerophilaceae bacterium; assembly: GCA_045635965.1. Lineage (GTDB taxonomy): Bacteria > Cyanobacteriota > Vampirovibrionia > Gastranaerophilales > Gastranaerophilaceae > RGIG2134. The sequence goes on from JAZTWQ010000038.1 coordinate 2,582, forward strand.
CTGTCTCTTTAGCAACCAATCTTTGTGCGACCTCGTATTGAACCATTAAAATGATTTCATTTATACAATTTCTGTTTTTATTATCTAAGTCATCAATTTCTCCCAATAAATGGGCTAAAATTGGGCTTGTAATATAATAAGGAATGTTAGCCACAACTTTTAAATTTTCCCCAAATTGAGAAAAATCAACTTTTAAAACATCATTATGAACAATATTTAAATTTTGAGAGTCAATTTTTTTAATAACATCGATTGCTTCTTCATCAAGCTCAATCGCATTTACTTTACCTGCTTTTTCAACTAGTTTTTCGGTAACAAATCCTGCTCCCGGACCAATCTCCACGACGGTATCATTTTTAGTTAAAGCGGCGCTATCAATAATAAAGTCAATAATAGAACCATCGACCAAAAAATTTTGACCAAGGCGTTTTTTTGTTCTAAATTGTTTTGCTCTATTGTAGTAATCCATATACGTATTATAATAATACAAAAAGGGAAATGTTATAAGCATTTATTTTTGATATTGTTACAACTATGAAAACAAAAGATTTAAAATTTAATAATATTAAAGAACTTAAAAGTGATATTTGCAAAGATTTTTATAATGCTTTCAAAACAACAAATGATTTTAAAATTGGGATGGAGCTTGAGCGTTTACCTGTTTATAAAAAAACAAGCGAAACAGTTAATTATTTTGGCGAAAATGGGCTTTACAGAATGTTGAGGCAATTTGCATACAGTGATGAATGGCAATATATTACAGATTTAACATTTATAAACGGACTCAAAAAAGGTTTGTCTACTATAACTTTGGAGCCTGGAGGACAAACAGAATATAGTTTAACTCCTCAAAAAACAATATTTGAACTTAAAAATGAGGTTGTCACATTAGATAAAAAATTAGCACCAATTTTAGATTATTTGGGTATGTCAATGTTAGAATATCCAATTTCATTAAAAACAGATGGTAAAGACATTGAAATAATACCTAAACGTCGTTATCAAACAATGGCTAAGTATATGAATGGGGAAAGAAGTTTTTCTATGATGAGAGAAACGGCGGGAATCCAAGTTGCAATTGACTATAAAGATGAAGCTGATGCGATGAAAAAATTAAAAGTTTCTATGATGTTGGCTCCGTTCGCGACAGCGGTTTTTGCAAATTCTCCTATCCGTTGTGGAAAAATAACAGGCTATAAATCAACAAGGGCTTTGGCGTGGCTTAAAACTGATGAAAATCGTTGTGGGCTAATTAGTGAAAAATTATTTAGTGAAGATTTTTCTTTAAATGATTATATTGAAAAAGTTTTATCTGTTCCTTTATTATTTATTCAGCGAGATGATAAAATCATTGAGGTTGGAGGAAAATTTGATTTTGAGACTTTTTTAAAAGAAGGTTATAACAATTTTTATGCAACAAAAGACGACTATAATTTGCATTCAACTCTATTTTTTCCAGAGGTTAGGTTAAAAAACATAATAGAGATTAGGAACCAAGACACCCAAAAAGGTGAGTTTAAATACTGTATCCCTGCTTTTTATAAAGGTATTTTATACAATGAAAAAGCAATGAATAATATTTTTGAACTACTAAAAGATTTTTCTTATGAGGATTTTGTAAGATTAAGGCAAGAAGTTCCAAAATCAGGCTTGTTAACTAAAATTAAAAACAAAAAACTTCTTGATTATGCTAAAATTATTCTAGAAGAATCCCATATGGAACTAAGAAAACAACAAACAAATGAAGAAATATTTTTAGAACCAATAATGGAATTAATAAACGATGGACTTTGTCCGGCAGATTTGATTCTTAAAGAGTGGAATAAAAGCAAACAAAATATTAATAGTTTAATTGATTACGTAAAAATAAAATGATTATAACTCCTGAAGAATTGGCAATACATGAATGCGATGAAAAACTTTTAGATATCATCAACAACAAAACCTTTGATGATAGAGTTTTGTATGAAAAACAATCGAACTTTCATTCCATAAAAGTTGTGGAAAATGAAGTTGGTCGTTTTTTACATTATAAAGACACTTATCAAGCAGGGGTTATAAATACAGAATTTTATAAGGGAAATATCCCTTATATTAACTATTTTTTAATTCCATATTTAATTAATCCTTCAATAAAAAAAATTTTGTTAATAGGCATGGGAACTGGGATTATAGTTAATCAATATGAGCAACTTTTCTCTCAACTTAAACATATTGATGTTGTAGATATTGAAGAAAATATTTTAGAAATCGCGCAAAAATTTTTCAATTTTAAACAAAGTGAAAAGTTTAATTTTACGTTGCAAGATGGATTAGTTTTTTTGAACAACACAAAACAAAAATACGATTTAATTGTTGTTGATGTTGCATCAGATGAGGGTATTGATGATAGATTTTGTTCTAAAGAATATTTAGAAAGCATTAAAAAACATTTAACTAAAAATGGGCTGTTTGTTTCTAATATGCCATCATCTGCTGATGTGTTAAACCCTAAAAATATTTTTATAGATAATCTTTTATCAATCTATAAAGATATTTTTGCCAATGTTAATTTATACAAGGGAGACGAATCAGATAAAATTTATTACAAATCATTTTTTAACCTGGACGAAAGGGTTGTTGATATAACAAATTTAATTTTTATTTCTTCTGATAAAAAATTAGATGTAAATTTTGATAAAGAAACAATCAAAAATATTGAAAAATTGGGCATTTCAATACATAATTACTTAAAAGATTTAATATAAAATCGAGGAATAAATTAGGGAGTTTGCTAAAAAATGCATGATATATTTTTAAATTTACAAAATTGGTTTCAAGCACATGGAATGTTAGGTTTAGGGCTCAATGCTTGGCTTGAAAGTTTTTTGATTTTACCGCCACCGGATATTTTATTAATAGCTATGGATATAGCTCAACCCGAAAAAGCGTTGCAATTTGCTTTAGTAACTTCTATTGGCTCCGCGCTTGGAGGGTTAACCGGTTGGACATTGGGTAAAATTGGAGGACGTCCATTTTTTAACTGGATTTTTAAAAAGAAAAAAGATTTATTCAAAAATGTTGAAGATTTATATGCAAAATGGGGAACTGTAGCTGTTGTTATAGCTGCAATGACACCGGTTCCATACAATGTTTTTGCTTGGGCAAGTGGTATTTTAAATATGAATTGGTTCTTGTTCACATTAATTAGTCTTTTTTGTCGTGGTGCTAGATTTTTCTTCATATCTATTTTATTAATGATTTTTGGCGAGGCTATTAAACAAAATTTAAAGTTAATAGTTTTAGCTGGCTCAATTTTATTAGTTTTGGCATACATTGTCATATTTAAATTTATGAAAAAAGAAACACAAACAAAAAAAGAATTATCAACTGATATAAAAAAAGAGTTGGAAAAAAGTAGTGTATAGAAAAGCAAAAAGAGAATTAGATAGACTTTTATTAGGTAATCAAAATTTTGTAAATGGAACACCAACAGAAAAAAACATGAGTGTTGAAACCTTGCAAAAATTTGCATTTCACCAAGCACCTGATGCAATGGTTTTAAGTTGTTCAGATTCTCGAGCAGTACCTGAAATTATTTTTGATTGCGGGATTGGCGAACTTTTTGTAATAAGAGTTGGGGGGATTGCCGCTGGACCAAATGTCGTTGAAAGTATAGAATATGGAGTTAAAAAGTTAAAACTACCTCTTTTGATTCTTTTAGGACATGATGATTGTGGGGTTATGAACTATGCCGTTAATTCTTACCCAAATGAACCTGAAAATTTTCCATCAATTATGAAATGCGTTTATCCAGTATTTACAAACTACGGAGAAATCAAAGATAATAATGATTTTTCACGAAAACATACTTATTGGGTAGAACAAATGCTTTTTGAACGTTCTAAAGTTATAAAAGAAGCTGTTGATAAAAAAGAATTATATATAGCAAAATGCCATCTTGATCATTCAACAGGCAAGGTAGAGGTTTTGCCTGATAGTTATACCAGTTAAGGATTTCCGCCGCGAAGAGTTATGCTTTCGCCGTGCGTATCTAGCCCACCAACTTTTATCAATCCATGTTTTTGAGCTGATTTGTCAATTGCGTCAAGATATTGCTTATATTTTGTTCCGCTGTATGATTGGTAATATCCTTCATAAGAAAAAGCTTTTTTGTCTGCAAATTGTTTGAATGAACCAAACATGTTGTCGAATAAAGAATACAAGTCTGACTCAATATCTTTAACAATAGTTCGTGCCGGATGAGCAATTGAAAAAATTCCAAAATCCTGTTTAGATAATAGTTCTAAAGTGTCTTCAAATCCATCAAATGCCTCTGGCATTAAATCTAGGGTTGGATGAGCTTTTTCATAAATTGAATGAGCTTTTTCTATTGCGGTTTCAAGTTCTTTATTAACAATGGAAATATCAACCGCAAAATCCACTTGCATCAATGACTTTTCAAAAACAAAATCAATTAAGTACTTATTTAATGCTTTTTTGTAATTGTTTACATAACCACCACCATCTTTAAACATATATTTGTATTTAGTATATGGTTTTTCATAGCTTAAATCATCAATATTAAGCCCTAAATCTAATAATTTATTTTTCAGTTGTAACAAATAATGAGTAAACAATAATTTCCCGCCTACATATTTTTTCATTGGTATATAAACTTCGTCTTGCCCTTTTGTTACTAATTCATGAATCAATGCGGCTTCTTCCAGCGTTAATACAATATTATATTTGTCTAAAATTTCCTTTAATTCCAAATTTAGTTTTTTAACAGTTGCTTTTGCTAATTCTAGTTTTAAATCCCTTTTTTTATCAATAAATTGGGTTAATTCTTCATCAAAAGGATTAATACAAAACATGTGTGTGTGAATTAAAAGTGGTCTTTTGAGCTTTTTAAGCTTATTTGTTATGGTTGATAATTCGACCCCTAAAACAAGTCTTAAATTACTATAAATAATTGGATTTTTAGCCAATTCTATTGCAATTTCTTTTGCCCCTTCAATACAATCATGATCTGTTAATGCTAATAACAACGGCATATCTACAGCGCCTTTTTGATAATTTTCATCTGCTAATTTTTTTGCTTGAATTAAATAATCCTTAATAGATATCCTTCCATCAGAATATAATGTATGAATATGCAAATTAGACCTAAAATCACCGGTTTTTAAATAAATATCATTGTGAGAATCAACCTTAGTATCATCCAATCTTTGCCCTGGCATGAAATTCTTTTCTTCTAAATTAGATATAATATATTTAAACTCATTAACACCAATGATTGGGCGTAAAAGATAATAGTCATCTTTTTTTAGTCCAACAAATTCAGCCAAAGTTTTTCGATATTCATTGTCTGACGAAAAAAACTCACACTCTTTTTTAAATTTATTAATTATTTCTTGTTCCAACATAGTGTTCATATTAATATTATAACTTCTCAAATATTTTATGCAAAAGCAATGAAATCTAATAGCTCAAAGGCGTTATTTATAATAATATCTGCCCCATTTTTCTTTAAACAATTAACATCTCTAAAGCCCCAAGATACTCCAATCATTTTAATGCTGGCATTTTGGGCTGTTAAAATATCAACTTCAGAATCTCCTACGTATAATACTTCGTCTTTTTTAAGATTTAATTCAACTAAAACCTTATCTATACCATCTGTATCAGGTTTTGGGCGGCAAAACTTACTTTCACCAAGCGCTATATCTATCAAATCAGGAAAATACTTATTGCATAAATCTTTCACGGCTAAATCGTATTTATTAGAAACAACTGCGACTTTTATATTTTCTGATTTTAAATCTATCAATAATTCAGTTATTTTAGGATAAGGTTTTGTTTTTTGTTGCATTGTTTTTGAGTAATGCTCCTTAAATATAGCTAAACATTTTTCAAAATTAGGATTTTTCACACCTTCAGGAATTGCTCTTTCAACTAATTTTGAAACTCCATTACCAACAAAAGATTTGATTTCATCAATACTTTTAATAGGATAATTAAATTCATTTAATGAATAATTAACACTATCCATTAAACCTTCCAGCGTATTTAAAAGCGTTCCGTCTAAATCAAAAATAACTGCTTTAATCATCTTAAAATTTTAACATAAAAAAAAACTGCCATAACCGGCAGCGCACAAAAAGGTAATGGTGTGAATTAATTACCATTATGTTCGTGTAAAGGAAATCAATTCATGTTGAAATTATATGTAATGTATTAATCATTGAGTTAGGCGTGTCTAACTTTATATTTATTGTAAGGCATGCCTAACTTTTTGTCAAGAGGTTAGTTCAATGAATTAGAAATTCATTATGTATGAAATTATTTCAAATTATTTTATTTTCATAATGTAAGCTAACGCATAATATGGAGGTCTAATATCCAACTTTTGAGTCTCTCTTGTTTCTACTCCGGTTTTTGAATCTGTAGAAACAACTTCTCCACCGTATACGCTGGTATTACCAGTCCAACCATCAGATGCTTTAAAATAAATTTCTTGAATTGAGGCTCCGGCAGAAGCGCCAATTCCTGAATTATCAGAACCTTTTGGTGCAGATGTGCTTAATGCTCCACTAGATTTAACACCATCAGAATAAGTTAAATGCTCAGTGGTGTCTGTATTTACAAGACTTCCGGTTATTTCCATACTGCCTCTTGTATGGGAATGGGGCGGCAAATACTTTTCTTCTAATGTGATTTCCTTCTTTCCTCCATTGTTCCCAATTACATAATCATCACCAGCGCCAACAATAAACTTATTTCTTAAATCCGGAGTTCCGTTGCTACCATTGCACAAAGCCCAGCCAGATGGAATGTTGGATAACGAGCCACTCCACATCATTATAGCTCCTTTGGGCACGCTATTTTGTTTTATTCTCTCGTTTAATACACGAGCTTGAACATCCGCCATTTCATTATATTTTGCCTGTTTTGAAATCATCGGCGCAACAGATGCGATTGCAACAGACACAATGGTAAACATAATCATCGCTTCTGCGATTGAAAAGGCTCTTGCTGGGGTTAAATTCAGCCATCGTGGTGCTTCTTTCGGTGCTAGACCTTGCGGTGCAAGCCCTTGTGGTGCGTCTAAAGACGGCACCCTACCGTTCGCTAACTTTGACGGTGCCATTTGTTCTTTTCTTTCTTTTTTTGTTTTTAAATTCATTTTTTACCTTCCTATATTAATTCTATTTGTTCAAATAATTTTCTTTTATTAACTTTGTTTTGTTGGGTTTAACATTGCACAAATCCTTGTGGTGCTTGACATTGTGTCGTTAAACCTTGTGGTGCGTATAAACGCAAGCTAGTAATTTGTCTACTAAAAATATTTTTTACAAAGTACAAACTTATTGAATTTTTTCCACGCTGGAGAGATCCCGAATAGCACGCACGCGGCTTTTTAACGCTTGCGCTAAAAGCCAGCTGGCGCATACCGTCTTAAATACAGGCGCTACGCGAAAGCGTGGTTTCGCTCCGCATGGGCGTTTCACGCCCGCCTGATTTCGCTGTCTCGTACGGCTCGAGCTCTGCTCTTGCCTATGATATCGGTAA
>JAZTWQ010000039.1:0-115478 GCA_045635965.1 Candidatus Gastranaerophilaceae bacterium
GCTAAAAGCCAGCTGGCGCATACCGTCTTAAATACAGGCGCTACGCGAAAGCGTGGTTTCGCTCCGCATGGGCGTTTCACGCCCGCCTGATTTCGCTGTCTCGTACGGCTCGAGCTCTGCTCTTGCCTATGATATCGGTAACTTCGGCATGACACTTGTTTTTTTGTGGGTATTTCTGGTTCTTGATTTTTTAATTTATTCAAGTATTTATTGCCATTCTCAGACAGAACATCATATCCAAGCATAAAGTAGGCGTCATCCTGAACTTGGTTCAGACGATATCCAACATCACATGAGGTCGACAAACACAAGTCCTTCACCAAGTTTCGTTTACCGGTTAGATGCTGAAACAAGTTCAGCATGACTGTTAAATTATTGATAAGATTTTGAGGTTTTTGATTAATATTTTCACATTGAACACTTATTTTTTGACCTTCGAGAGAAATTAATGAGCTATCAAATCGCCCCCCCCCCTACTGTTATGCGGGTTTTCGCCGTTTTGTTCTTTCTCATTTTCACCATTTCTGTAGATATTTTGAATAAAATGACCTACTACTCTGCCAGACTGTTTTAATGTCAATATATTAACCTCATTTAATCATATTTTCTTGTTTTTATCAAATTAACCATAAAAATTAAATTTTCATTAATAAAGTGCAAAATACAAAAATTTTGTATTATCATAAGACTAGAGGTTTTATATGGAATACAAAGATTATTATCAAATATTAGGCATAAAAAAAGAGGCGACAGATACTGAAATCAAATCCGCTTACAGAAAATTAGCGCGAAAATATCATCCTGACGTCAACAAAACAAAAGAGGCTGAAACAAAATTTAAAGACATAAATGAAGCCTATGAGGTCTTAGGTGATAAGCAAAAACGCCAAAGATACGATTCTTTCGGCTCAAATTGGCAAGGTGGAGCAAACTTTGACCCTAACCAATTTTCTAATATGGGTTTTGACTTTTCTCAAGCTTTTGGTGGCGGAAATGGCGGATATTCGAGTTTTTCTGGCGACATGGGCTCAATGGGCGGTTTTTCAGATTTCTTTAAAACCTTGTTTGGAGATTTTGGTTCTCAATACTCAGCTAATGCTAATCAAGGTTTTTCATCTTTTGGTGGTGGTCACTCAAGGGCTTCTCGCCGTACTAATTCCACCCCGCAAGAAAGCACTGCGTCACTTGATATAACTCAAGATTTGAGTCTTTCTGTATCTGATTTAATGAAAGATGGTGCAATTTCTGTTACTTTAAAAAACTTTGAAAAATGTACAAGTTGTGCAGGTCCAGGGTCGATTTGTCCAAATTGCAGTGGAACCGGTTTTGTTAATACAAACAGGACTTTGAAAGTAAATATTCCAAAAGAAGTAAAAGAAGGACAAAAAATCAGGCTTAAAAATGAAGGAAAATCTGATAACTATGGCAGAAAAGGTGATTTGTACTTGAAAATTTCTTTTTATGATAAAAATTATGAGATTAATGGTACTGATTTAACAAAAAAACTTGATATTACCCCTTACGAGGCTGTTCTGGGTACATCAAAAGAAGTTTCAACACCACATGGAAAGATAACCGTAAAAGTGCCGGCAAATTCTAATTCTGGTAAAACAATGAGATTAAAAGAACTTGGGCTCCCTAAAAAATCTGGTGGGTTTGGTAACTTAAACCTTAAAATGAATATTATTTTGCCGGATAATTTGACAGAAGAAGAAATTTTATTATACAAAAAATTGGCAGAATTAAGAAAATAAAAAAATCCTCGTAAAATATTTTACGAGGTATGCTAATATTATCGTATCTGGGTAAGTTTTAAATATATTAATTGTATTTAATCTTGATACCATATTTATATAATATAACTACCCAACTGTATATTACCCAACTGGGTAATATTTTATTTAATATTAAAAAAAGAGGAAGTTGTAATTGATAAATCTTTTGATTTAATCAATAATTTTTTTTCTTTGTTTTTTTGCCCTTTAACCAGTTCTATAGAAGATTTTGAGACTTTTAGTTCTTTGGATAAAAATTTAATTAATTCTTCATTAGCTTTGTTTTCATTAGCCGGTGAAGAAATTTTGATTTTCAAAAAAGGCTCGGCAGCAATGCCGGCTGGTTCAACGCCCATTATCATAGTTTTTGATGAGTTTGGAACAACTTTAATATTTAATAAAATTCCATTATCTGTATGTTTATAAAATTTATCCATAGTCATATTATAAAATAAGTTGTAAAATTTTAAAATAAAAACTTGCAAGGTTAATTATGTCATACAAAGATTTATATGAAAATCTTAAAAAGATTTTAAAAGAACAAAACCGCACGGATGAAGATATTGCGGAAATCAGTAAAGCCTATGAATTTGCTAAAAAGCTTCATGAGGGACAATATCGGGTTAGTGAAGAACCATATATTGTTCATCCAATCCAAGTTGCAATAATTTTAGCTGACTTAAGAGTTGATAAAAACACGGTAATTGCGGCACTTTTGCACGATATACTAGAAGATACGGACACAAAACCGGAAGAAATAAAAGAACTTTTTGGTGAAGATGTTTTAAGTATTGTGCAAGGTGTTACGAAATTAAGTAAATATCAATTTAAATCAAAAGAAGAACGCCAAGCTGAAAACTTTAGACGAATGTTTATAGCAATGGCAGATGACATAAGGATTATCTTCCTAAAACTTGCAGACCGCTTACACAATATGCGAACGCTAAACTACATGGCGCAAAATAAGCAACAACGAATTGCTCAAGAAACATTGGATATTTTTGCACCGCTTGCAAATAGGCTAGGTATCGGTAAAATTAAAGCTGAGCTTGAAGATTTATCTTTAAGATATTTATATCCTGACAAATATTTTGAAATCGCCCAACTTGTAGCGCAAAAAAAGACAGAACGTCAAGAAACTGTTGAACTTTTGATGAACAAAATCGGAGAATCCCTAAAAACTAACGGAATTGAAGCGGATATACAAGGGCGCTTTAAGCATTATTACAGCATATATGCGAAGATGAAGCGATTAAATATCGCATTTCATGATTTGTATGACATAACCGCAGTTAGAGTTATAACAAATGATATTAAAGCTTGTTATGAAGTTCTAGGGCTTATTCATTCTCAGTTTAAACCAATCCCGGGGCGGTTTAAAGATTATATAGCTATGCCAAAAGGCAATGGCTACCGCTCACTACATACATCAGTAATAGGTCCGAAAGCAAAACCATTAGAGGTTCAAATAAGAACACACGAAATGCATGAAATAGCAGAATATGGTATTGCTGCGCACTGGAGGTATAAAGAATCAGGCTCTAAAAAAGCAGAAAATCCTGCCGATATTAAATTTTCTTGGATGCGTAAAGTCGCAGAAATGAGCAAAGACACGACAAATGCACAAGAATTTGTTGAAAGTGTTAAGTTAGATATTTTCTCTGATCAAGTTTTTGCATTCACTCCAATGGGAGATGTTTTTGACCTTCCAAAAGGTGCAACACCGGTTGATTTTGCATTCAGGATTCACACTGATGTCGGCTTTAAAACCGTTGGTGCTCTTATCAATGGTCGTATAGTTCAACTTGATACTCAACTCACTAACGGTGATATCGTTGAAATTATGACTGCTAAAAATGGAACTCCAAAATTAGACTGGCTAAATTTTGTTGTAACAAAACAATCTCAATCTAAAATTAAACAATGGTTTAAGAAAAATCAGAAAGAAAACCATATTCAAACAGGTAAAAATAATCTAGAAATAGAACTAACTAAAGCTGTTTTTGATGGGCATGTAAAATCAGGCAAGTTGCTTAAAATAGCTCAAGAAATGAATTACGTATCTCTTGAAGACTTGTATTCAGCAATTGGTTATGGTGAAACAACTGTTCAAAAAGTGGTTAATAAGTTGAACAAGCCGGAAGATGATGATTTTCAAATACATACAACAAAAATTAAAAATAGATCTAAAAATGATATTGTCGGACTTGAAGGCATGTTGTACAACTTTGCAAAATGTTGTATGCCTGTGCCTCCGGAGCCAATTGTTGGTGTTGTTACTCGTAGCAAAGGGGTTTCTGTTCATAGAATTGACTGCCCATCTTTAGACAATATCCCTTCTGAACGGTTAATGGATATAAAATGGGCAGATAAAAATCTAAACAAAACTTATGTAACACCGATTAGAATTGATACTCCAAACAAGATGGGAATGCTGAAAGAAGTCCTAATCGCTCTTGCTGATTGTAATACAAACATTGTATATGCAAACGTAAAATCTCACCCAACAAAAAATTTAGGTATTATTGAAATGGGTATTGAGGTAGATAATATAAGCCGATTGCAAAAAGTTATTGCAGCCTTGCAGGCGTTACCTGATGTTTATTCTGTAAAACGTATTCAAGGTGTATGCTCAAATAAACATGCCTACAATATCCCGCCTCAAAGTAAAGTTAAAATGCAACCGAAAAAAACAGCTAAAGACGATAAAAAATCAGGAAATAAGAAAAATAAATAAAATTTATAATCTTTATATTAGATTGATAATTTAGCCTTTTGATAGACACATTTTATAGAGGACTGTATAATATCTTTATGTTGGATGATTTTCAATTACCTAAAATTCGTGAATATGAAGATACAGTTATATCTCCTGTGAAAACGGGGATTTATGATTATGACAAGGCTGTATATAGATATGTTTTAGATAAGACGCCTAACCCTAACTTAATTTTGCCGTTTGTTTTATTTGACGGTGAAAAAAAACTTGATACAGGACATTATGAGTTGGCGCTATCTGATGATAGAAAGTTTTTGTTGCTTATTCAATCCCAAGAGTTGAAGGCTCTTGTGCCTGCAATAAAAGTTGTTTATAATCGCTCTGATGAATATAAAAATAGAGTGGAAGAAATAGAGAAAGAAAAAGAAAAACTTAAAAAGAAAAGAAAATCTACTAAAAAATTAGACGAAGAATTAGAAAGTATTAAGCAGTTAGAATTAAGTGCCAAAATTTATGATAGCAAAGATGGTTATTATGTTATAGAATATAAGAAGTTTAATACTTATGCGTGGGGATATGTCCCATATTAAAAAAGAAAAGGATTTAATAATATGAAAAAGATTATAATTTTGATGTTGAGTTTTTGTTTATCAATATGTAGTCCATTAGGGATGCTAAATATTGAGGCTGTTGCACAGGAAACAAGTCAAGCAGAAACAACAAAGACAAATACAAATTGGGACTCAGAAGCAAGCTTGGCTAGAGTCAATGCAATAGGTCAAAAAATTTTAAAAGCTAATGGGTTGCCTGAGTCTATTACTTTTAAAGTTTCTGATGATGAGTCTATAAATGCTTATGCCAATATTTATAAAGAAGTTTATGTTTATCGTGGTTTGCTTGAATATGTGCAAAGCGATGATGAGTTGGCAGGGGTAATTGCCCACGAACTTGGTCATATTGTAAATGCTCATTGCGCAAAACAAAGTATTATCAATGCCATTGCTACGGCATTACAACCGACGACTCAAAATGAAAATTTGAGTTTGACATTGCAAGCCGCTCAATATGTTTCGTTGTTAAAAGTGAGTAGAGATGATGAATATGAAGCGGATAGAACAGCAGTTGATTTATTGGTAAAGTCAGGAATTAATCCTCTTTCGACAATTTCTGTTCTAAATAAGATTTGTGGAAATTATTTTGATTTGCTTCAAACTCACCCATCAGGCGAAAAAAGACTTTTAAATATTTATGATTATACAAATTATAATTATCCTGAAATTGTAAAAGCTGGATATAGCGAAGATTCTTATAATAAAGCACTTTTGGTGATAAATACGACAATTGAAAAAAGAAATAAAAATGAAAAGAAACTGGCAAAAGTAGCTAAACAGCAAGCAAAGTTGAAGGAACAACGTGCAAAGCGTGCTAAAAGAATTGCAAATTCAAGCAATCCTTGGGAACAATCTTTTGTTGCATTACAAGTGATTTCTGCTGTTCAAAATTTGCGATAAAATTAATTTGACTTGCGAAGGATGTTGTCAATAAAAAATTTTATTATTCTTTTTAAAAATGGTACATTTTCTCTCATTGGGATGTACCCGCAAATTTCTTCAGATTTGTGATATTTATTCCAACCGGTATCACGGTTTTTTTTGCTCATATTTCTTAAATATTCTATCAAGTTAAAATGTATACTCTTGTATTCGCTGAAAGCTTCTTCTTTTGAGCGAAAGACTTTATTCAACCAAGGGTCTACGATAAATGCTTTTTTACCCCAAGTTTTAGGGTCTTTGATGTTAGCATTTTGGGATAAATTACAAACTACAAAGCAGTGATCTATAAGTTGTCTTCCAGTTACTTTTGCGGGAATACCGGCATTTATAAGTTTATCTTGCATTATAATACTTTGTTCCATGCAATTTCCAATTTTAAATTTTTCTACCAAAAATTTCATGATTGTTAGTGCATTTGTTTTAATCTTTTTCTCTTGTAACTGTTTTCTTAGACTATTTATTCCATTTTGTTTTGAATTTATTATTGGCATAAATTTTGAATAATATTTATTCTTTGTTAAAATATCAGAATTTGCTAAATTTAATTCTTCAATTTCTATGGAGGCGTCTGGTTGCCCGAGTGAGGAGGGTGAAATTCCAAGTTTTTTAGTAATTTGTGCGCTGGGGGTTAGTCTTTCGCGTAACTCACTTGGTTTAACATGTCTGTATATTTCAAATGTAGGGGATATTATCCCTTGATTTTTTAGCTTAAAATCCTAACAAGAAATTTTTTGCTAAGTAATTTACCATTTTTTAAATACAAAAAATACGGCTAAAATTATAAGCGCAAAACCTACAATATAATTCCATTTCAACTGTTCTTTTAAATATAAAACGGAGAAAAAAGAAAAAACTACAAGAGTTATAACTTCTTGGATAGTTTTCAATTTTGCGGCATCAAAATACTCGTGTCCAATGCGGTTTGCGGGAACTTGAAAACAATATTCAAACAAAGCAATTCCCCAACTTACAAGGATAACAACCCATAGCGCGGCACCTTTGAATTTTAAATGTCCGTACCAAGCAAAGGTCATAAAAATATTTGATATTGTTAATAAAATTATCGGTAAAAACTGTCTAAACATAGAAAAATTATAACGTGAAAACAAAATCTTGCACATATCAAAAAAATAATGTATTATAAGGGAGTTGTATTTTTGTAATAGTGTATAGATTAGCCTGTAGAGTGTGTTTTGGTGCGTTTGCAAGAAGCCTGAAAAACAAACCGTAGCGTAGAATTTAGAAATGTATGGAGACTACTACAGGGACAGGATAGCAGGTCGGCTTTACCAAGCAGACACAAATCAGGAGATGGAATAATGCGAAAGAACAAAACGCCGAAAACCCGCATAATACTTTTGGGGGGCTAATTTTGTTAACTTCGAAGTAGGGCATTTACCCCCTCATAGACATGGTGTTATGGAGTATGCTGGATTACAACATTCGGATGCTGTTACTTGGGTGCATATAAATGCAGGGGTAAATGGTTATGCTTCGGGTTTAACCGATTATGTTGGTAATGGGGTTGCTCACGAAAACTGTCCACCATATTATGCCTTGGCATATATAATGAAAGTGAGTTCCATGTAAAATCAGCATTTTAGGCTATAAATAATAAGTTTTGTTAAAAAATCTTGACAAATTCGCTCAAAAATATATAATAATCATGTTATTAATGTTTCGGCTAGTGTAAAACCTTATGCGCGTATTAGCGAAGAGGCTGGGGGGTCTCAAAGCTAGTACGCTTTTTCTATGCACAGTTTTTAACCTTTGTCGAAATACACCTTTAAATAGATGACAAGTTTCGAGTTTTATGATTTAATTATAAAATTCACAAAAGAGGAGACAGTATGAAAAAATTTAACATTGGATTAATCGGTTTGGGTACGGTAGGTACTGGTGTAGTTAAGACTTTACGCAATTTTGACTACATTAACATTAAAAAAATTGCAGTAAAATCTTTGAATAAAAAAAGAAATATTGATAACCTTGACGAAACCATGTTAACGACAGATATTTTTTCAATTGTGAATGACCCGGAAATAGATATTGTAGTGGAAGTAATTGGCGGCGTTAATCCTGCTTTTGATTTGCTAAAAACCGCTATACAAAACAAAAAACATATAGTTACCGCAAATAAAGAACTTCTTGCAAAGCACGGAGAAGAATTATTTAAGCTAGCTGCTGAAAATAATGTAGTTATAATGTACGAAGCTGCGGTCGGTGGCGGGATACCGATTATTATGCCTGTAAAAATGACGCTTAGTGCAAATAGAATAGATAAGATTGCGGCTATTTTAAACGGAACTACGAATTATATCCTTACAAAAATGGATGAAGAGGGTGCGGATTATTCAGAAGTTCTCGCAGAAGCTCAAAAATTAGGTTATGCTGAAACTGACCCTACTGGTGATGTTGAAGGATTTGATGCGGCATACAAAATTGCAACACTAGCAACAATTGCATTTAAAAAACGTGTCAAAATCAACAACATCCACCGTGAAGGTATAACAAAAATTTCGGCTAGAGATATGGCTTATGCTAAACAACTTGGCTATAAAATAAAGCTGATTGCTTTGGCTAAAAGAAATAATAATGAAGCAGATGTTCGAGTACATCCAATGCTGGTTAAATCAAATCATACGCTAGCACACATAAATGGAGTTACAAACGCAGTGTTGTTGGAAGGTTTCCCTGTTGGGCAAGTTATTTTATCAGGTCCCGGAGCCGGTGAATTTCCTACCGCAAGCTCTGTTGTGGGTGATATAGTTACGATTTGTGCAGAACTAAACACTAATACTCCTACTATACTACCTATGATGCGTTGTTGCCATAGCGAAAATGCTGAACCTATTGCAATTTCTGACACAAAAAATAAATATTATATTTTAATGGATGTTAATGATAAACCAGGGGTAATTGGGACTATTGGTACTATCTGTGGTAAACATAACATAAATTTTGCAAGTTTATTACAAAAAGATTCTACGCAAACCGAAGTACAAAGTGCAGAAGTTGTTGTTATTACGGCAGAAGCAAAAGAATCAGACATTCAAGCTGCTATATGCGAATTAAAATCAAATGACTGCATAAAAGAAGTAAAAAGTTTAATAAGAGTAATGGACTAGGAGTGAATTATGAGTACAGAAAAACATTATCAAGGACTAATTAATAAATATAGAGCTAATTTACCGGTTACAGAAGCAACCCCTGTTGTGACTTTGAACGAGGGGAATACGCCTTTGGTTAAGGCTGAAAACTTAGCAAAAGCAATTGGCTACAATGGTGAAATATATTTAAAATTAGAAGGATTAAACCCTACTGGCAGTTTTAAGGACAGAGGGATGACAATGGCTGTTTCTAAAGCGGCGGAGGAAGGTGCAAAAGCAATTATTTGTGCCTCAACTGGTAACACCTCAGCAGCTGCGGCGGCTTATGGCGCAAAAGCAGGAATGAGAACTTTTGTTTTAATACCGGATGGTTATATTGCGTTGGGTAAACTTTCTCAAGCAATGATGTACGGTGCAGAAATCATTGCTATCGACGGTAATTTTGATGAAGCGTTGGAAGTTGTTAGAGAAATTTCTGAAAAATATCCTGTAAAATTGGTTAACTCTGTAAACCCATATAGAATTGAAGGTCAAAAAACAGGCGCGTTTGAAATTGTGGAGGCGTTAGGTGATGCTCCGGATTATCATTTTATCCCTGTTGGAAATGCTGGAAATATAACAGCATACTGGAAAGGCTACGAAGAATATTTTGAACAAGGAAAAGCTAAAAAACTTCCTAAAATGATGGGATTTGAGGCAGAAGGTGCTGCGGCGATTGTTAAAGGTGAAAGAATTATGAAACCAGAAACTATTGCTACAGCAATTAGAATTGGCAACCCCGCAAGCTGGGAAAAAGCTGAAAATGCTAGAGATAAAAGCGGTGGTGTGATTAATTTTGTTACTGATGATGAAATTATTGAGGCATACAAACTCCTTGCAAAGACAGAAGGTGTTTTGGCTGAGCCTGCATCTGCGGCTAGTGTTGCTGGTGTAATTAAGGCGAAAAAATTGGGGCTAATAGAAGAGGACAAACAAATTGTTTGTATTTTAACAGGAAACGGTTTAAAAGACCCAGACAGCGCAATTAAATATTCTGGCGCTGATGTTAAAAAGACTTCTTCTAATCTTGACGATATTTTAAAAGTAATGAGTCTATAATGATGAAAAAAGGTGATAAGCTAGAACTTTTTGTTGAAAAATTTCTTTTTGAAGGTGCGGGGCTCGCAAGATATGACGGTATTCCTGTTTTTATCGATGGAGTTGCGCCTCAAGAAAAAGTTCTGGCTGAAATCATCGCTATTAATAAAAATTATGCAAAAGCTAATCTTCTCGAAATTTTAGAACCATCACCAAGTAGAATTAAACCTATTTGCGCAATGGCAAATGTCTGTGGCGGATGTTGCTGGCAACATGTCAATTATGACGAACAATTAAGACAAAAAAAACAAATTGTCAAAGAAACGATAAAAAAAATTGCCGGTGAAGAAATAGAAGTCAAAGATGTTATTCCTTCCCCTCAAATAACTGAATTTAGGCATAAAATACAATATCCGATTTCTCAAACTAAAGTTTCAAAAAGAATTTTGGCTGGTTATTACAAGAAAAATTCTCATGAGTTGGTAAATATAAAACATTGTCCAATCCAACCGCAGCAAATTGATGATATTGTTGAGTTTATAAGGCTAGAAGCAATAAATTGTAATGTCGTTGGTTATAATGAGTCAAAGCATACAGGTGATTTAAGACACATCGTTTTTAGACATTCTCAAGCGACAAACGAGATTTTAGTTGTTTTGGTAGTCAATGATTCAAAACTTAGAAAATCCGTAAAAGAATTAGCTAATAGAATTTTTGATAATTACGAAAATGTGATTGGATGTTTGGTTAATTTCAATAACAAAAAAACTAATTCAATTTTGGGAAAAGAAACACAAACAATTATAGGTCAAGATTTTTATACAGAAAAAATCGGTGATAAAACATATCAAGTTAGTGCCGGTTCATTCTTCCAAGTCAACCCTAATTCGGCAAAAAATATTTTGGATACAGTTAAAAATATGATAGTAAATCGAGTTAATGAACCTGAAATATTGGATGCTTATTCAGGTGTGGGAAGTTTCGGTATTTATTTGGGCGATATCGCTAAAAGAGTTGTCTGTGTAGAAGATTATCCTCCAGCAACCGCTGATGCCGTGAAAAATATTGAACTCAATCACTATAAAAATTTTGAAGTTTTAACCGGAGATGCGGCTTTGCACCTTAAAACATTAACTAATGAAGGGAAAAAATTTGATGTTGTAGTAATTGACCCTCCCAGAAAAGGGCTTGCGCCGGATGCAGTAAAAACATCTGCTTTGTTGAGCAAAAAAATAATCATTTATGTAAGCTGCAATCCTTCTACATTGGCACGAGATTTGAAATTGTTTAAAGAAAATGGATTTTGTGCTAAATATATTCAACCTGTTGATATGTTTTGTCATACGTTTCATATAGAAAACATTGCGTTATTGGAAAAAGTGATAGAATAGGATGTAGTAAACTAAGAATAGTAGGTCGGCTTTACCTAGCCGACACAAATAAGGAGATGGAATAATGAAAAAGAACAAAACGGCTAAAACCCGCAATTTACTAGGGGGGGGGGGGCTTTGGTAGCTCAATAAAATCTCCTGATTGTCAAAAAATAAGTGTTCGTGATGAAAAATTTAATCAAAAACCTCAAAATCTTATCAACAATTTAGCAGTCGTGCTGAACTCGTTTCAGCATCTAACCGGTAAACCCAGTTTAACGAAGGACTTGTGTTTATCGACTTCCTTCGATGTTGGTCAGATGCCGAAACGAGTTCGGCAGACGTCTGATTATGTTGAAGATAGGGAGTTTTGCGCACATGGTATAGTGCAATTTATTGCACTGCAAAGGTTTAGGCGCCGTAGGGTGTGTCGTTTTGCCGCACCGCAAGCTCTAGCGGTACAAGGTCTAACGACACAAGGTTTATCCCTACAACGTCTAATGTCGCAAGGTCTAGTACCAGAAGAGTTAGCATTACTGAAATTAATGCCATAAAAACGTAAACAACAAAAATTAGCATTACATAAATTAATACAGAAAGGACTAAAATGATGAATTTAAAAACGACAAGAGCTTTTTCGATAGCCGAAGCAATGATAGTATTTACCATTGTGTCAGTAGCAATCGCATCGGTTGCACCGATGATTTCAAAACAGGTGAAATACAATGAAATGGCGGATGTTCAGGCAAAAGTTCTAAATCAAAGAATTGAAGACGTTAAAAAATCTGCATGGAAATTAACCGCTGATAAAAAGAGCATAACCCGTCCAGAAGACAACGTCGGGATTGGTGTTTCTGCTGGGACAAATCCAGTCGCAAAGCTAGAGGTTAATAATACAAATTCAACTTTATTTGGGTTTTTATTAAATGTTCCTGAAAGCCAAACCAGTAATATTTTTTCAATAAAAAAAGGTTCTGCCCCTAAGTTATGGATGGCGAATAATGGTGCTTTAGGCTTTGGTGTTACAAAAGATGGACTAAATAGAGATAATCCAATGATTAATGTTTCTGCGGATGGAATTATGGAAATTTTGCCGCCATATAATACAACGTATGAAAGTGAAAATGGCGGAAGCCCAGCAATAAGAGTTTATTACCCTAAGGATTCTGCTGCCGAATATGACAATTATAGGAAAAAAGGTGCGTGGGTTTATCCAACTAATGATGGTAGAACTAATACCTTTTTGCTTACTTCGTGGGGCTCTATGTACATAAATTCTATAGACCCTAGCCGTATGGCTTTTGCTATTAGAAATGGTGCGAAAGAAAGATTTTTTGTTACTAATACTGGGAGAGCTTGGATTAATTCAAATGATTCGTCTGGTGATGCTATTCAAGTTGTTGATGACCTAGAACATAGATTTGTAGTTAGGAATACAGGTCTCCCTATTATTAATTTAAAAAGAGGTGCACAATGGGGGCTGATTGTTAGAGATGATGATGGTAACAATTTGTTTGTTATCAATGAAGATGGTAGTACCTATGTAAAAGGCGAAATTTCTAACCCTGATTTAGATACAAAATTTGCCAAGGTAAATAAAGAGTTGGCTGTTTCTAAAGAAATGATTGCAAAATCTCAAGAAACCATAATGGAGTTAAAAGCTGAAAATACTGAATTGAAAGAAAAATTGGCGAGTTTTGAGGCTCAATTGGTGGAAATTATTGCAATAAATAATCTACAAAAGATTGTTCAAAAAAAGTAAAGTTGTGAAAGTAAAACTTTTCTCATCTAAATTAATGATTTAGTGATATTTTGTGCTGTACTTTTTTGTAAATTTTGGTAGAATATAAACAAATATAGTAATTTATAAGGATAGTAGTATGCGAAATGTAGTTGTTTATACTGAAAATGGTCATTCAAATGTTGCGGCATTAATTGATAATGATGAATTAAATGTTCGTGTTGAAAAGTTTGAAAACATAAAGGATTATGCAAATTTAAATCCATCTCTTTTGGTTTTAGAAGTATCAGAGCAAAAAATTAAAGATATTGCGATGGTCACAAAGTTTGCCTTTCCTGTGTTGCTTGTAACTGACAAAGTAATTACTGATGTTACGGTTCGAGCAGTTGCTTATGATTATATATTTAATCCTGTTAATAAGGATGAGTTAAATGTTCGTGTTAAAAACTTAGTAAAAATTAGAGAGATGAAAGATACTATACGTCTTGTATCTACAACAGATGAGTTGACAGGATTAAATAATAGGAAATATTTGCAAGATAGGCTCGAGGGCGAATTATCAAGAGCTAAACGTTATGGCATGAAATTGTCTTGTGTGTTGTTTGATATAGACTTCTTTAAAGTTGTAAATGATATTTATGGCTATGATTGGGGCGATATCTTGTTGAAACGAATTGCAGAAATGCTTAAAGGTTTAATCAGAAAAGAAGATATTTTGGTTCGTTATGGCGATGAAGAATTTGTTATTATTCTGCCAAATACCCCAGAAGAAAATGCGTATTTGTTTGCTGAAAGATTTAGACGAGATATAGAAAAAATGGAATTTATCCCTGCTGGAGAAGATGAACGTCATCAAATAACTATTTCTGGCGGTATTTCTTCTTATCCGTTTCTGGAAAATGTTGAAGAAAACGGTAATACATTGATTAGATATGCAGAACATGCTTTGTATAATGCTAAAAAACGTGGTAAAAATAAAATTGTTCAATTCTCACAAGTGAATATTGATTATTAATCAAGTTTCAAATTATCATTTTTATTTATAATTATTATATCAAAAAGCTCGTATAACTCTTTTAGTTTTGAGCTTTTTGTTTTTTGTGGCGTTGTCTGTTGTGGGCAAATTACGTATTTGTCCAGTGGACCGTTGAAATAGAGATTACAGTATGGTGGAACTGGTGTAATGTGATTTTTTTTATATTGCCCAAGTAGTGCTGAGTATTTTATGTTAAATTCTTTAAACATTCCTTGAAGTGTATTGTAAAGCTCTATACTGGGTTTGTAGTTTGCGTTTCCGCCAACCAGTATTCCGGTAAGAGGATTTGCATATTTTAAATTTTGTGTAGCTTTTTGGATGGATTTGAAAATTTTGTCTAATTTAGAACTTCCGGGGCGTAAGTGAAACATAAAGCCGTCCCCAAATTCATTTTTTATCACTCCCATTGTGCAATAACTTGCATATTCTGAATACCCTATTTTGAAATATTTAGCATCGTATATTGTCCAAGGTGCATCTATGCTTGGCAATTTAAGGTTTTTCACAACTTCTTTTGCATAAGCAAGTCTTGAGATGTGAATTGTTGAACCGAACGATATTTTAGGATAATTATAATTATTCATTATGTTTATATAAAAACTGAAAAAAAATTTTTTAAATACCTTATTTGTTATTCTTAACTTTTCTTAATGTTTTATATAAGAAATAGGCAATATATATATAAAACATGTTTTTATATATATAGAAAGATTGGAGTAGACATGATAGTAAGAGATGTAGCTGTTCAAAATGCACTTAGTTCGGTCGAGGCTTTTTCTGCCCAGACAAGCGATAGAGTGGGCTATGGAAATGGATATATTGGTTCTTCCGGCGCGGATGCCGTTGAGAACTATGCTAATGGTACAAAAATTTTGGTTGACGATGGAGAAAACAATGTTATATCTATAGCCGGTGGTGTAGTTATTGATTCTGGAGATGATGAAGATTATGTTATCTCTGTTGGTATGGGAAATACTATTTCAACAGCTGGAGGAAATGATTATATTTATTCTCAGTATAGTGAAAACCATATTTCAAAAGGAACAGGATCGGACAAAGTTTATATCACCGCAGATTATGGTATTACAGGATTAAATGAAAAAGATGATGATATTGCTGATGAATATTGGACACCGGGTTTTTCATTCCAATATGTTAAAAATAGAGGATTATTAATTAGTCAATTGTATTTGCAAACAGAAGATGAAAAAGTTGACGAAGAAGAAGCTGAAAATAAATATCAATAATTATTCAAATAAAAAAGCTCCATTTTAAAAATGGAGCTTTTTTTAATGTTCTATATATTCTCTGGCGCAACTAAACATCATGTTAATAAGCCCTGCATTTGTTTGCATGTTTACTCCGGCTGCTTGCATTAGGTTTCTTAGTCTGGATTCCCAGTATGGATAAATTTCTTCTTTTTTGATATCCAGAACTTGCGCAATTAATGTTAATTCTTTCCAATCTAGAGGAATTGGTTTTGCTCCTCTTAAAATATCTACTATTTCAAGCCGTTTTTTTCGTGGAAAGGCTTTTAGAAGTTGGACAGTAGAAATATTTTTTTCTTGTTGTTTGTTTTTTAAAAATTCTATAGAGTCATCCATTAGGATAGGTTCTTGTGGAATTTTGTATTCATCAAATTCTTCAGGTTCAACATCCATAACTGTTGCTATACGGGCTAAGGTTGTGGCTCTGGTCGAAAAGCTAATTGTATTATCAATTAAATTGTAAACATAAGATAAAGTTACCCCAATCATTTCTGCAAAATCTTTTTTGTGCAAATGGTTTTTTTCTAAGAATAAAGCTACTTTTTCAGAGCTTTTTAAATTTATTATAGATTTATTTTTAGCTGTCATAATACGCCTCCATCTAATATTACTTATATGATTAATTGTTTTTAAGAAAAATTAAATTGGTAGGTTGTTGGATGTTAATCTGTTATAATTTTTATAAACGACTTAATAAAAAGGAATTAAAAAATGAAAATTATAATCGGATTGGGCAATCCTACAAGTAAATACGAAAATACAAGGCACAATGTTGGGTTTAAAGTACTGGATGGAATTGCGCAAAGGGCTGGGATTGCTTTTTCTATGGAGAATAAGTTTAAGGCTGAAATTGCTAAGGGGCTTTGGAACGGAGAACAAGTTTTGCTTGTTAAACCTCAAACATTTATGAATTTATCAGGAGACGCATTAGCTTTGATAATAGGCTATTTTAAAGTTGATATATCAGAAATAATTGTTGTTTATGATGATTTGTCTTTGGATATGGGCATGCTAAGATTCAGGGCGAATGGTTCTGATGGCGGGCATAACGGGATTAAGTCTATTATTAAATCTCTAGGCGGAAATAAGAATTTTGCAAGGCTTAAAGTTGGAATTGGACCACAGCCACCGTATATGCCGTCTGAGAAGTTTGTTTTAGGTGAATTTACATCACAAGAATTATTATTATTGAGTGATGTTGTAAAATGTTCTGTGGATGCGATACAATGCTTCATAAATTCTGGCATTTCTGAAGCACAAAATAAATTTAATGGTACAATAAAACAATGAGCTGTGAAAAATTAAACATTAAGTATATGCAACTTTGTGACCTTGATGAAATATGTGAAATCGAAGCAAAAGCTTATGGTGAACATCATTGGTCAAGAGAGTCGTTTGTGCATGAAATAGAAAACAATTTGGCAAAATATTATGTTGCAAAAGGGGAAAATGGACAAATATTTGGCTATTTAGGTGCGTGGATAATCATTGATGAAGCTCATATTACTACGTTGGCAGTTGACCCAGCGCATAAAAGAAAAAAAGTTGCGCAATCATTGATGAATTGTTTTATCGAGGATTGCTATAAAAACATGGTTAAATATATTACTCTTGAAGTCAGAGTTTCTAATGAACCAGCTATTAACCTTTATAAAAAATTTGGTTTTAATTCTTTGGGAACAAGAAAAGGTTATTATCAAGATAACAATGAGGATGCGCTTATTATGTGGACAGAAAATATCTGGCATGGTAAGTTTAAGACTTTGTATGGTGAAATTTTAAACGCGCAAGAAAGAATAGAGGTGTGTTTTGAATCATAGAGCACAGTTAGAAGAAGAAATTAAAAAATTCGATTATAATAATGGTAAAATCAGATTAACTTTTGGTGTGCTTGTAGTTGTAGGTTTGTGTTCATTTTTGATAGTGATGGCAACATTTACAAAAATTTCATTTATTGATAATAAGTTGCCAATTGACGCGATAATTCACCCGTTTAAATATATAGAACAAAGTGGAAACGGATTGTGGGCGGTTTTAAGTAGTTATAAATATATTCCGCAAGTTCCTGTTATTATTTTTATTTCTGCATTATTGGGTAGTAGATTTGGTTTGTTGTCTATTATCTTGTATATTGTTGCGGGATTATGCTCTGTTCCGGTGTTTGCGCTTGGTGGAGGTTGGAAGTATATTTTTGAGTATAATTTTGGTTATATAGTTGCTTTTTTACCCGCTGTGAGTATTGCCGGTAATATATTAAGCAGTAAATTATCTATTCAAAATGCATTAAAAGCGTCATTTTTTGGCGTTTTGTTGATCCACTTTATTGGAATAATGTACTCCGCAATAATCATAATTTTTAAGCGTGATGGATTTGCTTTCTTTATGGATATGATAGCTATACAAAGCGGAATAAAAATTTTGTATGATTTATTCTTTTCGATTTTAGCTGTAATGGTGGCGCGTCCGGTAAAAAAAGTTTTATGGCTGGCAATGAGCTAAACTAAAACAATTTCATTTGTACAGCTTTTTGATTTTTATATGTTTCGTAATTAAAACAACCAATTTCATATACAATCGGCGAATTAGGTGCAAGTCCTAAAATTCTGCTTGCACCGGCAACACAGTCTTTGCGGTGTTTGCAAAATACACATACATTCCAGTCTTTATCGCTTTTCTTTTTCATACAATCATTTTACACAAAAAATAAATGTTGTCTTTTAAAATCTTTTTGTAGTAAAATATTGTTAAGAGTAAGGCGCCGAGGGTGCAAAAATAGAGACTGAAAGAGCTTAACTAAAAGAGTATAAAGCTTAATAGGATAGAAATTTAGCTATTGTCGGTGCTTAAAAACTAATTAATGTATCTATTACTACATAAAAAGGTGAAAAAAATGGTAAAAAAATTAATTACTCAAGACACAAGAATGTTTTTAACCGGAAATGAAGTAATTGCATACGCGGCAAACGCTGCGGAAGCAGAATTTATGTACGGTTATCCAATCACCCCACAAAACGAAATCATGCACACTTGGTGTAAATTGCTTCCTAAAACAGAAGCTGGTTTCTTGCAAACAGAAGACGAAATCTCAGCTGGTTTCTCTACTTTGGGTGGTATTTTAGCTGGAAAACGTGCTTTTACAGCTACAGCTGGTCCAGGTAACGTTATTATGCAAGACCCACAATCTATGGCTGAAATGATGAGATTGCCATTCGTTTGTGCTGTTATGCAAAGAGGTGGCCCATCTACAGCTACTGTTATTTATGCACAACAAGAAACTCGTTTAACTTGTTTTGGTGGAAACGGCGAAGGATTTAGAATCGTTTATTCAACTGCTGGTCACCAAGACTTGTACGATTATATGATTAAAGCTTTCAATACAGCTTGGAAATACAGATTCCCAACTTATATGTTAGCTGATGGATACCAAGGTAAAATGAGAGAGCCTGTTACTCTTTATGATCCAGCTTCTCGTGGTATTACAATGGTTCCTACCGAAGCTTATTTAAGAGCTGAGGGTAAAGTAGGCGTTGATAGACCAGCTACTCACTGGAGAAACACATTCAACCTTGAAGAAGAGTTGATGGAACACTTGAACGCATACAAAGAAGAATACGAAAGAATTTCTCCTGAAATCGAAGAATACTTCGAATACAAAGCAGAAGATGCAGAAGTTCTTGTTATTGCTCACGGTATCGTAGCTCGTTCAGCTATGACAGCTATCGACGAGTTGAGAGCTAAAGGTATTAAAGCAGGTTTATTTAGACCAATTACTATCAGACCTCTTCCGGTTAATCCTATGAGAGCGGCTGTTAAACGTGCTAAACAAGTATTGTTTACAGAATCAGCTGATGGTCAATTGGCTCAAATGTGCTTAGAAAAACTTTATGGCTTGACTACACCATATTCTACATTGTTCAAAATGGGTGTTGGTGTTACAGGTGATGACATCGTTGAAAAAGTTGAAGCTATGGTTAAAGAACCCGCTACTGTATAACTGAAATGAAGGAGATAAAATAAAATGGCAAACGTTTTAGAAGTAAAACCTGATTTAGCTCAAGCACAGTGCGCAGAAGCCGGAGCTTCCAAATTCTGCCCTGGCTGCGGTCATGGTACAATATTAAAAACATTGGCTCAAGTTATTGATGAACTTGGCTTAAACGAGAGAGCTGTATTTGGTTGTGATATCGGCTGTTCATTGTTGTCTTGGAACTATATGGACATTGACACAGTTCAAACACACCACGGTCGTACAACTCCTGTTATCTATGGTGTTACAAGAGCTAACCCTGGTACAGTTGGTATTGCTTATATGGGTGATGGTGGCGGTCTTGCTATCGGTTCACAACACTTAGTTAATGCTTCTGTTAGAGGCGAAAACATGTTGATTTTGCTTGCTAACAACACTAACTATGGTATGACTGGTGGGCAAATGTCTCCAACAACTATGCCTGGTCAAGTAACTGAAACAACACCTTATGGTCGTGATTGTTCTGTTACTGGTAAACCAGCTAAAGGTGCAGAAATGATTGCTGCGATTGCTGATAGTGAAAAATCTTATGTAGCACGTTCTACAATGGGTAACGTTAGAGGACTTAAAAAAGTTCTTAAAACAGCATTGGAAAACGTTGCAAACGGCGGTTTCTCATTTGTTGAAGTATTGTCAGTTTGTCCTAACAACTGGAGAACTAACAACGTTAAGACTTTAGAAAGACTTAAACAAATGGAAGAATTCTTTGAAGTTAAAGAATTTATGACTCCAGCTAAAAAGGAAGAGGTGTAATATGGCAAGAACAAAAATCGCACTCGCTGGTGAAGGCGGACACGGTGTACAATCCGTTGCAAAAATCTTGGTAGAAGCTGGTTATGAGGCTGGCAAACAAGTATTATATATTCCTAACTTTGGTGTAGAGCAAAGAGGCGGTGTTTCAATCGCTTTCTGCCAAATCGCTGATGAAAAAATCGGTGAACCTAGATACTCTAAAGCTGATATCGTAATTATGGTATCTGACAGAGCTATCGACAGATGTTCAACTTACGTTGATGAAAACACAACTGTAATCTATGATTCATCTGTTTGTACAAAAAAACCTGAAGTTAAAGCAAAAAGAATTATCCCTGTAAATGCTAATGAACTTGCTAACACTAACCCAGAATTGGGCGCTCGTGTTTTCAACATCATTATCTTGGGCGTAATTCTTGAAGCTACAAAAGTTCTTGAATTAGATGATATTAAAAATGCTATGGAGCATGCTTTGGGTAAAAAATTCGAAGCTAAACCTGAATTAAGAACTAAAAACTACAAAGCACTTGAAGTTGGTATGAACCTTCTTAAAGAAGCTACTGTATAATTTGGAGGATTATATAATGACAATGATTAAAGAAGATATCAAATATACAGGTATTAAAGTTGCAGATGTAGCTAAAGGAAAAGCTGATTGGTATTTGTTCAACAAATTATGCAAAAGCTGCTACCTTTGTGTTGCAAAATGTCCTGTAAAATGTTTAGAACCTATTGCAGAACCAAACAAAGACAACAGCGAACTAGGATTATTCGAAACTCCTGTTGTTAGACCAGATGCATCAAAATGTATCGGTTGCGGTATGTGCCAAATGACTTGCCCAGACTGTGCAATTAAAGTTGTTAGAAAATAGGTTTGTTTTTAAACATACTTAGAGAGCCTAATCTTAAGATTGGGCTCTTTTTATAATTTATTTTAAAATTAAAAGAGGATAAGACTAAAATTCAAAAACACCATTATTATTATATTTATAGTAAGGGCTCATCATATCATATTGGTTTCTTAAATCTGTTGGAGCGTTTATATCTTGTCCATATATTCCTTTTATTGTAAAAGAATTTTCTGATGGAATATAGCCGCCATTATTACCTTGTATTATTTCATCAATCGGAGTAAGGGGATTTGGGGGTTCATTTGTAACCGCACTTTTGCCTTTTTCAGTTGCTTTTTGTACAGCAGGAGTGGTGTTATCTGTCCTATTTTTTATATTCTTAGCCGCATCTTTTGCTGCATCTGCGACTTCATCCGTTTTACCTTTACGTACAGCTAAGTATATAGCACCTGCGGCTGCCGCGATACCTGTTGCCCATAAAGCAATTTTTGCGCTGGTGCTCATTCCTTCTTCTTTTTCTTTATTTCCAAATGAAACAGAATCTTGAATAGGTTGGTTTAATAAATATGATTTTCCAGCTTGAGTTTTTGTGTTTTTTACTTCCTGTAATTCATGATTAACATTAATCTTACCAACTTGTGTCATTACCCAAATCCTTTCTGTTTTTTATATTAAGCTTTGTGACTTTTTTTCATTATATTTGAATAAAAGTAAGAAAAAAATTATAATTGCTTAATGGAATGGAATCCGTGTAACTCAATGCAGGCTTGAAAAACTCGCGTTTGAGTTTTGTAATAATTAAGGCAAATATTTATAATCGTTTATTTATTGTGCATTAAAATGACTTTTATATTTATTTGTTAAAGCTCAAAATCCCCTCAAAAATCACTAAGCAAGGGTAGACTTTAGGTTGTAGGTTGGGCATTCTTGCCCAACGGTTATTTGGTATTTTAAAATAATAATAATTTGTTATATATATATTTGACACAAAAGACTAAAAATATACAAAAAACCTCCCAAAAATATTATTTCTTTCAACTTGTTGGGCAAGAATGCTCAACTTACAATTAACTGCGAAACCCACCGCGAGCCGGTTCAGGATGACGAGAGATTTTTGTGTGTTACTCAGTTAAATTGTAATTTATTAAAAATTCTATAGCAGGTAGTGGGTGTTTATGCACACCAATTAAGATTTTGTAAAATTACAATTTATTGAATATTTTATAATTAAAAATTAACTTAATCAAAAGAGGCTTTGAGTTCTTTTCCACCCAACATGTGAATATGAACATGAAAAACGGTTTGACCTGCTTGTTTACCAGTATTTATAACTGTTCTAAATTCTTTTAATCCAATTTTTTCAGAAACTTGTTGAACTCCTTGCATTAATTTTGATAAAAGTTCAGGTTCATCAATTTCTAACAAGTTTTCATAATGTTTTTTTGGTATAACCAAAATATGCTCGGGAGCTTGAGGTGCAATATCTCGAAAAGCTACAATGTCCTCTGTTTCTAAAATAAATTCTGTACCAAAATCCCCATTTGCTATTTTGCAGAAAATACAATCATCTTTTTTCATAAAACTATCCTTTCATCAAAAATTGTAGTATAATTGTAACATGAAAATTGGAATTATTGGTTTAGGTTTAATAGGTGGCTCAATACTCAAATCTTTGGCTAACAAAGATTATGAACTTTATGCCGTCACAAGAAATCAAGCAACAATTTTGGCGGCAAAAGAATATTGTAAAGAAATATCATCAAACTATGAAATTTTAAAAGATTGTGAGATTGTTTTTGTAGCTGTTCCAATGTCTAATGTTCTGGATACATTGGATAAATTAGAAGGAATTGTTTCTCCAAATACAATAGTAACAGATGTTTCCAGCCTAAAAGCTTTTGTTATGGATAAAAAATATTCTTATAATTTTATAGGCTCACATCCTATGGCTGGAACAGAATACACAGGATTTGAGCATTCATTTGAAGAATTATTTGACGGGGCAAAATGGGTTTTAACGCCGCATGATGAAACATCAAAAGAAATTATAAATAAACTTGAAAATGTAATTTTGCAGACAGGAGCTAAAATTGTTTATGCTGATGCCGTTGAGCATGACAAAGCTGTTGCTAAAATTTCACACATGCCAATGCTTTTGGCACAAGCCTTGTATAAATCGGTTGAAGATGATAGTCTTGCGCTTATGCTGGCATCCAGTGGTTTTAGAGATATGACGCGACTTGCTATGTCAAATATTGATATGGCAAAAGATATGCTTGAATTAAATAATGAAAACATATCAATCGCATTAGAAAAAGTAAACCTTGCAATAATTGACTTAAAAGAAAACTACAAAGAAAAAATTACACAAATTCAAGAAAAACGCTCAAAAATGTACGATAAAAACGGTAAAAATATATTTCAATAAAAAATTATTATAAAATCCCCTACCAATATGATTTTAATATGCCTTTAAATTTTTTATAATTATTAAAAAGGAAAGAGACAAATATGGTTATTAGAGTATTATTTTTATTAAGTGCTTTTTTAATTTTAGTTAATTTATGCATTATGGCTGCATCATATATGAGCGGACAAAATTTGTACCAGAAATATGGAAAACAAATTTTAATTGCATTTTGTATTTTTGTGTTAGTTGTTGCAGCGCTATATGTAGTCTTAGCGCTAATTGGCTTAAGTTAAACGCATAAGTAAGAAAGGAAAAAAATGGATAGAAGAATTTTAGGAATACCTTTATTGGTATTAGGCATGTTGGTTTGTTTTATTGTTATGTGCAACCCATTTGTAGTTGTAGGTCCTGGGGAACGCGGTATTAAAATCAGACTAGGTGAAGTTCAACCGGAAAGTTATGGTGAAGGCTTACACTTAATTTTCCCAGTAATTCAAAAATTTACAACTATGAACGTAAAAACACAAAGACTAACCTTAACTACTGATGTTTACACTAAAGACATCCAACAAGCAAAAATCACTTATGTTATCAACTATAATATTGAGCCTTCAAAAGTAAATAAACTCTTCCAAGAAATTGGACGTGATTACCAATCGACAATCATGACACCGGTTGCCGAAGGTACAATTAAAGATATTATTGGTAAATGGAATGCTCAAGATTTAATTGCAAACAGAGAAACTGCTACAAAAAATATTTTGACAAAACTTCAAACACAACTAAAAGATAATTATATCAATGTATCTGATTTTCAAATGACAGAAATAAATTACTCTCCAGCTTTTGAAAAAGCTATTGAAAGTAAAGTTACAGCCGAACAAAAAGCTTTAGAAGCTAAAAATAAAACAGTCCAAGTTGAGGAAGAAGCTAAACAAAAACTTATAGCAGCGGAAGCAGAAGCAAAATCTATGGCTATTAGAGCTCAAGCATTAACTCAAAATAAATCATTGGTTGAATATGAAGCTGTTCAAAAATGGGACGGAAAAATGCCCCAATATATGATGGGAAATTCAGTTCCTTTTATTAACATTAAAGGTAAATAATAGTTATTTACAGTGAGAACGGGCTGAATTAAAATTCAGCCCGTTTTTATTTATTATCTTAATCGTAACTTCTTAAAGCTTTTAAGGCTAATTCTAAATAATGCTTATGATTTTTTATTTCATCTGGATTTTTTGATATACCTAAATTATAATTTTTGCTAATTATAAATGGGTATCTAATAAAACTTAACAGCTCTTTTTAGGGAAATTATGATTTCTAATTATATAAATATTTCTTAATGTTTTTTAGAAAAATAGCAAATATATTTTTTTTAGGACATTAAATATACGCAACCCTATTAGGAGATTTTTTATGCAAATAAACAACATTTCAACCCATTCAATTCCTTTTAAAGCGCACTATATCAACGTAGATGTAGGCGCAAGCACAATTAACGGTTCACTTAAATTATGCGCAATAGATGAAAATGATAACATTATTGCAAAAGAACGAACAACTGTTTTTGATGAAGGAGAATCTCGCTCGGAAGATAAATTTGAACATAATTTAGCTAAAAAAATTGCTGTATTTGAATTTTTGAATAAAGAAAAAATTAAAGCTGCAGACCCAGATAATGAAATGCAGTTAACTGTTTGTTATCCTGGTGCAAAAGTGCTGGATAAAGGAAAAAGTGGATTTAGATTATCAAATTTCTTTTATGACAATACTAGACGCCATCGTTTTGAACGCCCAATTAGCCCTGATAATATTGATACATATTTAAAACATTTAGGCGTAAATATTACTCAATCAAGACACGCAAATGACATGGCTGGTGCTGGTGCTTGCTTATTAAAACAAATAAAAGAGCAACATCCTGAGCTTCTACAAAAAGGTGAAGAGATAATTTATCTATATCCTGGTGGCGGACTGGGTACAGGAATAATTATGGTTGATGATGACAACATAAAAATCAAACCTACTGAAATCCAACATATAGAAAAAAATCACGCTGAAAATGATTCATTAGAAACAGAAGTAAGAGCAGCTAATTTACGTAAAAATTATGCCGATGCGCTTGAGATATATGAAGTACGACACCTATTAGGCGAAAACACCATGGTTGTTGACAATTACGAAGTTACAAAATCAATTCTTCCTTATATTACAGAAGAAGAACATAATATTGCATCAAAATACGCCATTGACAAATATATGGATTCTTTTGCGCAACTTATTGCAACTAGAGTTTGTGAGTCTAAATTAAAAACAGTTGTTATCACAGGTCCAATCGCTAATAGTATAAGAAATTCTGTAAACAAAAACCCTGAATTTGAAGATATTAAAAAAGGTCCAAATGACGATAAATTTAGCGCTCACCTCAAAAAGAAAATACAAAGACACATGACACCTGTTGGACTTTCTTTACTGGGAAATCCAGATGATTTAAATATAGTTTTCTTAAAAATAAAAGACAATACAGAAGGTGCTCAACTTCTTCAAAAAGGCAAAGAAGTTGGCGAACCAACAGCTTGGTATAATATTTATGACTAACAAAAAGCCCGAGAAATTAATCTCGGGCTTTTTTATTCAATAAGAACTATTTTAAATCTTTATATGAATTTTCGAACATATTCTTATAAGTTGTATGTAATAGCTCGTGTGCTTTATGAGAATTTGGATTTTCCAAATACTCTTCATAAAGTTTTTTCACATCAGGGTTTTCGTGAGATTTTCTCAATGGTAATGATGCGTCTTCTGTATACAATCCACTTGCACGTTGTTCTTTTATAGTTGAATCATCACAACTGCGAGGTTGTCCACCGCCATTGATACAACCACCAGGACAAGCCATAACTTCCAACAAATGGAAGTCCGCTGTTCCTGCTTTTATTTCTTGTATTGATTTTTCAGCTTCTTTCAAGGTTGAAACAACTCTGATTTTTACCTTTGTACCCTTAATATCAACTTCAGCATCTTTAGTTCTTGATTTTGCATCAACACCTCTTAACACTTCAAAATCAACATTTTCTAAGGTTTCACCTGTTACAACTTCATAAGCCGTACGTACTGCAGCTTCTGCAACACCGCCAGACGCACCAAAGATAGTACCTGCGCCTGTGTATCTGCCAAATGGTGAATCATTTTCTTCAGGTTCAATTTCTGCTAAATTCAAGCCTGCGCTTTTAATCATCCTTGCAATTTCCTGTGTTGTTAAAACATAATCTGTATCAGGTCGTCCATCTTTTGATAACTGAGCACGTCTTGCTTCAACTTTTTTAGCGGTACAAGGCATTATTGAAACAACATAAGTGTTTTCTTGAGTAAAACCATCAAAGTATTTTGGTACAAGTTCTTTTAATACACTTGAGAGCATACCTTGTGGAGATTTACAAGTTGATAAATGGTTTAACATGTCCGGATGTTGAGTTTCCATATATCTAATCCAAGCAGGACAACATGAAGTAAACAACGGCAAGTTTTCATTTTTTTGAATACGACCTAAAAATTCGGTTGCTTCTTCCATAATCGTTAAATCAGCGGTGAAGTTAGTATCAAATACTAAATCAAAGCCAATTTTTCTTAATGCCGCGTTAAGTTTTCCTACAACATTATCACCGGCTTTTAGTCCAAATTCTTCACCAAGCGCAACTCTTACAGCAGGCGCCATTTGAACTACTGTTTTCTTTTCTTTGTTAGTAATTAAATCCCAAACTTTATCAATATCAGTTTTTATTGTTAACGCACCAGTTGGGCAAACTGCCTGACATTGACCACAGAAAACGCAGTCTACGCTAGACAATGCTTTTCCGGCCATTGGTTGCACAACGGTTTTAGAACCACGATTTGCAAAACCTAACACGCTATGCCCTTGGAATTCACTGCAAGCTCTTACGCAGGCACCGCAAAGAATACATTTATTAGGATCTCTCACAATAGAAGGGTTGGAATCATCTATAGGAAGATAATCTTCTTCTTTTTTCTTTGCAAACCTAATATCTGTAATTCCATATTCTTGAGCATATTTTTGCAATTCACAATTTCCAGATTTTGAACAAGTTGTACATTCTCTGTCGTGATTAGCCAAAAGTAATTCAAGAACAACTTTTCTAATACGTCTTGTTTTCTCAGTATTTGTGTGAATTTTTAGCCCTGGCTCCGGAGGCATTGTGCAAGATGATTGAATACCTCGACCTTCAATCTCTACAACGCACATCCTACAAGCACCAAACTGTGTTAAATCAGGACGATAACAAAATGTTGGTACGTTAAAACCGTTTTTGCGAATAACTTCCAGCAAATTAGGTTCATCAGTATATTCACATTCTTTTCCATTTATAAATAATGTATTTGTCATATTAAAATCCTTTCTACGCTTGTTTTATAGCCTTGAATGGACAAGCTGCCAAACAAGCTCCGCATTTAATACACTTAGATTGATCAATTTTATGTGGGTTTTTAACTGTTCCACTAATTGCACCAACTGGGCAAGTTCTTGCGCATTTTGTGCAACCTTTACATTCTGATTCTTCTATCACGATTGTTTTAAGCGCACTACAAACTCCGGCTGGACAACGTTTATCCTTGATGTGCGCAATATACTCATCTCTAAAGTATTTCAATGTTGATAAAACAGGGTTTGGTGCCGTTTTACCTAACCCACACAAAGAACCATCTTTTACAGCCATTGCAAGCTCTTCTAGTGTGTCTAAATCCTTCATTTCACCTTGACCTCTAACTATTTTTTCAAGGATTTTCAACATATTTTTTGTGCCTTCACGGCAAGGAACGCATTTTCCGCAACTTTCGTTTTGAGTGAAGTTCATAAAGAAACGAGCAACTTCAACAATACAAGTATCTTCGTTCATTACAACAAGCCCACCTGAACCTACCATAGCTCCAGCCTTTATAAGGTTATCGTAATCCATTGGTAAGTCGAGATGTTCTTCGGTTAAACATCCGCCTGATGGTCCACCGATTTGCACGGCTTTGAATTGCTTGCCGTTGCGAATACCACCACCGATTTCAAAGACGATTTCTCTCAATGTTGTTCCCATTGGAACTTCAATCAAGCCTGTATTATTTACTTCACCAGTAAGAGCGAATGTTTTTGTACCTTTTGATGTTTCTGTGCCAAAAGAACTAAACCAATCTGCACCGTTAAGAATAATAACAGGAACATTTGCTAAAGTTTCTACGTTATTAATCAAAGTAGGTCTGCCAAACAAACCTTTATTTGCAGGGAATGGTGGTTTTGGACGAGGCATACCACGTTCACCTTCTATTGATGCGATTAAAGCAGTTTCTTCACCGCAAACAAAAGCGCCAGCGCCTTCTTTAATATGAATATCGAAATTAAATCCGCTACCCATAATATTTTTACCCAAATATCCACGTTCTTCTGCTTGAGCAATTGCGATTTTTAAACGTTTAATTGCTAAAGGATATTCTGCACGAACGTAAATATAAGCTTCATCAGCACCAATCGCAAAACCGGCGATTGCCATACCTTCTAATAGTTTATGAGGATCGCCTTCCATTACGCTTCTATCCATAAATGCGCCTGGGTCTCCCTCATCCCCGTTGCAAACTACATAAGATTTTCCACCTTTATTAGCTGCAGTAAATCTCCATTTTCTTCCTGTTGGAAAACCGCCGCCTCCACGACCACGAAGCCCTGATTTTTCGATTTCATCAATTACTGCATCAGGATTATTTTCCGTCAAAACTTTTGATAATGCTTCGTAAGCTCTGTTTGCCAACGCATCATCTAAGCTTTCAGCGTTAATTTTTCCGCAATTAGCTAATGAAGTTCTTGTTTGACGAGCATAAAACTCAATTTCTTCATTTTTATAAACTGGTTCGCCTGTTTTTGGTGCAACATAAAGTAATCTTTCAACAGGTTTACCATTTTTGATGTGGCTGTCTACGATTTCAGCTACATCATCCGGTTTTACTTTAACATAGGTAATATGTAAATCCGGAATAATAACCAAAACACCTTGTTCACAAAAACCATGACAACCTGTTGGAACTATTGTCATTTTATCTTGCTGCGTAAGGATTGATACGTCTGCACCTAATTCTTTAAATTTAGCAATCACATCATTTGAACCGTTTGCAATGCAGCCTGTACCATTACAAACCAAAACACGAAGCCCTTGAGAAGCTACAATCTCTTGAGCACGTTTTTGTTCTTCTTGAATATTAATATTTAATTCTGTACTCATAATTAGCCCTCTTTTTCTTCTGCCAAAATAGTATCAATAATAATTTTCATAGCATCTGTTGTCATTTGAGGATAAACCTTTTCATTGATAACAACAACTGGCGCCAAACCACATGCACCTAGACAGCTAACGGTTTCAACTGTAAATAAACCATCTTTTGAAGTATAGCTACCATCTTCTAAACCAAAACGTTGTTTAAGTGACATATAAACTGGCATTGAGCCTCTAACGTGGCATGCTGTACCATCACAACATTTAATAACATATTTACCTTTTGGTTCTAATGAAAATTGAGCATAAAAAGTAGCTACTCCATACACAGTCGCTGGCGACAAATCCTTAATCTTTGTACCTACATAAGTCATAATATCTTCTGGTAAATAACGAAATTCTTCTTGAATCCGTTGTAAAATTGCTATGAGGTTAGATTTCTTAAACTCATATTTTGTCAAAATCTCATCGACTATCTGCCAGTCATGAGCTTCACGAGTTGATACGGGCATACGCACCCTCCTATTTAATTAACACGAAACATAATAATTTAGTATACACTTTTTTTAATACTATTTCAATTATTAAAATAATATTTTTTAAAAAAAATGTTATTTTAAATCATTTAAATTAAAATTGTTTTGTTATCACTAAAAATATCCTTCATTTAGTTGATATCAAAGAAAATAAAATGTAGGATTATATTTATATATTAGGGATAATTAAGAGGTTTTTGTGAATAAATCGGCAGTTATTGCACTTGTTGCGGGGATATTGTTAGTTGTTGGCGTTCAGCTAGTGGAAACTGGTTCTATTTTGATGTTGTTTCAACCTATTGCATTTTTGATAGTAATTGGTGGAACTTTTTGTGCTGCTGTGATGAATTTTGGTGCTAAAGTGTTGATTAATTCAATTAAATCAGCAAAAACTATTTTTATAAAACAAAAAGATAATACACATATTATCATAGACGATATTATACAGATAGCATATTATGCCAGAAAGAATGGTATTTTTGCGCTCGAAAGTTTAATTGAGCATATAGATGATAGTTTTTTAAAACGCGGGGTAAAGTTATGCATTGATTTAAACAATCCTCAATTAATTAATGATATTCTTAAAAATGAAATTACTTACGAAGAGGAACAAGAATTTATTAGTCCTCGTGTATTTGAAGCTCTAGGTGGTTATGCGCCGACATTTGGGATTGTGGGCGCTGTTTTGGGGTTAATTCAAGTTATGAGTAATATGCAAAACCTTGAAATTTTAGGACATGGTATAGCGACGGCGTTTGTTGCAACTTTATATGGGGTAGGTTCCGCAAACTTAATCTTCTTGCCAATAGCTGGTAATTTAAAACAAAGATTAAGAGAAAAAGTTTTGCTAAAAGAGGTTATAGTTCAAGGAATAATTTCAATACACATGCAAGAAAATCCGGAAGTAATCAAGGCGAAATTATTGGCGTACTTAAAGTATAATAATAAATCTCACATTACTGAAATAGGAAGTGTATATTAATGAGAAATGATTATTATTCTAATTCAAAAGATTATATAAATCGTTGGGTAATATCTTATGCCGATTTTGTTACAATGTTATTGGCTCTTTTTATTGTGATGTATGCAATATCGTCAAAAGGTGATAATGAAATAACGTCTACGTTAAAGCAAGTTTTTCCATCGAAAGAGATTGTGCTTAATAAAACAGAGGGACAAACTTATGAAAAACAAAAGTATAATTATCCTGAAACAACAGAAGAAATTCAATTAATGTTTCCTACAAAAAGTGTCGTAGAGGAAATGCCTCTGGCGGATGAGGGTGATATTTTATATAAAAAATTAAAGGAAAAGTTTGACTCTTCTACATCATTAAGTGTAGTAAAAGAAAAACGAGGAACAATAATTCGTATAAATGATACAATGCTTTTTGATGAAGGTTCTGCTATAATAAAATCGGGCGCACGCTCTACTTTGATAAAAATTGCAGAGGAATTGAATGATATAGAAAACCCTGTTTTGATAGAAGGGCATACGGATTCAATTCCAATAAAAAATCAGCAATATCCATCAAATTGGGAGTTGTCAACCGCTCGAGCAACAAATATTATAAAATATTTGACAGAAAAAAAACTGATAAGTCCACGCAGATTGTCAGCAGTAGGTTATGGAGAATATGTCCCTATAGCGACAAACGAGACAAAAGACGGGCGCTCAAAAAATAGAAGAGTTGATATAATAGTATTAAGTAATAAATAGTTGGAGGAAAATAATGGCAAAACCAAACCAACCAAGAGATATAAAACCACAAGGCGGGGCTGAAGAAAGAGTACAATCTCAGCCGGTCAATAGTAGTCTTGGAAGAATTATCGCAATAAATATAATTACGACCGTTTTGATTTGTATTATCATTTTTGTTGTGAACTTTTTAACATTCCAAAAGGTTACAAGCAAGTTGGAAACTATTTCTACGGGAGCTTCATCAGAGGAAGAAGTAGAAGGTTTGGGTGATGAAATTGAACGTGGGTTGATTGTAGATATGGGCGAATTTACAATGAACCTTGCAGATGCTTCTCCACGTAGGTATTTGAAAGTTAATGTTGCTTTAGAAGTGTCTAAAACAGAAGCAGATAGAGCTGCTTTAAAAGCATCTAAGGCTGAATCAGGTGGCGGGCATGGGCATGGACATGGAAGTGAGCCTGCTGTTGATCCGTTAAAATCTATCGAGGAAGAAATGGCTCAATATAAACCAGCTATTAGGGATGCTGTAATTACGACTTTATCAAGTAAAACATCCAGTGAATTGGCAACAGTTCCCGGTAAGGAGCTTGCTAAAGAACAAATTGCAGAGGCGGTTGATGCTATATTTAATGGTGAACGTGAAGTAATGCGTGTAAGTTTTGGTCAATTTATAATGCAGTAGTAAGGGCAAAATTCAGTGGCAGAATTGGATTTAAAAAAAGAAATAGAAGAAACGCTGAAAAATTTATCCGCTTTGAATATGGATGGTTCAGAGCTTTATCTTGACCAAGAAGAAGATGAGGCATTTAAGAAAGGTTATAAGTTATATAACTTTAGACGTCCGGATAAGTTTTCAAAAGATCATTTGCGCGGTTTGCAAGATACGCATAGAGAATTTGCCAGACAGTTATCTATGACTTTAACTGCTTATTTACGTATGCATTTGGATGTTAACGTTGTTTCTGTAGACCAACTTACGTATGATGAATTTGTTAGATCTATGCCAAATCCTATTACTTTGGGGATTTTTGAATTATCTCCTTTGCCGGGGCAAGCTTTGATTGGCATAAGCTTTGAAGTTTTATCAAGCATTGTTGATCGTATGCTTGGTGGTGTTGGGGTGAGTGAAAACACTAATCGTGAGCTTACTGATATTGAAGAATCTTTGGCGAAAAGAGTCATTGAAAGAACGGTGAAAACTCTTGAAGGTGCTTGGCAGCATATTGTACCTGTGCAATGTACGAATGTTGGGTTGGATGATAATTTCTCTATGGTTCAGATTGCGACTCCTGGAGAGATTGTTGCGTTGATTACATTGGAAGTTCATGTTAGTGGCAACCATTTTGGGTTGATTAGTTTGTGCTTCCCTTATCCAATGTTGGAAAATATTTTAACACAGTTGACTACTCAACATATTTATCAAACAAAAGGTCTTATTGCGACAAGTGAAGAGCGCCAGCAGATGATTGATAAATTAAACACATCAACTGTTGATGTTAAAGTTATTTTGGGTTCAGCGGAAGCTCAATTAAAAGATTTAATTGACCTAAAAGTGGGAGATGTTATTAAATTAAATAATAAAGTGATTGATAATTTAATAATGGAAGTTAATGATAACAAGAAATTTTTTGTTCGTCCTGGGACAATAAAAAATAAAGTTTGTGTAAAAATTACAGATAGATATAATGAAACAGATGATATTTTAAAAGCTTATATATAGGGGGCAAGGATGTTTGGTGATAACGAAAATTTAGAAACAAGTGAAATTTTGAACAGTGATGCGGATAAAAGTAAAGAGATTACAAATGATTTGTTAGGTGAATTTGCTGATTTGTTAGCTGATGTTGAGGCAGAAAAACAGCAGGTAGAAGCAAAAGAACAGCCTAAAATAGAACCTCAAATCACAGAAGAGCCCCAAATTGAAGATAGTGAGCCTGTAACTGTTCAACCTGTTCAGTTTGCAGCTTTTGATGTTAATACACAAACATCCGGTGAAGAAAATCAAAACTTAGATTTGTTGATGGATGTTAAATTGCAGTTAACCGTTGAGTTGGGGCGTTGTGAGTTGCCAATTAAAAAAGTTTTGGAATTAACAAGAGGATCTATTGTAGAATTAGATAAAGTTGCGGGTGAACCGGTTGCGTTGTATGCAAATGGAAAGCATGTTGCAAATGGTGAAGTAGTAGTTATTGATGATAATTTTGGTTTAAGGATAACTAATATTTCAGATCCTGAAGAGAGGATGAAAGGTTTACAATAAATCCGGTATTTTATTGTAAACAATTATAACATTGCTATCAAAATATTTCTTTTTTGATATTTAATTGAATGTATGAAAATTTTCAATATAAATATATCAGAATTTAGAAATAGTGCAGTTGGTTCCGATAGAAGTTCAAATCGTGTCGGTAATGGTTTTGTGGATAAAAATTTAGATATAAGATTGGCTGTTTTAAATAGTGATACGGTTTCTTTTGGAAAGAATAATAGTAAAGTTCCACTTATAAAAGATGGTGAGACTTTAATTTATCATAGAATTTATAATGATTTAAAAGATATTCCAAATTTACCCTGTGCATATTGTGGTGAGCCAATGCTTTCTATTCCTAATAGAAAACGCATATCAAGAGAGTTGGCAACGTATAAGGGTGAAGAGTTAATTGATACGATAAATAAAAATAAAAAGTTTTTTAGGGGGCATAAAGCCAATGTTGTAGATAGAGTTGTTAAGTTAGCAAAAGCCAATCCTGAAGATGATATTCAACAATTGTTCCAAAAACTTGAACCGTTGTATAGGGCGCAATTAGAAACAGATCAGATGGAGGTAATCAGAAGGATTGACGCATTGTACGGCAATTCTTTTGATTCTGATGAAGCTAAGAAGATTTTTCAGAATATGCTGTATGAAACATCACAATGGATTAACAGCAAAGATGATACAGAACCGTTTAAAAGAAAAGCATTTTTAAGTGAATTAAAAAGAATTTTAAGATTACCTTTGTTTCAAAAAAATAATCAAGTAGCAAGAAGAATTTATACGGAGGCGGAAAAGTTACCTCAATCTATTGAAAGTGAAAGTGCGTTTGTCGTTAAGTATCATAGACGTAGCGCTAGAGAGATTTCGGAATTATTGATATATGAACCGATGTCTACGATTGAACATATTAAAACGCAAGAAAGTGGTGGTTTGACTAGTCCTGAAAATTTATCAATTGTTTGCGCTCGTTGTAATAATTATGTCCGTAATAATAAACCTATGGACAAGTTTGTTGATGAACATCCTGAAATTGCTAAAAATATAAAAAGAAATTTTGATGCTATATTGACATATTCAGCAAAACAAAATAAATTATTGTATAAGAGGTTATCAGAGCAGAGTATAGATAATGAAAACTATCATAGATATCTGCAAGCTATTAAAGAAAATGAAGCTTCTAAAAATTATATAAGTGCGATTGCAAAAACTTATATGCTGGAATCTAAAGGCAAATTAGATTTAGGTTCTTATGTTATATCTAGTGGGAAATAATAATGAAATTACAACCTATAAGGCTTATAAACACATTAAATAAACGAGATATTAATCAATTAAATTTAACGAATAATGAATGGGTAACAAGATTGCTTAAGCAACAAGATGTGCTTTCAAATTGTACAAAAAATACAATGTCACAATGCGCTTATATTGTTGATGAGCAGGAAAAAATCGTCGTTTGTAAAAGTAAGAATGGTAATGGTATAGTTAAAACTGCGAA
Organism: Candidatus Gastranaerophilaceae bacterium; assembly: GCA_045635965.1. GTDB lineage: Bacteria > Cyanobacteriota > Vampirovibrionia > Gastranaerophilales > Gastranaerophilaceae > RGIG2134. Next base: position 35,952 of record JAZTWQ010000039.1, read on the forward strand.
AGGTGGCAATTTTCTTGTTAGTATTGTAAATAAAAATCGTTCATCAGCAAAAGTTATTACATATTTTGCTGATACGTTAGATAAGTTACCAAAAATTGTGCAAACAAAATTATTTGGATTTGTTGGGAAGACTAGTCGGGGGCTTGATGTTGATTATCAGAGAGTTACTACAGTTAATGGTGCGATAGATACAGAAGATATTATTTTAAGAAGTGCTAAAGGTGCGGGGTACATTAAACGTAATAATTTTGATGTTGTTGCTCAAGTAGTAGACAATGATAAGAATACTATTTATATGGGGGCTTCTAAAAATCGTACAGCATCATCTTATCAAGATATTAAGAAAGATATATATAATTTATTAGTATAATTTTTTTTGTGTGTTATAATTTATTTACAACATTAATTAACATACTACACTAGCGAGGAAATATAATTATGACAATCATCAGACCGGCAGTAGGTGCTGCAAGAAGTTTTACTGCGGGAAAGTTAACAAAACAGTTGAGTAAAAAAGGTATTAATTATCAGAAAGATTTTAAAGATACTCTAATTACAGTAAGATATTCTACGCCTAAGGGGGATAGATTTACTTATGAATTTGACAGAGAAACAGCATTACTCGTAAGTAAAAATAAGTCATCCAAGGATTATGAATATCGAACAGTTTGGAGTAATGGACGAGTTGATTTTTCAATGAATGAAAAAGATGGAAGATTCCTTAGAATTGAACGTACTGTTGAACAAAATGAACAAAATATGATAGAAAAGTTTTTACATAGAAGAAGACAAAATCATACAGTTGAAACAACAGTTAAAAATGTTCATGAGGATAATGGCGTAAATGGTTGGACAAAAAAAGTTTATAAGTTTTTTGGAAAATCTATAACTACAGTTATTCCTCATCGTTCTTACAAAATAAGTTTTGAACGTGGTTTGAGTGCTAGATTCAGAAATGTATCTTCTGACGTTGTAGACAAAGCTATTAGTTCACAAATATATTTCACCAGATAATTTAAAAGGTGGGAAAATTTAGTTGTTGAGCTTATTTATGTTAGGTTCAACAACTTTTTTATTCTATTTTGTTATTTCTTGAATCTTGTAGCTCTTGAAAAAAAGGTGTTTTGGGGGTAATCTTTTCTTATATATATAAGGAGTTATTATGAAATTTTTACATTCAATGATTAGGGTTAGAAACTTAGAAGAGTCTATAAAATTTTATGAAGGTTTGTTAGGGCTAAAATCTTCTACAACTATTAGATTAGAGGATTGCTCGCTTTATTATTTAAAAGATGAAAAAACCGGTGTAGAGATAGAATTAACTGTTAATGATGAAATGCCAGAAAACGGTTATTCGCAAGGAACAGCATTTGGTCATTTTGCATTTGAAGTTGATAATATGGATGAGGTTTCAAAAAAAGTTTCAGAATTGGGTTATGAATGGTTGTATGAGCCTTTTTATATGGATGAAATAAAAACACAAATTGCGTTTATAAAAGATCCTGATGGTAATGAAATTGAGTTTATTGAAAAACAAAAATAATTTGTAATGATAGATTTTGTAAAACAACTTGAAAATGATAAAATTGAAAAAGTGTTGAGCCGTTTAGTCAAAGGTAAATCTTTTTGTTTGAGTGGTTTGACGTCATTTTTAAGGTTGTTGTTGTTGAAATATATTTCAACTAAGAAGAAAGTTTTTTTTGTTACTTCAACAGAACAAAAAGCCATCAAATATAAAAATGATTTAGAAAAGTTGTATAACCAGCAATCTAAATTGTTTCCATATCAAGATGTATCTTTGTATGAGGGAGTGTCTTTAAATGCATATAAATATGCAGAACAATTGGATATTTTGCAAAATACTCAACAGCAAAATATAGTGCTTGTTCCTGTAAAGGCTTTGCTAGAAAGATTTGCGCAAAAAAGTTTTTTTGAAAATAATTCTATTAAAATAAAAATTGATGATGAAGTTGATACTGTAAAATTAGCAAAAGAGTTGGCAAAACTTGGTTATAAGCGTTCAACAATGGTGGTTGATATTGGAGAATTTTCAATTCGTGGTGACATTATAGATGTTTACAATTTAGACAAATCGCCTGTTAGGATTGAACTTTGGGGTGATACAGTTACGGATATCAGGTATTTTAATCCTGCCAATCAAAGAAGTTTTGAAAAAGTTAAGGCGCTTGAAATCCTTCCTTTGTATAAATTTATTCTTGATGAAAATTCAGTTAATTTGTTGAAAGGTTATGGGACGGATATTGTCGAGAAGATTGAGAATGAAAAGTATTTTGATGGGATAGAGTATTTCCAATGTTTGTTAAATACTGATACTTCTGTTATTACCGAGGTTTTGAACGAAGATTGGGTTATTGTTTTTGATGAAAGTTCAGAAGTTTTATCAAAATTTGCTCAAATTGATGAAAATTATCAAAAAAATTATTCTAAGTTAATTGAAGAAAATATATCACCTGAATTAAATTGTTGGAATCATGTTTTGTATGATGAATTTATTAAATCAATAGCTGGGCTACAAAAAATTTCATTGGATAATTTTATTGAGTCAGAAAATATTGATATTGTTGAATTTAATAGTTTTTTAATCCCAAGTTTTTCATCTGATGTGTTTAAAATAGCTGAATTTATTGATGAAAAAAGGAAAGAAGGATATAAAGTAATAATAGCAACGGATTATAAATCAAGAGTTGAAGATATTTTATGTGAGTTTGAGCTCCCTTTTTCTGACAAATTTGATGTTGATAATAATATTGTGGTAGTGCCTAATTTGGCGTGTGGTGGTTCTGTTATCGATGATTTTAAATTATGTATTTTAAGTGATAAAGAACTATTTAATAAAAAATCTAAAGAAATTACGTCTTCAAAACGTAGTTATAATAAAGAAAAGCAAGAGTTTATAGAAAGTATAAATGATATAAAAGAGGGAGAGTATGTTGTTCATCATATTCATGGAATTGGGCGATATATTGGACTTTCAAAACAAGAGATTGATGGACAATTAAAAGATTATTTAAGTATAGAATACCAAAATGGCGACAAGCTACATATTCCAGCCGAGCAAATAAATATGTTAGCAAGATATAGAGGAACAGCTGCTCAAGCACCTCGGTTATCCAAAATGGGTGGAAATGATTGGAATACAATAAAATCTAAAGTTAAAAAAGCCGTTGAAGATGTTGCTCAAGAGTTTATAAGACTTTATGCAGCAAGAAGCGCGTCAAAAGGTATAGAGTTTGACCCCGATACTGTTTGGCAATATGAAATGGAAGAGGCTTTTGAGTTTACAGAAACTCCTGATCAGATGAAAGCAATAAATGAAACAAAAATAGATATGGAATCTGATAAACCTATGGATAGATTGATTTGTGGAGATGTTGGCTTTGGTAAAACAGAAGTTGCAATTCGTGCGATTTTTAAGGCGGTTATGAGCGGGAAACAATCCGCGGTAGTTGTGCCGACAACGGTTTTAGCGTTGCAACATTATCAGACTATTTTTGAACGTTTTAAGCCATTTCCCATAAAAGTAGAACTCTTATCGAGATTTAGAAGTGCAAAAGAGCAAAAAGAGACGATTAAAAAACTGATGTTGGGTGAAGTTGATGTAGTTGTTGGAACGCATAGGCTTTTGCAAAAAGATATTCAGTTTAAGAATTTGGGTTTATTGGTTATCGATGAGGAACATCGTTTTGGGGTTAAACACAAAGAGCAATTAAAAATGCTTAAGAAAAACATTGATATTCTTTCAATGTCCGCAACGCCTATTCCTAGAACTTTGTATATGTCTTTGTCTGGAATAAAAGACATGTCTGTTATAAATACTCCACCTAAAAATAGGCTACCTATAAAAACTTTTGTTGGTAATTATGATGAGAATACTGTTAGAAATGCTATTATTCACGAGTTAGATAGAGATGGACAAGTTTTTTTCTTGTATAACAGAGTTGAAACGATATATGAGTTTGCAGCTAGATTACGTGAGCTTATTCCAAACCTTCGGGTAGCTGTTGCGCATGGACAAATGGATGAAAAGGCTCTAGAAAATATAATGATTGAGTTTGAAGAACATAAATATGCTGTGTTGCTTTGTACGACTATTATTGAATCAGGACTAGATATTTCAAATGCTAATACTATGTTAATTTATGATGCGCATAAATTAGGTTTAGCCCAATTGTATCAAATTAGGGGACGAGTTGGGCGTTCTGAGAGACAAGCTTATTGTTATTGTTTTTATCGCGATAGGAATAGACTTACACAAGAAGCCCTGTCAAGATTGGATGCAATTAAAAGTTTTACAACACTAGGTAGTGGTTATCAAATTGCGTTAAGAGATATAGAAATTCGTGGTGTAGGCAATATATTGGGGACAAAACAGCATGGACACATGGTGACTGTTGGCTTTGACGCATATTGTCAATTATTAGAAGAAGCTGTTCAAGAAATTAAGGGTGAAAAAGTTGAGGATGTTTGTAATAGTATTATTGATATAAACGTAACTGCTTATATCCCTGATGAGTGGGTGGGGTCAAAAGAGCAAAAAATACTTGAATATAAAAGATTGTCAGATGTGAAATCTACTAGTGAACTAGATTTAATTTTAGCACAGTGGAAAGACAGATTTTCTAAATTGCCCAAAGAAGTTGAAAATCTTGCAAGCTTGGTGAGATTAAGAGTTTTGGCAAGTGAGGCAAAAATTCCTATTGTTCGAGAAACACCGGAGAATATACGAATTTATACACCTTACCAGCGTGCAGAATGGTCTATGATTAGATCTAAAATTAGTAAGGAAAGTGCAAAATATATCAAATATACTGATGCGCCAACGACTTGCAAAGAAGGTAAATCAATATTACTCATACCTACAAAATATTTGAATTTTGAAGAAATATATACCATATTGACTGATTTATTTTACTATATTTCTAAATTAAGATATGATTATAATACTTAGAGGAACTAATTTTTTTAATAAGAAAGAGGATAGAAATGAAAACATTAAAAGTTTTATCAACAGTGATTTTATCTGCGACGTTGCTTAGTGCTTGTGTTTCTGTAGATAAAAACGCTATTTTTACAGTAAATGGTAAATCAATAACAAAAAAAGAATATCAGAAAGAATTTGATTTAGTAGCTAAAAATCCGATGTTGGCAAGCGCGGGTATTGATTTGAAAAATAATCTTGAAAGTCCTCTTTATTTGATGTTGAAAGATAGAGTTGTAAATGAAATAATTATCAAAAATTTAATAGAACAAGATATTGAAAAACGTAAAATTGTTGTTACTTCTGAGGAAATTGATAAAGAACTACGAACAATTATAGATAAAATGGGGAGTAAAGAGAAGTTTAATGAAATCTTACGTCAAAACGGTATAAGTTCTGCTCAATTTAAAAAAGATATTGAAAATGAAGTGAAAATAGGAAAACTTATTGATGATGTTAAGAAGGTAAGTATTTCTGATGGTGAGGCAGAAAAGTTTTATAAAGCTAATATCAACTCGTTTAAGCACCCAGAAAGAGTAAAGGCGTCTCATATTTTGGTAGCAGCAAATAAGGATGAAATTCGTTCTTTGATATTGGCAGATGTGTCAAACCAAAATCTAACATCTGCGCAAATAGATGAGAAAGTAAAAGCTGATTTGGCTAAAAAATATGATAAAGCAAAAAAACTTTTAAATGAAGTTAAGTATGACCCTACTAAATTTGCACTTGTTGCAAAAGAAAACTCTGATGATCCTGGAAGTGCACAAAGAGGCGGTGATTTGGGGTATTTTACCAAAGAACAAATGGTAGAAGAGTTTTCAAAAGTTGCTTTTTCTACTAAACCAAGTACAGTTTCAGATATTGTTGTTTCTCCATTTGGATATCATATTATTTTGGTTACCGATAGACAAGAAGCGGGAACGGAAAGTTTTGATAAAGTTAAAGCTGATATAAAATCTTTCTTAGAGCAACAGGAAAAAGTTAATGTTCTTCAAAAACATGTTGAAAACTTGAGAAATAGCGCTGATATCGTTTTTGTTGATTCAGACTATAATCCTACAAATATTCAAAAACAAATTAGAGAAAGTGCTCAACAGCAAAATGAAAATTCAGCTGTGAATTTTAAAAAAGAGGAAGTAAAAAAATAATGGGACAATTAATTGATAGAAAAAATATTGTTGAATTTCTCAATGTGCTAAGAAAAGACGGAAAAACAGTTGTAACCACAAATGGTTGTTTTGATATTTTGCATGTTGGACATGTTAGATATTTACAAAAAACAAAAACTTTTGCTGATTACTCCGTAGTAATGCTTAATAGTGATAAGTCCGTACGTTCAATAAAAGGACCAACACGCCCAGTGAACAATGAAAGAGATAGGGCTGAAATACTTTGTGCGCTTGAGTGTGTGGATTTTGTTATTTTGTTTGATGAGGAGTCTCCACAAAGTCTTATTGCAGAAATAAAACCGGATGTCCATACAAAAGGAGCTGATTATACAGTGGATACTTTACCGGAAGCAAAAACTATAATTGAAAATGGCGGGCGTATTGAGTTTATAAGTTTTGTTGAAGGAAAATCAACAACATCAATTATTGAAAAAATGCGTTCGTAATTTTAAGTTACTAATTTAAAAAAGAGCCGAGATTGTAAAAAATGTCGGCTCTTTTTGTATCATAGGATTATTGAAAGTCTTTATATTTTTTTGTGAAGTAGTTAATTACGTCATTTAAAACTTTGTATTCATCAGGAGAACCAGCACCTACAAGTCCTAATAAGTCTGTAATTTTTCCTTTTTTGTCTTTATATGTCGCAATTCCACTCGCCTCATTGCCGTCAATTCTGATTGAATTGTTTTTGCCTTTTATTAAAACATTGTATTGTGGAACTTGATAACCATATTCCTCAATTTTATTAGTTGTTTTTTCGATTATAGATACAGGAATGTTTTTATCTGTTTTTTTTCCTTTTAGTTTGTCCCACAATCCTAAAATTGTGTTAAATTCGCGATTTTTACGAATTTCACCTATTGTTGTAATTATTTTGTCGTAAGTCGTTTTTAATGTATATGAAAACTTGTTGTTTGTTTCTTCTATTGTTGTACAATGACCATTATTATAGACTTCGGTTTCTATTTTCTTAACTCCGCCATCTTTTGTCTTTAATGTTACGTCCCTTGTGATAAGTTTATCATTTTCAAAAATATATAAATCAGAAGTAAGTCTTGAAGACTTTCCATTAGTTGGGTTGACTTGGACTATATCAATTTTTACTTGTTTTGATTGAAATGTGCTTTTTGAAATGTTTTTGTATCTTTTTGCAAGTGTTTCGTAGCTTATATCTGCTAATTTTTTTATGTGCATTTTTATTTCCCAGGTGTAGATTATTGTAGACTTTTATTTGCATCAACAAACCAGCTTACGAGTTTATTGATAGTCGAAGTTTTATTTGGTTTGCCATAAGCCCCAAGGTCGTACCATTGTTCAAAGCCATTCCCTCTAGCGAAAAGGTAAACGGAGTCTTCATTTCCTGTTATTCTTAATTTGTCTTTTTCCCCATTAATTAAAACATTGTAACTTGTTTGAGCAGGAGTGCCCGCAACTTTTGTTTCTGTTTTCATAATGGTAACTGGAATTGAAAGGTCAACTTTTTTGCCAGTCATTTTGTCCATTGCATCTGCCGCGACTCCACCTTTGCGCTTATTTCTAATTTCTTTAAGTGGAAGAATTGTTTTATCATAAGTTGTTCTTATAAATTTCCCAAGAACTTCGTTTTTTTCTTTAACAACTGTGTTAATTCCATTATTGTAAAAGTTGGTAAAAACATGTTTTACGCCACCGTCTTTAGTTTTTAATAAAACATCTCTTGTTATTAAAATATCATTTTCGAATGCATAGATATCAGGTTCTAATCTGGAACCATTTTTAGGCATTACGTGGAGTATTGATATCCCTTTAGGACAATGTTGTGCAGCAACAGTGGTAGACTTGAATTGTTTTGCTAGTGCTTCGTACGTAATTGGGGCTAATTGTCTAATTTGCATTTGTTATATTCCTTTCTAAAAATTAAAGCATTTGTCATTATACAAATGCTTTAATGTATGAACAAAAATATTTTTGCTAGTTGTTTTATTCTCTAAAAGAAATATCAGCAAAAGATTTTTTTAAGCCTTCTTTGATATTTTTCATTTCTTTTTCGATTACTTCATCGGTTAATGTTGCATTTTCATCTTGGAATTTGATTCTATAAGCAACACTTTTGAACCCTTTTTGTACGTGCTCGCCTTGATATAAATCAAAAATGTCTGCACCGGTAAATAAATTATTAGATGCATATTTTTTAATAGCTTTTAAAACTGCATCATTTGTAACTTCGTTGTTTACAATAAATGCGAAGTCTCTTTGCACTTCTGGGAATTGAGGCAGTTTTTTGTATCTAACTGTTGAGTTTGATACATTTGCCAAAATTGTATCTAAATCAAGTTCAAATACATAGACTTCTTGGTTGAATTTTTCTTTGTCTTTAATCAATGGATGAACAAGACCGAAACAACCAACATTTGGCATACCTTTACCCATTAACGTGATTTTTGCTGATTTTCCAGGGTGCAAATAAGTAACATCCGTACAGGGGTCTAATTTTACGCGGTTAGATAAGCCTAAGCACTCAAACAACCCTTCAATAACACCCTTTAGTGTGTAAAAGTCGGTTTGTGGTTTTGCTATCCACAAATTATTGTCTATAGAACCGGTAACAACGCCTGTAAGCATCCTTGTTTCTTTAACTCCACTGTTTCTAGCCGTTGTTTCTTCTTCTTTTAAATACGTTCTTCCAATCTCGTATAACCAGATATTTTTTTGACCGTTTGATAAATTATACTTAACTGATTGCAACATATTAGGAATTAAAGTTTGTCTTAGAGTTGTATGGTCTTCAGATTGTGGATTTTTAACGCATACAGCTTTTTCGTCGTTGAAAGCTAACATAAATTCATCCATCAATGGTTTTCCAACTAATGACGATGTTACACTTTCATAAAAACCATAGCCCAAGAATAAATCATTGATTTTTTTAAGTAATCTTTGTTCAAAAGTAACTGTTGGTGCATGAGTTTTTGCCGGTAGCGTTGGGGTTACTTTATCGTATCCATTAATTCTTGCAACTTCTTCGATTAAATCAATTTCTCGAGTTACATCATTTCTTCTAAAACTTGGAACTCTGAATTTTGCGGCCAAATCATTTTTACCGAGTAATTCAAACCCTAAATTTCCAAGAATTTCAATACATTTTTCAGCAGGAATTTCACAACCTAAAATTCTTTTAATCTGTCCAAATCTAAGTGTGATGTCTAATTCAGGAAGTTTGTTTAATCCGGTTTCGGATATTCCTACAATTTTAGCATCCGCAAAATCAACCAAAAGTTGCATAGCTCTCATCAACGCTGGTTTTACAGCCTCCATGTCAACGCCACGTTCAAATCTTGCACAAGCTTCTGAGCGATAGCCTACACTTCTTGAAGAACGACGGTTAGTTGCTGGAGTAAAGTATGCAGATTCTAAAACTATATTTTTAGTATTGTCATCAATTTCACTATTTGCACTACCAAAAACACCTGCTATACAAACGCTTTTTTCTTTAGTTGCAATTACAACCGTTTCTTGAGACATTGTTCTTTCAACATCATCTAAGGTGACAATTTTTTCGCCATCTTCTGCTCTACGAACACATAGATAGCCATTTAATTTGTCTTTATCAAACGCATGTAGTGGTTGTCCGTATTCAAGAAGAACGTAGTTTGTAATATCTACAACGTTGTTAATTGCTCTAATGCCGCAAGACTGTAATCGGTTTTGCATCCATTCCGGAGATGGTTTAATAATAACATTTTCCAAAATGCCGGCACTATAATATTTACAAACTTCATCATCTTTTATCTCTACTTTAAAATTACCGTTTGAAATTTCTTTAGGTGCTTGAATAAAAGAAAATCTTAATTTTTTATTGAATAATGCAGCTAACTCTCGCGCAACGCCAACGATAGACATCTGATCGCCTCTGTTAGCAGTTGGGGCAATATCAAAAACGATATCTTCTTTAATGCCCAAAACATCTTCTAATTTTCTACCAATTTGAACGTTTGGCAAAAATCTATTCAAGATAAGAATGCCATCTTCTTCTTGATAATTTTTTTCACTAACACCAAGCTCGTCCGCAGAACACAACATACCTTGTGACTCAACTCCACGAATAATTGCAGGTGTTAATTCAAATTGTTCTCCTGTTTTTCTGTTTAGAACTTTTGAACCAACAGAAGCATAAGGAATTATTTGACCTTCTTCAATATTCTGTGCGCCACAAACCACGGTTTTAGTTGCACTACCTGTGTTTATTGTTACAAGATGAAGTTTATCTGCATTAGGGTGTTTGTCGATTTTTTCGATTTTTGCTGTAATTATATTTGTAAAACAAGCGCCTGTTTTTTCGATATCTTCGACCTCTAGCCCACTCATAGTAAGCTCATGCGCAATTTGTTCAGGTGTAATATCTGTTAAATCTACAAAATCTTTTAACCACTCTAATGATACTTTCATCTTCTTATCCTTTTATTAAGTCTGTTTTTCTATAAGATGATTTTATTACAAACAATATCAGGTGTCGAACGGTAAAAAAATAGTGTTAAGTTATTTATCAAAATTAATAAAATTCATAAAAAATAGCAATTTTATACTTAAAAAATTTTTTATCTATATATGAGTTTATAGAAATTGGAGTTTTTATGTCTGAAATTAAAATTGTTAATGGAGTTAGTATTCAACCAAAAACTGACAGCGAATGCGTAAGAGCTGCTTATGAAATGAATAGACAACAAGCACTAAGTGTTTTCTTTAATACAAAAGAAAAGCAAAGCGCTGCATTAAATTTTATAGAAAAAGACAGAAAAGAATATAAAGACAATGATTTATACAAAGAAGAACAAGCAGCAATTAAAGCAAACAATCCAATGTCTTCTAATGTGCAATCTGCGCCAGATGAGTATGTTGAGAAAAAATTAAAGCTCTTTTATTTTGATGATGCTGAAAATGATAAAACAATAACCGAAGATAAAGATTATGAAACAGTTTTGGCTTCAGTAAATACAGCAGAAGAATGTCAAAAATTAATCAATATTTTATTAGAACATATAGCAGGTTCTGATTTTTACCATACTGATTTATTAATGGAAAAATATGGTTGCAAAAATTTTGATACAACACAAGAAATTAGAAAACTAGTTTTAGCCTTAGAAATCAAAAAAGCTCAATTAAAAACGGATGCTGATATTAACATTGTTCCGACACAGGAAGTGTATGATAAGGCTCAAAAAGATATTGAGGATGAAATAAATTCTGAATTAAATGATAATCTTATCAAAGTCCTTTTTGATTCGCCGGAAAAATGTCAAGCCGCTATTGATGCTATTGTTTTGGGAAATGATGATATAACAAAATATGTAAATATATTGAAAAAGCTGAAAAAACACAAACAAGAAAACTTTCCAAATGCTTCATTTACGGTCGAGCAGCGCAAAGCAATGCTAGAACATAGAAATTATATTTTAAAAGAATTGGATGTTCTTCTAATGAATGATTCAACCTCTAATAAAAAAGATATTAGGACAGTAAATTATTATGATTATAGAAGAACTTTGAAGTCTGTTGACTCAGCTGCTGAATGCCAGATTATGATTGATAAATTATTAGACGAGGGCAGGCGTGGACATTTTAATACTCCAAATGAAGTTAAAGGTTTACTATTAGCTTTAGAAATGAAGAAAAAAGAGTTTGATGAAAAAGAAATCAAAAAAGTTGAAGATCCAAAAAACAGAAAAGAAAGACAAACTGCTAGAGAATTAAATAATTATGTATGGCAAACATTACTTGACCAATCTTTACAGCTTTCTCAAAGTTGCAATCAGGCAAGAAAAGAAATAGGTGCGTTTGAATATTCAGGATTATATTGGCATTCCGTATTTACCGGCAAGGCAACCTTGGGTGAGCTGATTAAAGGAAACGGAGAAAATGACCCATATGAACAATTAAATGATATTTATTTTAAATTTAGTGATGCCGTTTCTGAATTAGGTAGTTATAAAGATAGCGCTACAATAGATGAATTTGGCGCTAAAGTTAATGAATTATTAGCACATGGTAGTTATGATATTGAATTAGTTAAAAAAGTAATAAAAACTCAAAAATTATATCAAGAAGCTAAAGTTTTAGAACAAATTAATGCAGTTAAATCTCTTCCATATTCACCAGAAAATATTGTAAAAATGGAAAATGCATTAGGCGGGAGAGACAATATAATTAATCAATTAGGTTCAGAAATTAATTATGCAAACGCTTCTGATAACCAAAAATATGAATATTTACAAAGATTACTAGAAGCAAATTCTCAGATTTTAGATGAAAAACTCGGTGGTAAAACTATTACTCAAATAGAAGAAGAATTTAATAACACTTATATGTCATTCTTAAAAATGATAGGCGTTACAAATATTAATGAAGAGCTTAATGCATTTAGAGAACGAACAGAGATTGCTGGTGCTGTAACTAAAGGTATTGTTGTTGTTTCAGCTTCTATTTTAACCGGTGGGATTGCTGGAGCTGGAGTTGTAACAACGGGTGCAGTTACTGGTGCTGCAAGCTTTGGTGCCGAAACTTTAAACAGAGCTACGGATGAAGTTGAAAATCTCTCTAGCGTTGGAGATTGGGCTGAAGTAACGGGGCATGCGGCAGTTGATGGAATTACTGTTGGTGGTGCAATGAAAGTAGGTGCGATGATAACAAACTCCGGTTTAAAACCAATTACTAAGGTTGGGGCTATTTTCCTCGCTGATGGGGGAATTGGTACTACTGGTTCGTACGCTCATGCATTAATAGATGGAAGAGAACTTACAGGTGAAGAAATCGCGCTAAACTTTGGTATCGCAGCCGCAGGGTCAGTTTTGGGGGTACGAACTGTGTTTAAAGGTACAAAAACATCTCCACACGAAAATCAATCACTAAGTTCACGAAATGCGAAAATCAATGAATTAATAATAGCTAATAATCAAGCTAGATTATATAATAAGCTAGGTACACAAATAAATGCGCAAACGGTTGAAGAAGCAAGAATTGGAGCAATGGTCGCTCGTGATAGCGCACCTAACAATTCATTTAATCCTATGTATTCGAATTTGCCAAAAGAACTTCGTCCTGCAAGAGCAGTAGCTGGACAAAAAGGAGCAATAAATCCAGATACTCCTATTTGTATAAATGGACAAATTTATAAATTTGATATTCCTGATAATTCAACTCATATAATAAGAGGTGAAGATTTATCAATTTTGGGTCCTTCTGAAATAAAACTAACAAAAACAAATGGTCAAATTGAATTAGAAATTTTAAAAGGAGAAGTAGCTGTTATTACAAGCTCTGCTGATGATGTAGCTGCAATAACAACTATTAATTCATTAAAATTAACAAAACAAAATCAGTCTCTTAAAATAACAACAAATGGAACAAAAACACCAGTTATAGAAGAAATGGCAAGCATTCCTGTTACACTTAAAACAACGAGGCCGCTTAAATCTACAAAAGCAGGACAAGGTGAAAACGTTGCTATGAAAACTGTAGAAAAACCAATAGAAACAGGCAAAGCAGTTATGATTACAGATGATGTAAAAATCTCTATAGATGATGGTGCTTTTGCAAATAAATTGGATTTGAATGCATTCGCGGATGGACAAAGCGTGTATATCGGGAATGCACCAAGAGCTACAATTGAACTCCCAGATGTTGAACTTGGAACATTAATTAAAGTAACTCGCATGGGCGATAAATTTAAAGTAGAAAAATTCTATGGCAATGTTAAATTAATCGAAGAAGTTCCTACACCTAATGCAACGGCTCCATCTACACAAAAACCTAACACTCCTGTAGGAAGAGTTAATGCCGCCAATTCATCAGACGCCTCATCAACTCCAAAAGTATCAAAGACACCAACAACAGTCAAACAAGAAGTCATATTTCCTGAATGGGGCAACATTCACGTAGAGGGGAAAGATTATGATTTAGGTGTTTTTGCAGAAAGCTTAAAAAGGGGAGAAAGCATTATTATTGGCAATACTTCTAATTCAGCATTTAAAATTGCAACTGATATTGAATCTCCTACTATCGCGATAAAAATAACTAAATATGGAGCAGGATACAAAGTAGAAAACCTTAGAGGCGCTGGATTCAAATACGATAAGCATAACATTGCAGTACATGTTCTAGATGCAGAAATCAAAGCAGGTTCTAGAATTATAATGCCAAATGGCAAAGAATTTGTTGTTACTGATTCATTATTAAAAGGTATTAAAGATGGCAAATTTGCTAATGTGACATTAAATTCTAAAGGAAAACCTGTTTTAAATTCAACAAAAGATTACAATGACATGAGTATAACTATAGAAAATCAAGGTGGAAAATATATATGTATAAATGAATCTTGGGAAGGAGCTATTTTACTAAAATAAAACTTGTTGTTCAACCGGAGAGTTATAACCCAAATGTCGGTACCCTTGAGGTGAAACCTTACGACCTCTTGGCGTTCTTTGAATCAAGCCTTCTTGTAGCAAATACGGCTCATAAACATCTTCAATTGTTCTAACGTCTTCTCCCAACGCTGCGGCAATTGTTTCTATCCCAACAGGACCTCCGTCATATTTTTCAATAATAAGTTTTAATAAAGCTCTATCTGTATTGTCTAAACCGCATTTATCTATTTTTAGTACATCTAATGCTTCGTTTGCAATTTGTTCAGTTATAAGTCCATTAGATTTTACTAACGCATAATCAGCGACTCTTTTAACTAATCGATTTGCAATACGAGGTGTGCCTCTAGAGCGTCTAGCAATTGCTATAGCACCTTCTTCCGTGATTTCAAAATTCAAAATCCCTGCAGTTCTTGTAACAACAGCGCTTAATTCTTCAGTGTTATAAAACTCTAATCTGTGAATTATTCCAAACCTGTCTCTTAGCGGTCCAGATAAAGCGCCAGCTTTTGTAGTTGCGCCAATAAGAGTGAATTTAGGCACAGGAACTCTCAATGTTTTTACAGATTGAGATTTTCCTGTTGTCATGTCTAAATAAAAATCTTCCATTGCTGGATAAAGAATTTCTTCTGCAATTTTATTTAATCTGTGAATTTCATCTATAAATAAGACCTCTCCACCTTTTAAAGACATTAGAATCCCTATAATATCTCTTGGCCGTTCAAGCGCAGGAGCTGATGTAATTTTAATTTCTGTTTCCATCTCTGAGGCAATCACGCCGGCAAGTGTTGTTTTTCCTAATCCGGGAGGTCCATAAAATAATAAATGGTCCAAAACTTGCCCTCGCTTTTTTGCAGCTTCAATTGAAATTAGCAAACTGCCCTTAATTGCACTTTGACCTATATATGAGTCAAAGGATTTCGGTCTTATATTATTTTCAAAAGACTTATCAAATTCGTTCACTTGAGCTTCAATTTCTTTATTTTTTCGCTCAGGTTTTTCTGTTATAAAATTATCATCGTCTGAAATTATTGCCATTAAACATTTTCCTTTTCAGCGTATATTGCTTTTTTAGCTTGTTTCCATAATTCATCATATTCTTCAAAAGAATATTCGTTCAAATCTTTAGTTGCAAGTTCTTCCATTTTCCTAAATCTTGCCATAAATTTTTTGTTTGCTCTCAATAGTGCTTGTTCGGCATCAATTTTATTCCATCTTGCAAGATTTACTGCGGCGAATAGAATATCTCCAAACTCATCTTCTTTTTCATCCTGATTTTTAGCAGCTTTAAATTCTTCAACTTCGGAGAAAAAGCATTCGTAGAGTGTTTTTTCGTCCGGCCATTCAAATCCGACATTAACAGCTTTTTTGCTTATTTTTTGAGCACTCATTAATGCGGATTGTGCCTTTGAAATTCCATCCATTATTGAGGTACGGTGCGGTTTTTCTTCTTTTTTTAGCTCTTCCCAGTTTTTTAGAATATCATCAGTTGAATTAACTTTTACATCTCCAAAAACGTGAGGATGTCGATGAATTAATTTTTCATTAATCGTACGTGCAACATCATCAATATTGAAAGAGCCTTCTTCACTTGCAATCTGTGAATGTAAAACAACTTGTAATAAAACATCACCTAACTCTTCTTTTAGATGTTTCATGTCATTTGAGTTGATGGCATCCACTGCTTCATAAGCTTCTTCAAGCATATTTTTTTTTAATGTAGCGTGTGTTTGTTCTCTATCCCATTGGCAACCATTTGGGCTTCTTAGTATTTCTATTGTTTTTATTAATTCATTTAGATTTTTATACATTTTCCTATCCCCTATAAGAATTATAGTTTAATTTCGATTTTAATTAAAGAAATTGCAACATTCATAACGTTAATCTTTACAATGTATTAATTTACTTAATTTTTTATAACTAAAAATAAAATATTGAAAACAGCTAAAAAACACAAGAAACTATAAACCAATTAATGTTTGGATAAAGCTTGATATTTAATAAATAAAGCTATTTTAATAATAAAAAGCATTATTTTTTCCCTGTAATAAAAGTTCTCACCCCATTAATAAAAGTCAATGGATGAACAGGACAACCTGGGATATATAAATCTATTGGATATTTCTCTAAAAATTCTCTATTCAATTTTGTACTATTTTGAAAAACACCACCAGAAATAGCACAAGCCCCACAAAGTATAACAATTTTAGGATTAGGCACAGATTTATAACAATCCTCTAACGCATAAGCCATATTGTCTGAAATAGGACCTGTAATAACTATCCCATCCGCATGACGAGGGGATGCCACAAAATCAATTCCAAATCTTCCCATATCAAAATTAACATTAGAACAAGCATTTAACTCAAGTTCACAGCCATTGCACCCACCAGCACTAACTTGTCTCAACTTTAATGACTTAGAAAAAACTTTTTTAATCTCTTTTCTTGTCTCAATTGCAATTTTTTCGTAATCCTCTTTTGTTATATTTTCAGTAATTATCAATTTTTCTCTACTCGTTGAGGATAATTTATACATATTTGAGAATTTAATTGCTTCATTTTGACAAACATTAGAACAAGCACCACATAATGTGCATTTGCCTAAATCAATCGACAATGGATTTAAACTTAATGCCCCTGTTGGACAAGAATTTAAACATTCTTGAGGATTTGATGGTTCTCCACACAAAACTGGAAACCCTCTAAATTGTTCTCTCATCGGTGCATTTGGTATATCGCTTATAAATTGTTTACCCTGAAAAATTCTCGATTTTAAAGTATCAAACATAATATTATTTCCTTGTTAATTATAAATCATTACCGCAATAAGATAGATTAAAACTTTTATTGCAAAGTGGAAAATCTGAAATTCCATTATTTCTAACTGCCAAAGCCAAACCATACCAGTTATTTAGCGATGGGTCTTTTATTTTATATTGAGATAATTGTTTGTTTTCATTAGTTAAAGCTATATGAACAATCTCCCCTCTCCAGCCTTCTACTATTGAAATTACAAAAGAGTTTCCATTTAATTCTCCAGATGAATTAACCATAATTTGTTCAGTCTTATGATTTTCTAACTCATTAAATATTTTTCTTATCATTTCAAAAGACTCTTTTATTTCTTTATATCTCAATTTAAACCTAGAATTAACATCCCCCATTCCATTCAAAGGAATACGTTTAATTTCCAGCTTTGACATCCATTTATCAGGGAAATCAAATCTGGAATCAATTTCAACACCTGAAGCTTTTGCAGCCATACCAACAAGTCCAGCTTCTTTTGCTCTTTCTGTACTTACCGTACCTGTTTTTTCCAACCTAGACATAACAGATGTGTTTTTCAACATGGTTTCACACATTCTGATTACATCTTTTTCTACTTTAGTAAAAGTTTGTTTTGCTCGATTAATTTTTTCTTCTTCTAAATCAAAATTAACACCACCAACATTAATCAATCCTCTACCAAAACGGCTTCCGCTAAATTCCAACATTGTATTGATTACAAGCGTTCTAGTTGCGCCAAAAACTGATGCACCCATTAAATATGCAATATCTCCAGAAATAGCACCTAAATCACCTATATGAATAGCGATACGCTCCATTTCCAACGCCAACTTACGAATTAATTGAGCCTTAGATGTAATTTCAATATTTTTTAATTGCTCTATAACTTGAGAATATGCTGTATTATATGCAATAACACTATCTCCGCAAATTGACTCTGCAAGTTGATTTGATGGTGATTTAACCATCAATTCTTCAACGCCTCTATGCTGATAACCTAACATAATTTCAAGGTGATAAACATTTTCACCGTTACACATAAATCTAAAATGCCCTGGTTCAATAACCCCAGCATGAATTGGACCAACCGCAACTTGGTGAACATCTTCGCCTTCCATCTCAAAAAATGGATAGTCATCTTGATTTTGTCTAACTGGCTTCAACCAAGGATGATTTAAAGGTTTTATTTTAAAATTTTCATAAAATTCACGCTCTAACATGTGAAAAGCAGGAATGTCTTGAGTTATTGATTCATAGTATTTTTCCCCAGCTTCAAATATAGCAGAAGAAATCATTATTTCTTGATTTTCTTCATCTGCAAGACAAACAAATAATCTTACCCTATAATCACCCCAATCCTTGCCAAAAAACGCTAATGGTCTTTTATTTTCTTCAATAATAGACAATCTAAGCTCATTTACAGTAAGCACCGGAATATCTAAAATATTAACCTTTGAATTATTTTTTGTTCTTATCCATTTTGTCATTTTTACGTCCTTTAAATTAAAACTTAAAAGCCTACAACTGCATTATTAATTAAAGTATTTAAAAAAGGTGGAATATAAACACCTAAAGTAAATACAATAATCAACATTATTATTTGTGGAACATACATCCAGCTTGAAATTTTTGATTTGTTTTTATTAACAATATCAATTTTTTCTTCACTTTGTTTGCCTAAAGCCATTTTTAATACAACCTTACCTATGCCATAAAGTACAATAGTTAAAAGCAATACAAACAAAGCACATAAAATATAATGCTTATCCACTATCATTTTTTTAATCATTAAAAATTCACTTATAAATAAAACAGAGGTAGGAAATGCGCAGATTGCTAAAAATGAAGCAACCCACAACCAACCAGTTTTTTCATCATGTTTAATCAAAGCTTTTATAGATTTTGTTCTTTTAGTTTCAAATAATTCTAAAACATTGCCAGCAGTCAAGAAAAACGATGCTTTTGCTAAAGAATGTCCAATCAAATGCAACACAACCGCAAAATAAGCGACACCACCTAAAGCCGTCCCAATTGCCAAAATCCCCATATTTTCAATCGAAGAATACGCAAGCATTCTTTTATAATTTTTAATATGGTAAACAAAAACAGCTGTTACAAACAACGATAAAAAGCCCATTAGTAAAAGAATAATACGAGCATAACTATCAACATTTGCCAATTCCATAAGCTTGAATACTCTTACAATAATCAAAAATGCTGAATTCAACAATGTTGCAGACAATAATGCGGATATCGGAGAAGGTGCTTCAGAATGCGCATCTGGCAACCAAAAATGAATAGGTGCTAAGCCCATTTTTGCCCCAAATCCAAATACCATAAATACAAATGCTAATTTTAACCAAAACACATCAAATGTAAGAGCATTTTCATATAAAACATCAAAACTCAATGAATTAATTTCACCTGTTGCAAGATTTAATAAAATAATCCCGACAAAAGCCATTGCAATCCCGATTGAGCAAATAAATACATACTTCCAAGCAGCTTCAATTGAATGCTTTGTTTTATTAAAGTATATCAAATATGCACTTGATAAAGTTGTAGCTTCAACAAAAACCCAAGCCAACCCCAAACCTGTACTTAAAATCGCACCTGTCATCGCCAAAACAAAGGCTAAAATCATCAATGTATATCGTCTTACTCTATTATCATTAAAATTAATATGCTTAGAATACCCATTGTTGTATATGGCAACCATAAGAAAAACAATCGATAATACAAGCATAAATATTTTATTTGTTTCATCAAACGCAAAATATTTTGTACTTAAAAATTCTTCTTGCACTGGCCAAAAACAAACAATAGATGTAATGATAAAATGCAATATTGCATAAGCATTTAACATAAATGTATCAAACCATCTATGTCTAAATAATATCATCAATATTCCTGCAACTATTGGAAATAATAAAATTGTGCTAATCATTAATTATAATCCTTTAAATCTGATAAGTGTGAAATTTCTAAATCTTTAAACTCTTTGTTAATTACGTTTACAAATAATCCCAAAATGTAAACCGCAATAAATACATCTAACAAAACGCCCATATTAACAAGCATTGGCATTTCTTTTGCAACTGAAAGCGACAATAAGAAAATCCCATTCTCCATTGTAATAAAGCCTATAACGTTAGATATAATATGGTGTTTTATTGTAATTAACCACAAACTAATAATTATTGTCGCAACTGACACAGCAAAATGCATTGGCGAAATCATTTTTACTGAAGTTATCCAATAATTCGACGCCATAAATGAACCTAATAAAATAACACTTGCAATTACTAAGCAATAAAAGTGCGGAACATTTGGTGCATAATCTCTGTTTGAATTTGTTTTTTTCAATACTCTAAATAAAAATGCTGGAATTACTATTGATTTAACAATTAGTGTTTCTATTATTAAAAATGCAAAATTCAAAATATCGTGGTGCGCAAAATTTGAACAACAAATTAAGAACAACAATATTCCCTGAGCTATCAATAATCTAATATGAGAAATCATACGGCTTGTTGTCGCAAGATACAACATAGTTAGTCCAAATAGAATTATAAAACCTTTTTCCATTTTTAACCTCCAAACATCCCTGCTATAACCAGTGATAAAATTATTAATGCTATTGAACTCATAACAAATACAAATTCAAAAACGTGAGTCATTCTTATTCTTGCCATTCCTGATTCAACCGTTCCAATCAACAAAGCAATTACAAATAACACAGCCAAATATGCGCCAAAAGATTGCCACATTTCAAGTCCACGAGGAATTAAAAGATTTGCAATCAAAGATGAAATCAACAACATTTTTATTGAATTACTCCAAGTTAAAAATGCAAAATCTTTGCCTGAATTATCTAAAATCATAACTTCGTGAATCATAGTCAACTCTAAGTGAGTAGTTGGGTCATCAACGGGTACTCTTGAACATTCAATTAACACCATCATAAATAAAGCAAATACTGCAAAAATAATTATTAAAACGCCATAAGTTCCAGCTTTTTCCAAAATCATTGATAATGCATCAAAAGTATAATTACCGCTTATTGCCATAATTGACGCGATAATCATAAAAAATGCCGGTTCAACTATTGTAGTAAAACAAGCTTCTCTTGAAGCGCCCATACCCTCAAAGCTGCTTCCTGTATCCATAGCAGAAATAAGAGCGAAAAACTTACCTAAACCAAGAATATAAGAAAATATAATTAATCCTGCCGGTATATTTATCAACGCTGATTCATAAGCTAAAGGAACAAACAACGCAGCCGCAAAAACAGAAGCTATAACAACAATAGGTGCAATTCTAAACACAGTTGATGTCGTTTTACTTATTACAAATTCTTTTTTCAATAATTTGAAAAAATCATACATAGGCTGAAACAAAGAAACACCTTTTCTTCCTGCCCAAAAAGCCTTAGTCTTTTTAATTACCCCAAGCATTAAAAACGGAACAACCAATAGTATTATTAAATTTAAAAGTTTTACAGTCATTTTCTTTTCCTTGATTAATTTTTATTGAATAATAAAACATCCTATTACTATAATTACCAAAAATATCAGCCCAAATTTAATATATGACTGAATATTTCCACTTTGAATATTTTCAAATTTAGCCAAAAACCATTCATCAAATTTTATCAACGGTTTTATAACATAAGCTTCTTCAATATCATCAATATGCATATTTAAGTGGGCACTTTTAGGGAATAATTTTCTAGGTTTTTCGATATCTACAACCCTCTTAAACAACGGTCTTAGCATAGTCAAAAATGGTGATGCGTAAGATGATGCATTATATTGCATAAAATTGTTGGGACGATTATAGCCACAGCCCCAAGTTTCGTGCATTTCGACCTTGCCACCAAGCATTAATTTTGTAGCGATTAAGCACCCAACAATCCCGATAAAGCCCAAAGCAAAAACAGAAATTTGTTGAAGGATTTCTATCGGTTCACTTATAGAAAGGGGTATGATTTCAGTCCCTGTTAAAACGCTAACCGTAGAAGTTACAAACGCAAACGCCATTTGTGGAAATAATCCAATAATTAACGCCAAAACAACCAGTAAACTCATAGGTAAAATCATTGAATGTTCAACATCTTCTTTCACTTGTTGAGCGTGTTCACTTCTAGACAACCCTAAGAAAATTATGCTAAATGCTTTTGTAAAACAAAGTATTGCCATAGTTCCAACAAGCGCAAGCCCTGCTATTGTGAAAATTAGCGTGCAAATAGCGCCAAAGTTGTTTATGCTTAAGCCTTTTAGCATAGCAAAGTAAACTAAAAATTCACTTATAAAGCCATTCAAAGGTGGTAGTGCACAAATTGCAACTGAACCAATTAAGAATAAAGTTGCGGTTTTAGGCATTGATTTAACCAATCCACCCAATATTTCAATATTTCTAGTATGTGTTTTTGTATAAATATTTCCGGCTGATAAAAACATTAGTTCTTTAAAAATTGAGTGGTTTAAAATATGCAAAATGCAAGCTGCAAAGCCTAAAATTGCAACCAAATTGTTTTCATAAGTTAATCCAATCATCCCAACGCCCATACAAATTCCAATAATCCCAATATTTTCTATTGAAGAATATGCAAGTAATTTTTTTACATCATTTTGTGTTATTGCGTATAAAATTCCATACAAAGCTGTAATTAAAGACACAACTAAAACAATAAAAGATGTTAATTGAGTTGGGGTTTCAATCATCGCCAAAACCCTTAAAATGCCGTAAATACCTGTTTTAATCATAACTGCAGACATAAGCGCACTTACGTGGCTTGGAGCTGCGGGGTGCGCTTCAGGCAACCAGTTGTGAAAAGGGAAAAAACCTGCTTTTGTCCCAAAACCAATAAATGCTAATATGAACACTAAATTGGCTAAGGATGAATCAGTTTTTAAGATTTGTGCAAAAGAATTGAAATCCAAACTTTGCGCAGTTATCGAACAAACTACAAATGCCAAAATTATAAAAACAACAGAAATATGCATAAAAACAAGGTATTTTAAACCTGCTTTGACGGTTTCTTTTTTTTCGTTTTCAAACATAACTAAGAAAAACGAAGAAAGTGACATTATTTCCCAGCAGACCAAAAACATTAAAGCGTTATCGCACGTAACTACCAACAACATTGAAGCAACCAAGATTGGCAAAAATATTAGATGCGCACTCAAAGATTTTCCATTTTTTATATAGGGTTTTAAGTAACCGTTTGCGTAAATTACGCATATTTGGCTCATTAGTGCTATTACTAAAATGAAAAACGCACTCAACGGGTCGATAGCAAACCCAACAGCGCCAAATATTTCATTAAAATTGAATGTTTGTATTAAATTTTCGTGGTTATGTAAAACGCTAATTGCAGGAATTGCAACAAAAATGGATGCAATTATTGATAACAAACTTGTCATTTTTATTTTTAATTTGTTAGGCAAAAATGCAGTAACAATTCCACTTAAAAATAAAAGTATAATACCGATAAAAAAATTATTCATATATTCCACCATAAGACTAGTTATAACTGCAGTCAAAATCAATAAAGGTGAGGCATTTTGCACATTTGATTTTTGTCTTTACTTTATGTAAATTTCGGCTGTTTTTTCTTTATACTTCAGTTTTATTGCTAACAAAAACTAAAGTCAAGGATAAAATAAGTTGTGTAAAGTAACGTATTTAACATTTCCCCCCCAAAAAAAAAGCAACCTTACGCAACAACGCCGTAGATTAATTGAGAAACCAAGTTATAATGATTTGAATTAGCTTGAGCTTGTAGCATTTGAATTTGTTCAACTATAGACGCTTGAGTGATTAAATTGTTGTATTCTTCGGCAGCATCAGCGTCTCTGATAATCGAGCGAGAGTTTTCAAGGTTAGCAATTCTTATGGTGTTGTGCTCCATTTGGCTTTCCAAAATCAAGTTTTGAGCCCCGATGGAAGTTCTGGAATTAGAAACGCCTTTTATGATTTCATCCAATTGAGATAATGATTGTTGAGCGCTTTCGGCAGAGGAGATATCAAACGCGATTTCCGGTAGGAACAGGTCAAGATTAAGCGTGTAAGAAGAATAATCGTTCAAGTTCCAATCCGTTTGAATAGTCATAGCTTGAGAACCGCTGGTAAGCTCATCAAAGCCCGAATAAGTGTTGTTTTTACCGCTTGTGGTGATTACATCATGACCATTTCCGCCTATAATTGTATTGTTGTCACCGGATATCATAATATTATCATTATCATGAGAACCCATAATGCTGTTGCCATCGGAGTATACAAATACCATGTCATCGCCACTTCCGCCATTTACCATATTATCATCAGAATAAATATAAATATGGTCATTGCCCTCTTGTGCATTTATTGCCGTACCATTAACCATTCCATAATTGTAAATATAATCATCACCGCTACCGGTGCCTAAAGTTGCAGAAAAATAACAATCAATTGAGCCGTAATTATAAACTGTATCATTACCATCGCCTAAAACAGCAGTATCTTTAATCGTTCCTTCATTTTTCAAATAGTCATCGCCAGCGTTGCCATAAATTATTTCGGTAACTGTGCCATCATTTACAATCGAATCATTACCGTCATCGCCAAAAATAATTGCTAATTCTGCACCATTTTTGTTTTCAATGTAATCATCACCGGAATCGCCACTAACTCCGTTATGAGTAGTTATAGTTCCATAGTTTATAAACGTGTCATTGTCATAGCCCAAGCTGGCGCTTGCAATTGTTGCACCCTCCTTGACAATAACATAATCAGCTCCATCTCCTGCATTGAAAGAAAGGCTAACACCATCTAAAGATACGTTATCAGCCTGACCATCGTGGGCGGTGATGCTCATATAACTATCTGATTGGAAAGTTATCTGACCTGCATCGTCAATAGACCAATTTAGAGTGCCGCCATTATAACTCCACGCATCATACTTCTTATCGCCGATTGTGATGGTTTTTGTTTCACCGTAGGCGAGGTCGACAGAGCCACTAGTTGCTGGTTCTTCAGGGACTTCCGGAACGTCAGGCGTGTCAGGAATAACAGGTTCTTCTTCAAGTTCAATGTTTTCAATGCCGTTGATTTCTCCTGCATCAAGTGCACCTTGAACATCATTCGCACCATAACCAGCTACGCTAGAATTAGCACCGACATATAATGAGTCGTTTGAGGATGTGTCAGAGTTCCAGTCTCCACCAGAAATTTTACCATAATTATCAAGTGTACCATTATTGACAATAGAGTCAGCACCGTCTCCGCCAAATATCAGCGCATTTGTTCCTCCATAGGACAATCTACCATTATTTACGATTGTGTCATTGCCAGTATTACCTAAAAGACCTACTGCATTACCATTATTTACGATAGAATCGTTGCCTTCCCCACCAGATACAGTACCAACGCTTGTAATATGTATAGTATCATTACCGTCGCCCGCCCAGAAACTTGAATAATAACTCGTTAAATTCAAGAGCACATTGTCGTTTTGTCCATCTGCTGCGCTTATTTTAACATAATTATCGGATGAAAACGTAATAACACCATCATCCACGCTCCAGTTTATACTGCCGCTGGATAAATCACTTACCGTATAAGTTTTACCATCGATTGTGTATGTGCCGTTTGCGGTGATTGTGCCGGAGGATGCTGAATTGAGTAGGTCGTTGCCGTCTTCGTCTTCGATTGTTTCGAAGCCATCAATATATCCCGACCCAACTGCCCATTGTGCGGTTGATGAATTGTAAATCTCATGGCCACCAATACTTGACGCTTCACCTAAAATAAGCGTGTCGTTTGTAGATGTGTCGGTACTATAATAGTCGCCATAGATGTTATTAATAACTACACTATTATTTGCAATTGTATCGTCGCCACCTTCACCCAAGATAAGAGTTGTTGTGCCATTGTTTACAATCGAGTCGTCGCCGTCGCCACCAGCAACATCAGAATTAACCTTGCCAGTATTTATAATAGTATCAGCACCACTATTCCCCAAAATATGACTAATAGTACCGTTGTTTATGATTGAATCATTACCTGTACCACTACCATCACCATCACTTACACCACTAGTTATTATACCATTATTAACTAGTGTATCATTACCGTATCCCAAAGTCGCGCGATAAATACTAGCACCTGATTTCACCTCTATATAATCATCCATATCACCAGCATCGAATGTGATGCCAGCACCATCTAAAGATACATTATCCTGCTGTCCGTTGTGGGCTGTGATATAAATTTCGTTTGTACTATCTGTTTGGAATGTTATTTGTCCAGCATCATCTACAGACCAGTTTAATGTACCACCACCATAACCAGACACATCATACTTTTTATCACCAATTGTAATCGTTTGGGTTGTATCTGTTACGGTTACACTGCCGGGGGTTGGGAATAGGATATTGTTGTTTGTGTCGTAGATTGTTTCTATTCCATTGATTATTCCATTATCAACCGCAGTTTGAACATCATTTATTCCATATCCACCTATAGATGAATCGGCACCAAAGTATAATGTATCATATTCAGTATCATCAGACCAAGTATAAGTACCACCGTTAACTTCACCTTCTATTGTGCCATAGTTATAAATGACGTCTTTACCGCCTTGACCGGACACGCTACCAGTATAAGTATCTATATTTCCACGATTTATAAGTGTATCATCACCGAGACCTAAAGACGCGCCATAAGAAATATTTGCGCCTTCTTCTACAACTACATAATCATTACCATCACCAGCGTTTATCGCCCCTATGCTTGTTACATAAATAGTGTCATTACCATCACCTGCAAAGAACTCACCTGCATTTGGTAAATTTAATCTTACATTATCATTTTGTCCGTCTGCTGCTGTGATGCTAACATAATTATCAGACGTAAACGTAATCACGCCATCTTCTACAGACCAGTCTATACTTTCACCACTGGATAAATCACTTACCGTGTATTGTTTACCGTCGATTGTGTATGTACCGTTTGCGGTGATTGTGCCGGAGGATGCTGAATTGAGTAGGTCGTTGCCGTCTTCGTCAATGATGGTTTCAAAACCAGCAACAATCCCATTGGTTGTTAATGTCTCTACAGATGTGTGTGCAATACTACCATCTATATAAGCACTATTTCCAAGGACAAGTTTATCATTTGTTGATGTATCACTATTATATAAAGTATTGCCTAATACATAGCCATCGATGCTACCATAGTTTTCAATTGAATCATCTCCATCACCTCCAGCAACTCCTATATTATGACCGTCTTTACCTCTATATATTGTTCCGTGATTTATTAATGTATCATTGCCTGCACCGAGTGATGCCCCATAAACAACAGCTCCACTTTGAACATAAACACTATCATTACCCGATTCCGTATCTATTTGAAACATATTTCCAGTTACTATAATTGAGTCATCACCAGAACCAGCGAATATATTACCAACGGATGATACATAAATAGTATCATTGCCGTCTCCAGCGTGGAAATAAGCCGCATCACCATTAGTAAGATTTAATATGACATTATCGTTTTGTCCACTGTGAGCACTAATTTGTATATAATCATCACTTTCAAATGTAATCTGTCCATCTTCATCGACAGACCAGCTTAATGTTTTATTACCACCACTATTATTGCCATATACATCATACTTTTTATCACCGATGGTGATGGTTTGTGTCGTATCAGTAACCGTTACACTGCCTGAATCTACGATAGTTGAGGCTACTGCGATACCATCGTTGCCTGTTTCTGCTGCCATGGCGATACCCGCATTTGGGTCGTCTTCGCCCGAATAGCAAGCAATTCCATCACCCTCGGTATCCGCCATTGCGATACCTGTATTTGGTGTTCCATCATCAAAGACGAGCGCGGTTTCGTCTTCATCATCGCTATACGCCGTTTCATCATACAGCGCGCCGTAATCATCTTCAGGTGAATACGCTGCAACTCCCTCGTCCTCGGGTGAGTATGCCGCCATGCCTGTATCGACAAAATCCGCAGGTGCGACACCGCTATATGTGTCCGTGTCTGCGCCGGTATCAACGCCATTGTCCACACCACTGTCCACGACAGGCGTTGAGGCTGGTTGGGCGGCGGGTGTTGAGTCATCGACGAAAGATGCCGCTAATGCATTCCCTGCTTCGCTAACGGCGTGACCGTCCGTATAGGTTACGTTTTTATCCAGTGCTATTTTTTCGCTAAAAACTTTTCGCCCATCAACTTCTGTTTCGTTTTTTATTTGAAGTGCTTGTTCAAAGTAAGCATTAATTTTTTTCTGGTTTTCTTCTCGCTCGCTTGGGGTCAAATATTCGCTACAGCTTGACTCTATCAGGTCTCGCATTTTGCCCAAAAGTTCATCGATTTCGGTCAAGGACTCATCGGCTTGTCCTAAAATGTTTATTGCGCTTTGGATATTACTATTTGCGACGTTCAAGCCGTTTATTTGGGTGGTGAATCTTGATGATATATAAAAACCGGATGGGTCGTCTTTTGCAGAATTGATTTTCAAGCCCGTTGTCATTCTCTCCATTGATGTTGAGAATGCCTGAAGGTTCTTCATTAGCTCATTGGCTAACATTTGGTTTATCGAGCTATTTTCTATTGTAATCAATTGTCTGCTTTACTTTCTTTCGTTTATTATTTGATTTTGCATTCAAAATCGTGTGTGCTAACTTTATTCCTGTGATTGCCGTCGTATTGCTCTCTACAGTTCTTTTGCCTTTGTTGCCCTTGCGGTGCGTATAAACGTACCCTACCTGTTTGTTGTTCTGCGCTTTACGGTTCTTGTGGTGTGTATAAATGCCCCCTGCCGGTTTGTCATACTACGCTTTACAGGTCTGACTTTCGGGTTTGTTACCGTGCATTAAAATGCACGCCACAGTCTATTCGTTTATTACATCGACATTTTTTAGGCAGTTCTTTAGTTTTTTCATTTGTTTGGAGGAGGGAAGTCTGGGGGTGTGTTGGGCTGGAAAGCCCAACCTACAGATATTGAGGAGCTGTGATAGGGAGGGGGAAGGGGAATTTAATCCGATACAAAATTTTAAAAATTAAATAAAATCCTCCTTGCGAATAATGTTACATTGCTGGTATAATAAAATTGTTGAAAATTATGTGCCCGTAGCTCAGCTGGATAGAGTAGCAGTTTCCGAAACTGTTGGTCGTGGGTTCGACTCCCATCGGGCATAATTTACAAAAGAGTGAGTTTATGAGTCCTAAAATATCTATTATTGTAGCGGTTTATAATGTTCAAGATTACGTTTCAAAGTGTCTTGAAAGTCTAGTCAGGCAAACCTTTAAAGATATTGAAATTATTTGTGTCAATGATGGCTCCACGGATAATTCTTTAGATGTTTTAACAGAATACGCAATGAAGGACTCGCGAATAAAAATAATTAATCAAGAAAACAAAGGCGTTGCCGCCGCCAGAAATGCAGGTTTGGAGCTTGCAAAGGGTGAGTATCTTCAATTTGTGGATGGCGATGATTGGGTTAATTTTACGCTTTGTGAAAAGGTGTATAGTTTGGCTAAAAAACATGGTAGCGATATTGTTATGTTTGATGCCGCTTTTTATGATAATAATAAAAAAAATGTTACGAGTGGGAATTTCTTTGATATTAAAAAGTGGAAAAATCATAAAGATGAAAATTCGTACCATACGTACAAAGATTGCAAGTCTATTTTTTATGGGAATTTGTCCGCCGCTAATAAGCTTTACAAAAAAAGCTTTATTGATAAAACAGGTTGCAAATTTCCTTTAAATATTAGGTTTGAAGACCATCTTTTCCATTTGCATAGCATGTTTTGTGCTGATAAAATAAATATTTTGTGTGAAAAACATTATTATTATAGACAAAATAGAAAAAATTCTATGATGACAACTTTGAAATCGACAAAAGTGGTTTTTGATATTTTTAAAGTTATTGATTTGATAGAAGAAAAAATTAGAGAAATAAACAAATTTAATTATGCAAAATATTTGTTTTTTCAGTTTAAATACGAGGCGTTGACTCATTATTATATGGACATTAATTTTTTTCAAAAACCTGTTTATTACAAAAAAATGAAAGAAGAGCTTTTAAAACTAAAAAGTTTTGAGTTTGATTTCTCTACTTGCAAAAGAATGGGCAATTTTGATTATTATACCGATGTTTTGCGATATAATTGGTTTGTGTTTTTCTTATTAAGAAAGTTTTATTATAATTCTAAAAATAAATTTATGCCTAAATTGAAAAAATTAAAAAAATTTTTTGATTGTATTTATGAATGGGAGTAGAATTAAGTGGACAGCAAAATAAAAATTTCATTTATAGTTCCAGTTTACAACACCGGCAAATATTTAATGGCTTGTTTGGCGTCTTTGATTCGGCAAACATTGAAGGAAATAGAGATAATATGTGTTGATGATGGGTCAACTGATAACTCAAGAGAAGTAATCCAAGATTTTGCGCAAAAAGATAGCAGGATTAAAATTATACTGCAAGAACATAGTGGAACAGCTGTAGCAAGGAATAAGGGATTGGAGACGGCAATGGGCGAATATGTCCATTTTGTGGATTCGGATGACTGGATTGTTGACAATTGCGCGCAGTTAACCTACGAAAAAGCAACAAAAAATAATTTGGATTTAGTGTGTTTTAATGTCTCTAATTTTGATAATCAAACAAGTTTAGTTAGAGAAAATCAATTTTATCCACCGAATTTTTGGCCTAAAAATTGCGATAACATGATTTTAACTTGGAAAAACTATAAAAATCCATTTTTGGGGAATTTTTCGGTTGCAAATAAATTATATCGAACAGCATTTTTGAGAGAAAAAAATATTAAATTTATTGATAACCTTTGGTTTGAAGATCATCCATTTCATTTGGAAACACTTTTGTTATCGGAAAAAATCGGAGTAATAAACCGCTCGTTGTATTTCTATCGAAAAAATATTAAAAATTCTTTTATGGATACAATGAAAAAAGATGATAAAGTCTTTGCAATTTTTGATGTTTTTGAACAGCTGAAAAGAATTACTAATAAAGCAAATTTGTATGAAGATTTAATGCGTGATTTCTTAGAATATACTGTTTGCTTGGGGCTTAATATGTTTATAAATAGCGCTGCTTGGAGTAAAAAATCTAAATTTTATGCTCGGCATAGGCTCTATTGCAAGCAAATAGCTAAAAATCCAGATGAATATATGGCGATTGTTCATACCCCGACATATATCCACTTTATGGATGTTTTTAAATTGCCTTGGTTTGTGTTTTTCTTAAAGTATTATTATAATGAATTTAAACAATACTTAAAGAAGAGAAAAAAGAATAGGATAAAACATGCAACAAGATAATTTTATGACTGTTTCAATAATTGTTCCAATTTATAATGCAGAAAAATATCTTGAATGTTGTTTAAAAAGCATTGTTACTCAATCATATCCTGATTTGGAAATAATTTGTGTGAATGATGGTTCTACGGATAAAAGTTCTGAGATTATCGAAAAATTTGCACAATATGATAAGCGTTTTGTTATCATAAATCAGGCTAATGAGGGGTTGAGTGTTGCTAGAAACGAGGGAACCAAAAAAGCAAGTGGTTCTTACATAATGTATGTAGACGCAGACGATTTCTTGGAAGTTAATGCTGTCGAAGTTATGCTAAAAAATATATTAACTTACAAAACCGATTTTGTTATTGAGTCGATTTGGAATTATGATGACAAACAAGGTCGAAGAGTAGACAAAGAAGACAGGTATTTTACTTTAAGTTGGCTCGGACCAAACTTTAATAACCGTCCGATTAGCCCGCAAGAACTTTTGCCGGTTATGTATAATCTCCCTGTTATGGCGTGGGGGAAATTATACAATGCCTCTTTCTTGAAAAATAGTGGGGTAAAATTTCCTGCCGGTTTAATTTATGAAGATAATTTGTTTTTTACTGAATTGTTTTTTAAAGCAAAATCTTTCTCTATTGATAGACGCCAGCTTTATAACTATCGGGTAAATGTTGAAAAATCTATAACAAAAGATAGTGGTAAAAATTATAATCACATGATAACAATAATGCATAAAATGGAAGATGTTTTACGCTTGCAATCCAGTTATGAAATAATAAAGGAAAATTTCATTTCTTATAAGATAAAACACCTTCTTCGCTCTTTGGTTTTTGTTAATCCAAGATATGAATTTAAATATTTTTATGAATTAAAAAAGGAATTTCAGTCTACTGATTTGTTTTATTATGATGAGGCAAAAATTTCGACCCAATATTTCTATCCGTTGTATTGTTGTGTTAAAAACGATAATTATTTAGTTTATAAATATAAAAAGAAATATAAGAAAAAGGAATTGGCACTCTAAACCTTTTGGTCTATTTTATTTTGAATTTTTTCAACCTTCTGGATGATGAGAAAGAGGGGTGTTTTGTAGTACCCTTTAGTTGTGGGAAGTTATATCTTCTCAAAATGGTAAGTAAAATAGAATACTTGGGGAATTAAATAACGAATGTCGATTGAAATATCAGGACTTGATATAGCTATTAGACGTATGCAAGCTATCGAAAAGCAGTTTGCTAATCTTTCCGATGCGACAACTTCTTCTTCAGGTTTTCAAAATATTCTTGATGCAAAATTAAATAAAATTGATGAAAATTCCCAAAATAAAGTATTTAAAAAAGATGTTGAGAACAGAGCTGAAATAGATAACTTGATTGAAAAATATTCTAACAAAAATGGGCTTGATAAAGATTTTGTGAGCGCCTTGGTTAAGCAAGAATCAGGATTTAATCCAAATGCAACTTCGCATTGCGGTGCAATGGGGTTGATGCAATTAATGCCATCTACGGCTCAAGGTTTAGGTGTTTCAAATGCTTATGATATTGAACAAAATATTGCAGGCGGAACAAAATATTTAAAATCTATGATTGACAGATTTAATGGAGATGAAAAACTGGCTTTAGCCGCTTATAATGCTGGACCTAATGCTGTTAAAAAATACGGCGGTATTCCTCCATATCAAGAAACTCAAAATTATGTGAAAAATGTTTTGAGCATTTATGAGAACATGAAAGGAGGTAATAAATAATGATTACTCCAGGCATGAATGCAGCGGCAAAAGGAATGTTGGCATATATTGAGCAAAATGATGTAATTGCAAACAATATTGCCAACGTAAATACGACCGGATTTAAGAAAAGTTCTTTAATATTTAAGAATTTGTACAATACAATGGTGGAACAATCTGACAGAACAGAAAATGCTAAATATCGTCAAAGCGATATTGTTGGAGAGATTTCAATGGGAAGTGGAGTTCAGCAGATGGTTCATGAGTTTTCTCAAGGAAATTTATTAAAAACTGATAATCCGCTAGACTTAGCAATTCAAGGCGATGGCTTTTTTAAAGTCCAAGCTGCGGATGGAACGATAGCTTACACCCGTAATGGGTCTTTTATGATTAATAACAAATATCAACTTGTTACAGAAGAAGGAGATTTGGTTCTTGATACTTTGGACAAGCCAATTGTGTTAAACGTAAACGAGTTACAAATGAGAAGTTATAACGACTTAAATATTACGGAGTCCGGACAAATTGAAATCAACCACGAAGGCAATAAAATAATGCTACAACAAATTGCCATTTGTGATTTTCAAGACAAAGAATTTATCCAATGGAACGGACATTCAAAATTTGTTCCACAAGATTATCAATATAATCCAGAATTGAAAGCGGAAAAATTTTCAATTCAACAAGGTTCGATTGAAACATCAAACACAAACCTTGTAAATGAAATGATTGGAATGATAAATGTTTCACGAGGATATGAAACATTGTCGAAATTCATGAAAGAACAATCAACAATGATATCAACAGCGATAGGTGTTGGTAGACCAAACTTCTAAAATTATTG
Organism: Candidatus Gastranaerophilaceae bacterium; assembly: GCA_045635965.1. Classification (GTDB taxonomy): domain Bacteria; phylum Cyanobacteriota; class Vampirovibrionia; order Gastranaerophilales; family Gastranaerophilaceae; genus RGIG2134. The sequence goes on from JAZTWQ010000039.1 coordinate 70,210, forward strand.
CAATAAGAGGAAATAAAGAAAAATGTTAAGATCATTAACAACGTCAGCAACAGGAATGTTGGCACAACAAAATAACTTAGACGTAATTGCGAACAACATTGCAAACGTTAATACTACGGGGTTTAAAAAAGTTAGAGCCGAGTTTCAAGACTTGTTATCTCAAGTTGCGAGAACTCCGGGGGCAATGATGAACCAAGGTACATTTCAACCTGTGGGTGTGCAAGTTGGACTTGGTGTAATGACTGCAGCTACAAATAGAATACACACTCAAGGTGTTATGGAATCAACCGGTCGCCCACTTGATATAGCGATTCAGGGTGAAGGTTTTTTCCAAATTACAAGAGAAGATGGAACAATTGCTTATACTCGTGATGGTTCGTTCAAAAGAGATGCTCAAGGTCAACTTTGTACAACTGATGGTCTATTGTTACAACCATCTATTCAAATTCCACAAGATGCAACAGAAATTAGTATTACTTCTGATGGAAACGTAGCAGTAAAAATTGGTAATGATACACAACAAACACAAGTTGGGCAGTTGCAACTTGTAAAATTCCAAAACCCTGCCGGTTTGCTTTCTATCGGGCACAATTTGTATGTTGAAACATCTGGTTCAGGTACTCCAATTCAGGCAACCCCTGGACAACAAGGTATAGGTCTTTTGCAACAAAACTTCCTTGAAGGTTCTAACGTTCAAATTGTTGATGAGTTGATTAATTTGATTAAAGCAGAAAGAGCGTTTGAATCAAATTCAAAAGTAATTAATACTTCAAGCGAAATCTTAAGACAAACTAACCAAATCGTATAATAAAGGCATAAAAATTTAATGAAAAATCTTTTAAAATCAGCTTTAATAATTTTAACTTTGGCAATTACTCAAAATTATGTAACTGCTCAAACGCTTGATGCTGAACATATTAAGGCAGAAGTGGTTAAGGCTGTGGAAACTGATATGGTTAATAAAGGTTTTACCGATATTAATGTGAAGGTGTTAGGAATTCCTTTTTCTTCTTTAGAGTTGCCAGATGGACAATTAAAAATGGTTATAGTTGAAAACCATGGTAGTGGTTATTCTAAAAGATGCATTAAAGCGTTAAGAGTTTATGTTAATAACTCTTTAATTCGTTCTTTTGGTGTTCCGTTGGAAGTAAAAGCGTACAAGGAAGCGCTTGTTGCGACTAAAGAAATAGGTATAGGAAAATCAATCAATGCATCGAATGTAGTTTTGAAAAAAGTTGAAGTGGATGGTAATCATCAAAATCTAGTTAAAATGGATTTGTTAAATGGTGAAGAAATTGTATCTTCAAAATTTTATAGAGCTGGACAAACCATAGACAAACGTTTTGCTAAAATTCGCTCAGATGTCCAAAAAGATGAAATGGTTACGGTTATATTTGATATGCAAAATAATCTAACTGTTTCAATAAAAGGAAAAGCACTTGCAAGCGGGTCAAAAGGTGATATGGTTGCAGTGCAAAATGCCGATAATAAAAAAGTTTATTATGGTGAAGTAATCAATAAAAATATTGTAAAAGTAAATATTTAACTTAAGGTGAAATATGAAACAATTAACAAAAAAAAGTTTAATAATAATGATGATGATGTTAAGCATTGGTGCAACAGCTGCAAATTGTGAATCTTTATTCACTATGTCTGCAATGCAATCATATATGGCAGAACCAAAGTCATTGTTCGGATCTGTTAGAGCGAGAAGCGTTGGTGATGTTGTTACCATTGTTTTAAATGAAACAGTAAAAAGTGCGGATACTTTGTCTTATGATTCAGAAAGAAGTGCCGTTACAACTGATAATTTTACAAATTTGTTAAATAAAGTTTTACCGGGAAGACCATTGAATGATAGATGGAATGAATACGGTGGAGGAAACACAGTTACTTCATCATCATCTTCTAATCGTAATTTAACATTCCAAAATAGTATAACTGCGCAAGTTGTTCAACTTTTACCAAATGGCAATTTGATGGTGCAAGGTAAAAAAACTTTAGTTAATGCTAATGAAAGAATAGACTTGTTGGTTAGTGGCATTGTTGATCCTCGTTTTATTAATGAACAAGGTTATATCGATTCATCAAATGTTGCTAATTTACAATTCGCACTTAACGGAAAAGGTTCAACTTCAAGACTTAATAATGAAGGTATAGTAAACAGAGTAATAAGATACTTATTCTAATAAAAATCTCAACTGGGGAGAGAAAAATGAAAATTTTAAGATTAATAATATCAATATTAATGATTATAACTTTGATAGCGCCGGTGTCGCTAGCGGAAGTTATGGTTAGAATAAAAGATGTTTCGCATGTAAAAGGTATTCGCGATAACCAACTTGTTGGATATGGTGTAGTTGTTGGTTTACCAGGAACCGGTGATAACTCTCGTTCTACTCAGATTACTAACCAAAAAATGCTACAAAACTTGGGTACTGTAATTGACCAAGCAAACTACATTCAAAAAGGTTCAACGGCGGCGGTTATTGTTACTGCAATTGTTCCACCATTTTCAAAAAATGGTGACAAAATAGATGTTGTAGTTTCAACTTTAGCTGATGCTAAAAGTTTAGAAGGCGGTGTTTTGGTACAAACTCAATTGAGAGCCCCAAATGGCGAAGTTGTAGCTGTTGCGCAAGGTTCGATTTCTGTTGGTGGCGTAAATGCAGGTGCTAATGGAACATCAAAAAGAACAACTATAACAACTACAGGAAGAGTTCCAAATGGTGGGATTGTTGAACGTGATATTATGACTCAAATTGGCGATGACACAACGTTGACAATTACATTAAATAAAGCTGATTATACTTTGATTGCAAGGATTGCGCAAACAATTACTAATGCAGTTGCACCGGCAAAAGCAATTGATGGTAGTAGTGTAGAAATTCAAATTCCATCAAATTTTCAAAATGATAGAGTTGCTTTTCTTTCAATTATTGAAAACTTAGAAATATCTCCAGCAAATGAAAGAGCAAAAGTTATTGTAAATGAAAGGACAGGGACAGTTGTAATAGGAAGTCAGGTAAAGTTAACCCCGGCAGCAGTTGCGCATGGTAATATTACCGTTTCGATTTCAACTAATAACATGATATCTCAACCTGAGCCATTTTCTTTAGGTTCAACAGTAGGGTTTGCAAACAGTGAAGTGGATGTTCAAAAAACACCGGGAAGTTTAGTTGAAATCCCACGAAATTCAACATTAAATGATTTAGTAAAAGCCCTTAATGCTATTGGTGTTACGCCGGTTGATTTAATTGCAATTTTGCAAGCACTAAAAGAATGTGGTTCACTTCAGGCAGAAATAGAAATTATATAGGTAATTAAATAAAAATGAATATTTCAGTAAATAATACAATGGCAAATATGGCACCAACAATTGACGCAGTAAATCGTGAGACTCAAATTTTTAATGATATCAAAAAATCAGGTGGGGAAAAATCTCAATTAAAAAAAGTTTCACAAGAATTTGAATCAATCTTTATCACTCAAATGCTTAATATGATGGATAAAACAGTTGATGAAGAAGGTGGGATTTTTGGAAAAGGTAAATATATGGATAATTTTAAATCCTTTATTTATAGTGAAATGGGTAGAGAAATGGCTCAAAACCCAAGAACTACTTTTGGTTTTGCAAAACAAATTTATGAACAAATGGAAAAATATACAGTGGATTAAGGGGTAAAAATGCTAGGGGCAGTTGAAGGAAGTAATAATATAAGTGCAATAAGGTTTTTTAATGCTACAAACGCATTTAAGGCGCAACCGGCAAAACAGGAAATCGCACAAAAACAGACGGAAGAAGGTACAAGAATAAAAGAAAACTCAATATTAAGGAATATAAATGTTGATGAAATAAAAAAATATGCTGATTCAGTTGGAGAGACAAATTTAAGTGAAGAAGATATAAAATATGGATTAAAATTTGGAAGAAGTGTTTTAATAAACTATTCGGTTTAGAGGTAAAAATTAATGGACTTGGGAAATTTAAAGACAATTAAAAGTTTAATAGATGAAGAGTTGGAATTATACTCTATCCTAAACGAGCAATTTGAAGAAAAAAGAAAAATTCTAATTTCAAATTCTGTGGATAATTTATTATCTATTGATGAAAAAATATTAAATACTGTTGATTCGATAAAATCATCAGTAAATCATAGACAAATGATTTCAAATAAATTTGGTATTCAAGCAACTAACCTAACACAAATGATAGAATTAAGCCAAGGTTTAGATAATAATTTGGCTAGCGAATTTAAAATATCCCAAGAAAAAATTAACGAATTAATTAATCAAATAGCGCATAAAGAAAGAATAATTAAAGAATTGATTAGACACGGAATGAACATCGTAAACAAAACACTTAGTATAATTTCTAATGCGACATCAATGGCCGGAGATTACAACAATCACGGACAAAGTGTACAAGGTGAAATTAGCAGAATTTCATCTATAGTAGAAGAAGTTTAAATGAGAGGGTAATTAAAGAATGTCAATAATAGCAAGTATGAATATAGCAAAAACTGCATTGGGTGTTAACCAATTTGCGCTTAATGTTGTTTCAAATAACGTTGCCAATATGAATACAGAAGGATATATGAAACAGCGCGTTAATTTGATGGAATTAGAAGGTTATTCTCCATATACAAGTGCTAAAGGACTCCAAATATTTAAAGGAGGAGGGGTTGGTATTAGTGATATATCTCAATATATGAACGAGTTTCAACTTGGTGATTTGATAGGTCAAAACTCAAACCTGTCTTCATTAGAAGCTCAATTATCCGGACTAAAAGATATTGCTGATGTATTAAATGAATTGGGTGATGGCGCGTTATCAACCGCATTTAGTGAGTTTTATTCAGCAGCACAATATTTATCTCAAGACCCTAGTAATTCTACTTTAAGAATTAACTATGTGAATGCTGCGGAAACTGTTGCCGAAACTTTTAATCAAATTTATGATTCTTTAGCTGATAAAAGAGAAAACTTGGTTGGAAATTTGGATTATCCGGATTCTGTAAATAAAAGTCAGGCTGGAGTTTTGGTTAATGATATTAACGAGCTTTTGAAACAAATTACATCATTAAATGATACGATTGTTAAAGTAACATCATCAGGTTCTGTTTCAAACGAGTTAATAACTCAACGTAATCAACTGTTGCAAGACCTTGCAAATTATGTTGATTTTGATTCATCAACAAACACGAATGGAAGTGTCAATATTAATATAGCAGGCTTTGATGTTGTTCGTGGTGCAAACCAAGTAGCTGAATTAAAAATAGTTTCTGGTGATGATGCAAATCCAGCGAAAGTTCAAATACAAACAATTGGCGATGACCCTAAAGTAAAAGTTTCTGATATTAGACCACATATAGATGGTGGTCAGTTAAGCGGGGTATTAAATGCGGCATCAAGTGATGCTGATGGCATAACATTTAAAAAAGTTCTAGACCAGATAAATGCTATGGCAAAAGTTTTTGCTGATTCCGTAAACGAAATTCAGACCCAAACAGGCGCTATGAGTATAACTTTGGATGCAAATGGTAATAAAATTCTTACCCAGTCTATGGAACCTTTGTTTGTCGTAGATGGTGGCGGTGAATTTAACGCTGGAAATATAAAAATTAATCAAACAGTGTATGATAATCCTTATCTTGTTGCTGCTGCAAAAGTTGAGGTTGATGCGGATGGAAATCCTGTTGATAATAGAGCCGTTGGTGATTCCAATAACTTAAAAAGTATTTTAAATTTGCAAAATACTAACTTTGGTGAGCTTGGTGGGGTTACAATTTTGGGCTCTTTAGAAAATCTTGTAACAACTGTCGGGTTAGAAGCTGCTGATATGCAATCAAAGGTAGATGCGCAAAGCAATGTTGTGGAACAAACTATGTCGAATTATTTGTCAGCTGGTTCTGTAAACTTGGATGAAGAGTTAATTGATATGATTAAGTATCAACGTGCTTATGAAGCTGCGTCTCGAGTTGTTACTACTTGCAATCAAATGCTACAAGTTTTAGTAAGTTTAGGAGAATAGTATGATTACTAGAATTTCTACGATTTCAATGCAAAATAATTTAATTAATCAAATTGCAAATAATCAAAATAAATATTATGAATTGCAAAATCAAGCTTTAACCGGTAATAAAATCAATTCTATAACTGATGATCCTACGGGTGCGGCTAAAATTATTATTTTGAATAATGGTTTATCAAAATTAGAGAGTTATCAAAAAAATGTAAGTGCTGCACAAGGTGAATATGAAATTATGGATAGTACGCTGGCAACCGTAGTTGATAGATTGCAACGTCTAAACGAATTGGCAAACCAAGCTGCAAATGAATACAATACGCCTGAAAACTTACAAGCAATAAAAAGTGAAATAACATCTATCAAAGATACAATAATAACACTTTCAAATACTCAATATATGGATATGTATATTTTTTCAGGAACAAATACTAATACAAACGCATTTACTTTAAATGATGATGGAACTGTTGTTTATAATGGCACGCCCCAAACAGGTGAATATAAGCGCCAATTGGAAGTGGCAGAAGATACATATCTTACTTTGAATGCAGCAGGAGATAGTGTTTTTGGTTCTTACGATGTAGCAACAAAAACCGGTAGTGGAATATTTCAGACAATTTCAGAACTGGAGGCTGCTTTAGATGTAGCCTCAAGTACAGATGCTACAATTAGTTCTGAAGGTTTTGCTAAAATCAGGGAGTCAATAAATTTGGTACATGATGATATAGAAAATGTTACAGGGATTAGAAGCCGTTATGGAACTTATGCGCAAAAAGCCGATATGAGTGAAAATTCACTTGCCGAAAATAATATTTTAATGCAAGATGATTTATCTAAAATACAAGATGTTGATTTAGTTGAAGTTTATAGTGGGCTAATTTCGCAACAGTATGCACTTCAAGCATCTATGCAAGTTGGCGCAATGACTTTACAACAAAATTCATTGCTAAATTACATTTAATTTAAAAATTTTAATTACCTAAAACTTACCATTTTGAAGGGCTACTGCCCTTTTTTTTGTTGAATATTATGTTAGAATTTTACGACTTCAATATTCAGTTCGTCATCCCATAAAAGATATTGATTTTGCAAATTAACATCAAATAGAGTACAAGAATTTGATGCCATTTTAACCGCATTTTCTAAAGATGTAATATCATTTTTAACCAATTTTTTGATAATATCAGGCAATAACATTGCACTGCCTGCAAGGGTCCCAGCCGCATCTGTAGCGTAATTGTCTTTTAAAAATATTTTTTTAGAGCAAAAAGTCATTTCAGTTTCACCACTACCAGCAATTGGTAATGCATCTGAAATTAAGATAATTTTGTCATTAGGTTTTGTTTTTAAACCTAATTTTATGTTGTCATAATTTATATGGCAGCCATCTGCAATGAGTTCGCAGTACAAATTGTCATTCAACAACGCAGATGTTACAGTATTTTGCCGACGATGCGAAATTCCGGACATAGCATTAAATAAATGGGTAACGCCATCCATCCTGTCAAGATTATGAGCTTGAGTGTGTCCTGCAAACACCTTTATGCCTTTGGCTTTTAGGTAGTTTGTTAGCCCCAAGTTCTTATCTAATTCCGGTGCTAACGTAACTAACTTTATGTTCTCATTTTCAAAAAGTTTAAAATTTTCTATAGTTGGGCACAAAAGCTGATTTTCATCATGAATTCCTTTTTTGTCCGGAGAAATAAAACAAGCCTCAAGATTTATTCCATATATTTTAGCACCACCGACTTTTTTTTCTTGCTGCATTTTTATCGCTGAAGAAATAACGCCAATTTGCCTTTTTAAAATGCCTATCGGAGCTGTTGCTAATGTTGGACAAAAAGCGCCAACACCGATTTTTAAAAGTTTTTTAGCGCAATCAATCAGCTCATATTCGTTGCACATTAAAAAATCAATGCCAAAGGCACCATGTATATGTTGTTCAAAAAGCACATTAGTCTTAACTACACCCATATTTACATTCTACATTTTTTTTTAAAGTTTTGCAAGAGTTTATTCCCAGCCCTTGCGGTGTGTCTAAAGACTGCACCGCACTATACTTGAGCTTACAATGCCGAACTCATTTTTACTGTTGTTCCGAATAATTTTTGAAAAAATTTGAAATTATAGAATTGATAAAAGTTTTAGCGGAAAAATACTTGTCAAGATATAAATTTAGGAATGGAGGCGAGGGGGGCGGGGGCTAAAGCTCCTGATTTGCAAGGGGTTTCAGGGGGAGCGCCAACTCCGTTGGTTTGCAACTAGCAAGATAAAAACAAAAATTCGAAATTGAAGCAGGGGCATTAGCCCACCTGACCCTGTTGAAAGCGTGGCCCGTCTCGTTTTTAGTCGAAACAATGCAACAATTTTCTGTTAGGGCGTAGCGTGGGCGCCGTTTTTCTTCTTTACCGAGATTGTAGCTGAGCGCTTGCGCGAAGCGTACAAGAAAGCGAAATCAGGCGGGCGTGAAACGCCCATGCGGAGCGAAACCACGCTTTCGCGTAGCGCCTGTATTTCAAGACGGTATGCAGCCAGCTGATTTTTAGCGCAAGCGTACAAAAATCGCGTGCGTGCTTTGGTTCATCTCTTGCTCCTCGCCTTAAACGTGCCTCGAGCCGTCCGCCTGCGCGTACGGCTTACGCATTCGGCTCCGGTGCGCGTTTTCTTCTGTCTTGAAATTCCTCATCGCTCAGAAAGTTTCGCCTAATGCCCTTACGGGCAAGTCGGCTCAATTTCTTCGCTCTCCGGACTACGTCCGTCCGGAATTTCGCTTTTTTGCGTTGCCAGTCCTAAAAAGAAGAAAATGAACAATTAAAAGTTTTTTAATTTGTTAAAATCCTTGCTGATGTTGTTTATTGGACAGATGCTGAAATAAATTCAGCAAACATGACGGCTTAATTTAAGCGTTTTTTTATGTCTGGGTAGAATTTTGACTGCTAAATTTTTGAAGGATTTTTAGATTTTTTTATTAAATTTTCATCGTTATCAGCTGTAAAATTTTGTTAAAAATACATTTGGCAAAATTTAGAATTATGGCTTTGTGTTATAATTGTAACTATGGTAAGGCTAAATAAAATAACTTGCGCCGTTTTAGCGTCTACAATATTATTATCGAACAGTTTTAGTTTTGCTTTTGCGGAAAACGTGGCAGCTAAAGCCATAAACGCTACAAAATCCGCTGTTTTGCTTGAAGACAACGCAACTAAAATTCAAAAAGAAATTAAAGAATCTATAGTAGATATTTATGGCAAAGAAAAAGCAGATGAAATATATGCTAAAGTAATGGAAATTGCTGACAGCGCAATTAAAAATCGTCCAATAGAGCTAAAATATTATGATTTAACAAGAGCTGATGATTGGTATAAAGACGAAATTATTTATATGTTTTATACTGACCAATTTGGTGTAAAATCGGCTGATAAAACAAACACTTTCAAAGACACGACAAAAATGTTTGATTATCTTAATGAATTGGGTGTAACGACTTTATATATGTTACCGTTTGCTGATTCGCCAATGCAAGATGCTGGATTTGATGTGAAAAATCCACGTGGAGTTAGAAAAGATTTAGGTGGAATTGAAGAATTTAAAGATTTTATTGTTGAAGCGAAAAAACAAGGATTTAAAATTAAAGCAGATTTAGTTTTAAATCATTTTTCACAAGAACATGAATGGTTTAAAGCTGTAGAAGAAGGTGATTTGTCAAAACTTGATTATTTCATTGTGAGAGAAAATTTGCCTGAATTTAAACGATATCAAGATGAAAAGTTGGGTACTGTTGTAGAATATATAGAAGATGATGGTAAAATTTCTAAAAGGCGGATAATTTTTCCGGAAAGTACTGAAACCCATTGGCGAAAAGTAAGTGTAAATGGTAAAGACTATTATTTTTATCATACGTTTTATCCTTTTCAGCTTGATATAAATTGGGAGAACCCGGAAGTTTTATATTATTGTTTAGAGACAATTAGTTATTGGACAAATTTGGGTATTGATATCTTTAGACTGGATGCCGTTCCTTATTTTTCAAAGGAAGCTGGTACAAACGCAGAGAACCAACCTAAAACACATGCAATAGTTAAATTGATAAGTAATTATATTCAAGCGACCGCTCCTGCTTCTGTTGTTCAGGTTGAAGCTTGTCAAGAACCGAAGGATATTTTGCAGTATTTTGGGAAAGAAAGAACCGTAGAGTTAACTTTTGATGCTCAGAAAAAGCAATTAAAACGTACTGATGAAGCGCAAATTGCATATCATTTTCCATACATGCCTGCGATTTGGGCTAGTATGATAACAGGTGATAAGAAGTATTTTCTTAATGCGCATAAAAACACTCCTAAAATTCCTTCTACATCGGTTTGGGGAATGTTTTTGCGTGTGCATGATGAATTAACTTTGGAAATGGTTGAACCTGAAGTTAGAGAAATTATTTATAACGAACTTGTTTCTAAAGGAGCAAGTTTTAGAAAAGGTTTTGGCGTAAGTGGTAGAATGGCTAATTTTTTGGATAAAGATTCTGAACGGATTGAGTTGGCTTTTTCTATTTTAATGTCTCTTTCAGGTGTTCCTATTATTTATTATGGTGATGAAGTTGGAGCGGCTAATAATTTTCAAAATGCTAAAAAATCAGAATATTTGCGTAAATTTAAACAAAAAACAAAATTATTAAGTTATTTTGATTCTCGTGATATTCATAGAGGGGAATTGCCGGAAAAACTATTTTATGGCGCGACAAAGGATTATTATGAATTTAATAGCAAAGTTTACAAAAATGTAAGTAACTTAATTCATTTAAGAAAATCCATTCCAACGATGGCAAGGGGTGAATTTATACCGTTGAATACTAAATCACCAAGTAATTTTGCTTATATTAGAAAAGACAAAGAACGACAAATACTTGTTATAAATAATCTTTCTTCAGAAAAATTGGTGGCAGAAATAACGTTGCCTGTTAATACGATATTGAAAAATAATGGAAAAATTACAAGTTTAAAAAATTTAATTAATGATGATAATGTCAAGGTAAATATTTCATTAAAGAATAAAACGATGCACCTAAAAGTTGCGCCATACGCGACTTTGTGGTTGGATTTGTAGTTGTATGGGGTAAGAGAGATGGAAAATAAAACAGAAATAAGTATACCATCTATTAAAAAAACAAAAATTTTAAATTATATAAATGTTTTTAGAGGATTGGCTATATTACTTATAGTCGCAGGACATACGATGCAGTTTGGTGAAATAGGTTCACTTACACAAAAAATTTCTGTTGAAATTTTTGCAGGAGGAACGGCTTTGTTCATATTTATTTCTGGTTTCTTGTTTCAGCATTTGTCTGCAAAATATGAGTTTAAAAATTATTTAAGTAAAAAATGGTCAAATGTTATTCAACCATATTTATGGACGGCAATTCCTGGAATATTGCTGTGTTTGCTTTTTCCTTTATCTTATGGCAATTCTTTCGATGGCTTAAATCCATTGTTGCAAATTCCAATGATGTTGAGTGTAGGAAGGGTTCATAATATTCCTACTTGGTTTATTCCTATGATTTGTCTGTTTTTTTTATCTAGTTATGTTTTATTATGGGCGGAAAGAAAAAATATTTTATATAAATTATTGCCAGTTTTCTTTGCAATAACAATATTTTTGCCAAGGCAAGATGTAGACTATTCAACCGTTGCGGGAATGAATTACCTTCAAATGTATTTTGAATACGTAAAATACATTTTTGTAGGATTTATTCATTTCTTTTCTATGTATGTTTTTGGGATGTTTTGTTCTAAACACAAAGAAATCATTAATAAGTTTTATGGATGTAGAATATTATTTTGGGTGTTAATGATATTGACAGCGACTTTAAATGTTTATTTATCATTAAATTATTCAATACAAAATGGAACTGTTTCAAAAATCTTTGCAACAATTTTATTATTGGCATATTTAAAACATTATGACGAATGGTTAATATCACAAGAAAAATTAAACAAAATGTTGGATTTTGTAGCAAAGTATAGTTTTGGAATTTTCTTTGTTCATTGGTATTTCTTTTATTTGTATAATCAAATAATGATTTTGCCAAACGTAATGCCGATATTTGCAAATAATTATTATTTAACCTTTGTTATTGTCTTTGCTCGTTTTGCTATGGTTACATTAATGAGTGTAGGAGTGCTTTTTATAACCAAAAAAGCCATAACATTTATAAAAAAAGAAGCTAATACAAGAAGTTATATAGGACTTTAATAAAAAAACTTTATATGGAGAGGAACATGAAAAAATTTTTAATAATATTTATATTGATATTAGTTGTGAATACAGGGTTAAAATCTTTTGCTGTTGATGAAATTCAAAACAACAATAACAAACCAACATTGATTTCTTTCATATACATTAATGGTTCAAATGATTTATCATATAAAAATCGTTTGAAATTTAAAGATGCTTTTGAACGGGATGTGAAAGAGCTCCATCCTATAATGATTGAAGGTTTTGAGAAAGATGCGTTGGCTCAAAATTTATTCTTAAAAAATGGGAAGTATAAAATAAATCCGGAACCGGTAATGTTTTATTGGGGGGATAGAAGTTTAAACGAGGTGAAAAATATAGATAAAGGGTTGGAAAATGCAAAAAACTATACTCCACGAATTGCAGGCAAGGTAAGAAGTATTTTTGCACATTGTTTGCATGATGCGGTTTGGGTACAAAAATATCAAAATATGTCGCCGGTAATTGATGATTTGCAAAAAATTGTAAAAGAGCAGACTGATAAGGGGCATAAAGTTGTTTTGTTTGGATATAGTGCTGGTTCTTTTATTACATATAATTATTTCTTGCACAAGTTTACATCTATTGTACCGAATGAATTAGTTGCAAATGCTCAAAATGAAGAAATTATGGAGATTATTAATTCTACACCGGTTCAGCCAACTTGTTTAGATGCATTATTGGAAACAGAGTTAATTAAATTAGATGTTTCAGGGAAATTTCAGCGCAATTCTGATATAGAAAATTTTAAGAAAAAATATCCTGAATTGGATAAACAAACAAACCTAACGTGTTTTAAAAATGATAATATAAAAGGTGTTGTGAATTTTGCATCTCCATTAGTGTTGTTTTATTCTGATGCAACAGATGCGACTACAAGTATAAACTTTTTATCTCAACTTATGATTAAAAATATTGTAGAAAATGATATATTCTTTTTAATTGTGAATTATCGAAATGATCCCTTCGGATTTCCTAGTGCAGAGAATATTACTATGAAAAAATTGCAAAGTTCAAACAATGTTCTTGCAAAATATTTTAAGGCTGGAAATGGGTTTATATTCAATAAATCTGATATTTATGTTCCTAGAACGTTTATAACTGCGCATCTTGCGTATTGGTCCACTCCAAAACGTTTTGTAAAAGGAATTATAAAAGCTTATAATGAAGGTTATACAAATTTTTACAGTAGTAGCCTTGCAGAAAAAGTAATAAAATAATTATTAAAAATATTTACAAATTTCAATAAAAAAAACAATTATGATTTAAAAAATGTTTTTTATTATACATAAGGAAGTAGTGTGTAAATAAAAGGTTTGCTTTTGGGAATAGAAACATATTCTAATGTAAATATTAATTCATTTCGGTCGTACGTAGCTTTGCCAAATGAAATTCAGCGCACGCCAAAATCTAATATTTTTATTCCAGAAGTTAAAACAAATTTTACGGAACTGAAATCGGAACAAGCACAAATCAATGCGCTTAATCTTAAAGATGATTTGTTTGCTCAGTTTTTACCTAAAAATTTTATTGCTAAATATTTAAATAAGGCATTTGTTGAAAATCAAGTTAAAAATAATCCTAAAATTGCACAAATATTGAAAGAAAAAAATTTGGATGTAAATATAAATTTTCAAAATGTTTTGGATATTATTGAGTCACATTTAATTCCAACAACCAACAATGCTAAGTTGATTATGAAAAATAGCAAAATTAGTTTTTCGAAAGAAGATTATTCATCGATGGAGCAAGCCGCGCTTTTGCATGATATAGGTAAAATATTTATTCCTCCTGAAATTTTAAATAAAAATAATGGTTTAACACAAGGTGAGCGTTCAATTATTGAACTTCATGATGCGCTGGGAGTAGAGTTGTTGAAGAATACTCAATTAAGCCCTAAAATTCTAACATTAATCGGTGCACATCACAACCATGATGGAAAAGAAGATAACAGCGCATTAACGCAAATTTTAAAAATATCTGATATATACTCTGCACTAAAAGAAAACCGCTCATATAAAAATTCATTAAATGATGATGAAACTTTTGAAATATTATACCAAAAGGCTCGCAATGATGAATTTGACAAATGTTTTGTTGATGTGCTAAAACAAGCTACAACCGTTGACTCAGCATCCAAAGAAAGCCTCATAGCGTAATTTGATTTCTTGAATTAAATTAAAAGAGTTTTCTACTTTTTCTTTTAAAGTTGTATCTTTTTTTACTTTTTCATACACTTGCTCAATCAAATTAATAATATTATCAGTTGATTCTCGATATAAAAATAGATTTGTCCCCGCTTTTATTCCTAGAATAACAGCTTCAATCGTGTCTATTTTTTGTAGTGCGCCCATTTGCATATCATCAGAAACTATAAGACCTTTAAAATTCAATTCATTTCTTAAATAATCTAAAATTTCCGACGATAAAGAGGAAGGTAGTTCTTGTTTAGTCAAACTTGGACAAAGCAAATGTGCAACCATAATAGCTGGAATACCATCTTCTATAGCTTTTTTAAAAGGTTTTATATGAACTAGCTCAATTTCATCTTTGTTTAAAGTTAACGACGGTAAAACCAAGTGAGAATCTAAATTCGCATCACCATGTCCTGGAAAATGTTTTCCAACCGGAATAATTTTGTTTTCTAAATACGTTTGCATTGCGCAAATCGCATATTTTTCTACATTTTTAACACTTTCACCATAAGCGCGTTCACCGATGATAGGATTTTGAGGATTGGTGTTAACATCTAGAACAGGTGCAAAGTTCATATTGAAGCCCATTTTTTTAAGCAAGTAGGCTATTTCAGCAGTTTGCGTTTTTACAAAATCAAGTCCTTTTTCTGCCTGATATTTTGCGGATAAAAATTTTTTGCCGTTAAAAATATTTTCTGTTCTCTCAACTCGTCCACCTTCTTCATCAATACCAATAAATGGCGGAATAATCGCAGTTTTATTTATTTGAGAAATAAAATCCTTTGTTTGCGAAATAGTCAGAATATTTCTTGTGAAAAATATAACCCCACCCAAACCTGATTTTAAAGCTTTTTCAAGGTTTCCACCCCCAATTAGTTCGGTTTGTTGTGGTGCTATCATAAACATTTGATAAATTTTGTTCTTTAAATCCATATCATTATCATACATTTAATTGATACAAAAAATCAACATTTATAGTAAATTAAGATTGTAAGTTTTAGACTCTTGGGGATTAGAATTAAATTTTATGAAAAAAATTGTTTTTCTATTTTTTATATTGATTGCGTTTTTGGCTTGTAATTCAAGTACAACAACATCTTACGCCGCAAAAAAAACAGCTAAAAAATCAGGGATTAGCGCTACTCAAATAAAAGAAATGTCTGAAGATGTTGATTATTTAACAACTAAAATATATGCAGGTAGTTTATTTTCTCCAGAAGACAATTCAAAACTTATAAAAATAAAAATTCAGTTAGATAATCAAATGCTTATTGCTCCAGATGCAACATTGGCACCTCTTTATTATAAAGCAGGAAATTTGTATAGAGCACGTGAATATAAAAATGAAGCAATTGATTGTTATCAAACAATATTGGAAAATTTTGGAGATACAGCCTTAGCCCCAAAAGCGTTAAAAGCATTAAATCAACTGGGTGTGAAGGTTAACGCCCCAAAACCGAATACTATTACCCAATAAAGGCATCTTTTGGCTATTTTAGAAACCTTGTTTTATGGTAAATTGTTTTTATGTTTAAAAAAATATTATTTTTAGTTTTAATAATCCTTTCGGTCGGTGTAATACTGAAATCTTGTTTACGTGCGGATATTCCTGAAGATGAT
Organism: Candidatus Gastranaerophilaceae bacterium; assembly: GCA_045635965.1. Classification (GTDB taxonomy): domain Bacteria; phylum Cyanobacteriota; class Vampirovibrionia; order Gastranaerophilales; family Gastranaerophilaceae; genus RGIG2134. The sequence goes on from JAZTWQ010000039.1 coordinate 86,320, forward strand.
ATAGAACAAGAAAAGCTTGCAATTCATAAACAAGAGATGCATAAAACAATTCCGTCTGCAAGGACTGTAACAATAAATGGAATTGATTATTTACAATCACAAGCGCCAATAGGTGCGTCTGGAGGCAAATTGATTGCTTCAACAATCGGAGAAGGACCAAAAACATTTAATCCTTGGAATGCTAAAGACGCAACATCATCTTCTTTGTCGGATATAATGTTTGATTCTTTGGTTACAACAAATGTTTACACCGGCGAAGTTGAACCAAAGCTTGCAAAATCAATACAAGTTGCCCCTAATGGAAGAGAGTATGTTTTTAAAATCAGAAAAGGTGTTAAATGGTCGGATGGACGTCCTTTAACTGCAAAAGATGTTTTTTTTACTTATAATACAATAATTAAAGGCGGTTTTGGGAATACAAGTACAAGAGAGTCTTTGCTAGTAGAGGGTGAGTTTCCACAAATAGAATTAATAGATAAATATACAATTAAGTTCACAACAAAGAAACCTTTTGCCCCTTTTTTGCGGCTTTTATCTGTTCCTATTGCCCCAAAACATATTTTAGAACCAGTTTGTGCAAAAGGAAAAACTTATTTTGATAGTTTTTGGAGTTCTAACACAAAACCATCTGAATTTGTAACGAGTGGCGCGTTCAAGCTTGCAGAATATGTTCCTGCTCAACGAGTAATTTTTAAGAAAAATCCAAATTATTATGTTGTTAATAAAAATAATGAGAGACTTCCATATCTTGACGAGTACATTGTTTTAATTGTAGGGGATTTAAATAATGAACTTTTAAAATTCAAAGCTGGTGAAATTGACATACTAAGTTTACGAGGCTCTAGTGTTCCAGACTTTAAAAAAAAGGAACGCCAATCTAATTACAAAATTTACAACCTTGGTCCAACGACAAGCACAATGTTTTTTACTATCAACCTAAATACTCGTAAAGATGATAAAGGGAAATTTTACGTTGATGAAAAAAAACAAAAATGGTTCAATGACATAAACTTCAGAAGCGCAATAGACTACGCTATAGATAGAGAAAATATGATTCTTAACATAACAAACGGTGTTGCAAAACCTCTTTTTACAGCGGAAGCGCTTCCTTCAATATACTTAAATAAAAAAATAGCCCAAGGACATAAAAGAGACATTACATTAGCAAAAGCATTCCTAAAACTTTCTGATTTTTATTGGGATGATAAAGGTCAACTCTACGACAAAGACAACAACAAGGTAGAATTTACTCTCTATACAAACGCAGGGCAAACAGAACGAGAAGCTATTGGGGTAATGATTAAACAAGATTTAGCTGACCTAGGAATAAAAGTTAATTTTAAACCAATTGAATTTAATTCACTTGTAAATAAACTTACAAATTCATTAGATTGGGAAACTTCTATAATGGGGTTGACAGGTTCTCCACTCGAACCACATAGTGGAAAAAATGTGTGGAATAGTAATGGCCCACTCCATTTATTCAATAAAAGGTTAAATAATGAAAAAGATACTTTGCAATGGGAAAAAGAATTAGATGAAATATATGAAAAAGGAGCATTGGAGCTTTCTTTTGACAAAAGAAAACAACTTTATGACCGTTATCAAGAAATTATTTATGATCAAAAAGCAATTATATACCTTTATTCTCCGCTTCAAATAATTGCAATTAGAAAAAAATTTAGCAACATCTTTCCAACACCATTAGGTGGAATTACTCATAATTTGGAAGAAATTTTTATTGAATAATGTTTAAGCTTGCATTTTTTCCTTAATTGCATTGGCAGATTCTTCATATCCCATTCTGCCCATTAATGCATAAGTATAATTTTTAGCTTGTTCTACCCCTGGTTGATTGAACGTATCAATATTGTAAAGTTCACCGGTAATCGCTGTTTGAACTTCTAACATGTACAATAATTGACCCAAAGAATATGCATTTACATTGGATAAAGTAATAGTTACGTTTGGTCTTTGATAATCAGTTAGTGCAACTTTTGTTGCATCGGCTTCTGCATTAATTAAATCGTTAATTGTTTTTCCGCCAAGATAACCAATTCCTGTGTATTCAAAAATTTTTGGAATTTCTACTGTTGTATCAAATTCACCCACGCGAATAAAAGTAACAACTTTATTATTTGGACCTTCGTTATAAAGTTGGATTTGTGAGTGCTGGTCAGTTGCGCCTAAAGCTTTTATCGGAGTAGGTCCAACATTAACTTTTTCACCATTTTTGTTATATTCTTTTCCCAATGATTCAGCCCAAAGTTGAACATACCAATCAGAAACATATTTTAATCTGCTTGAATATGGCATCATCACAGAAAGATTTTTTCCTTTTTTTACATCCATTAAATAATGAATTAAAGCATTTTGAGCGGCTATATTTTCATTAATATCAGTATTTTTCAAAGCTAAGTCCATATCTTTTACGCCTTGAACAATGCTATCTACATCCAAGCCCACAAGAGCAAAAGGTAGCAATCCTACTGCTGAAAATACAGAAAAACGCCCACCTACATCATCAGGAACAACAAATGTTTTGTAGCCTTCTTCACCCGCAATTTGTCTTAAAAATCCGGTTGAACGGTCAGTAGTCGCAACGATATTTTGTCTATATTGGTCGCCCATTTCTTTTTCTAGTCGGTCTTTTACAATCATAAATTGAGACATTGTCTCAGCTGTAGATCCTGATTTTGTAATCACATTTACTAGAGTTTTAGTTAAATCTATGCTGTCTAAAAGACCGGAAATTTGATCAGGGTCAATATTATCTAGGAAGAAAATTCTTGGCATGTTATCCCTTTGTTCTGGTGTCAACATATTCCAATAAGGTTTTAATAATGCCTCACATACTGCCATTCCTCCTAGGGCAGACCCACCAATACCTAAAACAAGGATATTATCAAATCTTCCTTTGACCATTGCGGCGTATTCTTTTACGTACCAAACGGTCTCTTCGTTGTAGCCTAAGTTCATCCATTGTAACCATTGTTCGGGTTTGTCTTTTCGTGAATTTAGATCAATGATAATTCTTTTAATTTGTTCAGCGTATGAACTAAATTCAGATTGCAAATCTAAACCATGTTCTTCCCCGATTACATTGCTGGAAACATTTCTGTAGTCTAACTTTAGCATTCTCTATCCCTCTTTAAGCATAGTAAAACCTATTTCTATTTTATCTAATCAAAGGAAATTTTACAGTTTTTATTTTAAAAGTATATAAATTTGAAACACTTTGTTACAATGAAAACAATAGATATAGAACTGTCGGGAAGTTATGCCCTAGCATAAAATAATTTATTTAACAATTATGTTTTTTTATGCTAAAATTAAAATAATGAAAAAGATAGTATCATCACAAGAAGCAATAAGTTTAATATCAAATGAGGCGTCAGTTATGATTGGCGGGTTTCTTCATTGTGGTTCTCCATCACAATTGATTGACGAATTAGTTCGTCAAAATCCAAAAGAATTAACGCTTATAGCAAACGATACATCTACGCCTAGTGTGGATAGAGGTAAGCTTATTGAAAATCGTCAAATAAAAAAGGTAATTACAACTCATATTGGAACAAATCCTGATACCGGAAAACAGTTACATGCCGGAGAAATTGAAGTAGAGCTTGTTCCTATGGGAACGTTGTATGAACGAATTAGAGCAAAAGGTTCGGGATTAGGCGGGGTTTTAACTCCAACGGGTGTCGGTACATTGGTTGAAGAGGGCAAGCAACTGATGGAAGTTGATGGAAAAACTTTCATACTTGATCCCCCAATTGGTGCAGATTTTGCGTTGATTTATGGTACAAAAGTTGATAAATATGGGAATGTTGCATACTTTGGTACTACAAGAAATTCTAATGTTGTTATGGCAACAGCCGCAAAAACAGTTATTATTGAAGCCGAAGAGTTGGTTGAAACTATAGACCCCAATGAGGTTGTAATTCCTGGAATATTTATTGATTATATTGTTGTCAGAGAGGCTAAGTAATGTCTACGGTTATAGAAAAAGTTTTAGCAGACAAAACATTGTCTAAAGAAAAAGTAAGAGAAATAATAGCTAAACGTGCGGCTAAAGAATTTAAAAATGGTGATACAGTGACATTGGGAATTGGATTGCCTACGGCTGTTGCTGATTATATTCCGGAAGGCATTAAGGTAATGTTTCAATCTGAAAACGGTATTCTTGGTGTTAATCGTACATTGAGTCTGGAAGAAGCTGACCAACGTGTTATTAATGCTGGCGGCGCACCTGTTTCTGTGCAGGAAGGGGCTTGTTTTTATGATTCGCAAATGGCATTTACAATGATGCGTGGCGGACATATCGATGCAACGATTTTGGGTGCTTTGCAGGTTGATGAAGAGGGTAGTTTGGCGAGTTGGCTTATTCCGGGAAAATTTGTCCCTGGTATGGGCGGTTCAATGGATTTGATTGTTGGGTCTAAAAAAGTTATTATTGCAATGGAGCACATGTCAAAAGGGGAAATTAAAATTCTCAAAAAATGTACATTGCCGTTAACCGCATATCGTGAAGTTAATCTAATTATTACGGAGCGTTGTGTTTTTGAAGTATTAGCAGGAGGCTTAATGCTTACTGAAATTAACCCCATGTTTAGCATCGCGGATATTAGAGAAACGGTTGAAGCTGATTTTGTTGTTAGTGAAGATTTGAAGTATATGGATATTTAATCTTCAATTGATTCAGACTCTAAAAGTTTGCTTATTTCGATTTTAATATCGTATTTGCTTAATTCTTCAATGTTTCGGGGGGCAATTAAACTTCTTTTGCATAAACTTTTATAGTATGAAATCTGCTTTTTAGTTGGTGGTTCTTTTTTTTGTTTTTCTTCAGTAATTTTATGCCTAATTTCTTTTTGAATGCGTTTTTGTTCTTCGTATAGTGGGCGCATCGAGGTTTTATAATCAAAGTGTTTTTTACAGGCTTTTATGTATTTTTTTATTTCTGATAAATGTCTATCGTTATCAATGTTAATGTAGTCATATTTGTTTTGACCAAGCTTGTGAAAATATTCTAGTTCATCTAGCAAGTTGTAATAAATACTCTCTTCATCACAATTTTGAAAATTTTTTACATACAGCTTAATAAAAGATAAAAAATCAGCTTTCTGATTTTTTGTTAAGTCTGTAAAAATTATTTTTTTTATGTTGTACATTATTTGAAAATATCTTTTAGGCTAAATTTATCTTTTGTTCTTTGTGTGAATTTTGCAAAGTTTTTGGTAATAGGATTTGTTGTTTTGGCGTTATTTGTATTGGCAGTAGGCGCTGTGGTTTCTTCTGGTGCGCCGAAACCAGCAAAAGATGCCAATTCTATAACTTTAGTATCCTTATTCTCCATGTTTTTATTTTAACCTGTTTTTTGATTAATTGCTATATTTTAATAAAAAATTTTATTTCAAAAAAATTGCTAAATAATAGTTATTTTTTTCTTTTTTTTGTCCATATATTATAAACAGGAATACCCAAAAGCGTTATTAATAGCCCAGGAACGGTGTATAAAGGTTTGTAAACAGTCAAAGAAATAATTATATATGTACTGATAATTAAGAACGCAATCGGAATAAATGTATTAACTTTGTAGTCAGGTTTTGTATCCGAATACATTTTTCTCATTTTGAATATGCCAAAAATTGTAATTGCATAGAAAATTAATGACGCATAAATTACGTAATCTAAAAGTTGAGAATAATTGCCCCATAAAATAAGTAGGCAAACCCACGCACATTGAAACCAAAGTGAATTTACAGGAACCCTTGTTTTTCGATTTATTACCGCTAAACTACGGAAAAACAATCTGTCTTTTGCCATTTTATAGTAAACTCTTGAGCCGGTTAAAACCATACCATTTGCGCAACCAAAAGCAGAAATAGCAACAATAAATGAAATTGCAATCATTCCAGCTGTTCCAAAAATTTGGTTAATAAGTTCTGCGGCAACAATGTCTTCTGGTGCGGTCTTGATTAATTCTAATGGTATAACTCCAAGGTAGATTAAATTTATAAATAAATATAATGTGATAACCAAGCCGGTTCCTATCATTAGTGCTAAAGGAACATTTTTTTTAGGGTTTTTTATTTCTGATGCAATGAAAGTAACATTGTTCCAGGTAATTGATGCGAAAAGTGCACCTACAACAGCTACTCCTAATAATTTAATTAGGGAAAAATTGAAGTAAGGTAGATTGTTAGCAGGCGCAAAGTTTGAAGATATAACTTCCCAATTTAATCCTAGTAGTACCCCACAACTTATTATAGCAATCATTGAAAAAACTTTTGTTATTGTAAAAAGATTTTGAGTAAAAACCCCGTGTTTGATGCCTTTAGAGTTTATAAAAGTAATCAAAATTATGGTAAGCATCGCAAAAAACTGCAATGTTGAAAAATGATAATTTCCTATAGAGAAAAGGAAATTATTTGAACTAATGAAAGGAAAGACTATTCCAACGAATTTTGCAAATCCAATATCAACAGCAGCGAGCGTGCCTGTTTGGATTACAAGAAATAAAGTCCAGCCATAAATAAAGGCTAATTTTTCACTAAAAATCTTTTTTAAGTATATATACTGTCCACCCTCATCAGCAATAGTGGATGATAATTCACCATAACACAACGAACCACAAATTGTTGTAAAACCTGCCAACATCCATATTAAAATCATCAACCACGCACAATTAACTTGTCTTGCAATATCAGCAGAAACAATAAAAATCCCGCAACCTATCATTGAACCGGCAACGACAGAAATTGCATCTTTTAGTGTAAGTGTGCGTTTTAATCTTTCGGACATTTCTACTCTCAAAATGGGTTACAGTTCAATTTTAACACAAGCAAAAAATTAATGCTTGAAGATTTTAAAATAATGTTGAAAAAATAAACCGCAAGAGTATAATAAAATTATTAAACAACTTACATATCCGCCGATGTAGCTCAGCTGGTAGAGCATCTCATTCGTAATGAGCAGGTCGCAGGTTCGAATCCCGTCATCGGCTTTTGATTTTAAATAAAAAATTAAAGAAACGGGATGAGAACCATTTTGCAAACACCTTTTATTGACTTTTGTTTGCTAGGCTGATATATTAAATATATTATTCGTTAGGGATATATAGATTTAAAGGGAAAATTATGCATGTAAATTCAATTAATAAACAACCAAATTCTCAATCTTTTGGAAGACTTATTATTCACGACAGACAATTACTTATCAAGTGTGGACGTGAAGCTCTACAAGAAGACTTTGGTAATCCTTTAGTGAGTAAATTTGCAAAAAGTAGTGACTATGATTTACATATTGCTTATTCATGCTTAAATTGGAAATGGAAAATAAAATCAGTAGGTCAAGGTTTTAAAGGTTTTATAAACAATATTAAAACTTCTTGGAAGCCTGCGTGGGAATTTGATGAATTTAATATAAATAGATATCTTAAAAAACATCACCCAACTTTAGAAGAAGCAAAAGAACAAAAGCTACAGATGAAATTATTAAGAGAACAGGAAAAAGCTAGAATACGCAACCACCGTGCAAAAGAAGATGAGTGGTTTAAAGAAATGGAAGAAATTAAAAAACGCAAAATTCAAGAAATAAATGATTTTTTTGATAACTTTGAACAACAAAATAATCCACAGTAAAAAATATCAATATTTATCAACATAAAAAGCCTTATAATAACATATAAGGCTTTTTATAGTAATTTATAATATTAAAAAATTATATCAAGATTATGAATATTCGCAGTGTTATAAGCAAGAAGGACATCGGATAATGTGTAATCCATTACTTTATATTCTTCACCGTTTCTATCTTTTATGCAAGTTGTGTTAGAAAATTCTGGATAATTAACTTGTTTTATTTCTTTTATGTCTTTTATATCAATAATATGTGGTTTCATATCTTTATATAATATTAAATTGCCTTTAAATTGAGGCGTTTGATTTATTTTTGAAATTTGCATGTTATTTCTCTCCTTTTGTTATTTATTTCGGTTGTGTAAAATACCCATTTTTCAAAATTAAATAAAAATAATGAACGTTATGGGTTTAAAGATTATAATCTATTGGTTGTTTTTGAATCAAAAAGTAAAATATCAGTGTAATTTATAGAAAGTTTTATTTCTTCTGTTGTTGGGGTGTTAGAAGGAAATTTTGCGCTACATTTGTTTCCGTTTAGGTAAAAATATGCGATTTTTTCACTGCCTAAAATTTCCCACAAGTCAACTTTTGTTGTTATTATTATATCCGCATTATTTGTGTTCATTTTTTCCGGACGTATGCCAAATATGCACTCGTTTCGTTCGTCTAGTTTGTGTAAAATTTCTTCTGTTATAGTGATTTCTGTGTTGTTTATTCTGGTTTTGTTGCTATTGATTTCAATGGGGATAAAGTTCATTGATGGTGAGCCCAAAAAGCCTGCAACAAAAGTGTTTGAAGGATTTTTGTATACATTATCCGGGGTGTCGACTTGTTGTATTATTCCTTTTTCAATAATTGCAATTCTGTCGCCCATTGTAAGCGCTTCTGTTTGGTCGTGGGTGACGTAAATAAATGTTGTTTGTAATTTTTGATGGAGTTTTTTTATTTCGCTTCGCATTTGCACACGTAGTTTTGCATCAAGATTTGACAAAGGTTCATCCATTAAAAAAACTTTCGGGTTGCGGACGATTGCCCTACCTAGAGCTACACGTTGTCTTTGACCGCCTGAAAGTTGTTTTGGTTTTCTATTTAATAATTCTGTTAGATTTAAAATTTCGGCGGCATTTTTAACTTTTTCATCAATTGTTTTTTTATCAAATTTTCGCATTTTTAAAGGGAATGCAATATTGTCGTATACGCTCATGTGTGGATAAAGTGCGTAGTTTTGAAAAACAAATGCTATGTCTCTATCTTTTGGGTGGAGATCGTTTACAATTTTATTGTCTATTAAAATTTCACCATCAGAAATTGTTTCAAGTCCCGCAATCATTCTTAATAGGGTTGATTTTCCGCAACCAGATGCGCCAACAAGAACTAAAAATTCTTTGTCTTCAATTTTTAGATTTACATTGTTTATAACTTTTGTTTTTTTATCGTATGATTTTGATACGTTTTTAAGTTCTACTTGCGCCACGGTGTCACCTACATACTAAGTCTTTCATTTGGAATTATAAAAGAATAAGTTGTTCCTTGCATAGAACTACTTTCTAGCCAAATTTTACCTTTTAGATTTGTTATCAATGCTTTTGTTATAGCCAATGATAGACTTTTGGGCATATTTTTCTTATTAGTTGCATCCAGTTGGCAATAAGGATCAAAAATGTTTTCTATTTCTGCTTCACTCATTCCGCTACCAGTGTCTGTAATTTTGCAAAGTACAAAAGATTTTTCAGTTGCGCTTTGTGGGCATTCAAGTTCTTGGTATTCAACAAAATCAAGTTCCGGATGGGACATTTCAATTGTTATATTTCCTAGGTAGGTTGATTTGTCTGCAATATCAAGAATATTGTTAAATATGAGCTTGAGTGCGTTTTCATCCGCAAAGCAGGTTCTTTTTGTAAGGGTTTCAACATTGATGTTTAGTGAAATATTTTTCTTTTCTAAGTCTTCTTTGTATGGGCGAATGGTGCTTTGTAGGAGGTTGACTATGTCAAAGTGTTTGAAGTCCCATTCGTACAAGCTTGCCTCAATTTTTGAGTATTCTATAATCTTATTGACTAAGAATAAGAGCTCTTTTGAATTTTTGTTTATGATGTTTAAATATTTGTCTTGTTTGTCGTTAAGCTCACCGCCTAAACCTTCTAATAATGCGCTTGAAAAACCTTCTATGGAATGAAGTGGTGATTTTAAATCGTTGCTCATTTTGACTATAAATGAGTTTTTGTCTCTGTTTACTTTTTTGGAACTTTCTTTTTCTACAAGCATTTTTTTCATAAACTTGTGGGTTTGAGTTACATTTCTTGCGGTTATTACAAATTTTTCATCTTCATTTATCTTTGCTGCGCTTAATTCAACGTAAATGTCCCCGTTGTCTTTTTCAACCTTAAATATTGATTGAAGGTTGTTTTCAATGAGGTCTTCAATCATTGTAAAATTAATATTTAATACGTCTGCAATGTTGTAGCCCTCTTCTATTTTCATTAATTTTTTTGCGTTAGAATTTGCAAATAAAATTTTTCCTTGTAAATCGGTTACTATCAACCCATCGGGTAAGTAGTCAAAAACTGAATTTGTATTTACTTTTTTAAAAAAAGAAAAAAAGTCCATAAGAATGCCTCATCTGTACTATAAAATAATAATAGCACAAGTTTTAAAATTTAGAAATGGTTTTTGAAATTATAATTTGTCTTGCTATTGATAGAAAAATTTAGTATAATTTTTATTAATTTAAGTAGGTTGACTTTACTAAGCAGACAGGAAGAAAAAGAGGTGCACAGTAACAAGAAAAAATAAAACGGCGGAACCCCGCAATATACTAGGGGGGGCTTTGCTAGCCATTTGAATTTTCCTGAATCTCAAAAAACGGGTTCTGTACAATTTTTTTTACAGTGTGGCTTAGGCAGAAATTTGAAATTTTCAAATGCTTTTTCTCTTGCAGAAGCTATGATAGTATTGTTGATTGGTACTTTAGTTCTTGGGTTTTCTGCTCCAATGTTTCTAGGCAATTAAAAAGTGAAACATTAACAAATACACAAATGCAGATTTTGCAAAGACAAATTGATACCTTAAGAGAAAGCAAGCGGACACTACAAAATGATTTAGTTAATCTTGAAGAAAGGTTGGAGGATAGATTAGAAAGCCTAAGAATTCCTCTCGGTACTGTTGCTTTTTTTAACCTAGCGGGTTGCCCTGATAATACTTGGACAAATGTAACATCATTCGGCTGGGGTGGTTATTATTTTAGAGTTGCAGATGCAACAAACACAAGAAATGTGGCACAGGAGCAAAGTGTGCAGTCTCATGCTCATAATGTTTCAATGTCGTTAAATTTGCCTAATGTTGGTATATCTTGGAGTGGTCAAGGCGGTGGCTGTCCTAGTGGGACTTGTAATCATTTGACTAGTATAACGGGAAGAACGCATAATGTTGGAACAATAACTTCTACGACCGATTATTCAGGTGGAAGCGAAACTCGTCCAAGAACTATTCCATTAACAGTTTGCGTTAAAAATTAAGATTAAAAACCATTAGACAAGAAGTTTTGAGCTGCTAGTTCTGCGCCTTCAGCTTTCATTATTGCTTGTTCTACTTCAAGTTCTCTAGGATCTTTTTGTAGTGCAAATTTAGATGGCTGAGAAGAAGGAACGTAGTTCCGTTTTAATTCTGTCGCTGCTAATGTGTTATTTTGACTTGGTGTTTGTGTTGGTTGGGCAACCGGTGCTGCTGCAAGAGGTTGAGTCGGCACGGGAGTACCTTGAGGTTGTGCCATTTTATCTTGTTGCAGATTTTGTTGTTGCATTAATTGTTGCGATTGCTGTTGAGCTAATTGTTGTTGCATTTGTTCAAGTTGTACATTTTCATCAGTTTGTGGCTTGGGTTTACCATCATCTAGTGCAGAGTTTTTAGGTTTGCCAAAAATTGCGTGAGAAAGTTTTACGAAACCTTTTCTGAATGGTTCAACAAGGACAAAACCGACTAATACCATTCTGCCGATACCACCGCCCCAACGAGATGCGGCTTTTCTTATGCTCTTGAATGAGAACTTGCTGCCATCCATCATGTTGTAACGACCAACAGAGAATAATTTGCCCATTAATTCAAGTGGTTTTTGTACAATGTATTTACCAAGACCAGCATTTTTAACTGTTAAATTGGATTTCATAGCGTTTTTAATGTCTGTACGAAGAGCACCATTTGTGTCAAATTCTTTAATTCTTTCTTCAACTTTTCTAACAAAGTTGTATTTTTTCAGGTCGTCAACTCTCAGGTTTTTGTCGTTTGCTAGTTTTTTAATAGTTTCCAATGCTTTATCTTCAGTTAGTTTTCCTTTTTTAAATTGCTCAATTATATCTTTTGCTTTTCTGATATCTTTAAATTCTTTGTTGAATGCAATTACGGCTTCTTGAACGCGTTTAGTGTTCAGGTCTAAGCCTAGGCGTTTGCAAATGCTTTTAAATTCAGGAGAGTTTACGTCCATACCTAATTCCGTTACACCAAGGAACTTGTTAAACCAAGTACCTACAACGAAGGACATTAAGTATGAACCTAAAGTAAATCCAATATAATCTTCCATAAAGGCTTTCAGTTTATCACCTTTTTCGGCATTAGCCGCAGCTGTGAAACCTTGCATTAAACCTAAAGAACCCATAATTAAAGCTAATTTACCGCCAAGTATGCCGTTTCCTGAGGCTTCCCCAACGAGTGCCGATAATTTTTGGAACAATTTAGCAATCGGTCCTTGTGTTTTATTTAATGCGCCATTAAAGAAACGAGCCTTGTCTGCGCCTATATTTAAGTTTGTTCTAACCCCTAAAAATTTGCCAAAGAAACCTTGAGCATTTAATTTTGCAAGTTCTTGAGCCGGCATTTTTTCAAACGTCGGGAATATTATCTTAAACGCTTCCGGTCCGCGAATAGAGCCTTTTTTAACTTTGTTAATGATGTCAATAACTTTATTTGCTTCGCTTTGGCTTATTCCATTTTGGGTGAATAAAGTTTTTAATTTTTCTGTTGGCACTTTTGTTGTTGCATCGACAAAATCATTTAGGGCTTCAGCTCCTTTTCCAAGTGAGTACATACCTTGTTTATCCCAAACTGCAACACTACCCATTTTCATTTTAGCAAATGCTTCTTTTAGAACATTAGGTGTTATTTTGGAGAAAAATCTTTTTGTGCTGCTTACAGCGCTTGTAGCGCCTTGTACGAATTTTGTGTTACCGATTTTGTCGTCTAAATATTGACCTGCTTTATATAATCTTGTTTGGGCAAAGTTTTGTGCGTTTGTTGCGCCTTCTGTAATATTTTTTGAGCTCATTAACCAGTTTGTTGCGCCGGTAAAGCCGATACTCATTAATAAACTGTATCCGAAACTTTTTAGCATTGTGGCAAGTGTTGCTTCCGGTGTTTCTGCACTATAGTGTCTGGTTGCTTGTCCTACTGCACTGTCTTTTGCTTGAAGTCTTAATGTATCATAATCTAAACCTTGCATTGCAGGGTTTAGCATTTGTCCGTTATAAGAATATGGAGTAATAGCCATTTGTCCCATATTTTGAGGGATTTGATGTTGTGGAATATTATAGTTCTGTGTAACTAAATTGGTCATATAACTCCTAACTACCTTATTAAGATAAAAACATTTTTTTTAGAAAAATTGCTTTAAGATGATTAAAGAGTTAACATTTGTTAAAATTCATAACAAAAATCCCGATTATTACAATCGGGATTTTTAAATCTATAAAAAACAAAAAGCCTATTTGTTTTTATTAAAGCATTCTCTGCACAAAACTTCTTTTCCTTCTATTGGTTTAAAAGGAACTTTTGTTTCTGCACCACATGCTGAGCAAACAGTGTCATAAAGTCTTCTTTTAGATTTTTGTCTTCTTGCTTTACGGCAATTTTGACATCTTTTTGGCTTATTAACAAGACCTTTTTCTGCATAAAATTCCTGTTCGCCTTGTGTGAAGATAAATTCAGCTCCACAGTCTTCACAAATGAGCTTTTCATCTTGGTACATAATGGTATCTCCTAGTTTGTAATAATGAACACAAAATTGTATTCAACAACGCTATTATAACTTTTTTATTCAAAATTGACAAGCATAAAAATGAATAATTCATTGGTTTGAAGTATTTTTGATTAAAAATAATATAGCCTAAATGAGTGATGAAAAAAAGTGATTTGTAAAAGAAAATGTTTTTATGGATAGAAAAAAGAAAGTAATTATAATTGGTGCTGTAGCTGCAGGGTCTAAGTGTGCGTTTAAACTTAAGCGTGAGCTGCCGGAGTGTGATGTTATAATTTATACAGAAGAAGATTTAGTTTCTTATTCTGCTTGTGGGTTGCCTTTTTTTATTGGTGGGCAAATAAAGAGTAGTGAAAATTTGATTATAAGAAAGCCTGATGACTATAAAAAGGCTGGTATTGATTTGCATTTAAGACATAGGCTTCTTTCGATAGAGTCAGATAAAAAAATAATTAAAGTTTTAGATATTGAAAATAATAAGGTTTTTGAAACAAATTTTGATGAATTAGTATTAGCAACGGGTGCAAAACCGATTGTTCCACCCATAAAAAATACAGATTTGAAAAATATATTTACGTTGCGTCATGTTCAAGATGGTGTTGCCATAAAAGAGCAAATGATGAAATCCAAGACTGCGGCGATTGTTGGCGCGGGGTATATCGGAATTGAGTTATTAGAGGCATTTGTAAAAAATGGGTTGAATGTTAAGTTAATAGAAGGGTCTTCACAAATTATAAATGTTTTTGATAAAGATATTTCAGATATTATTGAAAAACATATTATGGATATTTCATCAGATAAAGTAGAAATTATAAAATCGGCGGTAGCGCAGGAGTTTATGGGTGAAAATGGTGTAGTTAAAAAAATAAAATTATCAACCAGTCAAGAAGTTGATGCTGACATGGTAGTTCTTTGCGTTGGCGTGAAACCATCTACGGAATATGTTATAGGTAGTGGTATTGAGCTTGGGTTCAAGGGGACAATAAAAGTAAATGAGTATTTGCAAACAAATATTCCCAACATTTGGGCAATCGGTGATTGTGCAGAAAAAACGCATCTTGTTTCTCAAAAACCTTGTTGGATTCCTTTGGGTTCTACAGCTAATAAGGAGGGGAGAGCTTGTGCTATAAATATAGCCGGACAAAAAGAAACTTTTGTTGGTGTTTTGGGCTCTGCTGTTACCAGATATAATGGGTTTACGATGTCAAAAACCGGTTTGAATGAAAAAGAAGCTATTGAAAATGGTTTTGATGTAGTCTCAGAAATAATTACTAAAAAAGATAAGGCTGGCTATATGCCGGAGGTAAAAAACATAACCATAAAAGTTATTGCTGATAAGCAAACAAAGAAATTGCTGGGGGCTCAAGCCATTGGTTGTGGCGATGCTGATAAACGTGTGAATACGGTTACCGGTGCAATAATGAGCGGAAAATCCGTTAGTGATTTGGTTAATCTTGATATGACTTATGCTCCACCATTTTCTCCTTCTATTGACCCATTATTGACTGCATTGTTTAATATTGATAAAAAATTGAATGAAAATTAAAAATCATCCATTTTTATTAGAAATTTAACGTTTTATAATCTATTTCAGGGCTTTACGTTTTAACTTTTTTATGTATAATTAATTTAGCAATAATTAAAGAGAATTAGTTGTGCAAATAATCGAAGTAAGGAATGATATATTAAAGTTAGCGTATTCTCCGTTTCAAAACGGTTTGTTGTTGTCTGACTTTTTGTTGGTAACAGAAGGGTCAAAGTCAATATTGGCTCAAGTTATTGGGATAGAATCATCTCAAGAAAAAGACATTAATATTGCTGTTTTAAAAGGGTGTTTATCTGTCGATGAAACAGGAAAAATTAATTCTTATGTTGGTTTTACGCCTTCTATCGGAGCAGAAGTTTCGCCTGTTGCTCAAGAGCAAGTTATTTCTATGTTGTGTGATAAGGATGTTCCTACTGTTGCTTGGGGGTATTTGGCTCAACATGATAATGTTTTGTTTAGAACAGAAAAAAATATCCTAGAAAACAAGCCATTGATATTGATGGATGATTATGCGAATTACAATGTTATTGCAAATAATTTGGTTTATTCTAATTCAAAATTAGGGCAGAAAACTGTTTTGGTTGACTTTGATGGAAATTTAAAAATAGATAATGCCTTTTATATAACGGTGGGTGAAGATTTAAAATTACCGCTATCTTATACAACGTTGAATTATATTTATGAAAATGATTTAAAAGAAGAATCTTTATCTACACAGGCTATTGTTCAAGATATTGTAATAGAGTTGCAAGAGTATATAAAGATTTTGCCAGAAAACTTTTTACCATTTTCGACAATTAAAAATGTTATTTATTCTCAGTATGAAGAAAATAAGATTCCAGAATTGATGTTGTTTAAAAATAAGTTTGTAAAATATGCACAACAAGGAATTTTTGCTGAAAGTGAAGATGATTTTGGTTATTTAAATCAGGCAATTGAAGAGAATGATATAGTTGTTATTGATGCGACAAATATTGAATTTATTTGGCATCGTTTGTTGTTGAATTATTTAGCAAAGCATTTGTCTGAAAGATGTTCGTTTATTGTTAAATTAGAAGATGATAATTCAGACAAGAAAACAATTTTAGATATTTATAATAATCATGAAATTAGTCCGATTTTGGTTTCTTCTTATTCTCATCAATGCGTGAATATGTTGAAATCTATCGCTAAAAACGTGATTATGTTTCCACCAATTCAGTTTGTTAACGATTTTTCAATTTATAGTTCATTTATTCAAAAGCTGCGTAGAGATGAATATGTTGTTTGCGGCGAAGATACGCTTTACCTATCATTTTTAGTTAGATTGACATATATTAATTCTAATATGGCTCCAGAATATATTGAAGAACAAATTCAGCGTGATGTTGATAAATTGTATCGAGCTGGTGCTAAGTCTCAGCCTTCGCCTGAAGAAGTTGTGCCGGCGGAATCTGCATCAATTCAGTCTATACAAAATAGGGTGAATGCCTCTATTAACGCAAATATTGCTGATGCTGTGGCTAGTTATTATGCAAATAATCAAGAGTCAGCTTTAGAGTCTCAAGATGATTTGACAGAAGAAGATTTAGATTTCTTGGATGAAATGGAGTCTCAAGTTGAGGATGTAAGTCCTGAAAAACAGTATTCTAGAGCTTATTCGCAAGAAACCGTTGAAGATTTTCAAGAAGAAGATTTGGATATGTTAGATGAACTTGAGTCTTTTGATACAGAAATGAATGATGAGGCAGAACAAGCCGAAGAAACTATGTTAGTTGAAGAAACATTACCGCAATTTACTCAAGATATTAAAGATATAGCTGCAGAAAATTTTAAAGAAACACAAGATGAGTTTGCAATAGAAGAGCAGGATGAGGTTTCTTCAGAAGATGCATCTATTCTTGTTGAAGAAGAAATTGAGCAGCAAGAAGTATATGAAGTTGAATATATCGGCGAAGATGATTCGTCTGATTATCCAGAAGAGCCGGTAGCCTCTACAGAAGAAGAAATCCAAGAAGATGAAGTTGTGGAGGAAGAAAGCGGTGAGGGTTATGGCTCAGATTATGAAGAAGAGTCTTATGAAGAAACCGTTGAAGAAGAAGATTATCAACCTCAACCAATTCCTGTGTATTCAGTGCCAGAGATAGACAATGACGTAGAACTTGGATTTAGTGAAGGTAATATGGTTTACCATGAAAAATATGGTCGTGGTGTTATCGAAAAAATCATGAATTATGGTAATAAAACACTTTGTTCTATTCAATTTGAAGAAGTCGGACGTAGATTGTTAGACCCTAATTTGGCGGGATTAACTCAAGTATAATAGGTTTATTTTTAATAGTAGCTTGTTATTTTTGTTCTAAAAAATACCTGTAAAGTATATGAATGATTATCAGATGAATGTCTTCTGATATCTGGAGGTTGTCAAAGTTAGGGTTAATTGAATATTTTGCAAGTTTTTTTAGTTCTCCACCGTTACAGCCGGTAAATCCTATAGTTTGAGCTCCTATTTCATTTGCGTAGGTTATAGCTTTTAGTATGTTTTTAGAGTTTCCGCTACTTGAAATCCCTATAACTACATCGTTTTTGTTTGCTAAATTTTTTAATTGTTCAATAAAAATATCATCAAAACATACATCATTCGCATACGCTAAAATTGTAGATATACTATCATTTAAACAAACAACATTAAAACGCTTTTCTTTGTTATAACTTGCACCTTTATTTAACTCACAACACAAATGACTTGCAGTAGTTGCAGAACCGCCGTTGCCCATCACAAAGATTTGTCGACCTTCATTTCTTGCTATTTCAAGAATTTCAATAAGTTTTTCTATTTCTTTCGTGTTAATATTATCAATGCATTCTTTCAAATTTGAAAAATAAGTATTAATAAGTGTGCGCATTTTAACTCCTAAAATTTTTCCATTGTTTCATTCTAACACAAATATTTTAATTTTTTTGAGCTATATTTATCCCGTGAGAATCATATCCTCCGGTTTTGTAGTAAGGAATACCAAAGGATTCAAAGCTTTCTTGTAATTTATCCCACCAGTGCATACCGGATTTGTAGCCCATATAATTCGCCTCTAATGCATGTCCGCCATTGTTCATGAATGTTTTAAATATGTCGTTTGCTAAAATTAGGTGATCTCCTTGCACTTCTGAGTGTACAAAGTTAAATCTTCCTGGGTGCGCGATTGAAGAAAGTGCATTTATTTCTTTAGCTAATTTTACTGCGCTTAGCAGGTCTAAATTTGCGTCGTAAGCAAAATTATAATTACCAAAATGTTGTTCTAGTTTACTATTAATAAAACTGTCGTTATATCTTTCCCCCAGTAGGGTTTTTAACCAACTTTTCAGACAATGCAAATAACCATTAGAACAGAGATTTCTAAGTGCTCTAAGTGGAGAGCTTTTTTGCATATCTTCAAAAGAAAGGAGTGTGTCTTGCAAGTTTGTATTTATATCGCTAAATAGAGCAGTTGTCCTTTCTATCAGATAATTGCGTCTGCGTGTTGTTTCTTTAATGAGTTTTTCGTTGTTTGAGTCAAAACCGTAAATTAAAAAATCAAATTCTACAGGTTTGTTAGATATTGTTGGATTGTGGTATTTTGCGGATAGTTCAATTCCGGGAATGAATTGTATTTTTGTGTATTTTTGTGGGTTTTTTGCAATTTCTTCTGTTATTTCTTTTATTCCTTCTATAGAGTCGTGGTCTGTTAGTGAAAAAATGAATTTTCCATTTTGTGGAAGTTTGTTGCCAAGTTCTACAGCTTGCGCAAGGATTTCAAGAGGAGTAAGTTTCCCGTCTGATTTAGTTGAATGTATGTGAAGATTAGCTTTAAAAATTTTTGAAGCGTCAAAATCTTCAGCTGTTAATTTAGATAGTATTTGTTTTACTTCTTCAACTCCGGTAATTGTAATATCTTTTAAGTTGATTGTGGGATGGGTGTTGGTTTGTTGTGAAATGTTGCTTGTCGGTTTTGACGGTTTTGACGGTTTTGTTGGTTTTCCTGTTTTTAGATATATTGCAAGTCCGGCAGCGGCACAGAGTAAACTTCCTCCAATTACAATGTTTTTCTTTGTGAAAATTGTACTATTTGTGCTTGTTTCTTTCTTTTGTTGTGAGGGGGGGGAGTAGTAGTATTGTATGTTTTTATATTGGATAAAATTTTGAGTAATAGAATTAATTCTGATCATTGTAGCTCCTAATCAATATAAGATTCTTCAATAAAGTCGTTTAGAAATTTGCAGTATTCTTTGTATTTATTTTCGGAATCAAATTTTTCTAATTCATATACGTACCTGCGCATAGCGTTTAGAAGTCCATTGATTTTGTAAGGGGCTGTTGAACCGTATCCTGCTTTTCTGGCTAAAATATTGCTTTTATAAAATTCAACTAAATTGTATCTTGTTTTTTGTGCTTCTTCGGAGTTTTCCCCGTATTTTTCTATATTTTCTTGTAGTGTTTGTTTTAAGTTTTCTTTTATTGCTTTTTTATTTTCCATGAATAGCGAATAATCTACATTATAATCCATTGCTGTATCGTCTAAATATGGATGTTTTTTCTCTTGTTCAAAATTGTTTATAGTGGCTAAATTCAGACCAGCCATAATATTTTTTATACTGAATCCACAAAGATTACTTGTTTCTATAGTCAATAAGCGCGCTCCGGGTTTTAGTAAGTCTATATATTCAGCATGTCCGACATCTATTACTCTGTAGTTGTCTTGAGTATCTTTATAGCAGTTAAAAGTTGTTCCAATGTCTGTTAAGTATACGCCTAATTTGTTTATATCCGGAAGTAATCGGTTTGCTTCTAATTGTTCAAGTATGCCAAGTTGGGTTTCGTTTATTTCTTTGCAATCAATATATTCATAAATTGCTGCGTTTTTATTGAAATCATAGTATAAAAGTTGTGCGTGTGATTTTGAGCCGTTTAACTGTAAGTAGTAATCTATGCAGGCATCTAGATAAACAGAGTCCCCTCGTAATAGTTTTGATTCTTTTGCTGTCCTTGGGTAATAAGGATTTATATGATTTTTAAGCGCATCTTCAATTGGAAACCTGTCTAGTTTTACGATAAAGGCGTCGCCATCTTCGTCCGTAACTTTGTATATGTTTTTATAACTCATATCCCCACCAGATAATTGCGAAACGATAAATTCTTTATCTTCAATTTCAATAAGTTTATTTTTCGCAAAGAAAGGAAGGTCTTTTATTTCCTCAATAAGTTCATTAAAAGTTGCTTTGTCTTCAATATTTTGAGGTAGCTCTCCAAAGTTAAAGTTTGTGTCTATTTTTTTTAAACAAAAATCTTCGTGGTTTCTATAACCTTTACTAGAAAGTGTTTTTTGTTCTAAAGCCCAATAACCCCAATTTGGTTGGATTTTTAATAATTCTTTTATGCTAGTTGCTTTTTCGTATTTTTCTTTTAAGTATTTTTCGTAATTATGAACGTATCCATTTTCCCCTAAGTACCAATTTAAAAACTTTCTAGGTCCACCAAGTTGCTGTTGTAAAAATCTAACAATTTCTTGTGATTTTTCCGGTTCTTTTGTTACTTCTTCTATAAAGACATTTCGTGTTTTGGGTTCTTTTAGAACAGAGTTTAGAAAATATTGGACAACTTCAGGTTTGCCATTTTTTTCTTTTATAAACTCTAAATAAGAAAATTGAGGCTTGGTCTCGTAGTTAGATTTGAAAGAGGGTGAGGAAATCTTTTGTCCATAAAATGCTATGATATTTGCATAAGTAGGACTTTTGTTTTCGAAGTTTTTTATTTTTCCTTCTATTGGCTTATTGTTTTGTATGTGCCTTGTGTTTGAAATAGTTAGCAAATTATTTGACGTGGATACGGGTAGTATGGATGCAATTTTCATATAATAATACTCTTTTCTCGTGTAACGGTGGTTTAAAACAGCTTAATAATATTTTTTGTTAGTTTTTAAGAATATTGTTACAAAGGTTAATATGAGAATTTTATTGAGATTTAATCATTTGTTAGCGAAAATCGTTTTGTGCCTTTATCGTCAAGAATTTCATTCCACATTGATTTTGGGCGAACCCAAGTATCTCCATCTTTTATTGATTGATAAACCACCATATCTTCACAAGTTTCAGAATGCTTTGCGAATGCTACAATTTTATATGTATTTCCTTTGTAATGTTTGTATGTTGCACCAATTTTAATGTCTTGCATTGTAAAATTCTCCGCCTTGAAATTCCTGTGAGTATTTTAAATTATTTATGCTTCTATGTAAAGTTTTCTATTTGACATTATTGCATCTGTGAACGACTCGCCCATTATGTCCATAATTGGGATGTAGTTTAGGTGAGAATTTGTCTTTAAATTTGTGAGAGGGGCTGTGTTAAGACTCGTTGTGTTTATATGATATTTGGTTGTAAAATTATTGATTTTTAAGTTCATATATATCTCCAATATTAGTTTAAATTAGCTCCTGCTTTTTTTAAACCTAATAAGTAGCATTGATAGTATATTATTTTAAAAATGTTAATTTGTATGATGATTTATTTATCTATTTTGTTTTGCATTTTAAAAATGTTACAATTCTTAACCCTTGCTATCTATAGTATTTGGATGAAATTTGGGATAAAAGTTTAGTTTTATATAAATTTTGCTTGTAAAACGCCTTAAAAAGTGCTACTATAGGCTTAGCTAAATATAAAATAAAATATACAAATTATTATATATGAACTAATTACAATAAATGTAATTTTTAATAGCGAATTAAAATCCTAAGCGTAGTGCGCGCTTGGGAAAGATGTTATATAGATAATATGAGGACAGGACAATCGAAGCTACAGTATTATTAATGATAATTTTTATTGTTGTATCTGTTGTGTTGGGC
This sequence comes from Candidatus Gastranaerophilaceae bacterium, assembly GCA_045635965.1. Taxonomy (GTDB): domain Bacteria; phylum Cyanobacteriota; class Vampirovibrionia; order Gastranaerophilales; family Gastranaerophilaceae; genus RGIG2134. Next base: position 108,388 of record JAZTWQ010000039.1, read on the forward strand.
GGTGTTTGTTTCAACCTATGGAATAATATTAAAAAATTGTCTGAAAAAAACAAAAATGTTGAAAAAGAGATTGAAAATCGTGAAAAGCTTATTTACAAAGAGGCTAAAATTGCAGCTAGAGAAGCTTTGAATAACGATATTGAAAAGTTTAATGATGAGGTAAGAGAAAGAAGAAATGATTTATCTCGTCAAGAATCAAAATTGGCAAAAAGAGAAGATGTGCTAGAAGACAAAATCCAAGCTGCAACTGATAAAGAAGAGCAAATGAATAGAAAGTTAGATGAGCTTCTGGAAAAAGAAGATTATTTAGCGGAAATAGTTGCTAAGCAGGTTCAAGAGTTGGAAAGAATTTCCGGTATGTCTCGAGATGAAGCGAAAAATGCCTTATTTGAACAATTGAAACAAGATTTAGCTCAAGAGTTTAATCAAATTATTCGTGAAAATGAGCAAAAAATAAAAGAAACCGCTGATGAAAAGGCTAAAGAAATTTTAACAACAACAATGCAAAGATGTATGATTGATACGGTTGTTGAATCAACTGTTTCTGTTGTAAATTTACCATCTGATGATATGAAAGGACGTATCATTGGACGTGAAGGAAGAAATATTAGAACGTTAGAAACATTAACGGGTGTTGATTTTATTATTGATGATACCCCAGAAGCGGTTGTTTTGTCAGGATTTGATCCTGTAAGACGTGAAATTGCGAAATTAGCATTAGAAAAACTTATTGTCGATGGTCGTATTCACCCTGTACGAATTGAAGATATGGTAAATAAAGCTCAAGAAGAAATTGAGCATAAAATAAGACAAGAGGGTGAAAATGCCGCTTTAGATATGGGCGTTATGGGCTTAAATAAAGAACTTATAAAAACATTGGGCCGCTTGTATTATCGTACAAGTTACGGTCAAAATGTATTGAAACATTCACTTGAAGTTGGTCATATCGCCGGCATGTTGGCAGCTGAGTTGGGCGCAAATGTTGCGGTAGCAAAACGTGCCGGATTGTTGCACGATATAGGAAAAGCTGTTGACCAATCACAAGAAGGAACTCATATTGAATTGGGTGTTGAATTAGCTCGTCGTTATGGTGAAAAAGAAGAAATTATCCATGCAATAGAGGCTCACCATGATGATATTACGGCTAATACAATAGAGGCAGTTTTGGTAAAACTGGCAGATGCTGCGTCCGCAGGTCGCCCAGGGTCAAGGCGTGATACTTTAGAAATTTATATTAAACGTTTACAGAAACTTGAAGAAATAGCTACAAGCTATGAAGGAATAAAACAATCATTTGCTGTACAGGCAGGACGTGAGGTTAGGGTTATTGTTCAGCCTGAAATGTTTGATGATGTTACTTCTGCAAAACTTGCACGTGATATCGCAAAACGTATTGAGGATGAAATGGATTATCCCGGACAAATTCGAGTTACTGTCGTTAGAGAGTTTAGAACTACAGAATTAGCGAAATAGATGACTCAAACATTAAAAATATTATTCTTAGGCGATTTGGTAGGCCGCCCAGCAAGAAAACTTGTCAAGAGTTTCTTGGGCGGTCAAATTGCCGTAGATGGGGAAAATGTTTTTGATTTCGTTATAGGAAACGTTGAAAACGCTTCTCATGGCTTTGGTTTGACAACAAAAAATTATGATGATTTGGCTACAGTTTTTGATTGTATGACGTCAGGCAATCACATTTGGGATAAATCTGATGTGTTTAATTACATAGAAAGAGCAGACAAATTAGTACGCCCTATAAATTATCCGGAAGGTACTCCCGGGGTTGGTAGTCGTATTATTGAAAAAAATGGTGTTAAATATGGTGTAATAAATGTTTTAGGTTCAACATTTATGGGCTTTTCTCCATATTGGGATATAGTTGAAGCTGAAATTAAACGAATAAAAGAAATTACGCCGATAGTTTTTATTGATATTCACGCAGAAGCTACTGCGGAAAAAATATGTTTTGCCCGTTGGGCATCAGAATTGGGTGCAAGCGTTGTTGTTGGTACTCATACTCACGTGCAAACGGCAGATGAGCAGATTATAGACAATAAAACTGCGTATATTACAGATGCTGGGTTTTGCGGAGTTAAAGAAAGTGTTATAGGAATGGATTTTAAGACCTCTTTGGCAAGGTTGCAAACCTTTTTGCCACAAAAATATGTTATTGCGGAGGGAAAATCTGTTCAGCTGAATGGTGTGATTACAGAAGTAGATGTAGAGTCTGGTCGTGCCGTATCTATAAAAAGGTTTTGTTTAGAAGTTAATAATGAGGAAAATACGTAATGAAAGGATAGGAAAGTGAAAATCGATTTACACATTCACACAACCTACTCGGATGGGATGTTTTCTCCTGAGAAGGTTGTCGATGCGGCAATTGATGCTGGCTTAGAAGCAATAGCCCTGACAGATCACGATAATATTTTATCGCATGCTCCTGCTATTGCTTATGCTAATGAGCTTGCTCAGAAAAATGGGACAAAACCACTTGAGATTATTCCGGGGGTTGAGATTAATACCTTGTACAAAGGGTTTGAAATCCATATTTTAGGTTATTTTATGGATGGAAATAATTCTGATTTTCAATCTATGTTGAAAACACAGCAAAGAGCCCGTATTGAGCAGGCAAAAGCTATTGTAGAGTTGCTTAATAAAAAAGCCGGTATAGCTATTAAGTTTGATGACATCAAAAAGCTTGTGGCGGAAGGTGGTAGTATCGGGCGACCACATATAGCAAAAGCTATTACCGTAAAAGGTGGTACAGGCAGTGTAATTGAGTCGTACAACAAGTATATTAATGATGAGTCTCCTGTTTATGTAAAAAGAAATAGTGTGTCTCCGCATGAGGCTGTTGAAGTTATTTATGAGGCAGGAGGAATTCCTGTATTTGCTCATCCTTTTGATGTTGATATCGCAGAAGAAATAACAAAAGAACTTATGCATCATGGCTTAAGGGGGTTGGAAGCTTATCATAGAAAGCATTCGCCTGCAATGGTTGAGTATTTTTCAACATTGGCAGAAAAATTGGGCTTGATTGTTACTGGTGGGTCTGATTTTCATTCGCCAAACCCTAATAATGGTCAAATTATAATGGGTAAAAATTTTATTCCTGATTGGATTTATGATAAATTATATTCTGAAAAACATAGACTTGATTTGGCTAGAAATTAATTAGAAATTAAGGAAAACATTTTGAATAAAAATTTTTCTATGAAGAATGCATTAAGTTTTGCAGAAACAGTGGTGATTATATTTATAATCATCGCTGTTGTTTGCATACTTTTTGCTAAGATTTTCGGCGTAAAACAAGAAAGTAATATAATTTATAACTGGAAAAAAACTTTAATGGCTACACAATATTCATACAATGTTTTGTTGCTAACAAAGAAAAATGAATTTGAAAAAATTATAAAGTTAGAAAATCCAGAAAAAAATGTAAAAATATTGAATCTTTTTCGTGAAACTTTAAAGGTCAATACTATAGAGTCGATAAATTCTACTCGCTCGTTGAAAAATTACAAATATAGGTTTTTGAATGGGCGTAGAGTCTCTAAGGAGTCAAAGTATTATGTAGAAAAGTTTGTTTATTCTCCGGATGGAAAGATTATGGCTGGGCTGAATTGGACAAATGATGATTGTTTTAATAATGATGGTTTGTGTGGTGTTTTAATCTTTGATATGAATGGCGTAAAATTGCCTAATCGTTTTGGTTTAGATGTTTTTGGTGTTAATATTTATCGTGACAGAATTGAGCCGTTTGGTTCAGGATTGTCTTATGCTGAAAATCAATTGAATTGTAGACGATTAGAAACCGGAGTTACTTGTTCAAAATTTTACTTGATGGGTGGACAGTTTTTTAAATGATTTGGAAAACTGATTTTCTTTAAAAAAAATTAACTTTATATGCTTAAAGCTATTGTAAAATTTGTAATTTGTTGGTAATATTCACAAAGAAGAATAGGAGATTATGTTTATGAACAAAATTAAATTAATGGTTTCTACTTTAGCTTTGATGGTTGTAGCGTCTATGGCAAATGTAGCTAGTGCTGCTGATACTATTGGTGTTGCTAATTACAAAAAAATTGAGTCTGAATATAATTATGCTAAAAAAGTTTATAAAGATTTAGATAATAAAATTGTTGATTTACAACAGTTTGTAATTGATAAAGATAAAGAATTTAAGGCTATAGAATCGCCAATTCAAAAGAAAAATTTTGAAGAAAAAACTCAAAAAGAATATAAAGCTAAAGAAGATGCTGTGTTGCAAATGAAAGTTACAAAACAAGATGAGATTTATGAAAATATTTTGAATGCAACAAAAGCAGTGGCAAAACAAAAAGGTTTAAGCATGGTTGTAGATTACCGTGTAATATTTGTTGGTGGGATTGATATTTCAGATGATGTAATCAAGTATTTAAATACTACACCAGCAATTAAAAAATAATTATTATATACTAATGTTAAAGCCGGCTTATTTATATAAGTCGGCTTTTTTATATATGGTTTAGATAAAACATGTTAAGAAACTTTACAAAAACGCTAAAATTTATATAAAAACATGCAATTTTCGAAAATGAAAAGTTTTTATATAAATATATCAAGAGAGAGAATTAGTATATTAACATGAGTAATATTGGGGCGACTAATAGTTCAAATATTGATGCTCAATTAGCTGCAAAACGTGCTGAAGAAGAACGTAAAAAGGCAGAAGCGGCAAAATTGGAGGCAGAACAAAAGGCAAAAGCTGAGGAGAAAAAAGTTCAAGCTGATGCCAAAGCTGCTGATTCGCAGAAACCTAAAAATGAGCAAGGCACAAATCCGAAAGCTGAGAATGTTTCTATCCATACAGTTAAAACAGATGATAAAAACGCAACGCAAACAAGTGCGGCAAAAACATCTGTTCACACTCAAGCGGCTGAAACAAATCCGCAAGAAACTAGAGCCGCAAACGCTAATAGTTCTACACCAACAGTTGATTATGGAGAATATTTAAGACATACAATAACTGGTGGTGGCGCTTCTCTTTTTAATAATCAGTTTAATCGAGAAATAAATTTGGGAGATACGGTTGAGTTATCATCTACAGCGACTTCTGGTAATGGTTGTGAATTTTATAATAAAACAACTTCTTTGTTTGACACTGATGAAGAATTTTTCAAGAAAACAGCAGATGATATAAAGTCAAGTAAGAGAATAGTTGCAAATAAACTATTGTGGGATAACATCTGTGCACAAAGAGGATTAACGACTCACGAAAAAGAATATTTGTATTTAATGTTAAGAGATGGTAAAGCTTCGTCTTTAGATTCTTTTGTGTCTATATATAGAGAGCTTGAGACAGGTAGTGTTCATAGTGAAGATTTTCTAAAACGAGCTTGGGGGTCTAATAAGGATAATTTTTATAAAACAGTAAATGGAAATGCTATTTTTACGGCTAGGTATATTGCAGAGGCATTTAAAAAGAATCCATCATTAAAAGATGATTTTTTAAATAATTTTGAAAGTTTGCCTGTTGGTTTACAATGTGGTTTTATTAAATTATTGGATAATCCAGAATGCGCAGAAGAGGTTTCTCTCGAAATAAAAAATAAAATGCATTCTATGTTGACAAGTGATAAAGTGGATTTATCTACCAAATTTTTTGCTGTAGCAACGGTATTGCAAAGTAAAAATTATGATGATGCAGCTAAACTAAGGTTAATTAAATCTTTACAAGATGATGAAATATTAAAAAGTTTGAATGAAGTTGCGGCAGAATCTGAAAATGAAGATATTAGAAAAGTGGCAGATTATCTTAAAAATGCAATAGATCATTTGAAGAAAAATAGCAATTCAGAAGTAGTTGCTGCCGCAGAAATAGCTACAGGTGAGGTTTTAAATGTTGGTGTTGAGAGTGCAAAAAATGAAACAGATGTAGAAGAACGTGTGAATCTTGTAGATGAATCAGGAGCGTTCAGTAATAAAAAGACAATGGAGGCTTTTGTTGAGCAGTCTGTAAGTAATGGAGGAAAAAACGCTAAGGTTGTTGCAAAAATTTTGAATTTTTGCCGCAGAGGAGTTCCTGATACAACTTATAACGCTTATAGAAAAGCATTAAAGGAAGATATTCAAACGGAAAAGTTTAAAAATTCGCTCGAAAGAAGATTTAGAGATGGGGAAATTGCCGCTATTCTTGCGGGAGCTGGACAAAATCCAGAGGAAGTTAAAAAGAGAGCAGAAGATTTAGCTAATGACGGAATCCTAGGAACTATGGAGGCTGCAACTGGTTTTGCTCAAGAAAGTTTGAAAAATGATGATGTTGAGAAAACAATTGCAATGGCTAATGTTGTTGTTAATAATGAAAATGTAAATTCTGCGGTCATAGATTCGTACGTTGAAGGCTTACCTAAGGCTAAACAAGAAGCTCAGATAGGTGTTTATCAAGCTTGTAACACCAGTAAAAGAACAACGGAAAATCAGCGTGAAAAATTGGCTAGAGTTACTTGTCAATTACATGAATCTAATCAATCAGAAGCTGCAGAATTATTTTTAGCTGAAGAACGTAATACTCAAAGTGCTCGGGTTATGGAGGCGTTTGCTACCCAAATCCCTAATTTAAAGGTTTCTATAGAGGATAGAACTGCTGTTTATAATCAAGTTAGTGCTTTAAATATTGTTAATGATTCAGTTCTTCAAGAAACTAGAAATCAGTTAGCTACGCAATATTATGAGTTAACAAATAGAACAGACTTTGATGATTTTGTAAATACAATTGGTTCAAATTCTGCAAATATGAATGTAGGTGCGAGTGTTAATGTTGCATCAACTGTTCCAATTTCTGGAGCAGAAAATATTTTGGCAGGAACCGCTATATTATCGAATACAACTGATTTTTCAGCAAATGACAGAGCATTAGGTTTGTGGGGAGTTGCAAAATCTGTTGGGATACAAATCAGAGAGGCTCTTCTTAAATATGGTCTGGCGAATGGTGTGAAACCAACTATTTCTCAGTTTGTTGATATGTTGGATAAAGAAATTTTGAGTGCAGAAGTCGTTGTAAAAGCAGGATATAAGGATGCATTAATTCAACAGTTTTCTTCTTTAAGCTC
>JAZTWQ010000040.1:0-6421 GCA_045635965.1 Candidatus Gastranaerophilaceae bacterium
TTTCTTTCAGTTTAATAAAAAAGCGTTTACCCTCGCAGAAGTTTTGGTTACTTTGACTATAATCGGCGTAGTTGCCGCAATGACCGTACCAACACTTTCACACAACGCAACAAAACATGCAACTATTAATACACTAAAAACTACATATTCAATATTGTCGCAAGCGATTCACCGTGCCCAAGCCGACTTGGGTGATGCCTCAGAATGGACAACCGAGCGATGGACAGAACAGGGTGCAATTGATATAGCAGAAAAATTAAAACCTTATTTAAAAATAGCAAAAGATTGCGGTACTTATGATGAAAAAAAAGAATGTGTGAATTATGACCACGTAACATTGAGAAATGGTACAATTAGTGGTATAGATTTGCCCAAAGACAGGAGATATTATAAATTTGTTCTCAACAACGGCGTTTTGGTTCGCTTTAAAGCTACTGATGAAAATGAATATTTAAAAGGCAGCTCGATTGTATTTTTTATAGATATTAATGGTTATACCGCCCCTAACAAAACTAGTGTTGATAATTTTTCTTTTTCGTTTGAAAACAATAAATTAGTTCCTTGGGGGGCGCCAGACTCAGTATATCCTTATGAAACAGAATGTATTCCAAAAACTTCATCCGGTTATGGTTGTGCATATTATGTTCTAACAACAGGCAAAATGGATTACTAATTTTAACCTGATACTAAAAGAGCTACATATTTCTGCGTAGAATGCAGGGTTCGTTTATACGTACCAATTAATATTTTACTAAATAATAATTGGTACAGTAATAAAAAGCCGATAAATTGAATTATCGGCTTTTAAAATATGAATATTTTTATTTTAGCTGATTTTTTCCGCTAACTCTTCGTCTATATCGACGTTAGAGTATACATTTTGGACGTCGTCGTGTTCTTCCAGTTTTTCTAAAAGTAATAAGATTTTTTTAGCTGTTGATTCGTCTGTGATTTCTAAATCATTTTCAGGCAATCTTGTTAAATCAGCACTAATACTAGTAAAACCTTCCGACTCTAGTCCTTCAACAACAGCTTGGAAGTTTTCAACTGATGTGATAACTCTGTATTCTTCTTCGTCCTCTTCAATGTCTTCGGCGCCAAGATTAATTGCAGCATCGAACAATTTTTCATAATCTGTTGATAGGTCAAATGTTAGTAGCCCAACGGGTTTAAACATCCAGCCCACGCAACCGGTTTCGCCCAAGTTGCCACCGTATTTTGTGAAGTAACTTCTGATGTCGCCGGCTGTGCGGTTTCTGTTGTCAGTCATTGCTTCAATAAATATAGCAACTCCGCCCGCGCCGTAGCCTTCATAAGTTAATTCTTCGTAATTATCTTGGTTTGATGCACCAGAACCTTTTTCAATTGCTCGTTTGATATTATCAGCTGGTAGTCCTGCTGCTTTAGCCCTGTCTATAGCTGTTTTAAGTCTAAAGTTTGCGCTCGGGTCAGGTCCACCTAGTTTTGATGCAACCATAAGTTCTCGTGAGAATTTTTGAAATTCTGCAGCTCTTGCTGAGTCTACTTTTGCTTTTTTTCTTTTAATCGTTGACCATTTTGAGTGTCCTGACATATTTTTAATCCTTTTTTCGCTAAGTCTGTGTTTTTATTGTATTATAAAATTATGAAAATGAGAATAAATTTATAAAGAAGGTAAAAATGAGTAAAGTTGAATTAGCGTTGGAATCGTTTAAAAAGGGTGAGTATAATGAAGCGTTGGAGCTTTTTAAAGAGGCTTTGGCGATTGATAATAATAATCCACATATTTTGAATAATATGGGTTTATGTTATTTATACCTTGAAGACGAAATCGAAGCTGAAAAGACTTTTCTTGAGGCACTTTCTTTAGATGATAAGATTGTTCAAGTTTATATCAATTTGGCTGATTTGTATTATAGACAACATGAGATGCTTAAAGCTATTGAGATTTTACAAAACGGAGTATATAAACTACCTGATAATCCGGCTTTAAGGCATTATTTGGCTCGTGTTTATATAGATGATTCTAGATATGATATTGCAATAGATCAACTTGATGCTGTTTTAGAAATTTCGCCTAAAAATTATGATGCGTATTGGGATTTGGGTCGAGTTTATTTTGAACTTGGTGTTTGGGATATGGCTATTGCAAATTATGAAAAAGTTTTGGAGTTTGTTGATACTAATCCTCTTATTTATTACAATGTTGCGCTTGCGTATGAAGCAAATGATGAGGTTGATAAAGCTATTTCTAATCATTTAAAGGCTATTTCTGTAAATCAAGATTTTGCACATTCGTACAAAAATTTGGGCGTCCTTTTCCTTGCCAGGGGCGAAAAAGAAGATGCAAAAGAATACTTTGAGGATTATTTAAATTTTGATATTCCACAAGAAGAAAAAGACAATATTTCTAACATCTTAAAAAAACTTAACTAATCTTTGTTTTTTAGAAATAATACTTGCGAATAACATAACTTCATGATAGCATGAGGCAAATGCTAGTGGTCATCACTCAATAGAGATAATTATATATAAAATTACAATTTTAAAAAGGGAGATAGCTTATTATGAACGTTACGTTTTCGACTACACGCGTACAGCCATTACATTACAATCGAAATATTACCCCCCACGCTACAAATAGTGTTAAATTAGACTATAATAATTCAGAGCGGCTAGGACCAGTTGCAAGAATAAGTTTTAGAGGCAATTCAGCAAAACAAGCTCATCAGTTTGCATCTTTTAGTGCAGAAGATAAGGGGCTTGGTTTAAAAATATATAACGAAGGCGGCGAAGCCGTAGTTGTTCAAGAACAGGCAAATAGCTGGGGAAAACATTTAGGCGCTGATTATAGAGCATTTTTACCTTATCATGCTCCTGATAATCCTGATGGTATGATGAAAATTATTAAAGATTTAGAAGTAGGTGCGGATGGAAAATTAATCCACCCTGGTGATTATACAATTCCTGTTGAAAAAATTGAAACCGTTGACGCGAATTATGTTTTGAAACAGGGTGAAAGTTTTATTGTACAAGATGTAGTTATTGATGGTAAGTCTAAGTATATACCTTTAGAACGAACAGAAATAGCTGGAACAGTAAAGAAATTAGCAGATAGAAGTTTTGATGTAGAGCAAGAACCATATCGTGTTTTTAAGGTGTTGGAACCACGTCCAAACAAGGGTGTTAGTAAGTATTTGATATATACTCCGGAAATGGCAAAATCTCCAGGATGTTATAAAACTCCAACTAATAAGACAGCTGGCGCTTATACCGCTGCAGCGGATGATTTGTACTCAACAACTGCAAGAATATTTGCTAAAATTTTACCTGCGTTGAATAATGAAAAACATGGATCTTTTAATCCTGCAAATATATTGTTGCACGATAGACATGCATTTCCGGCTACACTAGAAATGGCAGCACGTAGTGCAAAAGGAGATTCTTATTATAATGGTGTAGTAACTGATTCTATTTTCCATAACCCCGGACGTCCATATCAAGGTTATTCAGAAGATGGTTTAGCCTTTTTGCGTAAAGTTGCGACGGAAGAGTTTTTACAAGATTTGAGCAAGTTGCCTGATTATAATACACTTAAAACTATAGACGAAGCACGATTTAGTCAAAATGGTGCTACAGAGGCACAAATTAAAAGAGCTAATGAAATTTTGAAACCGTTTTTGGAACAATTTATTGATGAATTAGGCACTTATAATATGACTAAAATTCCAATTGTTTCGCTTGAAGCAAACCCTAGAAATATGAAAATGGGAACAGTTTCACCTCACTATGAGCGGGAAATGATTACGCAAAATGCAATATCAGAAGGTTTGACTAAGACATTTGCTCGTATAAAAAAAGAATATCCGGATTCTTTTATTTCTGTTTTGAACGGTTCAACTCCGGCGAATTTGAAACTGGGCGAGCAATGGGCGGATTTTGGCAGAGGTAAAAATGTGCTTAGTACAAAGCCGCTTCAAGAAGGCTTTACCGTGTTCCAATACGCGCAAGATGGTAGTTTAAACCTACAACAAGTTCTAGACGCTAAAAAAGCAAATACAAAATGGTTGTTAAATCATTTAGCAGAAGCAGCTAAAGATGTTGGGGATGAAAATAATCCATCTGGTTTGCAGAAACTGTTTTTTAATGAAGAACAAATAAATCAAGATAGGTCAACAATTATTGGTCAACTTTCACATTACGAAGAGGGTGATAAGTTGATTATGGGCTGGGGACGACCTGATGAACAAAAAGGTATGGCTGCAACTATAGAATCATTCTTGAAATTTTTACAAGACCCAGAAATACCGGTGGAAGTTAAAAAGCAAACCAAACTTTTGGCTGGTGCTGGTGTTTGGAATAAAACCCCAAAAGCTGCAGGTTTTGTAGACGATTGGAAAAATATTAATGCATTTATTGAGCAAATACAAAAGCTTGATGGTGGTATTTATGCGAAGAATGTTATGTATGTGGATGGTTTCTTCCCAAATAGGTTGGCGGTTGCCGCTACCCATTCTATATTCACTTCAAGATTTGAACCTTGTGGAATTACGCCACTTGAATCTTATGCGACCGGTACTCCTGTAACTTCTGTGAAAACCGGTGGCGCGCCTAACTTTATACAAGATGGTGTAAGTGGATTTTTAACAAAAACTCCATACTTGGTTGAGCCGGAAGCTGTTGGAAAAACGGCTCAAGATGCAATTGATGTTATAGACGATGCCAGAAGAGAGGCGATTACGGATGATCTTGCGAATTGTCTTAAAAAAGCTATACTTTTAAATGATGAAGAATATTCTAAAATGGTAGCTAGCGCGTTGTCTCAAAAAGTAGACTGGCATGAGAATGCTGCGTATAATGATGGTTTGAGCGCAAATAGAGTTTATACCGATAAGGTTTTTGGTCTAAATGTAGAAAAAGAAAAGATTGTTTCTGTTTCAAAAGAAAGAAATAACGTTAAATTAAACAATGTATTTCCAAGTATTACAGACTTTTTATCAAATATCGTAACAGCGGTGAAAGAAGGAGCTGAAAATGCGACAGAAACAGCTACAAAAGCAGTTAAATCTATGGGATTGGGCAAAGTTCTTTTAATAGTAGCCGGTCTGGGTACTGCCGGATTTGGCGCAGTTGCTTATGTTAAAAAGCAAAAAGCTCAAAAATTGGCTTATGCATCTCAATCTTCTAATAATGCTGCAAGTAATCAATCTACACCGGCGCAAACACAGCCGGCAGTGGCTAGTCAATCGTTGGATAGCTTAATTTCAAGCTCACCGATTTATTCTGCAAATGTTCCAAAAGCATTTAATAAAATAGCATAATAAAAATAAATTCACAGCAAAATTAAAGAGCCTAATTATTATTAATTTAGGCTCTTTTTATAGTCGGGCGGGTGATAATTTGTGTGATAATTAGTGTTATTTTTTTTATTAAAAAGGAGGGTTTTATGAATATAGAGTTGTACACTGTCGATTATTGTCCTTATTGCAAGAAGGCTTTAAGCTTTTTAAATGAAAAAGGAGTTGAGTATAAAAATCATGATATTACGGAAAATGAAGACGAGATGCGAAAAGAATTAGGTGAAAAGTACGATATTAAAGGTTATGTTACGGTTCCTCAGATTATTGTAGACGGTAAAAATATTGGCGGGTATACAGATATGATAAATTTATATAGTACAGGAGCTTTAAAATTTGAATAAAAGTTTAAGTTTAATTAAAACTTAATTTATGTTTAACTTGACAGTGTGCCTTGTGTTTTATAATATAAATAAGGTAGGGCGGCATGGCCAAGTGGTAAGGCAGGAGCCTGCAAAGCTTTTACCCCCAGTTCGAATCTGGGTGCCGCCTTTTTATTAGAAATACTTTTATTGAAAGACATTTGCTTTATGCGGATGTTTTTTTGTTGTTAAATCATCTAAATAATGGATTAAAAATCTTAAAAATTCCCTCATTCTATAAGAAAAGGGGAGGGGCTGATATGGCTGTAAATGCATACTATGATTACAACGTTTTTGTACCGCAAAACAATGGAGAGTTGTCAGAGTCTATTTTGCAAAATTGGACAGAGCAAGCGCTAGAATGTTATCGTCTTTGCGGGAACTGTGATAAGTGTTCAATAACACGGGGGAATTATTCTTTCGTTTGTCAAATGTCTAAGGTTGTAAAAAAGTTGGTAAAAACTGTTGGGGCTCCGGTTGAAGAGTAAGTTTTTGTAGATTTGCCGTTGGGATAAATTAGCTAAAAACCAGACAGGTAGGGGGCGTTGTTTGACACACCGCAAAGGCAAAAAGGGTTAGTACAATTAATCTAAATCACAGCCCTAACCCAATCATATACAATCGTCATTCCTAACTTTACCGATATCGTACGCTTCGAGCAAGTTCTCAGCTACGATATCGGTAAAAAGAAAAACGGCGCCCACGCTATGCCCTAACAGAAAA
>JAZTWQ010000041.1:0-65727 GCA_045635965.1 Candidatus Gastranaerophilaceae bacterium
GGAACAATTATTCTCGGTTTTTCTGCCCCAATGATTACAAAACAATTGAAACATAACAATTTCACAAGTATTCAAACACAAATTTTGAACAAAAAAATTGAGCATGTTGATGGTAAAAGTGACGCAAACGCTGGGAAAATATCTCAAATTATAGGAACAAAAACACCTAGCGATTATGCAACTTATATTAGAATGTTGGAAACAAATATTAATAATTTACTAAACAATCAGAATATAAAAGAAGTTATGGCTGGGAGCAAAAACACAGATTACGACGATGATATAGATGATTTACAGGCTCAGATAGATACTAAGGCGAGTACAGCAACATTAAATAGTAAAATCTCGAGTTTAAATACAAGTTTAACCTCATCTTTAACTAATAAAATAACAAGCGAAATCAATAAATTAAAAGAGGAGTTGAAGAGTAAATTTGTTCCTTCGGGTGCTGTTATGTTTTTTGATTTAGGCTCTTGTCCAACTGGTTGGGCGCCGTTGACAAGTAGATATTCAAGTGCATCTGGAGCTTTTATTAGAAACCTCGGGGAGAGTGGAAGAAAATTAGGTAGTTATCAAGGTAGTGCCGTGCCGGATATTCAATTAGCCTTAAGAGTGGATATGGGTTCATCTAATATTGGAAATACATATATTACTAAATATGGTCAAGATGATATTTGGGGCGGCGCTCTTTTTCCATCTGGCAATGCAGATGAACAGATGTTTGATATGAGTAAACTTCCAGATACAAAAAAAGGTGGTGATTTGATTAAATCTGACGTTTACAATAAAACTGTAAAAGAAGTTCGACCTAATAACATTGCTTTGTTGGCATGTAGAAAAAATTAATTGTTTGATAAATAGAATAAAAAGACCTCGTTATTATCAACGAGGTCTTTTAAATTCTATATAAAATCAAACTATTTAAGTCTAACTTTTGTGTGAGAACCTTTTCTGAACATTTCGATTTTGTCTTCTCTAGCTAGCCAACCAAGACCCATTTCAGTAAAGTTGCCTGCAAGGTCAAGGTCTTTTCTCATTTTAGAAAGAGATACTTCGCCGTTAGATTCCAAGTATTCCCAGATTTGTCCTGCTGATTGTCCGATAGTTTCCATCATTTGTTCCTCCTGATTTTTACTACTACTAAAAATAAATTTCAACATTTTTACTTTTCCTTTTGTAACTGATGTCTTTTTATTATATAATACAAAAGGAAAAATTTGTAAATGGAGTTAAAATATGAATCATCTTTTAAGAGGAAATGCATGGAAATATGGAGATAATGTAGATACCGATGTTATAATCCCCGCAAGGTATTTAAACACATCAAATCCGCAGGAATTGGCACTACATTGCATGGAAGATATTGACCCAACTTTTGCAAAAGAAATTCATCCAAATGATGTAGTTGTTGCGGGTGAAAATTTTGGTTGTGGTTCGTCTCGTGAGCATGCTCCAATAGCAATTAAGGCAAGTGGTGCAAGTATAGTAATTGCAAAATCTTTCGCTCGTATTTTCTTTAGAAATGCGATAAATATTGGACTTCCGATTTTAGAGCATCCTACATTCTCTGATGAATGTTCGAAGGGTGATGAAATTGAAGTGGATTTAGATGCAGGAATATTACGCAATATCACTACAGGTAAGGAATATGAATGTAGTGCTTTTCCAAAAGAAATTCAAAATTTGATTGCACAAGGTGGTTTAATTAATTATACAAAAGGTAAATTAGGAGTTTAGGCATGACATATAAAATAGCAGTACTTTCCGGAGACGGCATTGGTCCTGAGATTATGGACGAGGCGATAAAAGTTTTAAATGCAGTTGGTCAAAAACATGGTATTGATTTTCAATTTAATAAGGCGTTGATAGGTGGTTGTGCTTATGATGAGCATGGTGTACCTTTGCCGGAAGAAACAATTGAGGTTTGCAAAAATTCTGATGCGGTCATGCTAGGTGCAGTTGGTGATTGGAAATATGATAAGTTACCACCGGAAGTAAGACCGGAAAAAGCTTTGCTTGGTATAAGAAAAGCATTAAATTTATTTGCTAATTTAAGACCAGCGATTGTGTATGATGAGTTGACCTCATCTTCTCCACTAAAAGCTGAAATCGTTTCAGGTGTTGATATTATGATAGTGCGTGAGTTGACTGGTGATGTTTATTTTGGAACTCCACGCGGAATTGATGAAATTGATGGTGAAAAAGTTGGCTATAACAACATGATTTATAAAGAAAGCGAGATTGAAAGAATAGCACATGTTGCTTTTCAAACTGCAATGAAAAGAAGTAAAAAATTGTGTTCGGTTGATAAGGCTAATGTGCTTGATGTTTCTCGTTTGTGGCGTGAAGTAATGGAAAGGGTTTCAAAAGATTATCCTGAAGTTGAGTTATCTCACATGTATGTTGATAATGCCGCAATGCAATTAATTCGCGCGCCAAAACAATTTGACGTAATAGTTACAGGAAATATTTTTGGTGATATTTTGTCAGATGAGGCATCTATGTTGGCGGGTTCGTTGGGCATGCTTCCTAGTGCAAGTTTGTCTGAAGGAAAAATTGGCATGTATGAGCCAATTCACGGTTCAGCACCTGATTTGAGAGGACAAAATGTTGTAAATCCAATAGCGACAATTCTTTCTGCTGCAATGATGCTTAAATATAGCTTTAATTTAAATGAAATCCATGATGAAATTGAAATGGCTGTTAAAGCCGTTTTAAAAGATGGATATAGAACAAAAGATATTTATACATCTAAAGAACAAACGCTGGTTGGTACTAGCCAAATGGGTGATTTGATTGTTCAAAAAATATTGGTATAAAGTATTATTTGTTTATCTAATGTTTTTATTTATTAAAAAGACTATAATCATAATGTAGTCGGTTATCACCCGATACTGAGTTCAGAGATCTGATTACGGTTAAAAGGCTGGCAATGTGCCGTCTTATGATTAGGGTAGATTATGTTAAGAATAATCGACTACTTAATAAAAAACTGGCTTACAGCCAGTTTTTTATTCTTCATCATCTTCTTCTAAATCAATTTCATCATCTTTGTTTTCTTTTATCTTATCGACAACCATTTTGGCAATTTCTTTAGCGGCAATTGCTTGGATTTGTTCAGAAGAATTTTCAAGCATTGTAATTGCTGTTCTTACGGTTTTATCAATATCGTACCAGCGGGCATTGCCTCTGCCCTCAACGCCTTCTTCTACCGCCGATAAAATGTCCCCTACTGCTTCAAATTCATTTGATGCAATGTTGTGTTCAATGATGATTTTAATTAAATTTAAAGCTACTTTAATTTGTGTTTCATCATCTGTTTCTTCTAACGTTCTCATTGATTTTGACAAGAGGGGGTCTCTGTCATACCAACGTCGCTTATCGTAATATTCTTCTTTCATTGTACCTCCTTAACCATACTTAAAAGTTACGCCTTTGTTGGGTCGTGGATATTCCCATTTTAGGGCATTCATTTCGCAAACAATTTTGCATGCGCCACATTCAAGACAGTTTTCATAATTTACTATTAATTTTTGGTTTTCTTCATCCCATTCATAAACTTGCGCCGGACAAATTTTGGTGCAAGTTTTAATTTTACACTTTTTGCAAATTGTGCAATCTGGATTAAGATGCGAAACCGTATCACAATTGTACTTTAATTTGTTTAATTTGTCATCAATTGTCATTTTAATACTCCAATTATTGATTTAATAATAGTGTAAATATCAGCTATAAGTTGATTTATGCCCCTATCTTTAAACCATGAACAAATGTAACGACGAAATTCTTGTTTTTTAGGTTTTGCATTAACCGAAGTAAAAATCTCAAAAAATTCTGTAATTTTTTTAGGCCAATAATCAAAATAAGAACTTGTTCTTGGTGCAATGTTTGATAATACATTTTTATATGTTTTTAAATCTTTAAAGACATAAGAATTTTTTAATTTTTCTTGGTAAAGACTTAATGTTTTAGCACTAAAATTATTTTTATTAAGAGCTTCAATAGCGGTTTCAGCAGCGAATTTTCCACTTGTAAATGCAAGGTTTGTTCCTTCCCAATGAACATTGTTTACAAGCATTGCCGCATCTCCAATAATCATTACTCCACTGTCATAGAGTTTTGGAATGTTTTTAAATCCACCTTCAGGAATTAAATGAGCATTGTATTCTAAAAGTTCTCCATCTTTAATCAATGGTGCAACAATTGGATGACTTTTTAATTCTTCCAAGGCGTCATTAACGTTTATTCCCTTTTGTTTTAGGTCTTCAAGTCCTATACCTAATCCTATTGAAATTGAGTCTTTATTTGTGTAAAGGAAACCAAGACCTAAAACATTATTCATCGGATATCCAATAAATTCATAAATACAACCGGTTTTATCATTTAAGTTAAAACGTTCTTCAATTAATTTTTTATCAATTTTTATTACTTCTTTTACTGCAAGAGCAACGTTTTTAGGTTCAATATTTTTTCGCATTTTTAATTGCTTTGCAAGTAATGAATTGACGCCATCTGCAATTATTACAATATTTGCGTAATATTCCTCTAAATCTGTTTTTATCCCAACAACTTTGTTGTCTTTTGTAATCAATTCCCGAACAATTGTATTTGGTGCGAAATAAGCCCCTTCTTTTTGGGCTTGTTCAATGCACCAATTATCAAATTTCGAACGAATAACTGTACAGCTGTTTTTTCTTTCTTCGTTTGATTTATAACAAATAGTTGTAGCTTCATCTTTTGTTAAAAGAGCGTATCTGTATTCATTATTAAATCTTTCTATGGGTGCTTCTTCTAAAAAGTTTGGAAAAATTTCTTTTACGGACTCTACATAAACGGCGCCACCAAAGACATTTTTTGCTCCGGCGAAGGAACCACGTTCAACAATCAAGACTTTCTTGTTTGCTCTTGCAAGAGTAATTCCTGCGGCTATTCCGGCGGGTCCTGCTCCTACAATTATTACATCAATTTTGTTTTCTTTCATTTTTACCTCTTATAGATAAAACATTAAATTTATTATAAAGTCAGTAAGTAGTATACAAATAGTTGCTTTTATAGCACTTTGAGTTACTGATTTTCCCACATCTACCGCGCCGCCGGTTGTTTCATAACCTTGGGTTGCGGTAACGGTTGTTATAACAACACCGAAAATAGACGCTTTTAGTAAACTAATATAAATATCTTTTGTGTTTAGCCACAGCCAAACAGTATTCATATATCGGTTAAAATGTAGACCAATTGTTTCGTTCGCAATTATCATGCCTGCTAATATACCACAAAGTTCAGCAATAAGAACTACCATTGGGGTAGTTATTGCGGCGGATATTATTTTAGGTGTGAAATAATATCCCACAGCATCAACATTCATTGTTTTTATTGCATCCACTTGTTCTGTTACTTTCATATTGGCTATTTCTGCGCAAATTGCAGTACCAGCGCGGGCATTAATAGCCAAAGCAGCAAATCCTGGGGCAAGTTCGCGAATTAAAATAATTGCAATTGAACCTCCAACGTAATCTTCAGCCCCTGTCATTAAAAACTGTTTTGAGACTTGCAGTGTAATAACAGCGGCAGCTATCATAACAATAGCAAGCGAAATTGGCAAAGAATCGTAACTAAACGCAGCAGCTTGGTTTAAAACTTCTTTAAACTTAACTTGCTTGCTAAAAAGGTATTTTGAGCAAGCAATTATATTTTGAACACATAAACCAACAAATTTAATCATTTACGCTTGTACACCATTTTTTATATTTTTCTACTTTTCCTCTAACTATGTCAAAATATAGTTTTTGAATTTTTAATGAAATTTCACTTGGTTTGCCTGTTCCAATTGGTCTATTATCAATTTTTGTAATAGGACTTATTTGTGCTCCAGTTCCACAATAGAATGCTTCGTCCGCAATGTAGAGTTCAGTTCTGTCTATATCTCGTTCTATTGTTTCAATACCCAGTTCTTCTCTAGCAATTTCAATAATTGTATTACGGGTTACTCCAACTAAAATATTGTCAGTTGTTTTTGTTGTAATTAATTTACCATTTTCTACCAAGAATAAATTCATAGCGGAGCCTTCTGTGACGTGACCGTTTTCAGAAAGAACAATAGCATCGTCAAAACCTGCGTTTTTAGCGTCAGTTACGATTAAAGCCGCGTTGGCGTAACTACCGGCAATTTTGGCGCGAGGAGGGATTGCGTTGTCTTCCACTCGTCTCCAGCTTGAAACACATACGCTTAAACCTTTTGATAAATCAATATAATCTCCTAATGCGCAAGTAAAAATAACAATTCCATCTGGGTTATTGTTTAGTGTTGGACAGACAGTTAGTCTTTTTTTGTAAAGGGTTGGTCTTATGTATGCGTCTGTTTTGTAGTTATTCTTTTTAAGAAGCTCTACTGTAATATCACATAATTCATCAACGCTGTATTGCATTTCCATGCACATGATTTTGGCGCTTCGTGCAATTCTTTCGTAGTGTTCGCGCATTCTAAAGATAAACATTGAGTCATCTTCTTTGTTGTAATAAGCTCTAATTCCTTCAAAAACTGAAGTTCCGTATAAAAAGGCATGGGATTGAACCGGTATTGTTGCTAGTTTAGCATCAATATATTCACCATTCATAAAAACCCATTCTTTAGTTGTGTTATCTGTCATAATTATTCCCCATAAAATCTATTTTTATAATACTTTAAAATCGTTGTTGTGCAAACTTTATTAAGAATTATTGACTACAGCGGTGAGGCTTTTGCCATTCCGACTTTTCTTGGAAATTCTTTTGGAGTCGGTTTTGTTTTTTTGATAATCACTAAATTCCGTTCAAAATTGTCTTCAAGCGGTAATTTATATTCAATTATTTTTTCTATTTTGCAGTTTAGTATCCTCAAGGCGTTTTGAGCCTGTTCTATTTCTTCGTTTACGATTTTTGATTTATAGGCTACAAAATATCCACCTGTTTTTAAATATGGTGTTGCGTATTCTAATATAACATTTAGAGGTGCAACAGCTCTTGATGTTACTATATCAAAACTTTCTTTCAATTTTGAAGGTAATTCTTCTGTTCGGGATGTAATCCCTGTAAGATTTTCAATGTTTAAAGTCATTGCGATTTCATTTATAAATTTTATTTTTTTCGCTATTGAATCAACTCCGCAGACTTTTATGTTAGAGCAAGCTATAGCTATAGGAACAGACGGAAATCCGCCGCCAGTGCCTATGTCTAAAAGAGTTTTGCAGTTTTTTATTTCTTCAAAGAGCTTTATTGCCAATGAATCAAAAATGTGTTTTTCAAATAAAACTTTTTCATCATTTTTACTAATTAGGTTTGTATGAGAATTGTATTTTAAAAATTCTTTTTGGTAATTTAAAAATTTTTCTTCAAGTAATGAAAAGTTGTCATAGTTAAGTTTTTTAAGTTCATTAATTTTCATCTTTATATTTAAATCCTTCAATACTTAGTTTATATTTTTTTTCTCCAAGCTTAATTTTTAAATCATTTAATCTTGTTTCAATTTTCATTTTGTTTTCGATATCTGAGTCGGTGTCAATAAAATGTTTTGCACTTAAATAGGCTTTAATTGCTTGAGAACTAGCGTTTTGGCGGTAATAATAATCACCAATTTCTAAATATGCTGATGAAATATATAATTTGTCATTTAATCTTTTTGCGGCTTGCAGTGCATTTAGTAAGTACTTATAGCTTGTTTGTTTATCAGTTTTTTCGTATAACGAAGAAAGTTTTGTATAGACAAAATGTAGCCCTTCGTTGTTGTGGGTCATTTTATCAGCGTCTAGGGCTTTTTGATAATAATTTAGTGCTGTAGCTTCGCTTCCTCTTTCGTAAGAAATTCCTGCAAGGTTTGTATATGCTGATGATAGAAAATGGTTTTCAAGCGGATTATTAGATATTGAGATACATTTTTTATAACATTTAATAGCTAATGTTTGTTGATTTGTATCGTCCAAAAGCAAGCCATATTTAAAATAGGCACTTCCTTGTAGGTCTTTGTTGTTTGTTTTGATAGCATTATCCAGTGCTTTTTTATATAAATCTTTTGCTTGATGTATGTTCCCTGACAAATCTTCAATATCTGCAAGTAAGTCATAAGTTTTTGCTAATAATTCCGGGTCTTGGATATTTGTTTTAATAATTTTTTCTAAGCAATTTTTAGCAAGATGTAGTTTATAGTTGTTTTTATGTTCGGTTGCAAGATTATATAGGATAGTGTTTGCCTTAAGTGGTTGATTTTCTTCCATATATTGTTCATAGGCGTGAAGAAAATATTTAATTGCGTTTTCGTGTTCATTATTTTTAATGTAGCAATTTGCAATACTTGCCAACAAGTCGGTTTTATATGTTGTGTAGTCGCTGTCGTCTTTAAAATTGAGAGCTTTTTGGTAGTAGAAAATAGCGCTAGGAAAATCAAAATTGTTTTCATATTTTTGTGCTATGTTAATACAATCAATAATATTTTTTATTATAATTGTCTTTTGCTCTTTTTTGCGTGGAGTAATTTCCGGGATTATTTGTTTTTCTTTTTTAATAGGTTGTTCTGTTTTCTCTTCTTTTATTTTTGTTAAATTGCTAGATACGCTGTGCTCTGAGCGCATTTTTGTAAGCTGATAGGAATCAACAAATTTTGAATGGTATTCTTTTTCTCTTCTCATTGTGCTTCTTGAAATAGGAATTTCTCTTTCAAGTGGTTTTTTAGGCAACATATTATTGTAAAATTTTTCCAGAAAACCATGAATTTTTATTGTGTCAAATTGTTCTATTTCTTTTTCTAGTTCTCGTTTAAAATAATCTTTTACGTAAAGATTATTTTTTGTATCTTCATTTAAAATTAATATGTTTTTAAGATAGTTAATTTCTGAAGGTATATTTTTATTTATTAGTTCTAAAAATGCTGGCGTTACCCCTTGCCTAATAAGGGTTAAGACATATATTAGTTCTTTTGATTTTTCTGGTACTAAAGATAAAAATTTGCTTATTAAGAAGCTGTAATAGTTTGTGTTTTTTAATTCAAACTCTTTCATTAAATCTTCTAATGATAAATTAAAAGTTTGAATTAATTTTATAGTCATATCAATATATTTTAAATAACATCTAGAATAAGAAATAAGTTTTTCTATATTTTCTGTAGTGGTTGTAAGTTGTGCGTTTTGAAAATATTTTTCTACTAAGTTTTCGTTTAAAGATGTTATTATTGCACGGTCATACGCCACATTTTTATTTTCAAATATTTGTGTTTCAAATGTTCTGCTTATAAAAATTATTTTAAATTTATCAATAGATGCGATGTGAAGTAAAAAATCATTAATTGATTTGCTAATTTCTTCGCATTTAAAAATGTTTTCATAAGATTCAAGAACCAATAGCATTGGTTTATCTATGTTTTTTATGTAAGATTGTATTTTTTCGCGAAAATCTTTTGTATTTATTTTAGGCAAGGTGATATTTAGATTTTTTTGATATTCACGAAAATCAATAGTTAAATTAAGTAAGATATCATCTAAAGTAGTTGCTTCATACATTCTATATCTAAATAATAAAACATCATTGTTTAAATATGAAATGGCTTCAGATAAGATTTTACTTTTTCCAACTCCCTGCATACCGGTCATAATAAAACATGATTTTTGACCGGATAAAAATTCAAAAAGCTGTGTGAAAATATCACGATTTTGTTCGAAGAAAGGATAATCTTGTCTTTCTTCGTTTAATTCTAAGTTCGCAGTTATTCCAAATTTTACAAAATTATATTTCATATCTTTATTGTACAATTATTACAAAAAATATGCATAGTTTCAAAAGTGTAATTTTTGTAGTAAAATGATGTCAAAGAATTAAATGAGGAGAATTTAATTATGTTAATGAATGGTAAAAAAGGTATTATTTTTGGAGTAAGTAATAAGTTTGGTATAGCAAATGCTATTGCAGAACAACTTCATGCAGCTGGTGCTGAAATCGCTTTTACTTATGCAAATGAAGCAATGAAAGGTAGAGTTACTCCAATTGCTGAATCTATGGGTTCAAAAATGATTGTTGAATGTGATGTTACAAATGAAGAACATTTAGTAGCTACTTTTAAGCAATATGAAGAAACTTATGGCAAATTGGATTTTATGGTTCATGCCGTTGCATTTGCAAATAAAGAAGATTTGATGGGTGAGTTTATCAATACATCAAAAGATGGTTGGAATTTGGCTTTGGGTGTAAGTGCATATTCATTAGTGGCTATGTGTCGCCATGCTAGACCTCTTTTCAACGAAGGTGCTTCTGTTTTATCCTTGACTTATCTTGGCGGTGAAAAAATGGTTGCTAACTATAATGTTATGGGTGTTGCAAAAGCTGCGTTAGAGTCTTCTTCAAGATATCTTGCAACTGACCTAGGAAAAGACGGTGTTAGAGTTAATTGTTTATCCGCTGGTGCAGTAAAAACTCTTGCTGCAAAAGGCATTTCAGGCTTTGATAAAATGCTTAAAGCAGGCGCGTTGAAAGCTCCATTAAAACGTAACGTAACATTGGAAGATGTTGGTAAAACAGGTTTATACTTGTTATCAGACTTGTCTTCCGGGGTTACTGGAGAAATTGTTCATGTTGATTGTGGATGTCACAGTGTTTATTCTTCTATCGAAGAAATGGATATTTTGACTAGATAAGTTTAATTAATTAATTTGATAAAATACAGTCTCATCTATTGGGGCTGTATTTTTTGCAAAAAAAATGTTTGTAGGTTTAATCCAACAAACATTAAATAAACACGAGGATATTAAGAGAGAGTATAAGTCTTTTTTTTTTAATTCAACTCAAAAATTTACAGTTGTTTTAAATCAATTCCTTTAATTTTTATTCCCTTCTCTTATATAAAGTATTTTTTTGAATAAAAATTGCCCATTTTTTGTTTATTTTTGCAAAATTTAACAATGTGTATCTGTTTTATATCATAAAGATATTTTTATTATAAAAAAGAGACCTTCTTTTAACAAAAGAAGGTCTCGATTATTATTTTATAGTTTTAAAAACTATACTTTACCGTGATATGCATCGATGTAGATTTGTTTGATATCAGCCAACAATGGATATACTGGGTTTGCACCTGTACATTGGTCATCATAAGCTAATTCAACAAGCTCGTCTAAGTTGTCCATGAAAGTTTTTTCATCAACACCAAAATCTTTGATAGAATTTGGAAGTTCGATAGCTTTCATTAATTTGTCAACTGCATTGATTAACAATTCAACTTTTTCATCATCAGTTTTTCCACCCAAGTTAAGTTCGTCAGCGATTTGACCGAATTTAACTTTAGCACAAGGGAACTTGTATTGTGGGAATGTAGCTTGTTTTTTAGGTGCATCAGATGAGTTATATTTCATAATTTGTCTGATTAATAATGCGTTAGCAACACCGTGTGGAACATGATACATAGCACCAAGTTTGTGAGCCATAGAGTGGCACAATCCCAAGAATGAGTTAGAGAATGCCATACCTGCGATAGTTGCAGCATAGTGCATTTTTTCTCTAGCGATTGGGTCTTTAGCACCGTTTGTATATGATCTTTCTAAGTATTTGAATACTAATTTAATAGCTTCTAATGCGTTAGAGTTTGTGAAGTTTGTAGCCATACAAGATACATAAGCTTCGATTGAGTGAACAAGTGCGTCAATACCAGAAGCTGATGTTAAGCCTTTTGGCATTCCATCTACAAAGTTAGGGTCAACAATTGCCATATTTGGAGTTAACGCATAATCAGCAATTGCATATTTAACTTGAGATTCATCATCAGTAATGATTGCAAATGGAGTAACCTCAGAACCTGTACCTGATGTAGTAGGAATAGCTACCATCATAGCTTTTTTACCTAATTCAGGGATAGCACAAATTCTTTTTCTGATATCCATAAATCTCATAGAGATATCTTCGAATTTTGTGTCAGGTTGTTCGTACATTAACCACATAATTTTAGCAGCGTCCATTGGAGAACCACCACCTAAAGAGATGATTACGTCTGGTTCAAATGGTCTTAATACAGCCATTGCTTGGTTGATAGTAGATAAAGTTGGGTCTGGTTTAACATCGAAGAATACTTCATGTTCAACACCGATTTCATCTAAAACTTTAGTAATATTTTCAACAGCACCAGAATTGAATAAGAATCTGTCTGTTACGATAAATGCACGTTTTTTGCCTTCCAATTCACGAAGAGCTAAGTCAGTAGCACCTCTTTTGAAGTAGATTTTAGATGGCACTTTGAACCATAACATATTTTCTCTCCTTTCAGCAACTGTTTTGTAGTTCAATAAGTTTTCAACGCCTACGTTACCAGAAACTGCGTTTTTACCCCAAGAACCGCAACCTAATGTTAAAGATGGTTCTAATTTGAAGTTATACAAGTCGCCGATACCACCTTGAGAAGATGGAGAGTTGATTAAAACTCTGCAAGTTGGCATTTTTTCTGCATAATGGTTGATTCTTTCTTGTGATCTTTCATCTGTATAAAGAACTGAAGTGTGACCTGCGCCACCTTTTGAAACCATTTCATAAGCCATTTCAGTAGCTTCTTCATAGTTTTTAGCTCTATACATAGACAAGATTGGAGATAACTTTTCTCTTGAGAATGGGTCTTCCCAATCTACTTCTGGTCTTTCAGCTAACAACACTTTTGCGTCAACTGGAACTTCAAATCCAGAAAGTTGAGCAATTTTGTATGCGCTTTGACCAACGATGTCAGGGTGAGCTGTACCACGTTTTGGATCGATAAATGGAAGGTCGATCATTTTTTGTTGTTCAGCTTTGCTTACTAAGTAAGCACCTCTGTATGCAAATTCTTTTTTAACTTCTTCGTATACGCTATCAACAACGATAACTGCTTGTTCAGAAGCACAAATCATACCATTGTCAAAAGTTTTTGACATCAAGATTGAAGAAACTGCCATTTTGATATCAGCTGTTTCGTCGATTACTGCAGAAGTGTTACCAGGACCAACACCTAATGCAGGGTTACCTGATGAATATGCCGCTTTAACCATACCGGGACCACCTGTAGCCAAGATACAGTCAATTGAGTTGTGTGTCATTAAAACGTTAGTTAATTCGATAGATGGAATATCAATCCAGCCGATGATATCTTCTGGAGCTCCAGCTTCGATAGCTGCATTAAGAACTAATTTAGCAGCTTCAATTGTACATTTTTTAGCTCTTGGGTGAGGTGAGAAAATGATACCGTTTCTAGTTTTTAATGCAATCAATGATTTGAAAATTGCAGTTGAAGTTGGGTTTGTTGTTGGGATAACACCAGCAACTACGCCTAATGGTTCAGCAACAATTTTGATACCGTTTTCTTTGTCTTCTCTGATAACACCACAAGTTTTTGCGCCTTTATGTTTGTTGTAAATGTATTCAGAAGCAAAGTGATTTTTAATAATTTTGTCTTCTAAAACACCCATACCAGTTTCTTCCACAGCCATTCTAGCTAGAGGAATACGAGCTTTGTCTGCAGCGGTTGCAGCAGCTTTGAAGATTTTATCTACTTGTTCTTGTGTAAAATTAGCATAAATTCTTTGTGCTTTTTTTACTCTGGAAATTAAGCTTTCCAATTGTTCAACAGTAGCAACTTCAGAAGACTGATTTAGAGCGTTTTCTAACTTTTCCACGTCTTTTTTGTTTTTTACCACCATTTTTTTCTCCTTTTTGGTTGGCTAGTCTATGTTCTACTAATAAATTTTTATTTAATTTTATTCGTGATTTATTTCACAATTAGCATAATAACAGTATAGAACATAAATAAAAATTTGCAAGTGTACTATATACAATCTTTATCAATTCTTTATGTGTTTTAATTCAAGTTTAAAATCTAATTAAAAAATATTTGAATATGTGATGAAATATTGATTTATCACGTCCATAAGCATTGGTAAAATCCAAATTAAAATTGCCGCACCCATTACAGGTTTAAACAAGAAACTTAATTGAAAAACGTTTACTTGAGGTGCGGTTTTAGAAATAATACCCAAGATAATATCTTGTCCTAGCGTTGCAAGGAGAATTGGAGATGCAATTTGTAACCCCATATACAAGACATTAGATGTTATTTGAACTAAATATTTCATATTTACGACGGATTCCAATGAAAATGAAGATGCGTAAATTGGGAATATATCAAAACTTCTGATAAATGCGTTTAAAATCCAATAAACACCACCAATTTGAAAGAAAACAATTAATCCAATAAGGGCAAAGCATTTTCCAACAAGCGAGGTTTGAGCGGAGGTTGTTGGGTCTAAAACTTGGGCGGCTTGTAAACCCATTTGCATGTTTATCATATCTCCTCCGGATTCAATTGCAATTAAAATACATTGTGCAATCCAGCCAATAATTGCGCCAAAAGCAAAATTAAGTAGAAGAGAATAGACCAAAGCTGTTCCTGCAGGTGGTGCAGAAGGTTTTAAAAATAGGGTTAGAAATACAGATATTAGTAATGCTAACGCTATTTTTGCCATTGAGAAAAGTTCTTTTCGATTAAACAATGGTGCAAATCGAATAAAGCCCAGAACCCTTGCCAATATAATTAAACCGGCGCTTAATGTGTAATTAATTTCTGGGAAATATTTGCCAAAATTTTCTAGGATTACATTAATCATTAATAAGCGCCTCTGAGATTTGGTTGAAATATTGGAGGTTCATCCAGTTCAATTTCTAGCTTTTTCTTTTTTGCTTTTTTTTCTTTTGAATTGTCTTTTTTTTCTTCAATAGTATCAAGTTTTAGTATTGTTTTAATTAATTTGGAATTTGGTGTTTCAAGTTTTTCAATATTTTTTGTATTTGAGTTGATTTTTAGCACGATATATTCATCATTTTTTAATGTAATGTATAGCCTGAAATTTCCTTCTTTTAGCGGAGTGAGCATTATTTGATTTTTTTCATTGTATAAGGTTGTTAAGATTTCAAAACTCATTGCGGTTGAGTCGTTTGCCATTATTTCGTATACGGTTTCATTTAGTAATATCAAATAATTATTATTTTTTACGATATTGATATCAAATTTTTCTTGTGCCAAGCTACTGGTTGCAAGAAAAATTAAAACTAATATGCTAAATGTTGTTAAAAATAGTTTTTTCAATTTTATCTTCCTATAATTTTGTTAGTTTCAATGAAATTAGGTTTTGGTCTGGGGTATTTATCGGCAGGAAAATATTTAACTCGTTCATTTTTGTCGATAAAAGGAGCTTTTCCTGGGTTTTTCATAATTTCATTAATTGTTGGTTGATTTTCAAATCCATCTGTTTTCATTTCTTCTGCAAATGGTTTTGTATATCTGTAATAATCAGAAGAAATCACGTAGTTACCGTTTTTAGGAATTACGTTAAAAGCTAATTGATTTCCTTCTAAAAGTAAATTTACTAATAATTTTGTAAATCCAATACCAAAAATCATAATTACTAAAAAAACTGAAAATATTTTAGGCGCAGCAACTATTGTTTGTTCTTGCACTTGTGTAACAGCCTGCAAAATACCTATAACAAGACCTATTGCTGCGGCAGTAAGTACGCAAGGCATTGAGATTGACAACATTGTCATAAAGCCTTTTCCTAAAAATTCGAATAATAATTCCATTTATACCACCTCTAGTTAAAGCTTCCAACTAAACCTTGGACAATCATTGACCAACCATCAACCGCTATGAATATCAATAATTTAAACGGTAAAGAAATAATTGTAGGGGACAACATCATCATACCTAATGCAAGAAGTACGTTTGCTACAATTAAGTCTAGAATTAAGAATGGTACAAAGACGATAAAACCAATTTCGAAAGCAGTTTTTAATTCGCTGATGATATAAGCTGGGGCTACTTCCCAAATAGTTAAATCTTCTGGAGATTGAGGTGGTGTTTTTCTGGTTAAAGAAACAAAAAATTCCATATCTTTTTCTCGTGTTTGTTTCATCATAAATTCTTTTAATGGTTTAGAGCCTTCCATTAACATTCCTGCAATATTTTGGTTTTGTTGATAAGGTACGGAGCCCATTTCCCACATACGTTGAAAAACAGGAGACATTGTATAAAAAGTAAGAATTATTGATAATCCAATCATAACAATACTAGGTGGGACTTGTTGCGTTCCTAAAGCTTGTTTAAGGATTGAAAAAACAACAACAAATCTCAAAAAGCTTGTCATACAGCTGAATACAAACGGTAATAGAGAAAATACCGTCATTAAAATTAACATTTGCAAAACTGGATTTAAATCTTTAAAAATTGTGTCCATTTTTTTCCCCTATATTTGAGCAAGTTTTCTTGCTAATTCTTTCATAACAGGTTTTTTACGAATAGTTTTTATATCTAAGTATTTTCCATTTCTTGCGGCATCTATTCTTTCAAAAGAATTATCTAATGATTTTTGAGCATTAGACCGTTCAGGCTTAAATACAGGCAAAGAAGAGTATTGAGTTTCTCTGCTTATAAATTGTTTTTCTCTAAGTGGCGCAATGGTATTGGATAAGTTTTCAAATTGCTCTTCAAGATTTTCGTTTTTAGTTGAGGTAGGCTTTTTTAAAAGGCTTGTCATCGTTTCGTTGATTTCTGTAACGTTTTCTTGTCCAAGTCGAGCAATCAATGATGTGTTGTCAATATCTC
This sequence comes from Candidatus Gastranaerophilaceae bacterium, assembly GCA_045635965.1. Lineage (GTDB taxonomy): Bacteria > Cyanobacteriota > Vampirovibrionia > Gastranaerophilales > Gastranaerophilaceae > RGIG2134. Next base: position 16,625 of record JAZTWQ010000041.1, read on the forward strand.
CGGCAATTAGAAATCTTTCTCCACCGGCGTTTACGACATATAATGATTTGCGTGCGTTTAGTGTTATTTTGTCATCAATTTTTAATGAACTTTTTGTATTAAATGTTGCTAAAGTATTGCTTTTTTTATAAATAAAAGCACATAATGCAATGAATCCTATCATTGCCATTGTATAAACACCAAAATTTATCATATAACTTGTCATTTCTCTTCCCCTATATCTTATTTTTAAATTTCTTCTTCTTCAAATTCATCGTAGTTGAAGTCGTCGTCTTCAAATTCTTCTTCATTTAATTCAGTTTCTGACGAGGTTTGAGGAGCTGAATTTTGAGTTGTAGATATTGAGTCTTCAACGCTGTTTTCATCGGAAGGAATAACTTCGTCAATTCTCACCCCATATCTATCGTTTATTATTACCAGTTCTCCTTTTGCAACTAGTTTGTTTTCTACCTTAAGGTCAATTCTGTTGTCATAAATTGAGCCAATGTCAACAACCAGTCCTTCTGATATTTGTTTTAATTCACCGAGTGAAATTTTTACTTTTTCAAATTCTGCGTTAATATCAACTTGGATATTGTCCCAGATATTACTTACCGAAGTATTGTTTTCCATTTCTTCTCCTTCGTCGTCTGTGTCTAAAATTATGCTTGGGTTCGGACTTATTTTAAATTCAAAATCTAACCCATTGTTGCAGATTGTCATTTTATAAATACTGCTGTTTTCTAGTAAAATAATGTCATCCACTTGTAAGCCGCGGACTTCGCCCAGTTTGATTTTTGAAGACCCAACTTTGATTTTAAAGTTTGCATTACAATTTTTAAAGTCGTTTAAAGCAAATGTTTCTTCTTCACAAGTTACCATATTGGGAGATAACAAGTTTGTAGGTATGGTCAAGACTAATTTTCCAAAATCTTTGCCTTTGGAATTTAAATAAAAAACAATATAACAAAGAGATTTTGGGTTTTCTTCTTTATCTATCTCTGTATCAGGGATTAAAATTTTTCTTATATTTGAAGCTAAAAAGTCGTTGAAACCCATTATAATTTTGGCTTCAAGTTCACTCATCTTTTCCATCTTAAATGCAGTATTGTTTGCCTTTCCTAATGATTCATCAAGAATACATTTGATAGCGTTTTGAGACAATCTCGATACAATTGTTAGGTTTTTTGTTACTTTAATTTCGGTTACAAAATATTTGTCCCCTCTAAATAAAACATTGTCGTTTTCTCCAATTGAAAACAATTTCATATCTATATCAAGACCAAAAAATTCAGCACACGATGTTTTAACTTGTTGTGCTAAATCACTAGAAAACCAGTTAAATGTTTTCCACAAATAATCTGAAAACTCAGTTTTGTCTTGTTTTAAAATGTTTGTCATGACCTCGTTGAAAAATCCCCATTTAATCCCTATGGATAGATTTGTCCCCAAGTATTACAATAGTTTGTTTTGCATTGTTTAACATCAACTATTTGTTGTATATTCTAAAAGATATTTAATGAATTTTTTGCAAAAAAAAAGCCTTTGAAAAAAGGCTTCTGGAATGAAAGTTCTATTTTACATTCCTCGTATGTGTGAAGTGTGTGGTGTGTGAAGTGTGTTAAAATATAAGTATCTCTAATTCCTCGAAATATGCTTTGTGTGTGGTTCTTAACCGATTTATTTCTCTTACATTTATATAAAAACAAATTTATATAAAAAATTGCTATTTTATATATAAAAATCACAAATTTTGTTTACAAAGCTTAATGCTTTGGCGAATGCCTCGCTAGGCTTGGGTGTTTAATACAGGTTGTTTGACTAAAGGGTAATGAAATGATATATTTAAAACCAAGAAAAGATGAATATATTTACATTAAAAACATTAAAAAGTTTATTATAGATTAGTTAAATTAGAGTAGAATTATGACAAAGATAGTTAATATTTATTGTGATGAGAGTTGCCATCTAGAAAATGATGACAGTAAAATTATGGTTATTGGCGGAATTATATGTCCTAATGATAAGCGTAAACAAATATACAAAGAAATTAGAACTATTAAAATAAAGCATAATATTAAACCATCTACAGAAGTTAAATGGACTAAGGTTTCTGATTCAAAGAAAGAGTTTTATATAGATTTAATTAACTACTTTTTTGACAACGAAAATTTAGGTTTCAGAGCGATTTTCTTAGACAAAACGCAGTTAAATCACAGACGTTTTAATCAAACTTCCGATGACTTCTACTATAAAATGTATTACTTAATGGTTAAAGGTATCTTTGAGGCAAATACTCAATACAATATTTACCTTGATATGAAAGATACTTTAGGTTATCAAAAAGTACAATTAATGAAAGATATTTGCAATAAGCTTCAAGCAAGAAAAGGTTACTTGCATGAATTAGTACAACGAATCCAAGAAGTACGTTCACACGAAAACGAATTAGTTCAACTTTCAGATATTTTAATTGGTGCTGTTGGTTACACTAATAGAGGGTTAAATACAAACCTTGCAAAACTGGAATTAATAGACATTATAAAAGAAAGGACTGGTTATAACTTAAGTGTTTCTACATTTCTTAAAGAAAGCAAGTTTAACTTATTCCATTGGGAACCTAGAGAGGAAGGTATGCGATGGGATTAAAATTGCCAGAGTTAGTTAAATATGACCAATTCACCTCAGATGAAGAATTTTTAAATACTCTTTACGAATACTTCAAGCAAGATTTTGTATTAACTAAACCAAAATACAAAGGTCAAGAGTTACGTTTAAAAAGAATACCTATTAGAGATGGTAGAGATGCTACTTTTTATCATATTACTACAACTGGTAAAGATGAAGATAATAGAACTTTAGATATTCCTAGAGCAGAACGCATAAGATGGATAAAACCTATTATAGAAGCAACAGATAAAACATTGCTAATCTGGGAAAATACCAGAAAGAAAGAAGAAAACATTCTTATATATCATGAAAAAGAAAACTTTCTTATAGTTCTAAGAAAAAGGACTAATGGTTTAATGTTTTGGACTTCTTTCTATACTTCTGAATGTTATAAAAAGAGTTTACTGGCAGAACACGCAAAGTACCATAAAAAACTGAAAACGCCCTTTTTGCAAAGGACGTAATCGTTTCTCTTTCTACACTGGGTAGATGAGCTACTACTATTATCTCATAATAATTTATATTTGTAAAGTTTTTTAATTAATTTAAGTATAAAATATTGACATATTTTAAAAATTAAACTCATGCTTTTTGAATTAGATATAAGAATTTATTTATTATTAAAGAAGTAAAATATTACAAAGATGTAACAATGTTACAAAATGTAAAAACAAGTTCTTGACTCCGAAATCCAGTCATAATAACCTCTTTAATAGAATAGAATGGAATGGAATACGTGTATCAAGTTTTCTTTAAATGTGCCGATTACTGATTCATAAGTAAAAGTTTGTTTAAAGAAAGGACAAGGACATGAATTTTAATTACAATTTTGGGTTTGCACAAAGAGGTTTAAGTCAAGCGGCGTTCGATATGATGGATGTTAACAAGGATGGGAAGATTTCTAAAGAGGAAGAAAATCTTTTTGATCAAACTATGATGGTAAAATATGGGATTACAGAGGAAGAAGTCTTAAAAGAGATGTTGAAAAATGGGCAAGCGTCAATTAAACAAGACAAAGGGGGATATTCTCTTGGTGCTGAGTGGATTACTGATGAAACAGAAAGAGAAGCATATTTATTTAATATCGAGAGAAATCAAAATAATAAGAATTTTAAAAATATGCAAGCCGCCTATCAAAGAACACACGATGGTGAATTAACAGCTGATGATAATAAATTTTTGCTTGAAATTGAAGAAATGAATGCTATTGCAAATGAGTTTTTTAATGCCAATTCACAATACGTTGTTAGTAGTGGAGGCGGAATTTTTACGATTATTGAGAACTTATTTGATAGTTTTACAGATAAAAATAAGACCAGAAGAAAAGATATTGAAAAAATGTCAGATGAGTTTAAAGCAGAGTTGCAAAAATTAACGGGAAAAGACATGGCAAATGCCGCAATTAATGATTTAACAAAACATGGAGTTTTAGCAGATTGGGCTTTGAAAGCTACTGTTAAGAATGCCAATAGCGATGGAGTTGTAACAGATGAAGAAGCGGAAGCCGTTCAGGAGAGCCAAGTTGATGCATTGATGAGTCGTGCGTTGAGGGGTGAAGATGTTGAAGGAATTTTAAAAGGATTGTTGGAAAGCACATCGGATGCGAAGTTGAAAAAAGAGTTGATAGAAATGGCGAAACAGTTGAGTGAAATAGCCGGTCAAAGATATTTGAGCAAACCCGAAGACTTCTTTAACAAGTTGAACAATCTTGCGACAAATATGGTGAATAAGTTATCAGGAAAAGAGGTTGCTGATTCGGTAAATGATGCACAATCGAATAGATATGATAGGCAATTAGAAAATAAAAAATTGCATTTAAAATTTGGTGATGGTGCATATTATAGACCTTATAGGGGTAATAGTTCAAGAGATTTGTTTGCTGCCGCGATAAATAACAAAGATGAGAATAAAATAAACGAATTGGCACAAGGTATGTGTGATTGGTTAAAACGTGAAGGTATTTGTGATTGGAACGTTGATGATATTAAAGAAGTCCTTAGAGCAATGCCTCCAAATACAAATCTAGATGATTTCTGTAATAATGATACAGGGCTTGGCTATGCTATTCAGATGAATAAATTTGTAAAATTCTTTAATGAAACAATTGATAATATGCAAACAGTTTCTGTTGACGCAGGACAAATAGACTTTGCCGCAGATGATAATTTGCAGATAGCCACAGGACCAGAAGGCTTATTGAAATCGTTGCAAACTGAGAGTGATTTCTATACACAAAAAGTTAATACAAATACTGCCAAAGCGACTATTAATGGTATAAAAGGACAAGTAAAGAGCATGGCAGAAAATGCTTATTTGTTGAAAGGTTTGGAATTTAACCAAGAGTTGTTTGATAAGTGTTTCTCTTCAGCATCTTCTACTGTTTTAGCAGAGTTAGAAAATGGTAATGGCGCTTCACTCAATAACATTTTAAATAATTTTATTAATATTTTCAATAATGAATGGGTAGGGCAGTCGTTAGCAGATATAGCGGAAAAATCAAAATAAAGTTGTGAAAATAAAATATGAAATTATTGTGAAATTAGGGTTGACGGGGTAGAAATTCTACCCCATTTTTTTAATTTTTCTAGCGATAAATTATAATTTACCAAATTTAAAAATTATAAATCTTTTTACTTCCGAAACAGGCATGTAACAAAATGTAAAGATGAATTTAAAATAGCCTCAAATCCTTGTAAAATCTGCTAATAGAATAGAATGGAATGGATAACTTGTACCCTTGGCAATTAATAAAAATACTGTGTTTTTATGAAAATATAAACCGCGTATTAGAAAAAATAAAGAAAGGAATTTAGGATTATGAACGTAAGTGTAGTATCAAAGTTTGCCAATTCAGTAAGTGGTGCTTTTAAAGCGGGTGCGGAAGATTTTGTAAAATTTGCAGAAAATGGTTTAAAAAATGGTGATATCGCTGATATGAAAGCTGCCGGCAAAGTTTTAAAAGAAAAAACTTCATTGGCAAAAGATCAGGTAGATTTAAAAAATATTAAAGATGTAAGTGCAAAGTGGGTGCCGGATGAGTCTGGTAAGACTGCAATCAAAGAGTTGTTAGGCGATATAAAGAAAGCAGATGCGGGCGCAAAGAAAATAAAGAACATTGCTACAAAAGTTATAGATACAGAACACCTTAGTAAAGTTGAAGCCAAAGGACTGAAATATGCAAAATCAAAAGAAGCTCTGTTGTCTCATTTTTCAGCAGATGAACAAAAAATGATAGAAGCTTTATTTAAGGCTGGTAAGCAAAGGGACGCGATTGAGTTAGCAAAAAATATTCCTTCTAAAGTTATGACAAAACTTTTTGTTTTAGATGCGAAAGAGTTTGGCAAAAAATTAGTTGCTGAAAATGGAGTAGCGCTAAAATCTTGGGGCGGTAAACTTTTAAAAGAGGCTACAGGTGAATTATTTACTGGCAAAATTTCAGTAGGTACCGAGAAAGTAGTTGTAAAAAATGGCTTGATAAAAGCAATAGAAACAGAAATTGACGTTATTAAATTTAAAGCGTAAGTTGTATTTAAAGTTTCTTTATAAAAAAAAACACCCGCAAATGCGGGTGTTTTTGCATTTTTATTACCTATTTGTTAGCCATAGGTTTTTCTTTTAGTTTTAAATGTAGTTCGTTAAGTTGTTCTTCGGATGCACGTCCTGGAGCATCTGTCATTAAGCATTTAGCATTTGAGTTTTTAGGGAACGCGATTACATCACGGATACTATCAGTTCTTGCCAGCAATGCAACCAATCTGTCTAAACCAATTGCCAAGCCAGCGTGAGGAGGCGTACCGTATTTGAATGCATTTACCAAATATTCAAATTTTTCTTTAACGTCTTCTTCAGTTAAACCAAGAGCTTTAAATACTCTTTGTTGTAAATCGCTGTTATGGATTCTAACGCTACCACCGCCAAGCTCATTACCGTTATAAATGATATCATAAGCGATTGAGCGGCAATTTGCGGGGTCTGTTTCCATTTTGTCAACATCTTCAAGATTTGGAGATGTGAATGGGTGGTGAACTGACATATAACGTTGTTCTTCTTCTGAATATTCAAACATTGGGAAATCAACTACCCATAATAAATCATGAGCATCTTTGTCAATTAAACCAAGCTTTTCACCAAAATGAAGTCTTAAACGACCTAAAACATCAAATACTAATCTTGGTTTGTCAGCTAATAAGAACACAATATCGCCGTCTTTTGCATTTGCTCTTGCTTTAAATTCAGCAATTTGTTCTTCGCTCAAGAATTTAAGAATTGGAGATTTAACAGTTCCATCTTCCATAAATGTAACCCACGCAAGACCTTTTGCGCCAAAAGAGATTGCAAGATTTCTAACGTCATCCATCTCTTTTCTTGAATAGTTTGCAATTCCTTCAACTTTTAATGCTCTAGCAGTTCCGCCTGATTGAAGAACTTCTTTGATAGCGTCAAAACTAGAATTCATCAAAATATCAGAAATATCAAACAATTCCATACCAAAACGAGTATCCGGTTTATCGGAACCATATTTTTCCATCGCTTCTTTGTAAGTTATACGTTTGAATGGCGGTTTAACTTCAACATTTGCTTGTTTAAATGATTCAACGATTAGACCTTCAACCAAATTAATAATATCTTCTTGTTCAACAAAAGACATTTCAATATCAACTTGTGTAAATTCAGGTTGTCTGTCAGCACGCAAATCTTCATCTCTAAAACACTTAGCGATTTGATAATATTTTTCAACTCCACCAACCATTAAAAGTTGTTTAAAGATTTGTGGTGATTGAGGTAATGCATAAAACTTGCCTTCGTGAACACGAGAAGGTACTAAATAGTCACGAGCACCTTCTGGGCTTGTATTAATCAAAATTGGTGTTTCAACTTCCATAAAATCTTGATTGTTCATGTAGTTTCTGATTGCAGCAACGATTTTGTGACGAAGTTGCAATTTGCTTAACATTGATTCTCTTCTTATGTCCAAATAACGATATTTTAAACGAACATCTTCAGAAACATTTTCGTCTTCTAAAACGAAAGGAAGTGTTTCCGCTTTTGAAAGAATAGTAACTTTTTCCGGATACATTTCAACTTCACCGGTTGGATATTTAGGGTTGTAAGTTTCTGTTGGTCTAGTTGAAACTTTTCCTTCTACTGTCATAACATATTCGCTTTTTAAAGTTGAAAATACTTTATGTACTTCAGGGTTAACTTGTGGGTCGGCAACGACTTGGAAAAATCCTGAACGGTCTCTTAATTCGCAGAAAATAATTCCGCCCAAATCTCTGATAGTTGAAACCCAACCTGAAAGTTTTACTTGTTCGTTAACGTTTTTTTCTCTTAAATCGCCACATCTATGGCTTTTCATCGATGTAATTTGCATAATGTTTCTCTCTATTTCTACCTTTAAATATAATTTATAATAAAAAAATTTAATAATCAAATTAGAAAATAAATATTGTCTAAATTGTATAAAATGATTAAAAAAATAAAAAATATAGTCAATTCTAAGGATACAAAGAAAAAAAAAGCAGTATAAAATGAATGTATGAAAAAATATCTAAGCGGTTTTATTTTGAGCATTTTTTTAGTTTCAAATGCCCAAGTGGGTGCATTTGCTCAAACTTATGCGCTCAAAAACGATAATCGTATCAGACCACAGACGGTAGTCTATAAAGAATCTTCAAGAAAAATTGATAAAATAAACCCTAATACAACAAATAATGCAAGTGGAGCGTATTATCCCGGACAAAGAGGTGCCAATCAATTAATAATTTATACAAAAGAATACGGTGCTAGGACAGGAACAAATGAATTTGGCTCAGAAGCCGTGGTTATAAATGGTGTGGTGACCCAAATTAACGGCGCAGATTCTATAATTCCTATTAATGGTTATGTTGTAAGCGGGCATGGGGCGGCTAAAAATTGGATAAATGAAAATATTACAATTGGAACGAAGGTTCATTTAGATAGACAAAATAATGAAATAAGAACGTATATTACACCAGATAGTTTTGTTTTTGCTGCAGAAGAAAAAATAAAAGAAGTTCTTTCTATTATGCATTATTATGAACTCAATAACCCTTGTTATGATAGAACTGAAGCAGAAAATTATTTAAAAAAAGCGAAACAAAATTTAAAAAAAGCACAAAAAGATACAGATGATGTTCAAAAATATGCCAAAATCGCAAGTTCAATGGCAAATAAAGCAATAGAAACAGCTTTGCCTTATTATCCTAATGAATTTAAAGGCGTATGGATTAGACCGACAGAAACGTCGATGGGTCAAATAAAATCAACCTTAGATAGGCTTGAAAAAGCTGGTATAAATAATATTTTTCTCGAAACTTATTTTCATGGAAAAACTATTTATCCTTCTGAGGTTTTAAAAAATTATGGTTTAACTAATCAACGAGAAGAGTTTAATGGTTTTGATCCTTTGTTTGTATGGATTAGAGAGGCGCATAAACGAGATATAAAAATTCATGTTTGGTTTGAGAGTTTTTATATTGGGAATAAATTTAGCCCTGATGAGAATAATATTATAAATACTTATCCTCATTGGTTAAATAAAACCAGATTAAAATATAATTCTTCCGAGCCGGTTGCCTCTTTATCCGAGCATAATGGGTATTTTATTGATCCTGCTAATCCTGAGGTGCAAAAATATTTGCTCGAAATTTTGAATGAAATTATAGTAAAGTACAAGCCTGATGGGATAAACTTGGATTATATTCGTTATCCTCAAAGTATTCAGGAAAAATTTCCTAAATATGAAGATGCAAATTGGGGTTATACACCTTATGCAAGAGCTGAGTTTAAGAAAATTTATAATGTTGATCCACTTGATATTAAAAAAAGAACAACAAATTGGTATTATTGGTCAACGTATCGCCAAAATAAAATTAGTCAATTTGTAAAAGAAGCTAGACTCCTCACAATTAATAATAAAATTATGCTTACGGCTGTTATTTTTCCAGACAGGCAAAGAAGTTTGGAAACTAAAATGCAAGATTGGAGAACTTGGTCTGTCAATAATTATGTGGATGGATTTACTCCTTTAATTTTGACTTGTGATAACAATACAGCTTCTCTTTTGATTGATGATATTAAAAAGAATTCATCTTATATTACAAATATTTACCCAGGGTTGTTTGTTACTTTTATGAATGGGTCAACAGATGATTTATTAAAACAAATTCATGAAACAAGAAAATTGGATACTTCTGGGTTTGTTTTGTTTGATTATGCGCATTTTGATAGCAAATATATAGATGTATTAAAAGCAGGAGCATTTAATATTAAAAATTATGATGAACCGACAAGCACAGATGCGTTTTTTGAAAAAAATCCTTCAAAAAAACGGTTTAATAATTCTAAGTAAGGTCTAATATTGTTTATATGGAGTTGAAAGAAAATGAATGATAAATTTACAATAGAATTAGATGAAGAATTTTTAGAAAATTTCTTTGAGCTGGCGGAAGAGTTGCCGCCGAGTAAAGAGATGGCGACATTGGATGATTTTAAAAGAGCTCTAGACAAGATAAAAAAGGGCGGATATCGAGCTGCTTCTCCTGTAAATTCTCCAAATAATATGTCTGCTTTTGGTTCTTTTTCTTTTGGCGACGAAGGCTTCAAAAAAAATGTTTTAATTGTTGATGATTTGGGTATTATTACTTATCAGTTAAGCGTTTTATTAAATAAAAATAATTTTCAAACGGTTTGTTCTCAAGAAATTTATGATGCAATATCTAAATATAAGAAAAAACATTATGACATCGTAATTTTGGATTTGTTTATCCCAACAGAACGTGAAGGCTTTTTGTTGTTAGATGAAATTACAAAATTAAATGAAAACAAAGTAAATAAATCTGTTATTGGTATAATTACTGCTTCTAATAAAAAAGAACATAAACAAATTTGTAAAGAACGAGGAGTTAGTTTTTATATAGAAAAAACAGATGATTGGCAAAAAAATATATTAAAAACTTGTGAAAGTTTGTAAGTGTTTAAAAGCCGTGTTTTGACTTTAATTATTTTTAATTTTATCTATAATTTCTTTTACACAATTATTTAAAACGTTATTAGTCTTAATTTCTTCTTGAACTTGTTCACAAGAATAAATAATTGTTGGGTGTTTTCTATCGAAAAAGTCGCCTATTTCACTTAGGCTAAAGTCTGTGATTTCACGACAAATGTAGATTGCAACTTGGCGAGCATTTGCAAGCTTCTGTGAGCGTGCTTTTCCTTTTATATCTCTTGCCGAAATTTTATAAAAATCCGCAACAGCATTTAAAATATCATCTAATGTTATTTGTTTTTCTATATCAGAGATTTTTAAAATTTGCTTAACGCTATCAATATTTAATTCAATATTGCAGACACCAATATAAGCGGTGACACGGTTATATGCGCCTTCAAGTTCACGAACATTCTTAGCATAAGTTTTTGCTAAAAATTCGATAACTTCAAGTGGTAAAGTAATTCCATCATTTTTTGCAAGGTTATACAAAATTGCCATTCTTGTTTCGTAATCAGGTGGTTGCACATCCACAATCAAACCCCATTCAAAACGGCTTCTTAACCTGTCAGGTAAATCTTGAATATATTTAGGCTCTCTGTCTGATGTAATAACAATTTGTTTTCCGGCATTGTGTAGGGCTTCAAATGTATTGAATATTTCTAAGACAGTTCTTTCTTTGCCTTCAATAAATTGAATATCATCAATTAACAAGACATCAACATTTCTATATTTTTGACGAAAAGTTGACATATTACCGTCAGAGTTTCCTTTTCCTTTAAAAATAGATTCAATTAAATCATTAACAAATTCTTCAGTTTTAACAAATTTTACTTTTAAATCAGGGTGATTGTATAAAACATAATGCCCTATAGCTTGCATTAAGTGGGTTTTACCTAAACCTGCCCCACCGTATATAAACAACGGATTATATTTTTCCCCCGGGGCTTTTGCTGTAGCTAAACTTGCGGCATGCGCAAATTTGTTATTTTCTCCAACTACAAAATTTTCAAATTTGTATTTCAAATTCAATTTTGGGGCGGATTGCATTTTTTTTAAATTACTGTACTTATCCGCTTTATCTTCATTAACTTTTCTTTCAAGCTGTTGTCTTTCTTCTTCTTTTTCTAATAATTTTTGTAATTTTTTATTATGTTTTTGCGCTAATTTTTCATCATGCACAATTTGAAATTCGGTTTTTTCACCAATTTCTTTTGTTAAAATTTTTTCAAACAAAGAATGATATTTTTTTAAGATTTGTATAGAAAAAGATTGTCCAGTTAAAACAGTAAACATGCCATCCTCCAAAGATTGAGGAATAAGGGGTAAAACCCACGGTTCAAAACTTGATTCGGGAATTTCCTTTTTTATTTCTTCTATAGTAGAAGACCAAATTTTTTGTACTTCGAGCATGTCCATAATGATTAGTTTACTATAAAAAATTATCTACATGAACTAATTTTTAAAATACTTGAAATAATAATTTCGATATGATAAAATTAACACACAGTAGGATGTTTTGTGGAAAGGTAAGTATATGCGTGTAAGTTTGATTTCATCTCAGTTAAACAACTCTCAGCCACTGCGTTTTTGCGGGCATGGCAATCAAAAAACAAGTTTTAAAAATACACAAAATAATACCCACAACAAAAATATTGACTACAAAAAAGAATATGAAAAATCTCAAGCGCAACTTGAATATATGAACAAAAAATATGCCGTTCTTTGCAATATTTGTGCGCTTAGCATGAACCCTAATTTTAAACTTTAATTTTTAGAAAGAGGTTATATGTACAATAAATTTAAAGATTTCCAACTTTTACTGTTTGGTTTGGTTTTGGTTGCTGGCATGCTTTATGGAACGAAAATTTTAACAGATAAAATTAGTCAATCTGGCATAACGGTAACTGGTTCGGCTTATGAAATTGTTACCTCTGATAGTGCAACTTTAAGGTTAAATTTGAATACAAAAAATGCTAACAAGTTAGCGGCGTATACTCAATTAAAAAATAATTTACCATTTGTAAAAAAATATTTGGTGGATTATGGCATAAAAGAAGAAAATATATCTATAGAACCACCAACTAATTATCCTACAAACAAATATACAGTTAATGGTTCTATGACTAATGAAATTGCTTTTTACAATTTTAATCAGACGATAAAAGTTAAATCAGATGATGTGCAAAAAATAAAGAATCTTTCTATTGATGTACAATCTCTTTTAGAAAGAGGAATAAATATAAATACAAATACTCCGGAGTATAATTATTCAAAACTTTCTGATTTGAAAATCAAGCTACTTGGAGAGGCAACAAAAGACGCCAAGCATAGAGCTACAGAGATGTTAAAAGCTACAGATAACAAGGTTGGCAAAATTAAATCATTAAAAATGGGCGTTCTCCAAATAACTGCGCCAGACTCAAATGAAGTTAGTAATTGGGGGATAAATGATACCTCTACCATAGATAAAAAGATTACCGCAGTTTCTAATGTTGTTTTTGAAGTTAAATAGATTTCACTATAAAAAAATGAAAGAGGACAATCTAATTATTGTCCTCTTTCTATTTTTGTGAATATTAATTAAAGTAATTCTTCAAGTTCTTTAATTAATTTTTCATTTTTAGAAGCAAATTCACTGCCACGAGCTTCAATAGCCAGTTTTAATATTAGCGGTAAATTCATGCCTTTTCCTTTTGTTAATTGTTTACAGTAAAAATCTTCAAAATTATTAGGCATTCTTAGCGACCAGTTTTTATCACCTGCTGTTCCAGGTCTATTATAAACATCCATCATTCCTAATAAATCTGTAAAGAATACTTGAACATTTTCTGCTTTTGAGGCAAACAACTCAACTAATTTTGTTTGAGTTAAGAAATTAGCATCTGTTGTAAGTCTTACAATGGTGTCGTTTTTAGATTGTTCATCAAGCTCAGCAAAGAAATCTTCAACCAAGTTTTTAGCGTGAGGATAGCTTTCTGGAGTATTAACAATATTTTTAGCCCACATTGCAATAGGTTCATTATCATGCGTTCCCACCATTGTCCAGCTATTTGGTTCAATATTTGCCCCTCTGTATGGATGCTCAGGCTCTTCTGCAACTACAAATTGGGTCAATCTCATACCTTGTAATTTATATTCGTTCATTACATTTTCAACAGGATATGTTAATGTTCCTAAATCTTCACAAACGATTGCGTTTTTATCAAGTCCACATTCTTTTGCTGCGGCAATAACGATTTTTTCGATTAATGCACCATATTTTTTAATTTGTTCTTTTGTTAAAGACTTAATACGTTTTTCTTTATCAGCTTCAACTTCTGTATTCAAATCTTCCATTGTTGCTATGGCAAATCTTGAAAGATAAGGATGTTCAGGAGATGAATATAATCTGCCTGCTCCTTCTTCAATTTTAGGCTTATGACCTTTTATATAAACCCATGGATCAATAAGACCTACAATGTGGTCAATTCTTACCCCACCAGGGTTTTCTGTAAACATTTTTTTATAAAGCTTTTTCATTAATTCGCCACCTGCGCCTAATGAACCATCTTCATTAAACATAGTTTCAGGGTTCATAACAGGGAATCCCCACGCCTGACCATCTTTTGAAAAATAATCAGGTGGACAACCCAGACACCAACCATCAAGGAAAAATTCTTGGTAAGCCCAAGCGTCTCTGTCAGAAAATGCAACTTGTCTGTCTGCAATCATTTTAATATCATGTTTATCTGCATATTTACGAGTGTCTTCATTTTGAACAGATGCAACAAATTGACAAAAACTATAATATTCAATAATTTCTGAATATTTATCTTTTAATTCAGCAATTCTTAATGAAAAACTTTCTCTTTCTTCTTCATTTCGAGGATTAAACAAGCGTTTATCCATGTCAGATTTCCACATTGGATAATAATCATTTTGATGTTCTTCAATTAAGGCTTCATACAAAGAATCTTTTTCTAACCAAAAAGAATTTTCTTTTTTGAATTTTTCGTATTCTTTTCTGAATTTATCAATATTTTTGAAGTTTTCAAAAGCTTCTTTTAATGCTTTGTCATGAGCTTCAAAAATATAAGAATAAGCTGTCTTATTAGTATCCTTATTTGGATTATTTTCACAAATAGTACTAAAAGTTTCTTCGCTCAAGATATTGTACCATTCTTTTGTTGTTAATTGTTCTAAATCAATGAACAATGGGTTTGAAGAAAAGATTGTTCCGGTATACGGAGAAGAATCAATTCCTTTAGTTTTACCTTGTGGTCCTAATTGAATAGCGTTAAAAATTCCTTGAGCAAAATTTATTACCCTTTTTCCAGCTTCTGAATTTGGTGTTCCAAATCCAATGTTTTTGCCTTCATTTGATGGGAAGCTGCTGCCATGAACAATCATGGCAAAATTCTTTTTTCCCAATGCTTTAAGCGCTTCTTGTACAGTTTTTTTGTATTTCTTTTTATCTTCTAAAACACAAGCCATTTTAAACTCCTTCTTGAAATGTGTTCACTTATTTATTACAAATTAAACATTACCGGTAGTACTGTTTCTATCATCTTCCAGTTTTCTTATATCAATCTTTGCATCATGCTCATCTATTGGATAAGTAATTCTAACATCATCAATATCAATATCAACTTTTGTATCAACCATTTCTAGCTCGGTTTTAGGATAATCTTTGATTTTGCCATCTTCTAACTTAACCGATATCTTTTCATTTAAGAAATTTATACTACAAACTCTACCTAAACCATCAGCAGTCATAACCCCGCAGCCAACCGGTGGCATTTCTTTTGCTGCTTCAATATAATCTTTGTACTCATAATTTAAACAACACAACAAGCGTCCGCATGTGCCTGAAATTTTCCCAGGAGTAATTGGCATGCCTTGATCTTTTGCAAGTTTAATATTTATGCTATCAAATTTTCTAAGCCAAGAGCAGCAACAAAAAGGCTTTCCGCACAATCCATTGCCCTCAACAATGGATGTTTCATCTCTAACTCCAATATGTCTTAAATCGATACGTGTGCGCTTAAATGTTTGAGTTAAATCTTTTAACAATCCTCTAAAATCGACTCTCTCTTGCGCTGTATAATAAAAAGTAACCTTTTTCATATCAAACGTATAGCGTGCTTGAACCAAGTTCATTTGCAATCGATGAATAGCGACAAGACTTTTACACTTATTAAAAGCAATATACTCTTCTTTTTTAAGGTCATCGAGTCGTGCAATATCATCTTTATTCATAACGCGAATTAGTTGTAAAGGTTCCGGTTTATATTGTTCCCAGTGTTTGGCGATTTCAGAGTTGACCAAAAAAGCTTTTACCGCCTCTTCGCCTTTTTCTGTTTGCACTAAAACATATTGCCCACTCTCAAGCTCTATCCCTTCTGGATAAACCAAAGGATAGAACTTATTTTTAAGCATTTTTACGGCAAATTTTATCATTAAAGTTCCTATTTATCAGTCATAATAAACAAGCTAATCAAGTCGTTAACTTGGGCAGATTGTTTTTGATAATCGCTAACTTGTTTTTCAAGATTTTTGATATTGTTTTTGTATTCTTGTATCGTAGAAACACATTCTCTGACAGATGTGTTTAAACCATCTTGAAAATTTTGGGCTTCAGATAAAACTGTTGACATTGAAATACCAAGTGCTTCCATTGTTTGTCGAATGATTTGAGCGCCTGTTTGTTTAGAAACGCCTTGTGGCAATTGTGCTATTAGTCTTTTTAAAACAGCAACATTTGATGGAATTGTAAATTCTTTAGCACGAGGATAAGAAGATTGACTAGGCTCTTGATAAGTCGTGTCATTATAGTCATACATAGATTGTTGTTCTCTGTATGGTTGTTGATGAGGCATAGTGTAGGTTGCTTCTTGATTATAATAATTAGGAGCAGGCTCTTGATATGCTGGTTCAGAATAAAATTGCCTTTGCATTTGAGGTTGAGGCTGAACAGGGGTAGGAGGAATTTGATAAGACAAATTATCTTGTTCATGTTTTTGCACTAACTCTTCCTCTTCTTCAAGGAAAACTTCATTTACTTCTTCTGTAATCAAATCTTCAACTAACTCTTCATTAATTGTTTCTGGTATAGGTTGAATTTCTATTTCTGATTGTTTTTTTAAAGCTTCAACAATTTTTTTACCTACGCCTTCAGGCAATTTATTTTCTGTCATAATCTTTCCTCTTCAATCACTCTTGATTTATTATTATTAAACCATGATAATTAAAACCATGCAAATTAAAAATTTTAATGAGCTGTAATAATTGTTATGCTTACACTAAATGTGCTAAGTTTTTTCTTTTTATTGATGTTTTTAAAAATCTGTATAAAAAAACCACCCTTTAAATCGGGTGGGCTGTTTTCTGCATCCTAATGGTCTTTTTGTGTTTATTATTTAGGAGTTTTATGTTTCGGGTTAGTATAAACTTGTTTTTATTTAGTGTGTTTGTTACACTTAAATCTTGTGTATTATTATTATGTCACATAAAAAAAATATGTCAATAGGTTTTGTTTGTTTTCTGTAACAAATTGTAAACTCGTTTTTTTATAAGCTATAATTGGTTTTTACCCAAAATAATTATCGGCAAATTATATTTTTTTGCAAAATTTCGCATTTCATTAGGGACATTTTCATACTTATCAACCATAGCAACTAAACCACTCATTTTAGGATTATAAACAACTATCTCATTATGTTGAGCTTTACTCAAAAAAGATTTTTCAAAAATATTGATAGCGTCTAGAATTTCCTCTTTTTTGATAATTCTTTCACCTATTTTAATATCTTTTATTTCTAATTTTTTCTTACATCCTGAAACTTGTCTATAAATTTGCGCATATTCATCACTATTCACCCCTAGCTCATATTTCAGCAATTCTATATGTTTTTTCCTTGGATTAGAATCCCCGTATGGATTTAACATCGTAACCATATCATGCTCGTCTTTTTTACATCCAGTACTATTATTACGCTTCGACATAAGCAAAATATTAAAATGAGGGACATCTACAACGATACCGTACTTATAATTATAATAAGTTGGATTGTTGTTATATGCAACATAACTTGTACTCAAATTTGCACAATTCCCAAGAGTGCAAAGAGCTTTTAGATTAACGAATTTTTCCGCTCGCGCATCTTCAATCATGTGAACCAAAAACTTCAAATCTTCCTTATTTTTAATATCTTTTCCATAAATTTCTGTCAAATTATCATCACCATTTACAATGTCAATAACTTTTACGCCATCTATCTTTTTAATATTTGCTTTAGGTAAAATCTTACTTGTAAACAAAATAGGGTTTGTAGAATGAATTTTATCCAAGATTTTTTCTACATTTTGCACATTATTTCCAGTTAAGGCTGAATAACACATAGAATAAAAACTATCACTAACACCTCTTAAATCAGCTTGAGCAAATATTTTCGCTAGTTTGTAATCACAAGGAAACCGAAAAGCACTCGCCACTTCATCAGGTGTAACATAGCCCTTTTGCAAATTTCCTAACCAATGATGATTTTCAATTAAATTGTAAATCCGCTCTTTCATTTCATCGTTAATCTTCAACTTTTCAAAAATATTTTTTGCTAAAATTGCAGAAGATTTATAATGACCTTCATCAACAATGCCTTCACTTTTGCCTAAATCATGCAACAGCACCGCAATACTTAAAATTGCTTGATCTTTTGCCGGTAAACATTTGTACTCCGGATTATTAACGCATTCCTGCAAAACCTTTAATGTATGCACATCGACTGTATAATTATGAGTTGCGTGTTGTTTTTTACCAATAACACTTATAAATTCTGGGAAAAAGGCTATAATTGAATTCAACAATTTTTCCATTTGCGGATTTTCGCTCATGATAACTTTATTTTCATAAATAAATTTATCAATTTGTTTATTTAATTCTTTACAAAGTTTTTTTTGCATAGCAGAAAAATCCAAAGGGATTTCATAATTAGATTTTGCAAAATCATTTCCTAAATCCAGTGAAAAATCTAAAAACTCAAGCACTTTATCCACGTCATTTTTATAATAGCCTTCGCATATCTCACGCAAATCTGAAACAAATTTATCTCTAGGATAGCTTAAAACAAAAGGACGTTGATTTTTGTAATCATTTACATCAAACTGTTCAAAAGCTTGATATAATTTATCAAAAGAAAGATTATTGAATAATTCACCTTGAGCTTTTTCATTTATTGGTTTTATGGCTTTTTTACCTAAAATCTTTTCTTCTATAACCGACGATATTACCCCTCTTACCCCACCATCAGCTAAAATTTCTTTACCTATACGTGTTTCATTCACACTACTACCTAATTGATAATTTAAAAACTCATTTAATTTCTTTAAAGGTAATGTTCTTAATCCATGCCTGTTTCTTCTCGCAAGCTTTATTATTTTTTTTATTTCATTAGTAGAAATTTCGTCCTTACCATATAATTCAGCAATATCAGGCACATTATCTACAGAAATCCTTTCAAAAAGAGAAAAATTAACAACCCTATGACCATATTTTTTCAAAACATCCTCTTTTGCATAACTTTCAGCTAAATCCAATTCAGCCAAATCTTTATGCATACAATAATAAAACAATTGAGGAGATTTTTTATTTATAAACTTTAACTTTTCAACTCCGTCAGCTCCACATTTAAACTCAAGTCCCAAATCAATCAACTTCTTATCTAGCCCACAGTCTAATGCCGCTTTTAAAAACTTACAAGACTCTTCCACAGTATCACTACGCATATCTATTATAGGCATATATTCTGGGGCTAATTCACTAATTTCTTTTAACAACTCCAGACGTTTCAAAACCACACCTTTGTATGTATTAAAAAAATAAAGAGGCAAATCAAACCCACTAATATTCAAGTCTAATATTTTCTTAATTATTTCATCATCTACAGTATCTTTCAGCTTACGCTTAGCTTTGCGAATGAAACTTAAAACATTTGAAACATCATAATTTAATTCAAATAAATTATCATTCAAGTAACCAATTTTTTCTAAAGTATCAAACACTATAAAGCAAGACGCTATAGGTTGTTCTTTCAACAATCTCTGTATTATCTTTGTTTCATATTCTGTATAATCATTTTTTCTATTAAATATAGATTTATTAGCAACTTTATGTTCACTAATTTCTCTACTATAAACTCTATTTATATCCTGATATTGTGCAATAATAGACGCTAAATTAGGTTTATTCTCTATAACATCTACAATAGAACTTTTCACATTATTATTCAAAGCACACTCGAAAACAGCATAATCGTCTTTTGTTAATTCTCGTTTTTCATTCAATTTGTCCAATTCTAATTTTATTTCTGGTGTTAATCTTTGTCCCGTCCACATCATAAAAATAGCAGCATCTTCATCACCTTGATGAAGTGCTTTTAGTATTACTTTTGCTAGATTTTTATCCAATAACACTCTTTTATGAATATTTATGTTGCGATTTTTAGCGTCCTTTAAAACTTTATCTACAACAACAGGATTATATTTTTTTGATTGTACATTTTCATCAAGAGTATAAAAATAACTACCATAAAAATCATCATATCCTGATTTTCTTTTATCTGTCTCCCATAAAATTTGAAGTTCATTTAAAATATTCATCCACTTATCAAAATGCTCTGAACAAAGAACTTTACTGATTAAAACCTCTAATACAACCTTATGTTTGGTCATAAAATCTATTAATAAATTTGCTTTTTCTATATTTTGTAAAAGCGTTTGTCGTATTTCATAACCGCCATAAAAATATCTAGAATTTGTATAATTATAAATTTTATCAAAAGACTCAAAGTTTTCTTCCGTAACATTTTCTATATCTGATAAACTTAAATTCGAATATTTTTTCTTTCCTTTTTCATCAGTTACTTCATTTAATTTTTTGAAAATATTTACAAGAGAAGGTTTGACCTTAGTTGGCTGAATTTCATGCGAAAAACAAGCATCAACAAAGCCTTTATCCTTAAGATTTAGCACATAATCAAAATCTTTAATATTAAACAAATTTATACAGTTTCTGTTGTTTAATATTCCATTTAACAATTCAATCTGCCCATTGGTTAGAGGTTTTTTATTCTCTTCCGTCAAGACCTCATATTTATAATCCGCATCATAACTAAAGTATTTTTCTTTCAGAATTTGTACAACCTCTCTTGGTTTCGAGGTATTAACAAAAATCTTGCTATCTTTATAAATTAACAAAGGAGAAAAAAGCTTTTTTCTGTAAGGTCTATCACAATACGGTTCATTTTTTGAAAACAATCCACTAAAACTAGGAGAATTAATATTCACGCCAAATACCGGCAAATTCTGAACATAAACTTGTTGTGATTTCACAGCTGCACTATCCATAATCGGTTTACCAACTAAGAGTTTAGGCTGATTATTTAATTGATGTTTATGTTTTAAATTTGCGTTAGTAGTTGAATTTATTTTTGGCTGAATATTTTGGACATCCATACTCGACATAAAACCCGTGAATATTCTTTTTTGCTATAAATAAAATTTAATTAAAATTTTTCTTGCTTTTTTGGGTTAAATATAATCTAATATTAATATGGATATAATAAGCTGTAAAATTTCAAACGGATTAAAGGGCGAAGTTGAAATCCCATCTGATAAATCTATCAGCCACAGAGCTGTTATGTTTTCAGCCTTGGCAAAAGGAGAAAGCGTTATTTCTAACTTTTCGCGTGGTGCTGATTGCCATTCGACTTTGAATATAATAAAACAACTTGGCTGCGGGGCTGAATTTATAAACGAAAAAACCTTGAAAATAAAATCAGATGGACAGTTAAAACCCCCTATCCAAAAATTAGATTGTGGTAATTCCGGCACAACAATGAGACTGATTTCAGGAGTTTTAGCCGGTCAGAGCTTTAACTGTGAATTGTTTGGAGATGCAAGCTTGCAAAAACGACCGATGAAACGGATTATTGTGCCATTAGCGCAAATGGGGGCTAAAATTGAGCATAATGAATTTAAAGCGCCTTTAAAAATCAATGGTACAAAATTAAATGCAATTAATTATCAAAGTAAATTATCTTCTGCGCAGGTAAAATCATGCATTTTGCTTGCCGGATTAAATGCGGAGGGGATAACTATTTTTACTGAACCATATAAATCAAGAAATCACACGGAATTGATGCTTGATTATTTAGGTGCAGATATCAAAGTTGACGGCAATTCTGTAGCTATAAAAAAATCAAACTTGATTGCTAAAAACATAAACGTAGCGGGGGATATTTCATCGTCGGCATTTTTTATGGTTGCAGCGAGCATTACCCCTAATTCTAAAATCATTATAAAAAATGTAGGGCTAAACCGAACTCGTACAGGGATTATGGATGTTTTGGTAAAAATGGGCGCCAACATAAAAATCTTGGATAAACAAACTATTGCCGGCGAAGATGTTGGAGATGTCTTGATAGAATATTCAGAGCTTAAAGGCGTTGAAATCAGCGAAGAAATCATCCCACGATTGATAGATGAATTACCTGTAATTGCAATCCTTGCAACGCAAGCAAATGGTAAAACAACGGTAAAAGATGCCCAAGATTTAAGGAATAAGGAATCCGACAGGATTACTTGTTTGGTGAAAGAACTCCAAAAAATTGGAATTGAAATTGAAGAAACACCTGATGGGTTTATTATTGAAGGAAAACAAGAAATTAAAGGCGGAACTGAGTGCGAATGTTATCATGACCACAGATTGGCAATGAGCTTGTATGTGGCGGGTTTAATAGCAGAAAAGCCTATTAAAATTAATGAATTTCAATGGGTTGATATATCTTTCCCTGAATTTTTAGGTCTGATGGAAAATTTAAAAAAATAGTCTTTTATGTAAACTTTAGTGGCTATATTCATAGGCATGTAGAAGGTAGTGTGATTTTAATGAATAAGTAAAACCAATCAAAAATCAAGGGGGCAAAACCCTCTAACCCTTCTACAATCATGCGTCATGCTGAAACTTTACCGATATCGTACGGCTCGAGTTACGCTCTCGACGACGATATCGGTAAAATTTGGCATGACGGCTTGATTTTGGTGTTGGGTTGCGAGTTCTATTAGGGGGGCTTGGGTTTATAGGGTTGGGCTTTATAGAGTTGGAGTTTGAGGTGCTATGAGGGTTAGGGTGAAAAGCTGGCAGTAGCGGATATTATTATGACCGCTACTGTGTAGATTGGATAAATAAAGCAAAAACAGGTGTTTTGCACCTGTTTTTCTTTTTGTCATAGCCTTATAGCTCTATCACGCAAATATCTATTTAGCATTAAACATAACTTGTTGACCAATCCAGTCAGCAGGTTTTACACCGTCAGAATAAACATCTAACAAGAAGCAATCCCCAGGGTTAATTTTTTTGTTTTTGCCTTTATCTTCAATTTTCTTTTGGTCAGAAGCAAAACATTTTCCTTTATCACCGTTTACGTCAACCATAATAGAATATAAGCACTCATCCTCTGCCGCACCAGAAATAGTAGCTTCTGATGTTGCAGTTGTACGATTTTCTTGACAAGTTTTGGATTGTGTAAACGCCGCTGGGAACTCAATAACCATACCATCAGATAAATAAATGGCAGCATTTTCTGCTGAGTGGTCTTGAGAACCTGTTTTTCTTTTATCTGTAGTGCTTACAACTTGTAATCTATCCATCAACATTTTTGCGACACCATCTGTATCATTAAATGCATTTTTGCCCGCAACCGAAGGGTACTGTCTCATATCAGTACCATCTAATGCATATTGCATAGTGATTGCTTGGTTAAGAGTAGACATCATTTTTTTAAGACCAGCGCTATATTCTTGTGTAGATGTGCTGTTCATCAAAGTAGGAACGGTCATAGATGCAACTACACCGATAATTGTCAAGGTAACTAATACCTCTGCCAATGTGAATCCAAATCTTTTTGTCATTTTTCCGCCTTTCGTAGAATTATTAACTCTATACTAACTTCTATTCATACATTATATATAATTTTTATTTACTTTTCAATAGTAAACTCCAATCATAACAAATAATACTACTATATCTATTTTTTGTCAACATTCTTAATAATTGTCTTAAGTACACTGAATGCAAGGAAATACCCAGCAACAGGAGGAACGCATGGTGTAGAAGAGGGGGAGAATTTTTTTATGGTATTTTCGCCTGTTTCTATCAAGCCAAACTCTTTTGTTACTGGCTTTTTAGGTTTTTCTCTACTAAATACGCAGGTTATGCCTTCTGTTATATTACATTTTTTTAAATTGCGTAACAAATTCTTAACAAAGCCGCAGTTTGGTTTTTCGCATTCGGAAATATCTGCGATATAAAGTTGGGTCGGGTCAAATCTATTACCGGCGCCAACTGAAGAAAAAACAGGAATATTATTTTTCTTGCAATAAACCAACAAATCAACCTTGGCTCGCATTGTATCAATAGCATCAACCACTGCATCCACGCGGGATTTAAACACTTCATCATTTATTTTTTCATCATAAAATTTATCAAAAACATTCAACTTTAAATCGGGATTTATATCCAAGAGTCGCTGTTTAAAAAGTTCTGTTTTTTTCATGCCTACCGTACTATTTAGGGCTACAAGTTGGCGGTTGATATTTGTAGCTGAAACATCGTCAAAATCCACGAGAGTGAGTTCGCCAACGCCTGCTCTTGCCAATGCGTCTGCGGTATAGCCACCAACGCCACCGAGACCAAAAATAGCGACATGCTTTGATTTGAGTGTGGTTTGGGTTTCTTCGCCCCAACACATGATGTTTCGTGAAAAAATTTCGTTATTCATAAGATGAGTTTAGCGTAATCAAGTGGTTTGAGCAAGAGGGAAGGACGAGTAGATGGATAAATAGGATGTAGATATTTCAATATTGGCAAGGGTTTGGAACATTTGTTAGGCTGGAAAGCCCAATCTACAGACTATAAAGAAGATATTCAAAATCGTATACAGGTGTAAAAACAATCCTAAAATCAGAATGTAGATTTTAATCTATCACAAAATTTAGTAATGGTAGACTAAAGTCTACCCTACAAAACGACCCTACAGGACTAACCTACAGAACTTTCATCATCTATATTATCAAGTTCAGTATCTTCATATTCTTTATACACTGATTTTATTCTATCAATCAAATCAAAAAATCTTTCTTTGAATACTTTTGGGTACAGAATTTCACATGACACGCCATATCTTAGCAATCGTTTTAATAATTCTTCTTTATCTTCTTCTGAGCTGGAAACAATCAAGCTGTTTTTCTCTCGTTTTATAACTCGTTCTCCGTTTTTAAGCTCATAAGCGAGCGCTAATCTGCCTTTTAGCTCAAATGTAACCGCGTTTTTTACGCTCATAGATTTTACCATTATTGGTAATTGTTTAAGTTCTGTTATTTCTTCAATTTGGAAATTTTGGTTTTCTGCAATATCGGGATTAAACGCTTTTAAAATCTCGCCTGTTGGTTTTGCTATTACTTCTATCGGTTCAACTATAAATTTTTGAGTTTTATTTAAAACTCTATTTTGGTACAAAAAAGAAATCCTTTGTTTTTCTTTGCAAAGTAGGCTAAATTTTTCGATATTTTCTTTATTTGTATTAAGTTTTATCTTTTTAAGATGATTTTTTATTTCAGTTTCTTCCAACAAAATTTCTTGATTAGAACATTTTAATAAATTTTTCAATAATAATTTGAATTGATTTGCTGTGTTTTCCGGACAGACTTCTTGAGAATAAGAATACAAGACTTTTATTGTTTCAATTTCTTTTTCCGTTAAATTGATATTTAAAGGTAAATTTGAAAGAGTGTATTTCCCTTTATTCCTAATAACGTTAATGCCAAACATTTTAAACGTATTTAGATACTTGTACAAAGAATCTGTTCTAAGTTCATAATCAGATTTTTTAGCATTGAATATGTGTTTTATTATCTCTTCTTGAGTCTTTTCTTCGAAGCTTAGAAGTTTTAATACTTCAAGCGCCCTTACTGCTGTTTCGTTCGTTTTAGTCGCCATTCTTATAAACTCCTACAACTCTATCTAAATGTTTAACAAAATCTTTTCTTATATTTTCTGGAGATAAAATTTTGCACTCATCTGCAAAAGATATTATTCGCTGGAAAAAATAAAACTTATTAATAACATTCGCTTTAACAACTATTCTATTTTTTTCTTGCGCTACAATTATTTCTTCATCTTTCGGGATAAATTTTTTAACAGCGTTCCCTGTTAATTCGTATTCTACAAAATTTGTTAAAACAATATTTGAATCATCACCTACTTTGTCTTTTTGAATTTCTTTTATTTTATCTATTCTTAAATAACAGGGCATATTATATTTGTAAGAATATGACCATAGGTATAATCTATTATCAGTGAAAATAACCTTTTCCGCCCTGATTTTTAGTGGTTCATTTCCATAAAGTGGTGATGAATAATGTAATTTAGCATCAGCTTTTTCTTTACATAATTTTAGGCATGTATTCAGTATTTTTTTGTCAACATATCTTAGATAATTTGTGGCTTCAATTTTATCTATTGTGTCTTGGGTCTGTGATAATTCTATTATTTTATTGTATATTTGGTTTATTTCAAAAATAAGTTTGTAATTGTTTTGGTAATATAAAGAATTTCTCATTAAATGAAGTGCCTCTATTTGTTCTTCATTTATATTAATTTTAAAATTATGTGAAATTAATTTGAATTTATAGTCATTAGACGGCTTAGGTTTTTCTATCTCAAACCCACCTTTTCTTAAAGAATTTACTGTGTTTAAAACAGTATCTTTATGACAAGCCCCTACCAAAAATTCATCCAAAGAAAACGCATATAAAATTTCTTCGTATGACATCGGTTTTATGCATAATAACTTTGCAACAAAAAGCGCTCGGTAAGTCGTTAAACTTATTGCTTTTTTCTTTGCGTCTTCCTGATACGATATTTTACTATTTATTTTCATTTATAACTTACACTGATGCTGAATTTGTGTAATAATAATTGTACTAATAAATATACAATAAAAGGAGTTTTTCATGCAAAGAGCAAATGACAGAAAAAATAACGAGTTAAGAGAAGTTAAGTTTATAAAAAATTATACAAAACACGCGCTAGGTTCGGTTTTGGCACAATTCGGAGATACAAAAGTTTTGGTAACTGCATCAGTTGACGAACAAAAACCAAAATGGATGGATAAAGACGATACTCGTGGTTGGGTTACTGCGGAGTACTCTCTTTTACCAACATCCACTAATACTCGTTGCGCTCGTGAGCGTTCAAAAATTTCCGGTAGAACTCAAGAAATTCAAAGGCTTATAGGTCGTAGTTTAAGAGCTTGTGTAGATTTGGAAAAGCTTGGACCGCGTACAATTACCATTGATGCAGATGTTTTGCAAGCCGATGGCTCTACGCGTTGTACAAGCATTTGCGGGGCTTTTGTTGCATTATCTATTGCTATAGAAAAACTTATGGCTCAGGGGTTATTATCTGAAAATCCTATTATTGAACCAATTGCTGCGGTCTCTGCGGGTATTTGGGACGGAGAAGTTATTGTTGATTTGGATTATGCAGAAGATTCGCATGCTCAGGTTGATTCAAATATCGTTATGACAAAATCCGGTAAAATAATTGAATTTCAAACAACCGCTGAAGAAGAAGCTTATGAAAAAACACAACTCTTGGAAATTTTAGATTTAGCATCAAAGTCTATTGATAAAATTATTAATTTCCATTACAATGAGTCTTGCTACTAATTTAATAAAAACCTACTTTAAAGGAGAATACAATGGATAAAATTACAATTCGTTCAGATAGAGACACAGATTATTCTTTCATGTACAAAGGTGAAGAAGTTACTTTAAAGGCTGGTAAAATTATTAGTATTGCTAATGGTTTGAATGAAGTTGTTTTGCCAACATGTACAATGAAAATTATGAATAATTTGATTGTTATCAAAGAAGATGCAAAATAATTTAATAATTTAAATTTGTTTTTTGACTTTTTGTTAAATTTTCTTAATATTTAGCTGAAAATATTTAAGTTTTTTATGTAATGTGCCGATATATTACATGTAAAAAGTAAACGGAGTGTCATGATATGGGAATGTCAGCATCACAAGCAAGATATTTACAGCTAACCGCCAGACGTAGTAATCTGGAATTTGAGGCTCAGCAGATTTGTCAAAAACGAATGGTGTTAGCCCAACAAACGGATAAGCTTGCGTCAGAATATACTGAAAGAATAAATGACAGACATTTGTATTTTCGTGCTATTGGCGAAAATGATACTTTTGGTAAGTCTTCTGCGCAAAGAAAACGTTTGGATTATTATGACATCATAAACGACCCAACGAATGAAACTCAACCCGGGTTAGGCATGAGGGTTGTGGATGCTAATGGAAAAATAGTCGTACCCGCTTTGCCTGAAACTGAGGCGGATGGCTCGCCTATTAATCCTGAAAATTATGTTATTGATCCAACTATCGCATTTAATTCAAAATCTGGCTCCACAATGTATGAAAATGCTTGCAATTATTTGGAAGATAAGTTAAGGAACGGTGAATGGTTCTTGGAACAACAGGTTGCGCAATCTGTACGAACTGTTGATGGTGAAGAAGAAGTTGAATACGCTTGGACTGACGTTAATTACATAACTTCAACCAATATAGATGATTTACTTTATTCTGAGAATGATAGTGCCGCACAAGCAGAATATACCAGAGATTCTGAAAAACTACAAAAGCAAGATAAAATGCTAGAGTTGCGCTTACAACAAATTACAACGGAGCAAGAAGCTGTTAAAGCGGAGCAAGAATCTGCAAAGAAAGTTATTGATGAAAATATCGAAAAATCATTTAAAACATTTGCTTAAAAAATAGTTTAAAAATATAATCGCAATAATTAATCTATTATTGCGATTTTTACTTAACAATATTGATTTAATATGTTAAAATCTTAAGACGAAGTAAAAAGGGTGTGCTAAATGGAATTTGAAGAATTATACGAAATAGCAAAAAGTAAAGCAACAAGATGGCAATTGTATAATCATGCATTTGTGGGAAAAGTTGGAGCCGCAATCTTGACTGATAAGGGAAATGTTTATACCGGAAAAGATATAGAAGTTCCTTGTTCAATGGGTTTTTGCGCTGAACATTCTGCAATATCTGCGATGCTAAACGCCGGTGAAAGTCGTATTGTTAAATTGGTTGCAGTAAGCGCAAAACATGGTGTTTTTTCGCCTTGTGGAAGATGTCGTGAACTTATGTATCAAATAAATAAAGAAAATATTCATTGTGAGATTATGTTGAAAGATAAAATTGTAACACTTGATGAGCTTTTACCCGAACGTTGGAAATAATTTTATAAAATAAAGCTTGAAAAATAAAACAGTTTATTGTATATTCTTTGTATCAAAAGTTGCGGAAGTAACTCAATTGGTAGAGTCCCTGCCTTCCAAGCAGGTTGTTGCGAGTTCGAGCCTCGTCTTCCGCTCCATTAAAAGAACCCTTACGGGTTCTTTTTTAGTATGAATGCATTCTGTTTATTACTATATATTGTCTACTACTATTTGATGGGGAATAAATAAAAATTTTCAAACACATAGCCCAATAGAGGCTGTTTTTTAGTATAGAGATTTGCGCCCGAATTTTTGCACTTTTGTCCCTTTTCTTGCACAAAATTGCACGACAAACAAGGCAAAATTTTTTTGAGCCGTAGTTTGACGGGTGCAACCAGCCGAAAAACTTAACGAGCAAGCGAGTTTTAGGCTTTCGTGCGTGCTTGCCACTAAAATTTGGGGCGTGCAAAAAAGTGCAATTTAGTGCAATTTTATTTTCACTCACAAACTGACATGTGTCGAATTATCTCTGAGATTAGAATAATTATGCAATTTCTAATTCATAACCTAATTCTTGGAAAATTTTTACAATGGTTGAAAATTTAGGCTCTTTTTCGTTTTTGAATAAGCTATATAAATGTGTTCTGGACATTCCAATATTTTTTGCAAAACCAGCAATAGTATTTCTTGATTTTATTGCAATTTCCAAAGCACGATAAAAAGAATTAAAATCTCCGTCTTCGATATAATCTTTAAGACTTGCATTCAAATATAATTTAATATCTTCATCAGATTTTAAATCATTAACTATATAATTTTCTAAATCTAGTGTATGTTTTAATTCTTTCATTGTAAGTTTCTCCATTCTTGAAGTATACTTTTTGCTTTGTTTATATCTTTGCTTTGTGTTGATTTGTCGCCACCATTTATAAGTAAAACTATTATATTATCAATTTCGGTGTAATAAATTCGATACCCAGCCCCAAATTTAAAGCGAAGCTCTGATATTTCATTATTAATTTTCTTATGATCTCCAAAATTATTTTCTAACAATCTTGTTAATCTACTTTGGCTTCTTATTCTTGTGACGTTATCTAACGAGTCCATCCACTCTATAAATGGAGCTTTTTCACCTATTTGAGCAATTTTAACGACTCGTTTTTCCATATTTATAGTGTAATCTACGGCAGACACTTTGTCAATTCTTTTGAAATATTTTCTGAATAACTTCTTAATAAAAATCTTTAGAGAAAAGACTTGACTTTCTCTCGAACAAGAGCGATTAATGTGTGTGTAAGATAAATTTGAAAGGAAAATTATAGAAAAAGAAGTTTGAAACTGTTGTAAAAATTGAATAATTGGCTGTTTTGCGAGTCCCAGCCTCGTGAATCCCCCCTAACTAATCAGGACTGTCTATATATGTGCATCGGATATGAAAATATTTGCAGGTATATTATTATATATTGTTAATTATAGGGAAACAGGACATTTGATATAAGAAAATTTAATAAAAAATTAGATAAACAGGCGATTATAGCCTGTTTTTTAGTGTAGAGATTTACGTCCGAATTTTTGCACTTTTGTCCGTTTTCTTGCACAAAATTGCACTAAAAACTGTCACCCTGAACTTGATTCAGGGTCTATTAAGCACAGTTACTAAACTTCCCCCAGTGCAATAAAGTGCAAAATAGTGCAATTTTATTTTTTCCCACAAATTGAGATACAAAAAATTATCTGTGAGACTAAGATTTTTATTTTAAAATAATAATATGACGAATTTATTTATAATAGGAAATGGTTTCGATCTCGACCATGGTATGCAAACCAGTTATTCGGATTTTAGAGAATTTTTATTGACTAAATATAATATTAGCGAAGATATTATAAGTAATGCAATATGTGAAATCCCCTATCCTACTTTGTATCCTAACGGTGAGGAAAAATATATTGACCAAGAGGTTGTTAAGACAATAATACAAATTTTAGATGCTACTGAGGGCTATTTCTGGAATGACATAGAAACATCTTTGGGCAACTTAGACTATGCTATATTTCTAGATTTATATGCTCATACACAAAATAAATATGGACATCAATATTTTGTAAATGAAGATTGTGCAAAATATCTTGCACAATCACTCTATTTTATAGGAGATTTTTTTCAGGAATGGGTTTTGTCAATAAAAATAAAAGAAAACTTAGATTTAAATTTTGAGAATATTATTGATAAAGAGAAAGATTTCTTCTTAACCTTTAACTATACAAAAACTTTAGAAAAATTATATAAGCCTCAAAATATATGCCATATACATGGAACTGCTGAAAAAATTATATTTGGACATGGAAACATAAATAATGATACTGATTACATTCAAAGATACTGGTTTGGAGCTGAAACATTTTTAAACAGATTAAAAAGGGGTCTCTTTAAAGATACTAATCAGGCATATTTAGATAATATTAACTTTTTTAAAACCATAGAACAAATCGCAAAAAAAGAACAGGTCAATATTTATTCTTACGGTTTTTCTTTTTCTAATGTTGACAGATTATATATTCAAAAAATTTGTGAAATTGTTAAAAATCCTAATTCTATTTTTTATTTATACGATTATGATAATAAAGAACAAAGAGCTAAATTTACCAATATAATAGAAGACTGTGGTTTCAAAGGTTTAATATCATCCTTCAATTTTAAAACAGTCCGAAATTAATAACTAAACACTTGACTTCTGTCTCAAACAGAGTGATGAATGTGTTTGCACAGGCATTACAAGGACTTTGAGACGATGCAAAACCAAATTGATACAATTAAATTCACACCGGAAAAGTCAAAGCAAATTGCACTTGCAAGGCTTGATTTAATCCACAAATGGCTTGAGTTTAGGCGTAAAGCTAACAACAAACTCCAATCTGATTATGATTTTGTGAATTTGCACAACACATCAAACTCCCACCTATTCCAAATCATAGGCAAAATTTCTCGAGGCTCATTGCATCGCTGGCACGCCATGTTTGGCGGGACTGACGATTATCAAAAGCTCCTCCCCCAATACAAATACGCTAGCGTCAATGACTATCGCACTTGTCTTACTGACGAAGAAATTAAAATTTTTATGGGCTTACTTTTACATCCAAATCGAATTTCAATAGGCAAAGCGACTGCGCTTACGAAATATAAACTGCGTGAGCAAGGGCAAAGTTTTATCCCTGCAGATATCACGTTTCGCCGTTACGCAATGTGGTTCAAGAACAACAATTACGACAAATGGGTGCTTGCTCGAGATGGCGAAAAAGCTTTGTCCGACAAGGTAGAGCCTTATATAAAACGTGATGCAAGCTTGCTTGATGTGGGCGACATTTTGGTCGCTGACGGGCACAAATTAGCGTTTCAAGTGATAAATCCATTCACAGGGAAGCCAAGCAGAGCAACGCTTGTCGGATTTTTGGACTGGAAATCGACCGCACTTGTCGGCTACGAAATTATGCTTGAAGAAAACGTCCAATGTATCGCATCAGCCTTGCGAAACGCTATTATAAACCTTGATATGATACCGAAAATCGTCTATCAGGACAACGGAAGAGCGTTTCGGGCAAAATATTTTACAGACGACAAAGGCTTTGGCGAATTAGGGTTTTATGGTCTATATGCAAAACTCGGGATTGAAACTGTTTTTGCAAAACCCTACAACGCACGAGCAAAAGTGATTGAGCGATTTTTTAAAGAGTTCCAAGAAGGCTTTGAGAAACTTCTGCCAAGCTATGTCGGCTCATCTATCGACAACAAGCCTGCATATCTTTTAAGGAATGAAAAGTTGCACAAGAATTGGCACTCTGATTATGTTCCGACAATTGACGAGGCGATAAAAATGATTGATATGTGGCTGAATTTCAAAAACTCACAGCCTTGCACAAACGCACCAAATATGACTGTTGCAGAGGTTTTGGAGGCACGCAAAAAGCAAAATATCGACACAAATCAGCTTGACGACTTGATGCTTGCGACAGAGGTCAAAACCATTCAGCGAAACGGAATTCGCTTTTTAAACTGTGATTATTTTGACGAGCGACTTTATGGGTTCAAAAGCAAAGTGCTTATAAAATACAATCTTTTTGACCTGACACATATCAAGGTTTACACCCTAAAAGGCGAGTTTTTATGCACAGCAGAACGTGTAACCGAAACACATCCGATGGCAAAAATCCTAGGTACAGTCGAGGATATGGAAGGTTTTAAGCAGAAAATCCAAAAACAAAAACAGCTTAAAAGAAAGACAATAAATAGTCTCAAAGCCTATTTGCCACAGGAAGAAGTTAAACTAATTGAATATAAAATTGAACAGCCCGTTGTTCAAACCGAGTTCAAAGAGTGTTCAATTGCCGTTCAAGGAATGTTCAAGAATAACGCAGAAAAATATGAGTATTTAATCAAGCACAACCCCGATGATGCTTGGATCACAGAATTTAAAAAGACAAAGGAGTATAAATTATTGTATGAATAGCGGCTTGCGAGCAGAGGGCCGAAGCGTAAGCGTGCCCGTTTAACGCGAGCAAGCCAAGAAAGGATAATACATGAATAAAACATTCATAAAAACGCAGAATGTGCGAAATTTTATCGGACTTATTGAAAATTTGCAAAACAAACCCAAGAATATTCCTAAAATGGCGTTAGTTTATGGCGAGCCTGGGTTAGGCAAATCGCAGACGGCACTTTGGCTTGCGTGTAAATATGACGCAATTTATTTAAGGGCTGCGAATTTGATGTCCGTCCGTTGGCTTTTAGAGGAGCTTGTTAAAGAAATGGACCAAATTCCAAGCTACTTGAGCTCAAACAATTTTAATATCATTGTTAAAAAGCTCAAAGCCAAGCCACAGCTGATTATTATTGACGAAATAGACTATCTGATGAACGATTTTAAGACGATTGAAACCCTGAGGGATATCCACGACAAAACAGAATGCCCGATTGTGTTTGTGGGGATGAGTTTGGTTCATAAAAAGCTCGAACGCTATAAACATTTATATGATAGGTTTTCTGAAATCGTGAAGTTTGAATCCTTTGGTGTGACGGATTTAAAGCAAATTTTCGATAGCCTTTCAGAAATCACGTTTACAACCGAAAGCATTGAATACATCCATCCAAAATACAATCGTTTTAGGCAAATCGTCCAACTTATTAATCAGCTTGAAACTTACGCCAAAGACAATGGAATGACGCAATACACGCTAGAAACGATTCGAGGTTTATTATGAACATAGAAAAATTAGCGAAACGATTGAAGGAGTTTACTCTCGATGAAATCGAAATGATAGCCGAAACCGACGTTGAAACGGAGCTTGAACAGCTTTTGAACAAGGGTAAAATAGCATTTGAACAAGGTTGCTACAAATACGTTGAAAAGGTAAAAATAATCGACTATGCGATATTTTCAGCTGAGGCGTTGAATAATGAACCTTTAAACTTTGAAACGGCAGTAAAATACTTTTTAGAAAAATATGCCAAAACAACTTGCACCAAAAGGACTTACGAGACTTATGAATCGATTTTTAGAATAAATATTTTGCCATTTTTCAGAGGTAAAATAGTTCAAGAAATCACAATCGATGATATAAAAGCGTTTTATGCGAGTTGCAAAACTAGGAATTTGGGACATAGAAGACTGAAAAACACTTTAACGCAACTTAACCAACTTTTGAAATATTGTAAGTCACAAGGCTTGGTCTCAAAATGCTGTAGTTTTCAGGTTAAGAGGCTTAATGAGAAGAATGAATTTAGTATGAACAGAATAATTTTCGAGGATTAAAAATGAGTAAAATGAAATATTATAAACAAGCTGAAACTTTGTTTTTACAAGATAATTTTTCAGTCGACGAAATTTGTAAAAACTTGAACGTTTCTCGTCGCACGATTTTTTATTGGAGAGAAAAGTATGAATGGGATAGAAAAAGGGCTGAAAAATCGGCAACAAAAGAAAACTTTTCAAAAGAACTGCAAAGTTTTGCCGAAAAATTAATGGCAAAACTCTCAACAGATATGCAAAACAAAAAGCCTGTAAATCAGTCAGAATACTATACTTTGACGAATCTGCTAAAATACTTGCCAGACTTGGTAAAATTGGAGCTCAAAGAGCAAACTCAAGCCTCAAAACCCACCGGCCAACTCACCGAAGATTTTGTTAAACAAATTGAAAAAGAGTTCTTTGGGTTGGAGTAAAATTATTTTCTTTCAAATTCGTCCAATGTTGTTCCGTCAGCGAGTTTCCATTCAGCACGACCATTTGTCGCTCTATTTTTAACAACGGCAGCGGCAGCAGAGCAAGCTTTGAACGGAATATCTTCTTTGGTTACCCATAATCCATCAATATCAGACTTAATAAAGAGATTGTCGTTTTCCAATTTTGTTCTTATTTTATAGTAAATATGCTTTTTAAAGCTTGGAGCACGTTCTTCTGATTCTACATATGAACCTTTTAATAGCATATATCCATTATCAGTTATAACCATTTTTGCTTTTACAATTTCGCCATTTTTATCAATACGATTTTTAGTTAAAGCAAGATAAAAAATATTTTTTAATTTGAAATCTTGTTTTTCTTTATTGGTTTTAACAAAATCAATTAAATTTAAATTGTTTAAGATAAATAACATTTTTTCTTTAAAACCTTCGGCCTTGGCTAAATCAAAAGCTTGCAATTTTCCATCTTTTTTACAGTTTGAATTAACACTATTGTCAAGATTTATTGTTGTTAAGTTTTCTTTTGCTAATTCTATAAAAACGGCTTCTAAATACTTCACATGAGCTTTATTCAAATCACCTTTTTTTGATGTAAAAATTATAAAATCTTCAAACCACTCTTTTTTCTTATCGCAAGAGTGAGTTTGAAATCTATTTGCAATATTTTCTGTTTCACCTATATAAAGAGTTTTTTCACCAGTTGTATTATTTTCACCTAACAAGAAATATATACCTGGATTTCTTAGTTGCTCAATTTTTGAAAGAGAAGAAACATGCTTTCTTTTTCCAATATAAGCAACTCCATCCCAATTTGATGCTTCTGCTAATTTTAAATTTTGATGTTCTTGCATTATTAAAAGTTGAATAAAATCATTTGCCATATTTCCACCTCTTGTTATCATTATATCAAGAACATGTGTTATAATAATATTATGTTTAATTTCCCTTTAAAATATAAAGACAAGCTTATACAAATAGATGATGCATTAGACATAATATCTTATGCAATTAAATTTATTGAAGCAAACTATAATTGTAATCTTGAAAAATATCAAATTACGGTAGAGATTTTGTCAAAACTCATTCAAGCCATTAAGGGTATAAGTGATCATAAACCACCTAAGGAAAAAATTATAAAAGCAATCGAAACTATTGAAGAAATTGCCAAAAAATCAACAAACGATGAAAATTTAAAAACAGAAATAGAAAAAACAGCTGCTATATGTAAGTTTTGGATTAAAATTTCTTAAAGTTCTTCAATATACCAAACTGAATTTCCAAAATTATTGAAGTTGTATCTTATTTGAAAATAGAAATTAAATTCAATGGAATTATCGTCTTTGTAGTTGTAAAAAGGCTTATTTAATTCGGTTTTGCGAAAACTTTCAAAGGCGATTTGTATCTCTTTTGCAAACTTTTTTCTAAATTCAGAATATTCAATTTCAAGAGTTTCACGAGTTCTTCTATTTCTCAAAATCATCTTCAAACCCTCTTATACTATCAAATTCAATGTTGTATTTTCTGCCTTTCCTATCTACACAAGTTGCAAAATCTATTTCACTATCAGCAAATTTGTTTTTCCAAGTACAAATTAACAAACCAATTTCTTGCGTTTTCAAATTCAAAACCTTAGTTCCATAAAGCGTATAATCTTTTTCTGCCATATCGTGCTCCTTTCAAGCTATGACATTAATTACTCTTTCCTTTAAAAACATCAAGTGCATAAAACAATTTCGTATCATTTCAATACATTACATATTATCTTGTATTTTTTTATGATACGCTACATATAAGGAGTTTTTGCATTGACAATAAGAAATATACTAGAACTAACATCGCAACAAGCAAAAGTCTTTTTTCTTAAAGAGGAAAATTATTCAAATATTCTTTTGCCAAAATATTTTTCATTTCAAAAATTATTAAATAAGCTAGACAAAAAGATACAAACAAAAGAATTAAAGACATTTTGTGTAAACGCAACACAACAACCAGCCAATTTAGATAATATAAATTATACGATTTATAACAATAAAGATGGTTGTTATGCATGGCGTCCATTGCAATTATTAAATCCAATCATATATGTTGCATTAGTGAATTATATAACTCAAGATTCTGTATGGGAACTCATTATAAATAAATTTAAAGAATTTAGAAGCAATGAAAAGATATTAAGCCAAGGTTTACCTGTTTTAAAATCATACAAAAAAACTCAAAAAGCGAGCCAGATTTTGAATTGGTGGAGTGAAGTTGAACAGCTATCAATTGTGCAAACATTAGATTATTCTTATATGTTTACAACAGATATTACTGATTGTTATGGCTCAATATATACTCATACTATTTCTTGGGCGTTACATACAAAAGAAAAAGCAAAAGAAGTCACAAGAAATAAAAGTATAAAACTTGAAGGAGATTATATTGATACACTAATTCGGCAAATGACAAACAATCAGACAAATGGTATTCCACAAGGTTCTGTATTGATGGATTTTATTGCAGAAATCGTGTTAGGTTATGCAGACTTGTCCTTAACAAAAAGATTAGAGAACGAAGGAATATCAGAATATAAAATTATTCGATACAGAGATGACTATCGAATTTTTGTTAATGATACACAAATTGGAAATAAAATCATTAAACATCTTACTGAGGTAATGATAGAATTAGGTTTTAAGTTAAATGCTTCCAAGACCCAAAAAACTGAAGATATTATAGAGGGTTCAATAAAAAAAGATAAATTTTATCGTTTTTCACATCTAGAGGATTTGAGTCCATTCTGCCTAAATAAAGGTAATTTACAACAACAAATAATTCGCATTTATGATTTTTCAAAAAAATTCCCAAATTCTGGTACCCTGCAAGCATTGTTAAATGAATACTCTAAAAATATTAGATTAAAAAAGGACGATAAAAGTATTCTTCCAATTGTGAGTATTGCTTTTAATATTGCTTACGAAAATCCGAGAACATATCCTGTAATTGCAGCTATTATAGGGAAATTAATATCTCATATAAGTGACTTTGAAACAAGATTTCTAACAATACAAAAAATCAAGAAAAAATTAGAAGGTAAGCCCAATACCGAATATATGGAAATTTGGTTACAGCGAATCGCATATAATGATGACTATTTTGAGGAATACAATTCTGATATTTGCAAATTAGTAATGAATAGTTCAGTGCCACCAATATGGAATATTGATTGGGTGTCAAATGGTGTAAAAAATATTGTAAAGAATACTTCCATAATAGATCGTCAAGTATTAGCAGAGCTTGATTCAGAAATACGTGAAGACGAAATTGATATATTCTATTATAATGAATAATTTTTAACCATTTGCATATACTTTTCATTACCAGTAAATGCAATATCAGTCATAATTTTTATAAATTCGAGGTTAATAGAAGTGATTTCTTCCCATTGAATATCTTCATAAGAAATTTCTGGAGGATTTATTGCCATTTCGATTTCAATAATCCATTTGCGTTCTATTTTATTAAACAAATTTATCATATCAGCATAATTTTTATAAATTTCTTCTGGAAATCCTTCTATAAGCATTTTATTCATTTCATGTGCTAACTTATTTCTCATATTTGTATAAACTTCAAATTCTTGGATTTCTGCTTCTGTTATCATTTTGCAATTTAAAAGCCATTGTAAAGTAGCTTTTATTTGTTTATTTTTTTTAGTTTTCACTAATTCAAGAACTTCTTTTTCATAATCTCTGAATTGTTCAACCCCCTCTTTTATACCACTCAAATAAAAATATTTTACTTTTTCTACAATATTTGTCTTGAAATTATCAAAAACTGCTATATATAAAGAAGCTATTATTAAATTAGCTTTTAAAATTTCTGGATTAAAAAAGTTTTCTAATTTTTGTTCAAAATCTTTCATTAACTTATCCTTTTATCTTTTTTATAATACACTTTTTATGTTAAAATTGCAGTAGTAAATTTTATCAAACTTTGAGGTGTCTTATATGTATAATGTTACTGTAGTAGAATCTTTAAATGCGTTTGTTGGTAAATGTGGCTTTTTCCCTGGGACAAAAGTTAAATTTGAAACACTTGAAGAAGCATATCAATGGGCAAAAGTTCCAATTGAACAAGGCTCTATTGTTCTTTTTGACACAGAAGATGAGGAATAAGGTTTTTAATCTATACTTTCTGGATAATTTATAAAAAACGCATTAACTTGGTCAGCATCTCGTCGAAGATTTTTTACAACAGGTGCTAGATTATAAAGTTCTTCATATTCCTTTTGAGATGAGCAAAAATAATCAATCACAACCGCTGTGTTGTAGATATTTTCAGCATATCGCTCAAGCTTCTTAAAATCTTTTCTTTTGATAACAAATCTTTCTTCCATACACAACCTCCTTTTTAGGTTGTGACATTCATCACTTGGGAGTGGTTGGAAGTCAAGTTATGCTACATTGTAAATATTATCTTTGGCATTATTGTAGTTGTCATAGAAATGATTATACAAATCATTGCATTTTACTTGGAATAAATCTTTATCGTATATTTCTGGTAAAGTTTCATCGCAAATTATTTCAATAGCCTCTTTAACTTTTGCTCTTGTTGTTTGCTTTTTACGCCAATCTAAAACCAATTTTTCTTTTTTAATAACTTGAACCAATTTTTGTGCAGCCATCT
Source organism: Candidatus Gastranaerophilaceae bacterium (assembly GCA_045635965.1). GTDB lineage: Bacteria > Cyanobacteriota > Vampirovibrionia > Gastranaerophilales > Gastranaerophilaceae > RGIG2134. Next base: position 56,537 of record JAZTWQ010000041.1, read on the forward strand.
TTACTGTTTCAAAATCTTTTTTTGACAATTTGGGTTCTGGCTTGGTTAAAATATCTAAAACAGCAAGTTCTTCTTCTGATAAATTTTCATCTAAGTGGCGTTTTTCTTCTGCAGTTAATTCATTAGTTAAAGCTACTAGTTGAACATACATTTGCTCCATTGTAAGTTTACCTGCATTATATTCTTCAATAATATGCTCAAACTTTTCCTGAAGATGACGCCTCATGCTGTTAAATGTTAACATTTCAGATAATTTAGAACTAATAGATGCTTTTAATTTTTCCAACAAAGCCATTTTCTTTTCTTTTAAAATGCGCTTTTGCAATTCTTCAAAATCAATTTTACTTAAATCAAGTTTTTCACCAGCGTTTATTTGATAAGAAGTTAATTTAATGGACTCATTTAAAAGGTCTTCAACTTGTTCTGCAAGTTTTTTAATTTCAGTTTTATCTACAAATTCAACTAAAATCTCTCTTATTTTAGAAGCTAAAATTGAAGAAACAAAAACGATTTTAGCATATCTTCGAGCTTCGCTATCTGGTAAAATTGCTTTAAATAACATTTTTAAATTTTGAGTACTTTTTAGAAAATCATTTTTTGTTTTTTCATTTTCCAATATAGCATTAACTGCCTCTTCGGTATTTTTAATGCACTCTAAAGCTCTTGTTTCAAAGATTGTATCAACATTAATATTTTTTGAATCTAGCAACTGCTTCATTGTTTTAGCTTCTTTATCAAGCAATTCAATCAGCTTTGCTTTAGTTTCTGCAGGATCTTCGTCTTCTTCTCCTGCATCACCAGGCTCACCATAAATTGCCAATGCTTTTTGTAGTGCTTTAAATATACCAATATAATCAACGATTAAACCATTATATTTACCTTCTGAAACCCTGTTTGCTCTTGCGATGGTTTGCATTAAGGTGTGCTCTTTTAAAATTTTATCTAAATACAATGTTGAAATAGTTGGGCAATCGAAACCAGTAATCCACATTGCACAGACAAAAACCAACCTTAAAGGATGTTTCTCATTTTTGAAATTAGTTGCTAAATCTTCTGTATTAATTCTTTTTCTGTGGGGGTTGATGTCAACACCCTTTTGTTTCATTTGTTCTTCTTCGTTTTGAGATGCAGATACAACAACCGCCATATCGGTTTCTTTCATAAAATCAATATCTTTTTGAATAACTTCTTTTAAATCATCACTTGCTCGCAATAATTTTGATTCGAGTTTTTGAATGTATTTTTGCCATTCGATTTTAACTCTGTCATACATTTTAATTGCAGTTGCTTTATCAATAGCTACATACATGGCTTTTCCCATAAAACCACGATTCATAAAATGTTCAACCACATCTTTTGCAATAAGATCAAGTCTATCATCTCTTGTAATAACCTGATACATATTTACATATTCTTTTTCAAACTGTTCTTCTTGTTCTTGAGTAAAATCAGCTGAATCAATAATTTCTTGCAGTTGTTTTTCTAAATCATCATTAACAATCTGCATTTCAGGTATTCTTGCCTCATAATAAAGAGGAACAGTAGCAGCATCTTCAATGGATTGCTTAAATGTATATTTGCTAACATATTCACCAAATACAACTTTTGTTTTTTCATCGCTTTTCATTAAAGGCGTACCCGTAAATGCAATAAACTTAGCATTTGGTAGCGCTTCTCGCATATTCATTGCAAGGGTTCCATATTGGGTACGGTGTGCTTCGTCCGTAATCACAATAATGTCATTTCTATCAGAAATCTTTTCAAAACTCTGTCCTTTTTCTTCGGTACTAAATTTTTGAATCATTGTGAATATTGTGCTGTAATTCATTCTTAAAAGTTGTTTAAGATGCTCTCTTGATGTCGCTTGTACATTAGGTGTAATAACAGAACCCGTCGAAACAAAGTTTTTATAAATTTGCTCATCCAAATCTGTTCTATCTGTAACAACTACAAAAGTCCAATTACCTTTAATTTTTCTAAGAATTTTTTGAACAAAAAATATCATAGAAAAACTTTTACCACTTCCTTGTGTATGCCAAAACACACCAAGTTTTCCATCCGTATTTGTTTTAAATTTTTCAATTGCAGAATTTACACCCAAGAATTGGTGATTTTTCCCACAAATTTTAATCTTGCCACCTTTGATATCTTGATAAAGAGTATAGTTTTCAATAATATCTAAGAGGTTTTCTGGCTTACACATACCTTTCATTAAAGTATCAGCAGAAATAATTCCCTTTGAACCCTCATTATCAATCTTTTTCCACTCTGAAAAATGTTCCCATTTAGAAGTAATTGTTCCAAATTTTGCTTGAGATCCGTTTGACACAATAATAAAAGCGTTATACCAAAATACTTGCGGAATTTCTTTTTTGTAATGCGTAATATTGTCGTTAAAAGCATTTTCAATATGCTTGTGAGTTGCTTTTAACTCAATGAATACCAAAGGGAAACCATTAACAAAAAGAATTAAATCAGCCCTGCAATTATATCTCTCGCCAGAGATTTTAAATTGTCTTACTAACAAATATTCATTATTTTCAGGTCTATCAAAATCAATAACTTTAACAATATCGGTCGAATCAATGCCGTTATCGTCTTTAAAATCTATTTTTACGCCATTTTTAATTATTTCGTCATAAACATGTTTGTTTGCGTCAACAGCTGTTTTTACAGATAAATCTTGATTGATGAAATAGAAAGCGTTATCGATAGCTTCTTGTGGTAAATTTGGATTTAATTTCACTAAAGCGTTACGCAAATTTTTAGATAAAAGCACCTCTTGTGTAGTCTGTCTTCCAAAAGTTGAAGAATCACCACCAATAACTTCGCTAGTTGCATCAAAAAGCTCAAAACCAAGTTCTTCTTGGCACATTTTCATCAAATCTAATTCAAATGCTTCTTCTGATAATTTATGCAACTTTACACCTCATTATTATAGTAGCACAAATTTAAAATCTTGCAGTAATTATAAGCTCTTTAGAAATTCATCAGCTTTGTTTTTTCGTTCAATATTATCTTTAATGAGCACACAGAATAATAATAGTTGATATAATTCATCATACCATTCTTCAAGCTGTTCATCACTCAAATTTTCTATTTCTTTTTTATTATTGTGTTTGATATTTAATTTATTTACCAGTCCTCTTGTTTTATCAAAATATTCTGTAAATCCTTTAATACCTTTTTTAAGTAATTTTTCATACTCTAAGTATATTTTGAGTAATAGGTTTCGTTTTTGACTCAAATCACCTTTTAAAGATGCATGATTATACATTAAAATCGCTATTGCAGTTTCTTTTGATGAAATTTCTGCAACAGATGTTGCTGCAGGATTTTTGGGAATCAATAAAACTTTTTCTTCTTCAGGAATTGTCAAAGTTTCATAATTTAAGTGATCTAACAAGATTTTAATATTATCTTCTAACATAACAAACTTTTGTGTTTTTTGGCAGTATTGATATGATAATTTCGTGTTTGCCAAATTAATAATATTTAAATAGTATTCAAGACGTAATAATATATCAGATTTGTCATTTTGGGATAGATCCAAATTCAACTTCTTTCTAATCTCCTCACAATTTAAACAAGAACCCCTTTGTTTCCAATTATAAAAAACATTATCTTCTATTAGTTCTTCTATCTTAGCTTGTCCTTGTTGATAAGCATTATGAACAACCAAAAGAGGCTCTGTAAACATAAAATCTATTTTACCGATTTCCTCTTTTAGATCATATTTATCTTCTATAATTTCAAAAATATTTTTTCTTGCCATGTTTTATATTATAAACAAAACAAAGAATATTAAAAAATCACACTATCTCCAAATTTTCAACATCAACTTCACCAGAAATTAAACGTGGTAAAAGTAAATCGCGTGTTTGTTTGAGGATTTCATTTTTGAGATATAAAACATCTATTTCATTATAAATTTGTTTTACAATTTTACCAAACGAATTTCTGGTACCTTCATCTGCAACAATTAACTCAAATTGTTCAATATTTTGCGGATTAAGATGTAAAACATTTGCACCATTTGCGTGATTTTTTACTTCATCTGAAAAATTTGAATATTTCAGTAAACTATAAAAATATGATTTATCAATATCATTATTTGCTATTAGTTTTACTAAATCCATAGACATTACATACTCTTTGTACCAATTATGTGGTATTCGAGCAGGTCTTGCAACTAATCTTCTTTCTTGTGTCATATCCGTTACAGCCATTATTATGTCTTCTGGCATAACGACATGTGTATCATTATATTTACCGTCAAACCATTTTAATCCATCTCTTCTAAATCCACCATCCCTTTCAACACATTTTAAATTTAAAAATGGCAATCCTTCTTTTTCTCCTACAAGCTCTGAACTTTTATATGATTTGCCTTTTGATAAAGTGGATATTTCACTAATTTTTTTTATTTCCCAATCACTTGGTATTTCACCAAGTTTGGTTTGTTTGAAAGTTGCTGTTTCGTGGCCTGGGAATTTGAAATCTACAAACCATTCTTTATAGATTTTTTGAGCCATTTCTTCCAAAATCTTTATACGTTTATTGTTATTCTCTATCAAATCATCATAGTTTGATAGGAGCATTGAAACTTTCTCTACATTATTATAAGGAACTTCAAACCCTAAAATATCATCTCTGCATAAATTTGGAAAAGTTCCACCATTTGCAAATTTTAATAAATGTTTTAATTTATAATCTAAAACAAATTTTATGTATTTAGTTTCTGTATCATTTTTGCCTCTTATAGAGCAAACACCTCGCCCTAATGAATAAACCTTATCAGCAAAATTCATTCTGCCAGTGGTTGAACCACGAACACAAAATATAATATCTCCCTTTTGAGCCTCTCTTTTTGAATCAGTTGTGTATAGTGTACTATGTGGGTACTTATATCCAAATTCTGTAGGACCATTTAATAATGGCAAACCAACACCATTATTATTATATGTTTCGCCTTTTGGGGATAATCCCATTTCAACATTAGCAATTTCTTTTAATTTTTTGATTATCATTTACGCACCCAACAACTCTTTAATATTATGTGCAATTTTTTCTTCAAGTTTTTTTGATTCGATATTTAGCTTTTCAAGTTCGATATTCAATTCTTTGAGCTTATCTTCAAAAACATAATCTTCAACTTCTGCCTCTGCAACGCCAACATAACGTCCTGCATTCAAGTTCCAACCTTGTTTTTCAATTTCTTCAAGTGTTGCAACTTTACATAAACCTTTTACATCTTGGTATTTTTCGTTACTGAAATATTTCTTTGTTAATTCTTCACTTCCCCATTTGTATTCAGGTTTTTCACCACGATAGAGTTTAACAATATTGGTAATAAATTCTATTTGTTCATCAGTAAATTCTCTGTGTGCTTTATCAATTTGAGTATAAATTTCTCTTACATCAAGGAAAAGAACTTTATCTTTTCTATCTGTATTTTTCTTACCTTTATCTAAGAACCAAAGCGTACAGGGGAGTGTAACGTTGTGGAACATATTGCTTCCAACTGATACCATAACATCAACCGCATTATCTTTGATTATTTTTTCTCTTATAATCTGTTCTGTTTGTCTTGCATCACTTGCAGAGTTTGGCATAACAAATCCTGCTCTTGAATTTTCACCATCTTTTGGTGTTTTTAATGCAGAATAAAACATCTGTATCCACAAATAGTTTGCATTATCTGTTTTTGGCAAGCCAAAAGGGAATCTCTTATCACCTTTTAATCTTTCCTTATCAACACCATCAACATTAAACGGAGGATTAGCAAGGACGAAATTATATTTGCCAACAGATTCAAAAACATCTTCATAAAAACTGTTTGCTTGTTTTACATCACCTTCTAATCCGTGAACTGCAAGGTTCATTTTACACCAACGAACAGTTTCTTCTGTTTTTTCTTGACCTTCAACTGTTATCAAATCATTAACAGATTTACCAGGTTCTTTATTTTCTCTTTTTGCAAATTCTGCCGTTTGAACAAACATACCACCCGAGCCACAAGCTGGATCAAAGACATTACCATGAAAAGGCTTCATAACTTCAACAAGAAGTTTTACCAAGCAAGTTGGAGTATAGAATTCCCCACCTTTTTGACCTTCTTTGCTTGCAAATTTGCCTAAGAAAAACTCATAAACTTTACCAAAAACATCTCCATTTTCTCTATCAAAATCTACATCTGCAAAAACTTTCATGGTTGCAACAAGTAAATCATCAGGAATTCTTAAATAACCTTTTGGTAAAACACCTTTTAAAATTGTATTTTCATCTTCCAATAGTGACATAGCATTGTTTAAAGCTTTACCAATACTTTCACCTTCAGGAAGATTTAATAAATAATCAAAAGAGGCTTTTTCTGGCACATATAAAACACCTTTGGCTTGATAAGCAATCTTCTCATCAAAAGCTCTACGAGAAGATGTTTTTTGAGATTCAATTTCTGGTTTTGCTAATTGAAATCTATAATCTGCAAAACGTAAAAAAATTAAACCTAAAACAGGAGTAGAAAACTCATTATATTTTAAACCTGTATTAGCACGCAACGCATCTGCCGTGTCCCAAAGTTTATTTTCAAAATCTTTTAAATTAAAAGCCATACTTCACCTCATTTTATAATGAATTATATTAAGAAATGTAAAGCTTGTAATCATCCGTTGTAAGGAGATGTTGTGATAGAATGATTTTATGAAAACTGCAAATTTAAAAAGCTTAACAACAATATTTAAATATTATAAAAAAGAAGCTCCTGATATAAAATGTCTAAAATTTTGGAACAGAGAAATTAAAAGCACGGATCTTGAGCCATTAAATATATTATTGCAAAATATTTATGAAAATGAACCTGAAATAAATATAAGTAATTTTAATGATTTTTATATTGGTTATACAATTCCGCAAATAGGCAAAGAGTTTGATCTACTAAGATTTACGGATAAAAGTATTCTAAATATAGAACTAAAACGCCAAATTACTTCAAAAATAAAATATCAACTTATTAAAAACAAATATTATCTGAAATTTTTTAATAAAAATTTATTTTTTTATACATATGCTGCAAGAGAACGTAAGCTTTTTAAATTAAATGAAGAGAATGAATTATTAGAAGTTGATTTACGCGAATTGATAGACATAATAAAGAGTCAAGTTGACGAAAATATAATTAACCAAAATATAGATGATCTTTTTATACCTTCGAATTATTTAATTTCACCATTTTCAAAAACTGAGGAATTTTTAAATAATGAATATTTCCTTACAAAAGAACAAGAAGAAATTGAGCAAGATATTTTAACTCGTATCCAAAATAATGAAAAGGCTTTTTTAGTAACAGGGGGAGCTGGTAGTGGTAAAACATTGCTTGTATATCATCTTGCAAAAAATTTCAAAGCAAATAGTAAAAAAGTTGCCCTCATACACATGGGAAATCTAAATCCAGGACATGAAAAATTAAAAGATGAATTTAGCTGGAACATTCAACCTATAAAATTTTGGTCATTAATTTTTAAAGATAAAACCCCGGAAATAATCATCATTGATGAAGTCCAAAGAGCAAATAATAAAAAACAGTTTGAGGACATTATTAGTAAAATCAAAGAAAAACAAATAATTTTAATTATGAGCGGAGATAAAAACCAAACGCTTAGAAAAGAAGAAGGTTGGGCTATTGAGTGGACAAATATCAATAAATATAAATTAAATGAGAAAATTCGTACCAACAAAGTTTTAGCCTCATTTATAACTGTATTATTAGATCTTAAAAGAAAACATCATATTGAAACTTCAAGTAAAAATATAAATATAATTTATTTTGAAAATTTAGAAGAGGCAAAGCAATACATCTTAAATAAAAAAAACTATACCTATATTTCATATACCCCTAATACAGGAAATTATGGAAATCTTTGTGAAATGCATAGATTAAATTTCGCAAAAAGCAATACTGCTCACCAAGTAATTGGTCAAGAATTTGAAAATGTAATAACTGTATTAGACAAAAATTTTTATTATGATGAAAATGAAAGATTGTGGGCAAACAAAGTAACTTACAATCCATATTCATTACGAAAAATGTTTTTTCAACAAATTACTCGAGCTATAAATAAACTAGAAATAGTTGTAATTGAGAATATTGAACTTTATAGAAAAATAGTTTCTATATTTGAATAATATGTTTCTTAAAAATCTACAAATAAAAATCCCTATATACTGCATCTATATCTTCTTGTTCGATGCCGATGTAGCGGAGGGTGATTTGGGGTGAGGAGTGATTAAAAATCTTTTGCAGCAGCACGACATCATCATATTTTTGGTAGCAATGGTATCCAAAAGTTTTCCTCAATGTATGTGTGCCAATTCGTCTTGTTATCCCAACAGCCCTCGCTGCCTTATTTAAAATCTTATACGCTCGACTCCGTTCCATTCGTCTTCCCTTCTGTGTATAAAACAGTGGTTGATCCTCCGGCATTCCCTTAGTAAATTCTTCAATCTCCTGTTTCAACTTATCATTAATCGGAAATACTTTCCGTTTGCCAGTTTTCAGTTCTCTAATTTCAATATACTCTTTGCCCCTAACATCCCCTACATTAAGCGCAAGTATATCAGAAATTCTCAGTCCGCTATTTATCCCAAAGCTAAAGAGTAAAGCGTTTCTTGGTTTCTTTGCCAAGAATTCTTTCATTTTTCTAATATCTTCAAGGCTTTTTATTGGGTCAACAGCATTCATCTACAAACCTTTCGAGCAACATACATCACTCAAAAGTAAGAGAAAGTAAAGTGGGAGGGGTAAATGAGAAATAAATGCAAGTTAAACACATTTTAAAAGCTGTTTAAATAGCGTTTAAAACTTGTTTAAAAGGTGTTTAAAAGATATTTAAGCTATAATTATAGAATGAAATATGCCTTATATCAAAATCAAAGAATAACGCCAACTAAAGATATGAAAGATGCAGTTTGTCCTATTTGTGGAGAATTGGTTATTCCTAAATGTGGAAAAATAAAAATGCATCATTGGGCACATAAAACATCTCAAAACTGTGATCCTTGGTGGGAAAATGAAACCGAATGGCATCGCAAATGGAAAGACCATTTCCCTGAAGTTTTTCAAGAATATTTAATGGTTGATTCTGTGACAGGAGAAAAGCATATTGCAGATATTAGAACTGATAAAGGTTTTG
>JAZTWQ010000042.1:0-23490 GCA_045635965.1 Candidatus Gastranaerophilaceae bacterium
TTCTAATACCATATCTCCACCAGAGATAATCGCTGGGTTTTCTGGATTTGCCGGATTTTCTGCTTGGATTAAATCACCTTGAGTTTTAATCTCTACATCTTTTCCTGCTTCTACTTTATCGATTACTAAATCATCAGGAGAGCCAATATATACACCACCATTTGGTGCTTCTGCACTAAGCTCACCACCTACTTGTACTTGTAAATATTTTTCAGGATCACCTACATTTTCATCAGCTGAATTTAATGTCATATCGTTTCCTGACGCAAATGAAACTTTGTCTGGGGTTTCTTGATTTATTGAGCCTTCTGCATCTATAGTTAAATCATTGCCTGCTTTTACAACATCTTCAACTAACACATCTTTTTCAGCGTCAACAACTACATCTTGAGCCGCTTCAATTTTACCGATTGTTAAATCTTCCGGTGTTCCAATATACACACCGCCATTTGGTGCTTCTGCATTAAGTTCGCCACCAACTGATACTTGTAAATATTTTTCTGGGTCTCCAACATTTTCGTCAGCTGAATTTAATGTCAGATCATTTCCTGACTCAAATGAAACTTTGTCTGGAGTTTCCTGATTAATTGAACCTTCTGCATCAATTGTGAGGTCATTGCCTGCTGATACAACATCTTTTACCAACACATCATCTAATGCATCAATATTTACATCATTGTCAGCCTCTACTTTGCCTATCACAGCAGACTCATCCAACAATCCAAGATTTACATCGCCTTTTTCGCCTTCAGTAACATCAGCCTTAGCCGTTGCATTAACCTCACCGCCAGCTTTTACTGTAACATCATTTTCAGGAGTTCCAATATCACCGGCATTCGCAATTAAATCAACATTTTTACCTGCTTCAATTGCCGGTTCCACAATTGTTTCACCTTCCTGAGGTTCAGCCACTTTTATTGACTCAGCGTCTACTAACACATTATCATCGGCTTTAATATTTCCTAATGTAACATCTTCTTCTGCATCAATTACAACATCTTTGCCAGCTTCAATTTTACCAATTGTCAAATTTTCCGGTGTTCCAATGTATACACCACCATTTGGTGCTTCTGCGTTAAGCTCGCCACCCACTGATACTTGTAAGTATTTTTCCGGGTCGCCAACATTCTCTTCCGCTGAATTTAATGTCATATTGTTTCCTGATTCAAGTGAAACTTTATCTGGTGTTACTTGATTAATAGAACCTTCTGCCTCGATTGTTAAATCATTTCCTGCTGATACCTTATCTCCAACAGTTACATCTTCGCCGGCAATAATTGTAACATCTCTGCCTGCTGACGCTGAATCAACTTCAACATTTTTACCTGATTCCAAGATTAAGTCTCGTCCAGCACTTACTTCATCAATAATTAAACTTTCTGGCGTTCTGACCCCTAAATCTTCGGCAGCAACAATGCTATCAATATCTAAAGCACCCATACCTTCAATATACGCACTGCCTTCTTCTGCTTTAACATCTAACTGACCGCCAAAATCAACTGTTAAGAAGTTATCTTTTTCGCCAACATCTTCTTTTTGTGATGACAATGTAATATCATTTCCTGCACTGATTGCTGGTTTTGAAACCAAATCATCAGATTGTGAAATTGAACCAACAGCATCTACAACAACATCTTTGCCAGCTTCAATTTTACCGATTGTTAAATCTTCCGGTGTTCCAATGTATACACCACCATTTGGTGCTTCTGCGTTAAGCTCGCCACCCACTGATACTTGTAAATATTTTTCCGGGTCGCCAACATTCTCTTCCGCTGAATTTAATGTCATATCGTTTCCTGATTCAAGTGAAACTTTATCTGGTGTTACTTGATTAATAGAACCTTCTGCATCGATTGTTAAATCATTTCCTGCTGATACCTTATCTCCAACAGTTACATCTTCACCAGCATCAATAACAATATCATTACCAGCCGTTGCTTTTTCCACATCAACATCTTTAGCAGCATCCAAAGAAATATTATTTGTTGCTTCTACGTTGTCTACATTTAATGCGCCGGATGCGATAATATTAACATCTTTACCTGCTTCAGCATTAACAACATCTAAATCTCCAATACCTTTAATATAAGTATCGCCGTTTGGTGTTGCAGTAGCTAATTCATTACCAACTTCTACAGTTAAATAATTATTCCCAGCACCAATATCACCTTTTGTGGATTCCAATATCATGTCATTACCAGCAAAAATTGCAGGAACTTTTGCTTTATCTTGAACTTGCAATATTGAACCTTCGCCTGAAATAACAACATCATTTGCCGCTTTTATAGCATCATTAATTATTAAATGACCACCTTGCTCAATATTAACATCTTTAGCCGCCTCAATAGAACCGACCGTAATTTCATCTTTAGTTTGAAGATTTACACTTGCGCCTTCGGCTTTCGCAACAGCATTTAAATTGCCGTTTGTCGCAACTTTTAATTTATTATCTACAGCACCAATATCACCAGAAGTCGCCTTTAATGTAGCATCGCCATCTGCAAATACACCATTAGCACCTTCAAGTTCAGATTGAGTTATTTTACCGGCTGTTAAATTTACATTTTCCCAACCTTCAATTGTTCCAACTTTTAATTCTTCGGCAACTTCTGCCTTAACGTCATTTTGAGCTCTCGCATAAACAATATCTGCATCCTTTCCAACATTAAGCTCAATATCAGTTACTGCTCTAAGTTCCTCAGCTTTCAAGTTTCCTTCTGTTGATAAAACTATATCGTCTCCAGCCTGAACCAATCCTGCAGTCAAATCGCCCTTAGACTCAACAAATACGCCATAAGAACCATTTAAATTATCAACATAGGCAGTTCCTTGAGCCTTCGCAACTATTTTACCGTTGTTCAAAGCTTCAACATCGTTTAGTGTTAAATCAGCTCCAGCAACAAACTGAGCATTACCATTTGCAACTTTAACATTTTGTGCAGATAAATTATTACCGGCATCAAAATTTGCACCATTTTGTGCAGCAATATCAGTAGCTACAAGATTTTTGCCAGCTTCTAAATTAACTTTATTTCCAGCTGAAACATTATCAATTACTAAATCATCTGTTGCTGTAATATTTACATTTTTTCCGGCAGTTGCACCGTTAACATTCAAATCGCCATTTCCATTAATGTAAACACCGCCGTTTAATGCCTCGGCATTAAGCTCTCCACCAACTTGTACTTGCAAGTATTTTGCAGGATCGCCAACATTTTCATCGGCAGACTTCAAAGTCATATCTTTTCCGGATTCAAAAGTTAATTTATTTGGAACATCTTGATTAATTGAACCTTTGGAATCAATTACCAAATTATTTCCTGCACCAATTTTTTCAGCGACATTTACATCCCCATCCGCACCAATATTTGCATCACCTTTTGCTTGGATAGTTCCAACACCGCCTTCTGGATTTTTTAACTGTAAGTTCACATTATTACCATCAGCATTAACTTTTCCCGCAGCATCAACTGAAATTTTGTTATCACCACCACTAAGTGTTTTAATATCACCATCAGTATCTAAATTAATATTGCCATCTAAAGATGTAATCATAGCTCCTTGAGCTTTTGGTTCTGTGGCAAAAACACCATTTTGAGCAGTAACATTTACATCACCTTTAGCTTCAAGTGCGCCATAGGTTCTATGCCCATATTCTGCATCTAACACAAAATTAGGACGAATAGTCAATTTATCAGAAGCTACAACATCAATTGTTGCACCTTTAACCTTACCATCAACTAAAATATTTGAACCGTTAACATCTATGTTATTAGCTGTGATATCACCCAACCTTGCAGTATCAAGAGTTTCAAGGTTTACATCACCTTTAGCAGTAGCTGAAATGATATCCACAGATTTTACAGTAGAATTTATTGAACCACCAGCAGTTAAATCAACACGCCCGGCTGAATTAATTTTGGTACCTTCTTTTTGTATCAAATTACCATTTGTTGCCGTTACATGAACACCATCAAATCTAAATGTATCAGGTGCTTTTACCCCAGTAGATAATTTTGTATTATCTTGAAGTCTTAAAACGCCTTCTGCATCATCTCTTTGAGTAATTGTTAAATTACCAACCTCTACATCGCCACCATTAGCCTTAACATCAATATTGCCAGACTTCAAAGTCGCATCATTCATTGATATTGAACCGTTATTTGAATAAACTGAAATATAACCTGCATCAGTTACCTCCAAATTGCCTTCCGCCTCAACACCAACTTTACCATTTAATCTAACAATTTCTTTCGCAGAGATATTTTCTTGTACATTCAATGAACCTTTTTCTGAATTTAAATAAATTTTATCAACACCAGAAATAGCCTCTGTTGTTGTCAATGTACCATAACCATTGTTAGTAATTTTAATATTTGAACCTTTAACACTACCAACATTTAGATTTGTAGAATTATTTGCAACTGACGCATACCCTTTAAAATCACCGGCGTCTGTTAAAGTTTCAGAAACTTCAACATTTAAAGTTTTACCTTCAGCTAATTTTACGTTAAATGGAGTGATAGTGATTTTTTCGCCATAAACATTTTGATTTTCGATTTTTCCTTGTCCGATACCACCATTTTTAGCTGATAAAACAATGTTTCCGGATGCATCAAGATGAATACTATTACTACCAACAATATCACCGGTATTAGTAAACAAAGAAATTGAACCAATTCCTTTTACCTCACCGATACCAGTTGTTGTGTCAATCAAACCTCCGTTTTGGAAGTAAATACCATTTCCTGCCTTAATTACAACATCGTCCGTAGAATAGATTTTACCACCAATTAAAATCAATCCTTCACCACTATTTTTAAGATTAGCAAAGTCTGACTCGGTCAATGTAATACTTGTTGCATCAGTACCTGCTTTTTGTAATAAAGTCTGGTAATCAGTAGCATTAGGCGTTATAACTTGTAAACCACCAACATTTAAAACACCACCGGCACCAACAGCCATTCCCTCAGGAGAGATGAACATTACATTCGCAGGTAATTTGCCGCCTTCTTTAAACGCATTTAATAAACCATTGATATTAACCATGCTATTAACCATGTTTACATATCTATTCGCTCCGGTTAACTCGGCAGTTCCATTAACATCAAAATTACCAAAATGGTTAATACCCGTACCATTTGGCTTAAAATGAGATTCTATTTTAGTATAATCAGTTTGCCCACCGATAATTTGTGTTAACGAACCAATTCCGCTATTTCCAGCAGTGATGTTATTGTTTGCACCATACGCCACATTTACCGGCATGAGCAAAAACGAAGCCATTGACGCAAGAGCAACGCTCTTTTGCATTCTCCTTTTAAGTCTTTTTTCTTGCATGTTCACACATCCTTATTTTCGATACTCATAGTTTTCCTTAATTAATTTAAGTTCCCAAAATAATTTTATTGCTTATTTTGGGAACTTAATCTCTCTTTTTTTACAAATCGTAATAAATCCCCCTTTTTTTACGATTTTATAAAGATTCTTTTTTGTTTTTATCTCTTACAAGTCTTGTTAAATCAGGTCTTGTTGTAACTTCAAAATGGAATCTACCAGTTTTATGGTCAGCTTCGTAAGAAGTATTAACCAAACCAAAGCCCCAGTACAAGCGTGCCATAATCTCGTCAGACATATTAATTCTTAAACCGGCACCTGTACTAACTAAGAATTGATTGTCAGGTAATGTTCCGCTTGTATCAGAGAAAATACCACCATGATCTACAAATACTGCAAACTTAATAATATCTCTTGGATTAATATATCCTAATTTTTCAGAACCTAATTTTTTAGGTAAGAATGGGATAGGTGTAATGATTTCGGCAGTTGTGTTATAGCCGGATCTACCGATTAAAACACCTTCTGAATAACCTCTGATTGTAGACATACCACCGGTTTGATATTGTTCAATCCAAGGTAATCTGTCAGTTGGAGACCATTGTCCCGCTAATCTAAATTCACCAATTATACCGTGTCCAAAATCGTGTAATCTAACACCATTACCTTCATATTTAAAGAAAGCACTGTTATCTCCGTCAGAATCAAAATATCCAACTGTACCATAGTGTCCTGTCAACCAAATACCCTTTGGAGTATCCCAACGAGCATTAAAACCTTGTGTACCAGAATATGAACGAGTTTTAAACAAAGTAATATCAGAAATATCAGTAGAAGTTAACTTGATATTACCTGCTGTATATGAATTAACAGACATATTTGGTTTTTGAACCAACGGATGGCTTGCGTACAAGCTATATGCAAACGTTTTACCTGAAATTCCAAAATCTTTGAACGGTCCATTTTTAATATCTACATGGTTAAATGAGAAAGAACCACCAACTCTTGTTCCTCTTTTATTAACCGGAATATTATAATCTGCAAAAGCAACTTGTGAATGTTTACCAAAATAAGCACCACCGGCAAACTTATCTCTATATCCAAACAAGCTATCAGCAGAAACAATTGCACCGCCTCTAAGAACACCGATGTTTTCACGACCCATATTATCGAATACACCAGTAACATGGAATGGGAACTTATCTCTTGTTAAAACATCTACGTCTGTTGTTCCTATTTCTTCACCGGGTTTGATTTTTACGTTCAATTTAACGTCGTTGTTATTGTTGAAAGTAAGAACTTGTTTTTCCAAAGCTCTTAACTTGAACAAATCACCTTCTTTTGTATCAATTCTATTTGTAATATATGAAGTTCTTGTCCATTTGTTATTTTCAACATTAATTTTTCCAACGCGACCTTCAAACAAACCTATTTGCAAAACGCCATCATTAACCGTTTGTTCAGGCAAATAAGCACGAGAAGTGAAAAAGTCTTGAGACACATAAGCTTTAGAAATAGTCTCTATAACTTTATTTATCTCTTCAATAGTAACTGTTTTACCAATCAAAGGGGCTGCAAATTCTTGCAATTCTGCCTCTGTAAATACCATTGACTGTGGAAACACTACTCTTTGAACAGAAACATATATTTGTTTGTTTTCTACCTGTCCTTTAAATAAATTTGACTCTTCAATCTGATTTAGTCTTTGTTGAATTTGTTGCTGAGACTGACTGTCAGACTGCTGAGCCGCTTCTTTTCTGTCATAACTTTCTTTTATTTTTTGTGGCGCAAAACGCTCAAAAGAACTATGCTGGATTCTTTGCATTTCTGGCGTATTTGCTGGAGCCATATCATACGCAAACGACTTAGTTGGCGTACTTATTGCTAAACATAGAACAGTTAATAAAAAAATCTTCTTCATTATTTTATCCATTCTTTCTGTAATAATACTACTTTTAACTTTTGAGGTTTACTTAATATCGACATAAACTCTGCCAATATTGTGTCTTTCTATGATACTACAAAAATTTTTATACAACATAATCAAATTAATGTATTTTAATAAAAGAGCACTTCAAGTATATACTTATCTAAAACACAACAAAAAATAAATTTGCCTATTTTTATAAAAATTTTATAAAAATTAATCTTTTACAAATGTAGTTTTTCCCATATTTTTAGCTAAATTCTACTATTTTTTCAAATAAATCCTCGTTATTTTGGGATAAGAAACCTTTCCTTTCATTACCACTAATATCTATCCATTAAGTATTAACGGCATATAGTCATATATACTTTAATAAATCATACATTTAATTTACATTTGTTTACATATATGCCTCATGTTAAATTTGACACCAATAATTATTGCAAATACAATATTTACGTTATGGAAAAAGAAATACGAATTTTTAAAAAAGGAAATAAAATATACCGAATAGTAAACGACATTGAGGAAATGACTCAAATCATCAACATTTTAGACAAAAACGGCTTTTTCCCTGACAAAATCGTTAAAACAAATGTCCACGACAAAGCAAACAAAATTCTTGAGTCAGATTATCTTCCAACAATAATTCACTCTGGTGAATTTACGCCATCTATGCTCATAAACCTAACACAACGAGCAATTGATATAACCGAATCATTACTTCCATTAAGAGTTTACCCCTTTGATTTAGTGCCTCATAATTTTACTTACAACAACGGTAACTGGGCGTTTTATGACTTTGACTCTTTTTCTTTAAATAAAAACCTCTTCAAAGCACAGATTAGAAGTACGTTTAAAGTTACATTTTGCGCCTTTGAAATACTTAAAAAATTAAAAAGAAGCAAATTAAATCACTATTTTCTAAACAGAATTAGCCATAGTGAATTTTTCAAGATGGTTCCTTTCCACTCCTTTTTATCATGGATGACAAAATTATCTATTTGTTTACTTTTGCATAATCTAAATCTCAACAAATTAGCATTAAAACTTATTAAAAACCAATTTAAAAAATATAAAAAATTATTTCCTCCAGTGCAGCTATCATTTTCTTATGAAGAAAATGATAATATTACATGTAATATTATTGACAAAATTTTGAACGAAAATAGTATTAATTCAGTTTTTGCAATTACAAAAAAATCTGCAAAATGGAGTACGCAAAGCAAAACGCTTACTCGTAAATTTATATACTTGGACAACTATGATTTATGCGATAAATTTTACAACTTTATCCACCAAAACAACTACAAAAACATTTCAACTGCTGTTGTATATCCATTTATGAAAGACAACGAAATCCCCGAAAAGACAGCATATAAAGGGATTTATGATTATTTTGCACAAGAACGTTTTAACGCAAATGCTGTTATAATTTTAGACTCTTCAGAACTCTACAAAAATAAAAATTTTGATATTAAAACTTTTTGTAAAAATATTGCGGAATTTTCCACGCAACTACATGTGCAAATTTTCGACAAAAAAACAGAAGTCAATTTAGCTCAAAAAATTAAAAACGAATTGATAAAATATTATAAAAATACAGAAATTATAGAACAAAATGACTCTATAATTTTAATAGCCAAAGAAAAAACAGTTCCTCTAACAAACTTTAACGAACTTCCTCAATATGAAAACTCAAACCGAGCCCGAGAAGCAAAAAAGCATAGCAAAGAAATTATAAAATTACTGTAAATAAAAAATACCCCGGATTGGACTCGAACCAACGACGCCCTCCTTAGGACGGAGGCGCTCTATCCAACTGAGCTACCGAGGCATTTTCGTTTCTTTTCTTTTTTCACCTTGGAATAATAAAATAATCCACTGTGACTTTAGCATTATCTCACAAAATTAGCCAATTATACAATTTTATTTTTTTAATTAATATATAAAATCGTATTATGAAAAAATTACTAACACTAATATGCTTAATATCGCTCAACGCACCTGCATTTGCCCAAGAATGCGACTGCAACAACAATGAATACATTCTTAGAGAAGAACATTTGTTTTGCACAAAAAAAGCTCCAACAAACAAAGTTTTAATAACAAACTTACAAAACATTATTTGCAAAGGAAATGTTTTTGAAGTTCAATTTAACTGCAAATTTTGGTCCGACAAGTCTTGTGCAGGCGAAAGAATTAATTTTTTAGTACCAGAAAATATTTACACACAAGAAGGGACTTTAATTTTACCAGCTGGTGCAAAAGTAGTTGCTACGGTAATAAAAATTCAAAAACAAAAAATATTTAATAAAAACGCAAGAGTTTACCTTAGATTTGAATGCATAGCACTACCTGACGGTACAGCAATTAACCTAAACGCAAAACCTTTTACAAAAGATGGTGCACTAAAAGAAAACGGCTGGATGACAGCCGGAAAAATTTTAGGTTCAGCCGTTGGGTTAGGAGTAATCGGAGCTGGTACCGGCGTAGGTTTTTCCTTCATTCCAAATCCGCAAAGAATAGGAGTGGGGCTAGCTATTGGCATCCCCGTAGGTGTTACTGTTGGCGTAATTACAGGACTAATAACCCCAGGGCTTAAATATCACGCTAAAAAATGCGAAAAAATAAAGATAATATTATGCGACGAACTTTACGTACCTAAGCAAGAATGTGAAGATTAATTTCGTGGAATTTTCCATATATTGAAATTTACGCATAGTTTAAGTTTTTATAAAATAAACTGCGCAATACTTTACAAATAATACCACACTCTATTATAATTACAATATTGGAGTAGGAAATTATGCAACATTGTATTGATAGTTTATTTTATAAAATAGAAAAAACAGCCAGGATTTGCCATACATTTTGCGACTCTTATTTTAAAGAGTACGCCCAAGGAGAAATATCATTTGATGAATTTATTATCCTTGACACAATACTTTGCAAACCTGATATTTGCCAAAGAGATTTAGCAAAATTAATCTTAAAAGACACATCACATCTTAGCAAAATACTCAATAATCTTGAAAAAAGAGAACTTATTGAAAGACCGGTAAGCAAAAAAGGGAATAGAATCGTTAAAAAAATTATAATAACAGAAAACGGTCTAAATCTTCACGCATTCGCAGAACAAATAGCGTTAGACTTCTCCGCCAAAATAGATACATCTATAGGAGTAATTGAGTCAAAAAAATGTTCAACTTATTTAGACAAAATAGTTGAAACAATAACAGAAAACAAAGACATAATTTTTGAATAAAAAAATACCGCCGATTAAGGCGGTATTTTATGTACGTATTGATTATTTTCTATCGAAAATAACGTCAGTCAAACCACGAACCTGTACTTCATATAGCTGTCCAGCTACATACAAATAAAGCCCTATTTCTTTATTTGTATAAACACCGCTAAAAGAATTTACCCAGTTCATGTTTTCTATACCGGCAAGATTACCGTATTTTGCAGTATCTATCCACACAGATGTAGTTTTAGTAACTTTTTTGCCATCTGGAGTTACGTATTCAACATCAGGATTTATGCCATCTTCTTTAGGAACAATTTGAATCCAATATTTATTAGAACTCAAAGAATCAATAGGTTTCAAAATACTATACTTACTTTGAATAGCAATTGTAGAATTACCGCTTCTTTCCGGCTTACCATCTTTGCTAGACAACATAGTATAACCGGTATAAATTTCAAAGACGCCTGCACCAGAAATATTATTAAATTGATATGTTACGTTTTTTTTCTTTTCCTTTTTAGGAATATACTGTGCAAAATTACCTGTAAGATATGATTTAGACGGTTTTTCATCTTCAATTTCTACATCGTCATCATCTTCTTCTACTTTTATCGCTTCTAGCAGCAACAAGTCTTCAAACACGTCTCCGGCATCAACCGTTGCATTAGAGTTCATATCAGCCCATACTTTAAGCCCTTTATTTGCTAATCTTGGATACCCGATGACTTCGCTGGCATCATCTCTGAACCCAAAGTCCTCATTAAGCATTTGCAAGCCTGTTATTTTACCACCAGCCTCTGAATACAATTCGCTTAAATCATCTACTTGACCATTCTCGTTAGTATCTTTAACCAAGAAATAATATGAAGGTTCCACGTATGATTCTATCCAAGCCGTAGTAATATCTTTACCTTCAATATCTTTGAAAGGTACATCTATTCCACTGGTAGTTGTAGGGGTGCCAAACGCGTCTGTTGCATTAATATTCAAAACAATTGGGTCATACCAAGAATCATAAGATTCAAGCACCATCACGTTTCTAATACCTGTAGGCGTTAATTTTTCCTTATCCATATACGCGCCTTTAAACGCTGGCAAATCATATCCTGTAAATTTAGTGAATCTATTTGCCTCCGCAATACCATGTCCGCCATGGAAATAAACTGTTCTAGGAACGCTTACTTTGGTGATATCTGAACCTTGCTTTATTCGGCAGTAACAATTATCAACGGTTGCGTTAGCTAAATGACCTATGCCTGTTGGCTTAACTACTTCCATTTTACCGTTAACAATGGAGTTACGCCAACTACCGCCAACAAAGCTCATTGCACAGCCATAGTGCGGAGTACTTGTTCTTGAAGAACAATTGTTCAAGCTATTTTTACAAGCAGCACCTCTTGGGTCTTTTATACAAGCATCAACATTTGCACGACAACTATCACGACTATCAGTCATACAAATATTAGTTCGGGCTTCATAACCAAAATATTCTTTATGTGCCTTATTTAAAATCGCATCACAATCGGCTTGAGTTAACGTACATTTGTTATAATACAATGGAAACGGTTGCCATTTACAAAATGGCTCTACGCAATCAGGGTCCTGTGAAACTAAACTTTTAGTAACACACATTCCATCTTCAAACTCAATATTATATGATGTTTCAGATGCGGCTTTTTCACCACAAACAACACATCCATTTTCAACATCATCTGTTGGAATAGTGTATTGTTTAACTTTTTCTATATCTTGTCTTCCACTAGCTTTTTGAGCAATTAAAGATTTAATTTGAGCTGTTGATTTACAAGAACATTTACAGAAATTATTTTTGTCTGCTGTCGCATAACCATTAGATTTTGCCTCACAAGAATTTTTATCACTCGCCGCAGGGCAAACACAGGTTGCTTCATCAGCATCCCATTCACCGCCATTTTCTACACATTTAGCAGCCGCGCCAATACTAGCTTTACAAGTACAAGACTCTGCATCAAAAGTAGCATATGGTGCTTTACAGCTATCTACATTTAGCGTACAAACACAAGCACCAGCCTCTTCGCTATATACTTTTCCTACTGGGCAATTAACTTCACATACACAAGCTGATGCGTTAAAAGTTTTACCCATAGCAACACATTCAGTAGAAGTAACAGAACAAATACATTCACCACCACTATTTGGTATAAAATTACCGGAACACTTTGTCTCGGTTCCAGCTGCGTATGGCTGAATTGTATTTATATCTACCCCAATTTTATTTGGTCCAACATTTACACCGTTAACATCATAATACCCGTTAACTGCTTGCAATGCATCATTTCTGAAATCAACAGAATCAGTTGCCGTAGTCCCCTGAGTTTTTGCCATTTTTGTATATTGGCTAGCTGGAACGTAATCTTTGTTATAAGACAACGCTAAAACTTCACCATTTTCACTTTTTAGATAAACAGCATCACTACCCAAACTGCTTTTTGCATCTGACGGCATCTTTGCCGTTACTTCTGCCACTTCTTCAGCACTCATTTTTTCAGCTGAATAATATTTTGCAAATTCATTCACAAAAGCATTCGTATCAGCATGACCGGATAAGGTGTTATCCAACTGCATAGTTGCCAATGCTGTTGAAACACTATCCATCATCTTTGCACGTGCAATTTTCTGCTCAACATCTTGGGCGTTCATTTTTATAAAGCCCAATGTTATAGCCCCAATTACACCCAAAACGGCTACCGTTATAATCAATTCAGCAACGGTAAAAGCTCGATTCAAATGTTTTTTGACCATTTTCAATTCCTTTTTTATACTACGCACATTTTAATATATAAATATTATATCACATTTGTATTCAAATTACATTGTTTTTTATAGTTTATTACAAATTATTAATTAGCTTTTTGCGCATCTGATGATTTTTTAGCAAAATCTAAAAACATTTTTGTTAACACTTTTTTAGTATCAGGATTAAAGAATAAACTATTGCTTAATTTTTCTTTCTCACCTGTTTTAAAATCTACCATATAAACCGTCGGAAAACCTGCAATACCATATTCTTTCATATATTCTTGGTTTTCTTCCAAAGAACCATTTACATAGGCAACAGACAATTTAGATTTAATTTTTCGAGTTTTTACTACATCATAAAATGTTGGTGCAAATTTTTGGCAATATCCACACCAATCCGCATAAAAAAGAACTACTGTTGGTTTACCAGCTGCTTTAGCTTTTTCTATAGTATTATCTTTTGCATACGCTTTCGTAATAGACGCTTTTGCCGCCTTTGTCTGTGCTCCACCGGTTATTATCATATTGGTGTTATAGCTATAATAGGCACTTACTGCACTACACGCTAATATGGAAACAAGCAAAATAATTTGCAATATTTTCAAACAAAAACAAGTTTTTCTTTCTTCAGACATACTTCACTCCATTCTAAATAAATACAAAATAATTTTACACTTAATCAAAGAAATGGTAAATATGTTATAATAAATGTCATACAGATACAGGAGAATAACATGAATAAAAAAGCTTTCAACTTAGCAGAAATGCTTTTGGTATTAGCAATTATAGGTACAATTTCCATTTTGAGCTTACAAGTTGTAAAAAACTCAAGCGATGATTACAGAAAAATGTACTATACAGCTTATAACACACTTGTTCAAGCAGCCGGAAACTCTGCGCTTCAATGGCATCCAGACTGTACTTGCCCTGATTTTGAAAATATGACAGAGGGCATGCTAAATGAAACTTGCTGGTCAAATGCATGCTGGAATAACTTTGAATACAAAATCGGTTCTACCGGAAACTCTGTAGATATTAGAGTAAGAAGAGACTACCCAGGGTATCTTATGGGCAACCCAACGGTTGGAAATTTTGATGGATACGCGACGGATTCATATTTTTGCAAGCAGCTAACATCTAAATTAAACACCATAAACGAAACTGTTGAATGCCAATATTTTATAAATGCGTATGCTAGTAAAGACAAAGCAAATAGGACTATTGATTACTCAAAAGGACAAGAATTTTTAACAACTTTTTGTAACAAACATATAACTAGACCAAGCGAATACGGTAATGATACTATTGAAAAATGTCAATTCGACACGCAACCATCTTTCATAACCGCTAACGGTCAACGTTTTTATATTTCTAAACTTTTAAGCACAAACGCTGACGCTAACCAATTTAAAACTAATAACGGAACAACAAAAAATAATAGAGAATTTTTTAGACTTGTAGCTGTAGATTTAAACGGAACAAGCGGACCAAACTCCCAACTTCAAAAATCATCCGGAAAACTTCCAGACATCGTATTATTTGCTCTTCGTGCCGATGGAACAGTAGTGCCATTAGGCTTGCCTGAGTTCAACAGAAACTATACAGGTGCAATTGTTCAATATCCGGAATATTTAAGAGAATTTGACGCATCTGGTCAGATTAAAAGAAACACAATTAAAGAATCCGGAGCAATGAGCTTATACGACGCAAAAACAAAAGCTTGGGGCATACATGCCGGCTCAGGTGCTGATGTAAACCTAGACGTAGTATACGGACAAGTATTTAGTGATATGGAACCGCTTTCATATTCACCTCTTTTATACCAAATGTCTCAAATTTGCCGCCCGATAAATAGCGGCGGAACAGGTACTGCAGGTACAACCTGCCCTACTAGCAGATACACGGATGAACTACTTGCAAGAATGATTACACAATTCTTATTTGACAAAAAAGACAGCTCAAACAGAATAATCTTAAATCCTGAATCACCTAACGCAGACACCGCACATGGTTGCTCCTTCAGATACACCCGCTGCGGGGTTAAGCTGGTTGAAAGCGAAAAATAAAATTGTTTTAATGAATAAAAATGGCATTCAAAATTATATACAAACATAAAAACAAGACCAATATTAAGCCGTCATGCTGAACTAGTTTCAGCATCTATCCGATAATCAGCACCAGCAAGGGTTTTAATATTTTTCTAAAAAACTGCTTATTTTTTGTAATAAATATTAAATCTCACTTAATTTAGCAGCTGCTTTACACTGGTTATAATCCGAATCACGCATTCTTCCTTTATCATCAGAAGCTTTGCAATTGAAATTCGCCCCAAGCGTAGGCAAAGAGACTTTTCCATTAGCTCTTACTGCAACATAAAATGCTTGTTTTTCAGAAAAGTCCTTATCTTGCATATAAACTCTAATAAACACGGAATTATCACTGTTTGGGGCAACGGGATTTAAAGTATCAACTCTAGGCGGCAAACAAAAAATCTCCCCAGTGTTCACCTTAACACAAGGAAATGAATTTGTTTGCCTAATCCCAGCTTCCAATCTGGTATATGTACCAATTTTACCACCATCATAATTTACAGTATCTGTCGCTGTTTCATAAACAACACCATAAGGAAAACTACCGGCATTTACTCTAACATCATCGTCAACAACGTTTAACTTTGAAATAAAAAATTCTGAAAATTTAGACTCCCCCTCATACGCATCGCCCAAAACATCTACCCCTCTAGATGTATCGGCAAAACCTCTAAAATCAGGGTAAACCCTAGCATCAGACAACATAGAATCAACTATTTTTATAATACTTGTATAAACTTTTTTAAACCTGATGGTATCACTATCCGGCATAATTCTATGCAAATTAGGTACAACCATTGCCATAACGATAACCATTATTGAAGCGGTTATTAAAAGTTCAGCTAATGTGAAAGCTTTTATTAATTGTTTTTTTGTCACAAAAATTTCTCCTAAAATGATGTATTTGAAATAATTTCAGCAGTTTTGCACTGCAAACTTTCTCTATAAGATGAATTTTCACAATCAAATTTTGAATACGATCTTATATCACCATCTTTACGAACAGCAAAAACAATTGCATTTGTGTCAAAATATGTAGCAGACTCACTTTTTTTACAATGAACAATACCATTATCATCTGCCTCATTTTCAAGTTGGCAATTTGGATAAACTGTAACTGGAACGTAGGTAGTTTCATACCCACGTCGCATCATTTTAACAATATTCTTTTCTCGGAAATCAGTATCCGGAATACCCCAAACAATCCCATCTTCACTCATAAAACATTCTGCATCTTTCAAAACTTGATTATTTGCCCCTAAAATCGGACACAAGAGAATCTCACCCTCTCTCATTCTCATATTCAACCTAAGCATATTTTTAAACAATTCCCTGAATTTTTCATCACCGCGAACAGGACGTCCATTAGAAAGTTTCACTTCCCTTATATCACCAAACCCCTCATCTCCGCTATAATAATTCATATCGCTCAGCAGATTTTCAACAACTTCATTCATCGTTTGACTTGCCTTTTTAATAGCCATATTGGTATTATTTCGCATATTTTTAGTTACACTAACAGTTAATGCAAAAACAGTACCCAAAACAACTAGCACAATCAATGTTTCCATTAACGTATAACCTTTTTTATTTAACTTCATAACTTCACCTCTAATGCTGTTCACGTTTAACACTATCGGAATGCAACATATTTAACACATTACAACTGATAGTATCTTCATTGCACTGCGTATTTAATATTTGTATTTTTCCATCAAATCTAACCCCAATAACCATTGCATCGGTTTGCGCATTTTTCTTAGATTCAAAATTCGGATATGCAGTAATTGGTGCATACTTGTGCTCACGAGCGCCAACTCTTGTTCCTGTGTATGAAACAACTCCGACATTTTCAAAGTTAGTATCTACAACTCCATATACAATCCCATCAGAAGTTTTAAAACAATTACTAACTTCTTGAACAACAGCATTTCCTGTAAAAACAGAACACGTAATATCTTCTTCAACTACATTTTGGTAATACATAAATGCATCTCTAAACTTAGTTAGCTTGTCATTTGTGCCGAATTGGTCTCCCACAGAAGTTGTTACAGCCTCAAGATTTTTCAACATAAAATCATCAGGATAAAGTACGGCATTATCTAACATAGCAGTAATAGTTTTTTCAATAGTTAAATATGCTTTTTTTACTCTTGTTTTCTCAATATCTGGACTTTGTTTTAATACTTTTGAAGTTGTAAATCCAATCAAGACCCCTATTACAACTAACGACAACATTATTTCAGCTAAAGTATATGCATTTTTTTTAAGTACTAACATTTTTACCTCGCAAACTACCAAGCAACTAAAATTGCACCAGAAGCCCCATCACCGGAACCACTTCTTTCCATAATATCAACCGCAGCTTTTTCATTTGGAGAACAACTCAATTCATAAGCTCTTCCACTAATACTCATCTGCGTTCTTTGAGTCAAACAAGGCTCTGGAACAACTCCCAAATTGTATGCGTCCAGTGATACTGCGCCGGAACCACCACCAGCCCCCGGGTACGTAGCCCTACCACCACTAACACTAACATCAATCGCACCATTACCACGTCTTAATTCTGTTATTTTTAAAGGAGCGGGAATAAATCTATCGATACCACCATTGTCACCAGCAACTTCTTTTGCAGAAATAGCATTCGCACCTTCATCATAATACACATTTTCTTCTACTTCTCCAGAAATACCGCCATTAGCGACTATTTCCGTTCCACCAGGTAAGCTTAATCTTGTGTTTCCACCTCTACCTGAATTAACAGCACGTCTTCCCCCTTTGCCTAGATTATCACCGGAGATAACTAATTGACCTGCTCCATTATCCGTAAAATAAGGAACAACACGTTCAACCTTTTCTCCGGTAGAGCCACCTTTGGGGGATTTAAGTATCAACGCAGATTGTCTCGTCGACAACGTAATTTGATTTCTCCAATCAATCATAACACCACTAGTAGAGGACAATTTTCTGTAAAATTGAGGTGTATCTGTACATGCTGTAATATTTTCTGAATTTAAATCTCCATCTGTTAAAATATTTGTCCCTGATAATCTTGCAGTGCTTGTTCTACCTGCTACCTGATACGATATAGTTTTACTGCTGGTATCCACAGTTAGTCTACAAGTATTTTTAGAATCGGCACATGATTCACCATTTTCTAGACGAACAGCCTTTCCTTTTGCCAAACAAATATAACTATCATTCAAAAAATCAGAAACCATAGAACCATTGACATCATCAGTGTCAAAATTATAAACAACATTATTTCCAGAAACAGTAGGCTTAATTACTTTTGCAGTAACATCTTCAACCTGTTCATCGATTATTGAAAAATCACCAATAGCACCAGCTCCACCGCCTCCAATAAGTGTAACTTTAAACGATTCAGGCCAAGTTGGAATATCAAATCTACAATTATTAGCCGCAGCCAAAGCCGTTACAACCTCTACATCTTTCCCATTCGGCATAACATCTGCTCTTGTTTGGGTTAATCTTCCATCGTTATTAAAATAACATAAAAAATACCCATTTCGACTACTAAGATTTACACTTCCATCAAACGACTTACCACTTGCTATATTCACCATACCTTGCACAAACAAAGGTATAAACATTCCAAGCAAAATACATGTAACACTCATTGTAACCAATAAAGCCACCAAAGTCATTGCTTGTTTTCTCTTAACTTTTATAAAATTCATTTTACTTACCATGAAATTACGATAGCGCCCCCACTTCCATTTGCACCGGAACTTAATTCAACATCTAAATCATTTACAGGAGTTGAAGAAACCTTCACTCCATCAGCATTAAACAATTGGAATTGTTTTATATAATCATACCAAACTCTTAGCGCACCAGCACTTCCACCATTACCAAAAGATACTGTCTGCGCAACTTTAGCATCACTACAAGCATTTTCATCGCACATGCCGGAAGCACTCCTCATTTTAGCTTGTGCTGCAGGATTGATAGTTGGAAAAACTTTATCATTAACATACTGAGACACCACAGCCGCTTGCCCCTTTTTGTAACACTCTGAATATTGCTCATAAGCCGCTAAAGAGGATGACGCTATTTTACTTTTTTCAATAGTACAATTATAATCTTCAACACCGCCACCAGCGCCACCACTAGCAGATAATGTGCCTAAGGTAGGCAATACAAATTTTGTACTACCACCACTAAAACCATTTTCACCTGCACCACCGGCACGACCACCATTGCCAATATCTTCTGCCTTTATAACAATCTTCCTATCGGTAGAAATATTTTTTGCCGTTTCATTCGTTCTAACACCATAAGCTCCAGCCGCCCCCGCTTTGCCTATTGTTACTGTTAAGGATTTTAAAAGTTCTACTTCATAACTACGACCTTCAAAATGAACACCTGTAGCCAAATCTGTGTGCATTCCTTTAACACAAATAGGATTATTTAAGCTAAACGCGTTATTTGCATTATACCCATCATAGGCAACTTTTCCTTGTGCAACAATCAAATCATTTCCTTGTAATTTCAAAACACCCTTACTAGAAGAAGTCCACTCACCACGAGCCAACCCCGCGTCCATATCTGTACCTGTTTCATCCTCACCATGTACACAAAGAACCTTGTTTCCTACAGCAAAAGACTGAACAACACCACATCTTGCACCTTCATTAGCATCCAAATCAGAACCACCCTGAACTACAACTGAAATATCCTTTAAAAACAGTTTATTATAGGAATCATTACTCATATATTCGCTCAACTGATTTGAAATAGTAGTGATAGCCGGACTAGAGGCAGAAACAGAAAAGCATCCATCATCTGTTCGACAGTTTTCTCGTTGCCCCAAAACACCAACACCGCACACAAACGGCTCGCCAATATTTCCTTCTTGTGTTTCATATTCCGAAACAACAACATTGGAAGCTCCACCAGCACCACCGCCACCACCTATAAGTTCAATATTAAAAGCATTAACGCCTTCGGGCAACTCAAAGGTACAATTATTAGATGCCGAGCCCTCATTCTTATAAGTTGTATCAGCATATCGAATTTCTGTTTTTTGTTTTAATGAATTATTTGCGTCCTTATAACAAGCAAAATACCCACCAGTAGACATTCCCAATCTTTGCTGTTCTTTTTTGTTAACCGAAAACGCAATAGCAATGACAAAAAAAGCCATAATACTCATAGAAATTATCATCTCAATCATAGTAAATGCTTTGCGTCTATCGAACATATCTAATCCTCTATTACCAACTAATAATTATAGCACCACCGTTACCAACAGGCGCACCTAAAGTATCATAAGTACTACGCCCTAATTGCCGTCTTTCACCCAAAATACCATGCTCGCCAGCCTGCCCCATATAACCACTCAATGCCGCAACATCACTTATACCTGTGCTTATAAGATTTTCTATATCTTCTTGCATATTATTATTTGACGCACCAGACCCAACAGTTACTGCACTGTACGAAGTACCATCAAATCCACCGCCAACACCGCCTTTCGCAACACAATCACCAAAACCATTTACACAATCTAATGGGTGTTTATCATACAAAATAAATCTGGAATATCCACCCATTCCGCCATGATTACCAGTAGCTGTGTAATTGTTATTAGAAATCAACGTACGCAAATTTTTTGTTGCATCAAACAAGTCTTCCTTTGCGCTAATTGACTGTCTTTGGGCAGCATTCATAGATAAATAACGCTCAACAGCATTTCTAATATTATTTTTATTCGTACCACCAGTTAAATAATTTAACGTTTCATAATCATCATCATCTAGCGCACCGTTACCTAACCCAACATAATTTACTGTATCAATGTTGGTTCTAGACTCATACAGCATATCTTGATAAACACCTAATAACTCTGTATAAACAGCCTCATCAGTACCACTACTTCCTACAGAAACAGATCTATGAGCGACGCCACCGGTTCCTACACAATAATCATATTCTTTTTCATAAGGAATAACAGCTCTTTTTAAACCGGCACTTCTACAAGCTCTTATAGTTAAAGCATTATTTTCATCCCAAACACCAGCCAAATTAGTATTAGGGATAGAAATAGTTTGTCCATCTAAACCAACAGCAAACTGCCTAGAACTTGCAGAACGATTTAAATTTGCTGCTCCACCGCCACCAATAACAGAAACATTGTAGCTATTTATATTCTTTTGCTTATAAAAAACACAACCTGTTGTTGTCACATCTTGCAACTCAGAAAAATTTCCATCTCCACGTTTCATTGTTTGAAACAAACGCCATTGATTTAAGTCATTGTCAAAAGCAGTAAAACAAGCAAACGCCCCCGGTAAAGCAGGTTGGGACAAGGATTTTCTGGTAACAAAAGGGATAGATGCTGTAAAAATTATAACAACTATAACCATACCAAATAATAATTCTATATATGAAAAAGCTTTTTTCTTATGCAACATAAAATACACCCGAACAGCTAACTCTATACTGCTATTCTACAGTATCGCAAATACTAAGTCAACCGCATAAGATAATAAACTTATTAATTAGTTTTATTAAACATTTTATGAGCTACAAAATCTCGCACCATATTCGCAATACACACACAAACACCGGTAGCCACTACGGCTGAAGAATAACTTAACGCACTAATTTTATTTGTCTTAAGAACTGATTTTAAAGCATCGCCCGATAAATATTGCTTGGCAAGTTTGTTTCCAACCTGACTCGCTCTCAATTCTTCTGCCAACAATGGTAACATTGACAAAGTAGCCAATTTACCTGCATTTTCTTTTATAAATGTTGCGCTCTTTCCTATAAATCCCTGTTTTTCCTTTTGTTCTTCAGATTTTTTAGGGGTGAATAAAGCCGCACCCAACAAAACAACCGGAGCAAATGAAGAAAATACTCTTAATTTTTGCACTCCACGCCAAAAACTTGATTTGTAATGATTAATAGAATGCCCAATTTCATGAAAAATTGGCGAAGTAAACTTTTCTTTATTTACGCAAACTACTTTAAACAGTGATGAAAAAAAAGCATTACAACCTTTTCTTACAGCATTTAAACTTTTTTGATATTTTTTATTTACAACCTCTTCTAACTTTTTATGACCAAAAATATTTTCCAAAAAACTTTTACTTTTTCTTAATTTTATTTTTTTAGGCGCTTGATCTGGAGAAACAAGCTTTATAGGTAATTTTTTATCATCTATAATTTTTTGAGCTATATCCAAATAATCCTTATTATATTGAGGAATATTTTTAATTCCATCACGAATAAGCGGACTTTTAACCTTTCCAATTAATCGCTTAGAACCATACCAAGCTCCATACCCAGCACCTGCACCAGCCGCTGCACTTATAAATGATTGATTATACGAATTATTGTTATTATTTTCGATGATTGACATATTCCTAATATAATCCCTATTGACAGAAAAAACTATAAATCATTAATTAATATTAACTTTCTATATTTATTACGCGAGCAACACAGTAAGAATATCCGTTATAATATCAAATTGACCTTCATCTGATTTCACATAATTTTTAACCTTACGCAAAACCTCACCAACCTGTTTTTGTGGAACACTTTGCCCAAAAGCTGGTTTTTGAATTTGAGTTTTAACATCTTTAACAGAATTTGCCAAATTTACAGAATCAATAGCCATTTATCTAATCCCTTCTTTCCTAATTTCTAATATATAGTTCTTATTTTTATAAAATCGTAGTAATTTTATTAATTGCCATGGTTACAGCTATTCTATTCTATTAGCAGCTTATACGAGGGTTTAAGGGTATTTTAAATTCATATTTACATTTTGTTACATGATTGTTTCGACGCGCTGAAAACAAAATACCGTAGGTTGGACATTCTTGCCCAACAATGGCTTGTAAAGTACTTTTACGCACCAATTAACTCATAGTGCGTATTTTAACGTAAAAAACTCAATTTTTTACACAAAAAAAGAAGCTGTAACTGTAGGGTAGACTTTAGTCTACCGATATTTATTAACTACCAGTGCCGAACTTATTTCGGCATTTAACCAATAATCAACGATAGTAAGGATTTTAATAAAAAAAAAGGGGGCTTTCGCCCCCTAAAACAGGAGAAGACCCAAG
>JAZTWQ010000043.1:0-2524 GCA_045635965.1 Candidatus Gastranaerophilaceae bacterium
ACTACGATTAATTTTTTATCAATTTTATTAATAATAATCAAAAGGAGTTATTTATGAAAAAATTTTTAATAATTTTAACTTTTTTATTTTTATCATTACCAGTATTTTCAATGGATATTAAAACATTTGAAGTTAGAGAAACATATTTTAAAAATGAAATCCAAACATATCAAAATAAAATATGGGGCAATTTATTTATAAAAGGTATTTGGACAGACCCAAAACATAATCTTAATAGTGTTCTTGTTGAAGAATTATCTTGTAATATGAATAGCATGATATGTTCATCAAGTGTTGTTGACATAAGTTTTATAGGAACACCTCTTTTAGCACCTTATCTTGATGTGTATGGTTTGACATATAAAATAATAGACTATACACCTAATAAATTGAAACTTTTTTGTACTTTAACAAACTATACAGTTGAAATCAACCTAAAAACTCAAAATGTCACAAAATATAAGGTTTTTGAAAATGGAGATGTTAATAAATATTCTATGATTTTTGATACAAATTACGCAAAAAAATATTTTAAAATGATTATAGAGAAATTTTCAGAAAATTAATATTGAAAATTTGTAAGAATTCGTATTTCAATTCTTACAAAACATAATTGTTCCACTGTCTTGTTAGATTAAAAAGATAATAAACACAATAAAAAAGACCGATTTAATATCGGTCTTTTGTTTATAATGGTGGAGGTTAGGAGATTCGAACTCCTGACCCTCTGCGTGCAAAGCAGATGCTCTACCAGCTGAGCTAAACCCCCATTTGGGTTGATAACTTTATGTTATCATTTAATATTTTTTTGTCAACTTTTTCTTTTAAAATGGGCCGCAGTGGACTCGAACCACCGACCTCACCCTTATCAGGGGTGCGCTCTAACCACCTGAGCTAGCAGCCCGCGCATTTTAAAAATCTAATTTTCAAGTGCAATCTAAAATCGAAACGAGAAATTACTCTCCCTAGTGCCAACCTCAGCTTGCTTATTTAAATTAACATGCACAAAAATTTATGTCAAATACTTTTTTTATAAATTTTTATAAAAAGCTTAAACCCCTTTAAAACTTGCAAAAAATCACAAAAATATTTTCTGTTTTTTTGCGGTTCTAGTTGAAAAATGTTTTTTAGCGATACATAATATTCTATAAGTTGATTATTATATCATAAGGCATGCGAGTATTCGCAGCCGCAAAATAAGGAGATAAAAAACATGGCTACATTTATTGAAGATGTAAAAGCTAGACAAATTCTAGATTCTAGAGGAAACCCAACTGTTGAAGTTGATGTAACACTTTCTTGTGGCGTAGTAGGACGCGCAGCGGTTCCTTCAGGTGCTTCTACTGGTATTTTTGAAGCATTGGAACTTAGAGATGGCGACAAATCTATGTACCTTGGTAAAAGTGTATTGCAAGCTGTTGACAACGTTAATTCTATCATCGCTCCGGAACTTATTGGAGAAGATGCATCTAACCAACAAGAAATCGACAGAATTATGCTTGCATTAGATGGCACACCAAACAAATCTAAATTAGGTGCTAACGCTATTTTGGGTGTTTCTTTAGCTGTAGCAAAAGCTGCATCTTTGGCTTATGAAATGCCATTATACAGATACTTGGGCGGTATCAACGCTGTTACATTGCCAGTTCCAATGATGAACATCATCAACGGTGGTGCACACGCTGACAACAACGTTGACTTCCAAGAATTTATGATCGCTCCAGTTGGTGCATCTTGTTTCCAAGAAGCTATCAGAATGGGTGCAGAAGTATTCCACAACTTAAAAGCTGTTCTTAAATCAAGAGGCATGGTTACATCAGTAGGTGATGAAGGTGGTTTTGCACCAAACCTTTCTTCAAACGAAGAAGCTTTGAAAGTTATCGTTGAAGCTATTGAAAAAGCTGGTTATACAACTGAACAAATTAAAATCTGCTTAGACGTTGCTTCTTCTGAATTCTACGATAACGGCAAATACACTCTTGCTGGAGAAGGCGGAAAATCATTCACAAGCGCTGAAATGGCTTCATTCTTGGAAGAATGGGTTAACAAATATCCAATCATTTCTATCGAAGACGGTATGGCTGAAGAAGATTGGGAAGGATGGAAAATCCTTACTGAAAAAATCGGTCATAAATGTCAATTAGTTGGTGATGATTTATTTGTAACTAACACTTCAAGACTTTCTACAGGTATTGAAAAAGGCGTAGCTAACTCAATTCTTATCAAAGTTAACCAAATCGGTTCATTGACAGAAACATTAGCGGCTATTAATATGGCGCACGAAGCTGGTTACACAGCAATTTCTTCACACCGTTCTGGTGAAACAGAAGACACATTCATCGCTGACTTGGCTGTTGCTACAAACTGCGGTCAAATCAAAACTGGTTCAGCTTCAAGATCTGACAGAATTGCGAAATACAACCAATTAATCAGAATTGAACAAGAACTTGGCGATGCTGCAAAATACATCGGCTTAAAAGCTTTCAGTGGTCAAAAATCAGCTGAAAAATGCTGCTGTGGTTGC
>JAZTWQ010000044.1:0-3015 GCA_045635965.1 Candidatus Gastranaerophilaceae bacterium
GAGTACGAGGGAGCAATTTTTCTTCCCGCAGCAGGTTTCCGAGATGGAACTAAAACAGATGAAGTCCAAGAAACTGGTTGCTATTGGTCAAAAACGGATCGAGGATATAAGTGGGAGGATTGTTTATATTTCACTTCAAGCAAAGCAAAAATGTATGATAACGGCGACTATGGTTGGCGCGCAAATGGACATAGCGTGAGGTTGGTGAAGGATTTGTAGAAAGTAAAAAAAATATAAGAGCAACAAAACAATAAGTTCAGTTGCTCTTATATTTTATACATATTTTTATTGTCAAATAAAACAACTTATTATCTTTGCTCTATCGATTGTGCAAAAAATTATTAAGTGCTCCTGCTATTACAAAACAAAACTCTCGGAAGGTATTATCTGGTTTGCGGTTCATAATAACTTGTAAATATTGTTCTAACACCTCATCTGCCAGCAAATTACCATCTTCATCATGTAAAATTGTATCGATAGCCATTTTTCTTCGCTTGACTAAATATTTACAATCTAGTCCTAGGGTTTTTATGTCCTTTTTTGCCAGTTCATCATTCCCATCAATATCACCAGACTCTAGGTATCTAAAATGGTCACCACACTCTCTTTGTAATGGATTATAAGTCAGCCTATGATTTCCTTTTCTTTTATCACAATGCCAACCTTCTTTATTTTTTTTGTTCAACTCCTGCTGCCCCTCCTCTTTTAGATCTGAGCGACAAGATAATAATAGATTCTCATACTCACCAGCCAATTGACGACATTCACTTTTAGGAATAACATGCTCCACAATATAAGGAGAAAAATAGCTTGATGTTGTTAATTTTTGTCCGCAATAGCAACAAATTCCTCCTTGATCTTTATACATTTGTTCTTTTAAGGCATTAAAATATCGAAAACTGCAAACTTGACTATAAACCTTTGGTCCTGTTAAAGTAGGATGTACACTAGGGTCGCTTAGACTTTCTTTATCTAAACGATTTTCTTTTAATTCTGCACAAAATTTTACAACAGCATCGCTGGAAAAGTCTTTTTCGATGTATTTCATACGCCAATACTTTCTATTCGATTTAAAATTGCACGAAGTTTCACTAATTCAGGTTGCGTTGGGTCTGTAAGTTGTTCTAACTCCATAATTAAGGCATTTGCCTTATCTAATTGTCTTTCTGCAATAGAGGAAGATATTGCTCGTAACTTGGAAGCTATTGAAGGAACACGACTTTCAATGTTCAAACTTTCTTCTAAAATTAAATTAGAATCTAATCCATAAGTGTCTATCCGATAGTGAGTATATGAATTGTGTTCATAACATAGTTTATAAACAACATTAGATTCATTAGACTCTACTGACGACATTACCAAAGGAGCGTGAGTACTAACAATAAACTGAATTTTAGGGAATGTGTCATGCAAAGCTTTGAGGATGCGTACTTGAAGAGCTGGATGTAAGTGTTCATCGATTTCATCAATAATGACCGTGCCATGTGTTTGTTTATAAGCTTCACTACCAAATTTTACTTTATTTAATAGGGCAGAGCGCATAGCTAAATCTACAACGATACTTACAAGACGACGATAGCCATCAGATAATAAATCCGAACGAACCTCCCTTCCGTCTAAATATAAGAAATAAACCTCTTCAGCATTAGTTCTAATATCAATATCTTGAATTATTCCACATCCATCAGAACCTAATGCACTAATAATAGCATTTCTAACACACTCAATTTCAATATCTCCCTTTTTGGCTTCTTTCAGCACTAATAATCGTTTAATCCAACAATCTAGCAAACCTTTACAATCATGACTCTCAAAATAGCCAAACGATGGTTTTTGTGGATATTTTTTAAATTCTTTTTTCTCTTTGTCAAATTTTCTAACACTATGAATATCCTCTGTAGTAAAATATGCAAAAAGTGGCAAAGCATTCTTTTGGAACGCGTCACCATTTACTATTGAATGAGAGTTTGCTTGTAACAAAGAAGCGTACTCTTTTAGAGGTTTTAGCCCAGTAACGAGATTACGAGCATTCTTCTTGGATTTTTTCTCAATCTTTAAAACTTCTGTCTCTGTCGTGTCATTCCATGAATGTTTGGCTTGCAATTGGAATATTGTACCATCTAATAGTTCTATAGGCGGACAATCATTTTCATCAAGGAAGAATGTAATATCAATTGGCAAATCGTCAGTTTGTAAGTCTATATTCTTAATTTCTCTAAAGTCATCAGGCTCCGCACTTTTCCAAACAGTATTTTCATCACTAAAACCAGAGAAAAACGAATTCATTACCAAGTTACAGGCACGCAATAAAGAAGTCTTACCAACAGAGTTATCACCTATCAGTAAGTTAATGCCTCTACGAAATTCTATTGTTTTTTCTTCGTAACAACGAAAATTTTTAATAGTTATACCTTTCATAACAAAGACTTTCTTTTGTTTGTAAAATTTTCGCTGCAAAGATAGCGTTTTTTTTTGAAATATGCAAATAATCTTTTTGTTTTCAAACAAAATGGGTGGATTTCGTTGATTAATCCACCCATTTCTACTATGTTTATTCCGTTCTCAGTGCTTCGACTGGGTTGGAGGTGGCGGTGCGGAGGCTGGCGAGGGTGACTACCAGCGTTGTGATGACAAGCACAGCCAACAACGCTACCACAAACACCCACACGGCTATCGGTGCACGGTACGCAAAAGTGCTATAGTAATAGTCCGTAATAAAGTAGCTAATCGGCGCAGCGATGAGGAAACAAATACCGACAATAATCATAAACTTGCGATTGAACATCACCAAGATCTCACGCACTGTGGCACCGTTCACACGGCGGATACCAATCTCCTTGCGGCGGTATTGAGTTTCGAAAATCACCAATCCCAACACACCCATCAGCGAAATAATAATCGCCAACATCGTGAACAACGAGATCGTTGTGGTCAGTTGCTGCTCTTTTTGGTAGTTCTCGCCCAGTTCCTCGTCGAAGAAGTTGATTTTCACTTTCTCGCTGCCGTAGTCAGGCA
>JAZTWQ010000045.1:0-94196 GCA_045635965.1 Candidatus Gastranaerophilaceae bacterium
GATGTTGGTCAGATCCTGAAACAGCACGCACGCGGCTTTTTAACGCTTACGCTAAAATCCGGAATGGTATGGTGCAATTTATTGTGCCGCAATGGATAATGAACGGTAGCAGTAGGGTGCGTTTATACGCACCACAAGGTCTAACTACACAATGTCTATCACCACAAGGATTTGTGCAATGTTAAACCCGACAAAACAAGGTTAATAAAAGAAAATTATTTGAACAAATAGAATTAATATAGAAAGGTAAAAAAATGAATTTAAAAACAAAAAAAGAAAGAAGAGAACAAATTTTTGCGCCACAAAGGCTAGCGAACGGTATGGTGCCGTCTTTA
The DNA here is from genome assembly GCA_045635965.1 of Candidatus Gastranaerophilaceae bacterium. Classification (GTDB taxonomy): domain Bacteria; phylum Cyanobacteriota; class Vampirovibrionia; order Gastranaerophilales; family Gastranaerophilaceae; genus RGIG2134. The sequence goes on from JAZTWQ010000045.1 coordinate 336, forward strand.
GACGCACCGCGAGGACTCGCACAGCAAATGCTAATCCCGAAAGAATTTGCCTCACATTGGCTATCAACCAACCTAAAACCTGCAAGAGCATTTTCCGTAGCGGAAGCGATGATTGCGTTGTTGATTGGAACAATTATTCTCGGTTTTTCTGCCCCAATGATTACAAAACAATTGAAACATAACAATTTCACAAGTATTCAAACACAAATTTTGAACAAAAAATTGAGAATGTTGATGATAAAAGTGACGCAAATGCTGGAAAAATATCCGGCATATTAGATGGCAAAGATGTAGCTGCTTATGTTGATTATATTAAAGCTTTAGGCGCTGATATAGCAACGATTAAAAATACCTTGAATAATTCGAATTTGCAAAGTCTTTTAAATGGAGAAAAGAGTAAAGATTACGATGATGATATTGAAGATTTGCAATCGCAGCTGGATGAAAAAGTTGATTCGTCTGATTTAGATGGGCTCGTTGCGTCTAAAGTTTTGACGGAGGTTGAAAAAATGAAAAAAGAACTTGAAAATGAGATAAAGAAAAAAACTATTCCAACCGGAACAATTGCATTTTTTGATTTGACATCTTGTCCTGACGGTTGGGATAGTTTAAGTTCTACTTATGCTGGACGTTTTCCTCGATTTACCGGTTCATTTGAGGTGTCAAATACTTCCTATGCTCCAGCTGGTGCAACTACAACCAAGACGACAATAACTATAAATAAAGGGACAACAGGAAGTGATGCAATTAGGAATATAACAGGTTGGTATAGAGGAACTGACGCGCAAGGCTATGGGCTTGCCAGTTCTGCGTCGGGAAAAACAGGAGGAGTTTTTTCTCAAGGAAATTGGACTGGAACATATAGAATTTCAAATTATGGTGGTTCTACTGTAGCTAGAGATTTTTATTTTAAAGCCAGTAGCTCCGTTCCAACAGCAGATGAAAACAGACCAAGATTTATAGGTTTATTAGGTTGTAGAAAAAATTAACTATTGTAATATATTCGCATTATTTTAGTATTTCAGGTATGATTGAGATATGAGAGAGATGTGCGAGATAAAATCAGAATATTTGTATGATGCTATTTATGAGGCTTGTTTTAAGGCAAATACGAGTTTGAGTTGTGATGTTTTTGATTCATTAAAAACATTTGATGAGAGTGACTATGAAAACAATAATAAAATGGCAAAAATTTTTGCTAATAATTCAATTGCCAACAAAAATAATCGTCCGTTGTGTCAAGACACAGGTCAGGTTGTTGTGTTTTTAGAAATTGGTGAGAATGTAATATTAGATGAAAAAAATCCGGTTTATGTTGTAAATGAGGCGGTTGCGGCTTGTTATTCGGATAATTTTTTCAGAAAATCAGTTGTTAAAGATGCGTTTTTTGATAGAACAAATACAAAAAATAATATTCCTGCGATAGTTTATGTGGATTACGTAAAAGAAAATATTATTAAAGCCAATATTTTAATTAAAGGTGGCGGTGCTGAAAATATGTCCTCTACTAGAATGTTAACCCCATCCGAAACAGAGGATGAAATTTTTAATTATGTTTTATCAGTTGTTGAAATCGCCGGTGAAAATGCTTGTCCACCATTGTTTTTAGGTGTTGGGCTGGGTGGCACTATTGATTATGCTGCGGTCCTTTCGAAAAAAGCTTTTTTCTGTGATGAGAACAAAGCTTTTGCACAAAAAATGAAAAATTATATTAATAAAAAGTCTAAAACAAAAGTTGCAGATATTTTTGTTAAAACTTCTTCTACGCATATTGCGTCAATGCCGATTTGTGTGACCGTAAATTGCCATAGCACAAGGCATGCCGGTGTAGTTGTGAATCCAAAAGGGTATGAACTTGTTACAAAGTTTGTGGAAAATAATGAAGAACAAGAGTTACAATCTGAATTAAAAGAAATAAATTCAAACGAAACAGAAAAGTTTAAAAATTTGGAAATTAATAGCGAAATTCTGTTGACTGGTACGGTTTATACAGCACGTGATGCTGCGCATAAAAAACTTGTGGAGATGATTGAACATGGCATGGAGTCGCCTTTTAATCTGCAAAATTCAATTATTTTTTATGCAGGTCCTTGTCCAAAAAATGAAAATGAGATAATCGGTCCAATTGGTCCAACAACTTCGAAAAGAATGGATAAATTTGCTCCTGTTTTGTACGATAACGGAGTTTTAGCGACAATTGGAAAAGGTGAACGTGCAGAAAAAGTAATAAATAGTATCAAAGAGAACAGTGCGCTTTATTTTTCTGTTCAAGGTGGTGTTGCGTCACTTTTGCAAAGTTGTGTTAAATCAGCTGAAGTAATTGCTTTTGAAGAGTTAGGGGCAGAAGCAATTTATAAATTATATGTTGAAAAATTGCCTGTAAAATTGGAGATAAAATAAATGAATAGCAAATTAAAAACTATTATTTTTTATATGACTTTATTTTTGTTTATAACTGTTGTGAGTTTTCAATCTAATAGTGTGGATTTCGATTTGTTTGCAAGATTATTGCAGGGCAAAGCTTTTTGGCAGTTAGGTAATATTTTGCAACATGATATTTTTTCGTACACCCCAACTCATCCTTGGTATGACCATGAATGGGGCTCAAGCGTTGTCTTTTATTGGGTTTTTGAGCGGTTTGGAGAGCTTGGTTTTTTGTGGTTAAAGGCAATAATGCTTTTTGCCATATTTTGTCTTGTGATTGAGACAATAAAACTTAGAGGTGTAAAATATTCTACTCCTTATAATTTTTTAGTGTATTTCTTTGCTTATCATTCCGCATCGCAGGCGGGCTTTTCAAACACTATTAGATGTACGCTTTTTACATATTTGTTTTTTGCAGTTTGGTTGTATTTGCTTGAACGAGTTAGACAGAAAAAAGAATATTTTTGGCTTGCAACATTTATTCCAATGATGCTATTTTGGACAAATATCCACGGTGGATGTGCTGCAGGGTTGGGGCTAATCGTTCTTTACGCTATTGGTGAGGCATTAAATAAAAAGCCTTTTAAGTACTATATTTTTACAATTATCGGGTGTTCTTTGGTTACATTGGTAAATCCTTATGGGTGGGATTATGTGAAGTTTTTGTTAATGGCAACGACTATGCCAAGGATTTTGATTGCAGAGTGGCAGCCAACTTTTTGCGAATTTAATTCAGGTGCATTTTTCGGGTTTAAAATTTATTTAATAGTTGTATTGTCAGTTGTTTTAGCTCGTTTAGTGATGAAGTTTAAAACATTAAAAAATATAGATTACACAAAAGCTTTAATTTTGTTTGTAATGACTTTTCTTTCTGTAAAATATACACGACATCAACCATTTTTTGTTATATGTTCGCTTGTGTTTTTGTATGATGATTTGTATAGACTATTGTCTTTCTTTACGTTAAAGATTGTTAAGTCTGAAAAAATCAGAGAGTACCTAGAAAATATTAAAGTTGTATTTCTGTTTTTATTTGTTGCAATTGCAACAGTAGGATGGTTTTCTTTAAATAAACCGCAAATGGTAATTCAACATTATGAATATCCAGTAAAAGCTATAGAGTTTTTAAAGTTAAACAAAATAAAAGGAAATATATTGGTTGATTTTCAAGAAGGCAGTTATACTGCATATAAGCTATATCCTAATAATTTAATTGCAATGGATGGTAGATATGAAGAAGTTTATCCTGATTATATGTTGCCATTGTTTAATAATTTCTTCATGCAAGCCGGTGAAAAACCAAATTTATTATTAGAAAAATTTAGACCGGATATAATTGTTGTACGAAAAAGATTTGATAAAGCTAAGGAATATTTAAATCAAGATAAAGCGTATAAAAAGGTGTATGCGGACAACCATTATACTCTTTATCTTGATAAGCTATTGGTGAAAAAGGATTACAAATTACCAACAGACGATTATGATTATTATAATAAAACAATGTTTGATACGAATTTAAAATTTGTAAGATTAAAAAGTAAAAAAAGATAAAATAGGATTTTTACTAGTATTGTAATAGTTTGCGTTTTGTTACAAAATGTCGATTTTGTGAAATTCGAAAGCTTTTTTTGTTTTTATATACATGTATTGAATTAGGACTATGGTGTATTATGCAAAACAAATTTGAAATGAATAAGCCCAGGTGTGAGTTAATGTCTCTTTGTGCTCAGCTGGACACAGATATTTCCTTGCAGGCAATGCGTACGGAGATTTTAGCAATTAAATCCAATGCATTGTGCAAGAATAAATATCTAACAAGTTTGAATGCGCTCAAGACTTTTGTTGAGCCAAGTTAAGTTTTAAATTTATTAGATAAGGGATTCAAGGAAGATAACTTTTTGTTATCTTCTTTTTAGTTGTAATAATTTCTTATTAAGAATATGTAAAGGCTTAAAAAAATGGTGCTACAATAAAATAATAGGTGTTAGGAAAATGGGAGATTTATGAATGAGAGTACCTATTTTGGATACAAAACGTCAGTATGAAGCTATTGGAAAAGAAGTTGAAGAAAAGGTTGTAGAAGTTCTTCGTTCTGGAAGTTATATTTTGGGACAAAATAACAAAGCCTTGGAAGAAGATTTTGCAAAATATTGTGATTGCAAACATGCGGTTGCGCTTAACTCAGGAACAGACGCGCTTCATTTGGCATTGAGAGCGTTAGATATAGGCGCAGGTGATGAAGTTATCACTGTTGCGTTCACATTTGTTGCAACAACAGAAGCTATTGGAATTGTAGGCGCAAATCCTGTGTTTGTTGATATTGACCCAGATACATTCAATATTGATGTTGATAAAATTGAAAGTCTAATCACTCCAAAAACAAAAGCTATTTTACCGGTTCATTTGTATGGACAACCTTGTGATATGGATAAAATTATGGATATCGCAAAACGTCACAACTTATATGTGATTGAAGATTGCTGTCAGGCTGTTGGTGCAACTTACAAAGGTAAAAAAGTTGGTTCGTTTGGTGATATTGGTTGCTACAGTTTCTACCCAACTAAAAACCTTGGTACAATGGGTGATGGTGGTATGGCTGTTACTAATGATGAATCTTTGAAAAATAGAATGATTGCATTAAGAAACCACGGTGGAGCTATTCGTTATTATCATGACGAAATTGGTGTGAACTCAAGATTAGATGAAATTCAAGCAGCAATTTTGAGGGTTAAAATGCCTCATATCGATAACTGGAATAAAATGAGACGTGAAAATGCGTATCGTTATAATAAATTGTTTGCTCAATATCTAGAAATCGAAACCCCAAAAGAGCTTGATGATACATATTGTGTTTATCACCAATATACAATTAAAATCGAAAACAGAGATGAAGTACATAAACTTCTTCAAGAAAATGGTGTTGGTGCAATGATTTATTATCCAGTTCCTCTTCATTTACAAAAAGTTCATGAACATTTGAATGTTAAAGAAGGTTCATTGCCTGTAACAGAAGAAAATACGAAGCTTGTTATGAGCTTGCCTATGTTCCCTGAACTTACCGAGGAAGAACAAAAATATGTAGTTGAAACTGTTGTAAAATGTCTTAATTTAACAAAAACAGCAGTGTAAAAGCTATTAATAGTTGTAATTGATAGGATGACTAAAATGTCATCCTATTTTTATTTGAATGCTGCATAAGCGTTTATAACTTGGCTTATTGGAGGCTTGAAGTTTTGTGAAAAATTACTATTATTGCTGTTGTTTTCGCCGTCCATTTCTCCTGTTTGGAGATTTTCTTGCATTTGAAGTTCCATGTATTTCATAATTTCATCAATTGTAATAGTTCCATCTTTATTTAAGTCCATATCGCTGGAACTTTTGTCAGAACTTCCATTTTGACCTTCTGCATTTTGAACATCATCTGCAGATATTAAATCAGGGCTGTTTTGAGTATCGTTAATTAAGTTTTCAAAACTTTGAGTATCTGTTTGCTTTGTGTTTGTGTTTTGAAATATATTAAATAAATCGGCATACGCGGATATTCCGCCTGTAATTCCTGCTACCATAAAAATCTAACCTCTTCCTCAACTATATTTTTATTAAAAGACATGATTAAGAAAAGTTCATCAATTAAATAAATGATTAAATAATTTTGGAATGTTTAGTTTATAATAGAATAGTTGAGTTTAATAAGGGAATGAATGTGGGAAATACAGTAGTTGTTGGCGCACAGTGGGGCGATGAAGGAAAAGCTAAGATTACAGACTTGTTGGCAATGGATGCTGATATAATTATCAGATATCAAGGTGGCTGTAATGCCGGACATACGGTAGTGGTTGAAGGTAAAACATATAAATTTCATCTTATTCCATCAGGGATTTTGTATAAAAATAAAACTTGTGTAATTTCTGCGGGAACGGTTATTTATCCTACATCATTAAAAAAAGAAATAGATGGTTTGCTAGAAGAATGTATAAATCTTGAGGGGTTGAAAATTCATCCTTTGGCGTCTATAACTATGCCATATCACATTGATATTGATGGTATTAGCGAAGACAAAACTGCGAGAACAAAGATAGGTACAACTAAAAAAGGTATTGGGCCTACGTATGCGGATAAAATCGCTCGTTATGGTTTAAAAGTTGAAGATTTATATGATGATGAAGCGTTGAATACTAAATTGGATAATATTTTGCCTTTAAAAAATAAAATTTTGAAAGAAGTTTATGGATTGAAAGAATATTCAAAAGAAGAAATTTTAGCTCTTTGTAAAGAATATGCTGAAATATTTAGACCTTATGTTTTTTGGAATTGGCAAGAGGTTTTATCAAAAGCAGTTAAAGAAAACAAGAAAATTTTGTTTGAAGGCGCTCAAGGTGTGATGTTGGATATAGATTGGGGGACTTATCCATTTGTAACCAGCTCTAATCCAATCGCAGGTGGTGCAGCGACTGGCTCCGGAGTCGGTATTAACGCAATTAAAGAAGCAATTGGGGTTATGAAAGCTTACGTCACAAGAGTGGGTGAAGGTCCATTTATTAGCGAGCTTGAAGACGAAACCGGTAAAAAAATCCAGACAATTGGTGCTGAATTTGGAGTAACTACAGGTCGTGCTAGACGTTGTGGTTGGTTTGACGCTGTTATTGCTCGTTATTCAGCTCTTGTAAGTGGATTGACCGCTATTGCGCTTACTAAAACCGATATTTTTGATACTTTTGATGAAATAAAGGTTTGTGTTGCGTATAAAGATAAAAGAGATGGAAAAGTTTATGAGTATTATCCGACGAATGTTCATATGCATAAATATTTAGAACCTGTTTATGAAGTTCATAAAGGCTGGAATGAAGATATTTCTAAGTGTAGAACTTATGATGAGTTGCCTGAAAATGCCAAAAAATATTTATCTCGTTTGGAAGAATTGATTGGTGTTAAAATAACGATTATTTCAGTTGGGCCAAATAGAGAGCAGACAATTATTTTAGAAAATCCATTGAAGTAAATTTTTTATTGGCAATGATGAATTGTAGATTATAATCTCAAAAAAAACTTCCTTTTTATACCGAAAAGGAAGTTAAGATTAGTAAAAGAGACATCACTAACAATTTGACATGTTTATTTAAAAAGTCAAATTATTTTGATGTTCTAAAATCTTTAGGCAAATGTTTTTTCCAATCTGCACCAAGATTTTTAATAAACCTGTGTGCGTTTATTACATCATCATAATTGACCGCATCAGGACCATCTCTCAACTCTAATGCTAAATCTGCATCACTCATGTTTTTCTTTACTGCTAAATTATTTTCGCCTAAAAATGCAATTCCAAAAGATTTTTCGCATTTTGAACATATAATTTGTAGTACAGAAAAATCATCCTCTTCTCTTAATACTTTTATTGAGTCTTCTGTAAAATCAGCACCGCAAGAAGAACAACACAAATTAGCAAATAATTTATCTATATTCTTTTTCATACAAAATCCTCCTGTTGCGGTGAATATTAATATCTTTTATATTACCGCAAATAACTTATCTTTAATATTAGATTGTTTTTTTGTAAAAATGTTCCTTACTTTTCTTAACAATGTGTTATTTTTTTAGAAATCTGGGCATATAAGTATTGTAGGATATAAAGAAGGAACAGTCATGGAAGTCTTTAGCTTAGTTTTTGTAGGATTGATTATGTATTTAAGCTTCATTGCCGTGCCATCAATTATGGAAAAACGAGCAGAAAATTAATGCACCTTCAATTCCGTTAGAAAAACTTAATATGAATTTAAAGCTTTTTTAAAAAAGCTGTTTTGTGTTGCAAAAATAAAGTTAGCTTAGACTCCGGCTTGGATTTTTTCTTTCATGAATGGATGTTTGTTTTGCGTGTATAAAATAAAATCACAAAGTTCCCTAACCGCACCACGTCCACCGTTTTTTGTTGAGATGAATTTTGCGCAATTTAAGACTTCTGTAACTGCATCAGCTGGGCAAGAACCAAGCCCAACTTTTTCAAGTACGCAAATATCAGGCAAATCGTCGCCCATGTATGCAATTTCTTCATAAGTTACGTTAAATTCTTCACAAAGCTCATCAAGAGCCGCTAATTTGTTTTTTTGTCCTTCAAAAAGTTTTGTCATGCCTAAATTGTTAAACCTATGTCGAACGGTTCCGTTCTGGCGGGCAGTTATTATTGCTGTTATAAAGCCAGTTTTATTAATCATTACAATACCTTGACCGTCTTTTGCGTTAAATGTTTTGTATTCAACACCGTTTTCGTCAAAGGTTAAGCTTCCATCTGTTAATACGCCATCAACATCAAAGGCTACTAACTTGATTTTTTGTGCGTATTGTTCTAGTTCTTCTTTTTTCATATTAAAACCTCACCTTTAACGTGTTCTTTATAATATTATACGATAAACTCCTCCATTTGATGTAGTTTTTTTCTAAAATTTAAATTTTTTTGAAAAAAGGACGATAAACAATAATGTAAAGAGTATTCCATAAAGAGAAAAAGTTAAAATGAAGTATTTCGACACTGAGAATAATTTTTTGACAGTAAATGCTTATAATGTAAATGTTGAAGAGATTATTGATGGGCTAAACAGCCATATTTCAAGACATGAATGTGAGAAGTTGAGTATTGATATAAGCGTTTTGAATTTATTTGATGCAACAAGAGTTGGTGCGGTGTGTTCAACTCATCATTTTTCGAAGTATCCTTTTGGATCAATAGAGTGGATTGTAAAAGATGTTGAGACTAAAAATACATTAAAGATGTTGTCTATGCGCACAACAAAAACATCGATTAAGCGCCCTATAATAAAGGATTTTGTTACTCCAAAAAGAGCAAAAGTTGTTGCTATAAGGTAAAATATTATGAAAAATGTTTTAATAACAGGTACTTCTAGTGGGATAGGACGAGCTACTGCAGTTTTTTTGGCAGAAAAAGGTTTTAAGGTTTTTGCCGGAGTTAGAAAAGAAGAAGATTTTGAGTCTTTAAAAGCAGCGAATGAAAATATTTCTCCGATTTATTTGGATGTTATGAATAAGGACTCTTTAAATAAAGCTTATGAAGAATTGAAATCTCAAGGTATTGAGTTGTGTTCAATTATAAATAACGCCGGAGCTGTTGTTGCACAACCTATTGAATGCATTAATATTGATGATTTAAAATATCAATTTGAATTAAATACTATTGCTCCGGTTGCTGTAACACAAACATTTTTACCTCTTATGAAGGAAGGTAAGATTATTAACCTAAGTTCAATGGCTTCAACAGGTATTTTCCCTTACATTGCGCCTTATTGTGCATCAAAGAGAGCTTTAGACATATTATTTAATTCTTTGTCTATTGAGTTTAAAAATGAGAATATTAAAGTTGTTTCTATAAAACCAGGGGTAATTAATACTCCTATTTGGAACAAGTCAATAAATACTAACCGTGAGCAGTTAGAAAAACTTCCTGATGAGTTCAAAGAAAAGTATGGACGAGATTTGCTTTGTTTGGCGAAAAATGCGGAGAAAAATAATTTTAAAACAACTGCCCCTCAAGCCGTTGCAAAAACTATTTATAAAGCCTTGATTGCAAAAAATCCAAAACTTTCTTATTGTGTTGGGCTTGATTCGTTTTTTGCTTGTGATGTTGCGAAACTTCCACAAGCTTGGCTTAATCAAATTATTAAGTTTCAGTTGAAAAGAAAACTAAAATAAGAGTAGGTTGGTTTTATTAATTTGACAGAAAGCAGGAAAAATCTTATGAAAAGAAAAACGGTTAAAACCCGCATAATACTAGGGGGGGGGGGCTTTGGTAGCTCAGTAAAATCTCCTGAATGGCAAAAAATAAGTGTTCAATGTGAAAAATTAAAAATAAAATCTAGTAAAAGAGCTAAAAAACATGCGTCATGCCGAACTCGTTTCGGCATGACGCTCAATTGCACTGGGGATATGGTTTTTAACTCATACGCTAAAAACAAAATTAATGAAAGAAAGTTATTTATACAATTAAAATTAATAAAGAAAGGAGCAAAAATTATGAATCTAAAACCAGCGAAAGAAAGTAGGCAAATTTTTGCATTGCAAAGGCTAATGAATAGTGGGGTGCTGTCTTTAGACGCTCCACAAGGGCTTGTACCGCAAGGTCTAATCCAGAAAGAATTTGCCCCACATTGGCTAGCAACCAACTTAAAACCCGCAAAAGCATTTTCTGTTGCAGAAGCGATGATTGCGTTGTTGATTGGGACTTTGGTGCTTGGCTTTTCTGCCCCAATGATTTCAAAACAATTAAAACACAATGATTTTACAAGCATTCAAACACAAATTTTGAACAAAAAAATTGAGAATGTTGATGATAAAAGTGACGCAAATGCTGGAAAAATATCTGGCATATTAGATGGCAAAGATGTAGCTGCTTATGTTGATTATATTAAAAGCTTAGAAGATAAAATTGCCGATATTGAAGCTATAACAAATAATACAAATATCCAAAATATTATTAACGGAACAAGCCAGCAAAAAAATTACGATAGTGACATTTCTAGCTTGACAACACAATTGAGTTTAAAAGCTAGCTCCTCAACTGTTAGTTCATTGCAAACAACAGTGCGTACTATTGATAGTGATTTAACAGCTCTAGAGACGGATGTAACGGAGCTTGAAGATGATATCAAAAAGCTTGTACCATCAGGAGCTGTAATGTATTTTGATTTAGCCTCTTGTCCCAGTGGTTGGACTGCGTTGAGTTCTAAATATCCTAAAGCAGCAAATGCGTTTATTAGAAACCAGTCTGGCTCTGGGCGTAATATCGGTAATTGGCAACAAAATGCTGCTCCAAATGTTGAGGGGTCTTTTTATGCGTTAGACCAGATTGATAGTTATACTGGTGCGTTTTATCGAGCTGGTTCAAGAACAGGTGGTTGGGGTGGCGCTGGTCAATATACCTACAGACAACAATATTTGGATATGAGTCGGTATTCTTCTGTTTATAAAGATGACGTTACCGAAATTCGCCCTGACAACATTGTTTTGTTGGCTTGTAGAAAGAATTAGCATTAAAAAATATTGTTAATTTTTAATTTAAAGACGGTATTGCCTTAAATGATACCGTCTTTATAATAAAAATTTATGGTGTTACAAGCGAATATACATAAGAATTTGTGAAGTATTTGTTTGCGACTTTGATTATATCGTTTGCAGTTACGTTTTGGATTAAATCCGGATATCGATTTATAAAATCGTAGCCTTTGTTTGTAACTTCAAAGTTGCCTAGGGTGCTGGCTTTTTCACTGTTTGTTTCTTGAGATAGAATAAAATTGCCTATTAATTTATCTTTTGCCGCTTGTAACTCTTCTTGGGTTACAAATTCGTGTTTAAGTATTTCTATTTCTTTTAAGATTTCAGATTTTGCGTGAGCTGTTTGATTTGGATTTGTTCCGATGTAAGTAATGAAAAATCCAAGGTTAGTGTTAGCCGAATAAGATGAGCCTATTTGATAGGCAAGTCCTTGTTCATCGCGTAGATTCGTGAATAATCTTGATGACATGCCCGAGCCCAGTAGTGAGTTGATTACTTTTAGGGTAACGTAATCTTTTTCGTTTTCAATTCCGCAGGTTTTCCAGCCTAAGACTATCCATGCTGCTTTTGTGTCTTTTGTTGTTGTTTTTTCTTGTTTTTGTTGAGCTGGGGGTTGAGTTGTTTTGTAGTTGTTTATATTAAAAGTTTGTGTTTTTTTTGTTTTAAATGTATTGTTGAAAAAATTAAACAATTTTTCTTGTTGCTGTTGAGGTAAGTTTCCATTGATAGATATGACAATGTTTTGGGCATCAAAAATATTGTTGTAATAATTTTTTATATCGTCTTGGGTTATAGTTGGAATCGATTTTTCAATTTGTTTTGTTGTTGTTTTTTTATAGCAAGTATTTTGGAAAACCATTTCTTTAAATTCTTCTAGCGCAACGTAGAAAGGATTATCGCGAGAGGCTTTTATTGAATATAGTTTTTCAGTTTTAATTTTGTCTATGGTGGAGGTGTCTAGCGTTGCATTATTTACTATTTCATTTAATAAATCAAGTGCAATGTCAAGTTCATTTTTTGTGGTTTTTACAGATATGGTAAAGTTTTCAGAACCATCACTTGCTCCAATTTTAAGTCCTTTTTCTTCTAAAATGTTTGCAAATTCGTTTTTACTATATTTTTTTGTACCTTTAAGCATTGCAGAAGATAAAATTGAACTTGTTCCTGCTTTTTCTTCTATTAATTTTCCACCTTTGGCGTATACTTCCATTGCAATAATGTCATTAGATAAATTTGAATTAAGTATGATAGTTACGCCATTTGTGAGAATATATTTTTTCGTGTTGTGTTTTTCGTTAATTAATTTTGCTTGAATTTTTTCTTGAGACTTGGGCTCAATTTCTTTTTCAGCAATGTAATTTTTAGGCACAACAATAGAAATAGCCATTTTATTTGTGCTTAGAAATTTTTTGGTGGCTAATTGAATTTGTTGTGGAGTGATTTTTTTAATATCTTGGACATAATTTTCATACATATTCAAATCATCAAAAATTGTTTTGATGTAACCAATTTCAGAAGAAATATTTGAAATTGATTCTCTTGAATAATAGGTATCTCTTTCAATTATGTTAAAGGCTTTGTTTAATTCACTTTGAGATGGTGGGGTTTGTTGAATAAGTTTTATTTCATCTATAATTGCTTTTTTTACTTTTTCTAGGTTTTTTGGTTCAAAATTTGCACTTATTATAAACAATCCATCATCTCTACTTGAAGAATTATATGCAGAAATACTTTGCACCAGCTGTTTTTCATCTTTAATAGCTTTATATAATCTTGAGGTTATTCCATCTCCTAGTATTGTTGCAAGCACATCCAGTTCATAGTTTTCTTTTTTATTTTTTGCGTCAACGCCGTTAAACCCAATCATTAGGTAGGCGGTTTCAACATCAGCCCTGTCTATGACTTCTGTCGTTGAAGATATAGCTTTTTCTTTTTGATATTTTGGTAATGTTTTTTTTGATGCAGGTTGGTTAAAAATTTTGTTAATTTTTTCCATAGTTGCTTGTGTATCGACATCGCCCACTATAATTGTTGTCATATTTTGTGGAGTGTAAAAGTTATTGTAAAAATCTAACATTTCCTCTCTCGTAATAGTTTCAATAACATTTTTTGTTCCGATTACTTCTCTTTTATATGGGTGATTTTTATAAATTTGAGAAATTAAATTTTTATATAAAATTCGTTGTGGCGAATCTTCATTTTTTGCAATTTCTTCTAATACAACTTTGCGTTCTTTTTCGAGTTCTACTCTTGGAACAAGCGGATTTAAAATCATATCTGCGTGCATTTCTAGGGCTGTGTCAAAGTCTTTTGAAGGAATAGTTATATAATAATGAGTAAAATCTTTGCTGGTTGCAGCATTTGTAATTGCGCCTTTTGATTCTAATATTTTATCAAAATCCCCAGCAGAAAATTTGTTTGTACCTTTAAAAAACATGTGTTCTAAGAAATGCGCAACGCCATTGTTCTTATCGTTTTCGTTTATTGAGCCTGTTTTTATCCAAGTATCAATGATTACAATTGGGTTTTCTTTAACCTCTTTTATTATAACATTTTGCCCGTTATTGAGCGTAAATGATTGAAATTCAGCAGCGAATGCAAAACTATTGCTTATAATTAAAGCTAGTAATATTAAAAGTTTTCTCATAAATACCTCAAAGTCTTTCAATAAGAGTTTACTATATTTTTAGTGAAAAGAAAAATTATTCGTATTGGCTAGTTAATTTTTATTGCAAGATTTTTCAAATTCTAAGACTAATGCGTCTTTTTGTGCGCGAGTAAGTGTTTTTTTAATTCTATATTCTTCTTTTTGTGCTTCTTGTTTTGTTTCAAATTCTTTATAATATGCGATTTTTACGGGTTTGAAGGCGCGAGTATATTTCGCAGCTAGCCCTTGCTTATGCTTTTCATAGCGTTTTTCTAAATCATCAGTATAACCACAATAATAAGTGTTTTTTTCAGTTAGTAGGATGTACGTGTAATATTTTTTGCTCATTTTCATATATCTCTACTAATTCATCTAGCATTATTAAAATGTTTTTGTAATTATCTTCTGTCACGAGTTTTCCACGATAAGAGCTTCCCCCTCTTATGCAACGGACATAATACGGATAAAATTTTCTGAAGAATTTTATACCATTTTCTTCGCCTCTATGTTTGATTTCCCAATCAAGATGAGATTTTAATGTTTCAATTTTCTCTTTAAATGTTTGTTCTGGAAGAATTTCTCCAGTTTCAAAATAATGTTCAATTTGTTTGAATAAATAAGGGTTGCCTAATGCACCTCTGCCGATAGCTATTCCATCTGCATTTGATAATTTTAGACATTCAATGGCGCTTTCTATGCTCACAATATCTCCGTTTGCATAAACAGGAATATTTACCTCTTTGGTAAGTTTTGCAATTTCAGCCCAGTCTGCTTTGTCGGCGTACATTTGACTTCTTGTCCTTGCGTGAATTGTGATTGCATCAGCGCCTGAGTCTTCCATAAGTTTTCCAAATTCTACAAAGTTTTTAGTATCCATTGTCCAACCAAGTCGAAATTTAACCGTTACCGGTTTTTGAATAGTATCTTTTATTGCCTTTACGATATCAGAAGCGATTTGTGGGGTTTTCATTAGTGCTGAACCATCCCCACCGCATACGACTTTTTTAACCGGACAGCCCATATTTATGTCAATAAAGTCGGCTCTTTCTTCTAAAATTTTTGCGGCTTTAGCCATCAAATAAGGCTTGTGCCCTGACAGTTGAAAGGCTAAAGGTGATTCAACGTCCGCTGATTCAAGAATTTTTGCTTTTGGGTTGTTTACTAGTGCTTCAGAACTGAGCATTTCTGTAACAAGTAGGCATTCTTTATTTACTTGTCTGACCATGCTTCTTAGTACGGTGTCAGTTATACCTGCCATTGGGGCAAGCATTAGTCGTGAATTTAGTTTTCTATTTCCTATTTGTATAAAATTAGTTTCCATTATTGCTCAATTCTTGTACACGTGCTTGTGAGTATCTTGTATATTCGTTTTCTTCAGTTGCTGTTTCTAAGTATTTTTTGTAGTTAATAAGCGCCTCTTGTGGTTGATTTAAGTATTCATAATCTACCGCTAATGCATAATAAACTTCTGGAATTGTATTAGAAATAGATAACGATTTTTTGTATTCGTTTATAGCTGTTGAATATTTCTTTTGTGCATCATAAATCATACCACGATAATAATATGCAAATGCATTATTTGAGTTTTGAACAATTAAATTATTTAAAATTCCTAATGCGTTTGAGTATTGACCTTTGGAATAAAAATCAAGGGCGCGTTGTAGCACTGTTTGTTCTTGTTGTTCTATAACATAATTGTATAAGTCTTTTGCTAGCTTGTTGTTTTGGTTAAGGCTAATTGCTTTACCTAAGTAACTTTTTGCGTTTTCCCAATCTTCAATGTTTAAATATGCTTGCCCGAGGTATAGCGCAATATCGGAGTTATTAGAGTCTTTAAGCATTGCTTGTTTATAATATTCAATGGCTTTTGCATCTTCACTCATTGCCTGATAACAAGAACCAATGTTGAGATATGTTTCTGCTGTTTTGGGTTCGATAAGTTGATATTGAGCAATCGCCTCTTGAAATTTACCTTGTTTATATAAATTTGAGCCGGTAATTAGTTTTTCTGTAGTAGAATCAGCTTTTAATTCATCAGAATATTTCAGTAAAGAGTCGTTGTTGGGATATTTTTGTAACCCTGCCGTGACTATTTTGGAGGCGTTTACAAAATCTCTTTTTTGTTTATACGCTTGGGCAAGGTTTATATATGCGTCCGTGGTTCCTGCGTTTAAAGCAATGGCTTGCTTGTAATTTTCTATAGCATCATCAAGTCTGTTTCCTTTGTGAAGCAAGTAAGCGTAATTGTAAAATATAGAACCATCAACCGGACCATTTTTAATTGCTGTTGCGTAGTTATTTAGCATTTCTTCGGGTGATGCAACTTTGCTCATGTTTTCAAGCATTAGAGTCCTTATATCAACATCGTTTGGTTTTAATTCTAAAAGCTTTCTAAACTCATCAGTAGCCTTGGCAAATTGTTTCATTTCGCTTAGACAAATTGCTTTGTAGTAGCGTGCAGGTTCGTTTTTGGGGTCGAATTGCAAAACCTCGTCGTAAGCATTAACTGCAAGTTGATATTCTTTTTGTATTTGGTAAAGTGTACCAATGTTGTATCTTGTAGTTAGGTTTTTAGGGTTCAATACTTTTGCTTTTGAGTATTCTTGTAATGCTTTGGGATAATCTCCAAGTTTTTGATAAACTGCGCCAAGGTTAGTATGGGCTTCGGCGTTGTTTGCATTTAAACCTATCTTTTTTATCCAAATACTTTCGAGTTCAAGTAGCAAAGATTTATCGTTTTCGGAAACTGACAATGTGTAATTATATTCTTTGTTTGCAAGCTCAGATTCACCCAAAGCGTCGTATGCTTTTGCTAATTTTAAATGTGTTGATGCGCTTTTATCATTTATATTGAGCGCTTTTTTGAGATAATCGGCTGCTTGCTGGTGATTACCAAGAAGGGCGTATATTTCGCCTAATTGGATGTAGCTGTTTTCTTGTAGTCCATATTCTTGAGTTGCTTGTAAAAATTCGTATGCGCTTGCAGCAAACTCACCTTCTGCTCTTAAATTTTTTGCTATTTGATAACGGTTTTTGGGGTTTGGGGCAATTTGTGTTTGTCTATATAATTGATTTAGATTATTTGTGTTGTCAGAAATCGCTTTTTGCGCGGAGTCGTCTGTGAGTTTTAATCCATAGTGTTCTAAATAAAATAAAGCAGAACGAAGGTCGTTCATTGCCTTTGAGTATTCTTTCGATGTATTGTTGTAATACGTTGCTCTAAGTAAATAGTTGTTTATTAGGCTTATTCTTATGTTGTTTGCGTACGGGTTTAGGCGTAACCCTTTTTTTAATGACTCAATAGCCGTTGAATATTGATTATTGTTTGTATAGTATTCAGCTTTTTCGTAGTATGTCTGAGCTGCCATTGAATCTTTATGTGAGACTGCTGCTAGGGCGTTTGTTGTTGT
The DNA here is from genome assembly GCA_045635965.1 of Candidatus Gastranaerophilaceae bacterium. Taxonomy (GTDB): domain Bacteria; phylum Cyanobacteriota; class Vampirovibrionia; order Gastranaerophilales; family Gastranaerophilaceae; genus RGIG2134. The sequence continues at coordinate 17,871 of JAZTWQ010000045.1, forward strand.
AAAACTACATAATAATGATGCGATTAAAAGTTTTCTTAACATAAAATCCTCACAAATAATTCTGTCCGTTTTTTATTTTATAACAATTTAATCTTTTTGACTATATGTTGGGTAATAGCTCTTAAGTATATTTGTTCAAATTATACCTTTTTGTTATAATTTATTTTGTAAGATAATTAAGGCAAAAAAAATGAGAAAATACACAAAAAGAGAAGCAAAAGAGTATAATTGCTGGAGAACTTTTTTTCAGTGGTTCGTGGCAAATTGTATATATGGCCTGTTTTTTAAGGTTATGTATAGATTAGAAGTGCAAGGGCGTGAAAACATGCCCAAAGATAAAAAATATATTGTTGCTGCAAATCACATGTCAGCAGCTGATCCGTTTTTAACAATTGTAGCAACGCAAAAACCTACGGCATATATGGCAAAAGAAGACTTGTTTCATTCAAATTTTTTGATGACTTTGTTTTTGGATTGGTTAGGTGCATTTGCCGTTAATAGGGATAAGCTGGATGTTTCAACAATAAAAACGGCTTTGTCTATTAAAAATTCAAAATGGGATTTGGGTTTGTTCCCGCAAGGTACTAGAGTTTTGAATGGTAAAATAGAAAATATTTCAAGAGGTTTTGCTGCTTTGGCTAAAACAACTAAAACAGATATTTTGCCGGTCGCAATCATTGGTGCAGATAAAAAAACTAAAATACCATTTACAGGTAAAGTTATTTTAAAAATAGGAAAACCTATACCTGTGAGTAATGATATTAATGAAATGGTCGAAAAATGGGCGTTGGCTATTTCAGAAATGACAGGGTTTGAGTATGTTAGAGATTGTGCTCAAAATGCTTAATTAGTTTGAGGGAATAAGTATGAAAAGAACAAATTATACTCGTAGATATCAATCAGAATATAATTGGTACAGAATTTTTACACAGTTTAGAGCTGTATGGACAGTGTGTACGCCTATTTGGGCATTGTTTTATAAAATAGAGATTATTGGCCGTGAAAATATTCCAAAAGATAGAAAAGTTATCCTTGCGGCAAATCATATTTCTTATTTTGATCCATTTTTAGTTTTTATGTCTACTTGGAAACCGGTTGCATTTATGGCTAAAAAAGAATTATTTGAGAGAAGCTCAAAGAATACATTAAAATCAAAAATTCTTGATAATTGGCGTATAAATTGGCTTGATGGATTGGGCGCTTTTTCTGTTAATAGAGAAAAGCTTGAAGTTTCTACTATCAAAACAGCTAGAGATGTACTAAAAACTAAACGTTGGACTTTGGGAATTTTCCCACAAGGTGGTATTCGTAAAAATAAAAAAATTGAAAATGTAAATAAGGGTTTTGCGGTGCTTGCAAAGATGGTTGGGGTAGATATTTTGCCTATAGGTATTTCCGGATGCGAAGCTTATAATTGGGATTTTTGGCATAAATCTAAAATAACTATTAAAATTGGTAAGCCTATATCTTCAAAATTGGAAACAGATGAAATTCTTCATCAATGGGCGAACGCAGTTGCTCAACTTTGTGATTATGAGTGTACTGTTGGCAAAGAAGTCGAAGAAGTTAATGCTTAACAAAATGTAACAAAAGGTTATTTTTTTAGAAAAATGGGTATATTACTAATGTAGTAGTAATAAGAGAATAACCCGATGGCAAAAGTTCTATTATTGAACAGTAATGAGAAGCCGCTTCACATTACGAGCTGGAAGCGGGCATTGGTGTTACTTATTAAGGGGAAAGCTCAATGCGCAGAGCATATTAGTAGTATTGAAGATTTTATAGAAGTTGAGAATAACTATATCCCTAGAATTATTAAGTTAAATTATAATGTGGCAGTTCCGGATAAGGAGCTGCCATTTTGTCGTGAAAATATTTTTATTCGTGATAATTATACGTGTCAGTATTGTGGTAAAAAATTTTCTTATTCGGAGCTAACTCTGGACCATGTTTATCCGAAGTCAAGATTTGGTCCAGATATATGGGAGAATATTGTAGCTTGCTGTAAAAGCTGTAATCAATTTAAGGCGGATAGAACACCGAAAGAGGCGGGCATGAAGTTGTTGCGGCGCCCATATCGACCGGAGGATTATTTGGATTTTGAATTGAAAAAATATTCTAAAATTGATTCGGATTATTGGTTAAATTATTTGCAGGTGAGTTAATTTTAAAGTTCGTTTAAAATCATTTTCCATGTTTCTTTGTAAGGACCGTCATAGCGTTCTGCTTTTTTTATTATAGTTTCCGGATATTCATCATGCCTGTTTCTTATTTTCCTTATTTTTGTTAGTGTTTCCGGTTGAAAAGTTAATGCTTCTTTTATTATGTTTTGTCCCTTTCGAAAACGATTGTGCATTGGGGTATTCCCCATTTTATCAGTGTAAGTATAAATTTGCGCTAAAATTGTAGGGTAGTCTTTTAATGATTCGTTCATCATTTTAAGTCCATCCAGTGGCAGATAATGAGCTGGTAGCTGGTTTTGTTTATTTGGTGTTAAATATGCAGCAATAAGTACATTTGGCATTTGAGAAAGCGTGTCATTAAATATAGCAAGTTTAGAAAGTGGAATTTTTTCCATGAAAATTTTGCCGTCTTTGTCTTCTGTGGTAATTAAACTTAACAGTTTATTGTAGTCTGTGTTTACGCTTAATAGCCGTTGGGTAATATCGTCTGATGTGCAAAATAATAATTCACCGTTATGTGGCTCAAAAAATGTTTCATTAATTAGTTCTGGATATTTTTGAATCCTGTTTATTATGAAAATTAATTCTTTATCTGAAATTATGCGTTCTTTAATTCTTAGTTGTAAATTTGGGTTTATATACTTTTTTTTTGTTTCTGCTTTTTGGTGCTCGTATGCCATTTTTGCTTCAAGCGCTTTTAATTGCTCAGCCTCTTTTGCTTTTAATTTTTCTTGTCGTTTAGCTTCAGCCTCTTGAGGGTTGTAGCTTTGTATTGAATTTTTTATCTTTTTCCTTAATTTTGATGGACTTTTATTTCCTTTAACGCAACTTTGTTCAAAAGTGGATTTTTGAGTTTGGGGTTTATTCGATGAAGAATGTTTTTTGTGCGTGTCTTTTTTGTTCTTTGAACCAAAAGAGACAACATCATTTGTTAAAATGTTGAGTTTCAGCCCAAAATGTGGAGAGTTTTGTTCTTGTGATTTTGGGCTATTGTTTATTGTTTGATTGTAAAAATTTAGATTTATAATTTTCATACATTAATTTAAATACATGAAGAAAAAAATTTTTGCTAGAAATTAACGTTTTTTTACAATTTTAAGTGATTTAATAAGTCAATTTATTTGTCTAAATTTTTTAGTGCGTATTCGCAGCACTGTATAACAAGGTTATTTAATGAAACCCCTTTTTCTTGTGCAATTACGTGCATTCGTTCAACCAAATCAAGTGGCATTCTAAAGGTTTTGTTAATCATTTCAGGTTTTTCTATTTTAAACATAATTGAACCTCATAATTATTATGATAAGTGCAATTTTCAAAAATTTGTATACGTCAAATTTGCACTTATTTTATTATGTGTAATAATTTAGGAGAGGAGAAATATATGGGCATAATAATGATAGATTTAGATGGTGTTCTAAATGAATATACAAAAGAAAAGTTTGATAAAAATTATATTCCACCAATGAGAAAAGGTGCAAGAAAATTTTTAGAAAAATTGAGTAGGTCTGCTCGTTTATATTTATTTACGACGAGAAATCTTTTATTAGTAGCGCGTTGGTTGGTGGAAAATGATATAGATAAATATTTTGATAACATAACTAATACTAAAATTCCGGCAACTATTTATATAGACGACAGAGCCTTGCAGTTTAAGGGTGATTTTAATCAAACATTGATTGATGTTGACAATTTTAAAGTTTATTGGGAATAAAAGCTTGCATTTTCCATGATTTATTGATTTTTTTGTGTTTGTGGTAGAATAAATGTGTGTATCTAATTGCATGCCGGTTAAATACACGTGGAGATGACATTTCTACATAAAAAGGAGATTTAAAATATGTCAACAAAAGAATTTTTTACAAATTCTGAAGAATTGAAAGAGTTAATGTCTGCAGCTCGTGCGACAATCACGGCTCCATTCTTTGGAAACAACGTAGAAGAAGTAAAATCAGTAGCTGAAGCTTACAAATTAGCTAAAAACAGCCCTGGTACAATTGAATTAACAGGCATGCCTGTTTACCAACCAGAAAAATTAGGTTTGCCACAAGGCGCTAATCAATTGTTGTTTAACGACGGTACTGTAGTAGGTCGTTGTGCTGCTGCTAGAAAAATCGTTGGTGAACCAGGTTGCGATATGGGTTATTTATTGCCTATTATCCGTGAAGCTGTTTATTCAACACGTGATAAATTAATGTACAAAACAGAAGCGGTAGTTGGTTTAGAAAATGACTTTATGATTAAAGCTCATTTGATGATTCCAGAAGGTTTTGAAAATGTTATGTACTCTTGGATGTTGAACTTCCAATACATGAACGAAATTTATTCTCAAATGTATGCTGATTCTAGAGCTTGGAACGAAGGCGACATCTATGTATTCTCTGATCCGGATTGGACTCACCCAGACTTCCCTTATGGTTTAACATTCTTTGATCCACAACACAATTGTGCGGCTATCTTGGGTATGAGATATTTCGGTGAGCACAAAAAAGGTACTTTGACTCTTGCTTGGGGTGCTGCTGCTCGTAACGGTTATGCTTCTTGCCACGGTGGTATGAAACGTTATAACTTAGAAAATGGAAAATCTTTCCAAGTTGCGGTATTTGGTTTGTCTGGTTCAGGTAAATCTACAATTACTCACGCAAAACACAATAACAAATACGATATTACTGTTCTTCACGATGACGCGTTCATCATTAACGTAGAAGACAAATACACTATCGCTTTGGAACCTGCTTACTTCGACAAAACAGCAGATTACCCAATCGGTTGTGATGATAACAAATACATTTTGACTCAACAAAACAACGGTGCTATCCAATTAGCAGACGGTAAAGTTGTTTCTGTAACTGAAGATATCAGAAACGGTAACGGACGTGCTGTTAAATCTAAATTGTGGTCACCAAACAGAGTTGACAGAATCGATGAACCTATCAACGCTATTTTCTGGTTGATGAAAGACCCAACTATTCCTCCTGTATTGAAATTATCAGGTGCATCTTTGGGTTCAGCAATGGGTGCTACTCTTGCAACTAAACGTTCTTCTGCAGAAAGACTTGCTAAAGGTGTTGACCCTAACGCATTGGTTGTTGAACCTTATGCTAACCCATTTAGAGTTTATCCTTTGGCAACTGACTACACTAGATTCAAACAACTTATTGAAGATGGCGTAGATTGCTATATCTTGAACACTGGTGACTTTATGGGTACAAAAGTTCAACCTAAACATACTTTGGGTATTATTGAAGCTATTGTTGAAGGCTCAGCTGAGTTCCATAAATGGGAAAACTTCTCAGATATTCAAATTATGGATATCGAAGGATTTGACGCATCATTCAAAAATTCTGAATACGCTGAGCAATTTGTTGCTCGTATGCAAGATAGAATTGATTTCGTTCAATCTAGAGAAACTGAAAAAGCTGGTCTTGATAAACTTCCAGCTGATGCTCTTGAAGCATTGCAAAAAGTTATTAGAGAAGCAAAAGTTACTGCTTCTGTATAGTAACGAATTTGTTATGAAAGACCTCGCTAAGCAATTAGCGGGGTCTTTTTATTTGATAGTTGTGATGTGTTGTAAATCATAATTTATCAAATTTAAAAATTGGTAATTTAGTTTGAGTAAAATAATCATGTAACAAAATGTAAAAATAAATTTAAAATAGTCTTAAACCCTTGTATAATCTGCTAATAGAATAGAATGGAATGGATAACTTGTGTTCGAGCAATTAATAAAAACTGTTTGTTTTTATAAAAACATAATCACACATTAGAAAATGGAAAATTGGAGGATTTTAAAATGACACAAGTGCAAAATTTAGGTGCTGTTCAATTGCAACAAAAAACGTTAAATGGTTTGCAAAATACGCAAAAAGGTTATGCTTATTTGTTAAATGAGCCGATTGCGGATAGGGTTTCTTTTGGTAGTCGAGAAAAGGCTGATGGCGGTGTAATGAAAGTGTTATTGGGTGCGCTTGCAGGTGTTGGTGTTGCGTACGAAACTTTGGCTTTGATGAAAGGTAAAAAAATTAATATAGATAAAATTAAGTCGTTTTTTACTAAAAACAATTTAGGAGATTTGGCTAAAATGCCAAAAGATGAATTATTGACAAAAGTTGATAAAATGGATGTTAAGGGGCTGTTTAATTTAGTAGATGATTTGAAAAAATTGCCCGATGGTGATTTCCAAAAAATATTTAGAGATGATAAATTTATTGAAACAATGCAAAAGAAAATAAGTGAAAACACTGCAAATGGGAAGGCTTTTACTAAGTTAGCCGTAGAGTTTGAGTCATTATGGTATAGGTCGGGTGCAATTACTAAAAAAAGAATTGATAAATTTTTACAACTTTCTGAGGATGAGATGATGAAGGTCTTAAAAGCGTCAAATGAAATGGATGTTAAAGATTTGAATCGTATGGGTGACTTAAAATTATTCGGCAATTTGCCAGAAACTGTTAGGGACGAAATTTTTAATATATTGCAGGTTCAAAAAGGTGTAAAATAGTCGATATTCGTTAATGATTAATATTTTCGCGCAAAGTCCTTATGATTTATTCTTGGGGGCTTTGTAGTTGTTGGTTTTTTAAGAAAACTTAATAAACTGCCCGCTTAAAACTTGATGTTAAAATATTTGTATGGCTAAAGTTTTATTTATATCAGAAGATGAAAAAAAGATAGCAATAGTGCAATCGGTGTTAGGTGAAAATGCTGTTGACGTTGAGTTTGCAGGTGATGAGGTTGCTGCGTTTGACAAGATTTCAACCTTTTATCCTGATTTGATTTTGTTGGATGCTGCTTTAAATGTTTCAGATATTACTTTGTTGGCAAAAAAAATAAAAATTAATACTCAAACAGATAATATAATTTTTTCACTTTTAGTAGGCGCTGATTGTGATAATCAAGATTTGCTAAAAACCGCGTCAGCGTACGTTGTAGAACCTATAAATCCTAAGGTTTTATTATCAACGATTATGTCGAATATTAGGATGAAAAATTCGTTGGATGTTTTGGCAAAAAACAACGCGGACTTGGCAAAAAGCCTTTATCAGCTTGATGTTTTGTATAATACAAGCACTCAATTTGCAGGTTCGTTGGATAGAGCTAATTTAATTAATATAATGCTAGAGGGCTTGGAAAAAAGTTTAAGCTTTAATTTGTCTTATATTTTGTTGTTTAATGAGGAGAACGATGTTAAGCTTATAGTAAATTCTTTGCATCCGTTGTCAGAACGCTTTGAGCAAGCAGTGAAGTTAAGAGCGTTGCTTTCTTATAAATCGTTGTTCGATAAAAAAGAAATGCCTTACTCTATTTCTGCTGATATAATTCAGGTTGAAAAAAGAATAAAACATCCTTATATAGAGTATGATTTACCAGTATTAAATTATGATAATATGTTTGCTCCTATTACAATCGGTGAAAAGTTTTTGGGCGTAATTGAAGTTTTTAGAGAAGAAGATTTTAAGAGTGAAGACGCAACATGTTTTCAGACGCTATCTAAGCAGGTTTCAATTCCTTTAGAAACGGCTACGTTGTATGAAGAAATTAAGCAAGCAAACGTAAAGCTGGAAAATTTGGAGCGGATGAAATCCGAGTTTATTTCAATTGTTTCGCATGAATTGCGAACTCCATTAACGGCAATAAAAAATTCTTTAGGGATTCTAAAAGGCGGTACGGCTGGGGCTACAACTCCGATTATGGATAAGTTTTTGGGGCTTGCAGAACGAAATGTTTTGAGGTTAAAAGGTATTATTAATGATTTACTTGATTTGTCTAAGATTGAAGCCGGCAAAATGAAGTTTAGCTTTGAAAAATCGGATATTGCTGCGCCAATAGAAACAGTTAAAAATACGTTAGAAAATTTAATTAAAGAAAAAAATATCAATTTCTCATTAAATATTGAAGAAAACTTGCCACAAGTATTTATAGATACGCTTAGAGTTGAGCAAGTTATTACGAATTTGCTTTCCAATGCAATTAAATTCACTCCAGAGCAGGGTGAAATTTCAATTAGCGCAAAGCGGGTTGTTGGTGAAATCCTTTCTCGAGTTGAACTTCAACCTGAAAAAGATTATATTGTTGTTTCTGTTAAAGATTCTGGAATTGGTATTGAGCAAGAAAATTTAGAAAAAGTTTTTGATAAATTCCAACAAATTGAAAGTTCTTTATCAAGGAAAATAGGTGGAACAGGTTTGGGGTTACCTATTGCAAAACAACTTGTAGATGCTCATAAGGGTGCTATTTGGGTTGATAGCGTTATAAATAGTGGGTCTACATTCTTTTTTGCTATTCCGGTATTGGATGAATATGAGATTTTGAAAACAGACTTGGAGAAACAGTTAATTGTTGCAAAAAATAGTAATTATAAATTAGGTGTTATTAAAATTAAAGAAAATAATGAAAATGCATCCAAATTTTTTGATGATATTTTGAATAGTGAAATCAGTATTATTAGAAAATCTGCAAATGTAAAAGAGTATGTTGTGAATGAAAATACTCGTTGTATTTATTATACTGTTATGCAGATGGATAGATTTGCTTTAAATTTTGTTGGTAAAAAGATAGATGGTTTTGTTAATTCCGAGCCAAAATATGAAAATTGTGATATATTGTATTCAACAGTGTTGTATCCGGATGATTGTGAAACTGTTGATTCAATATTAGAAAAGTTGAATAGTGATATAATAGAAATAAGACTTTAGGGGATAAATATGCCAGAAGGTAAGAAAATATTAATAGTAGATGATGAGCAAGATATTGTAGAAACACTGAAATTTATTCTAGAAACTCAGGGGTATACTTGTTTTTGCGCTTATAATGGTGAAGATGGGTTAAATAAAGCAAAAGAAATTATGCCTGATTTGATAATTTTAGATGTAATGATGCCTAAGATTAATGGATATAAAATTTCTCGTCTTTTGAAATATGATAATAAGTATAAAGATATTCCAATTATTATGGTTACTGCTCGTTCTCAGGAGCAAGACAAATTAATCGGTGAAGAAACCGGTGTAAATGAGTATATTTCAAAACCATTTGAGTTGGAAGAAATTTTAGCTGTTGTTAAAAAGTATTTGGATTAATCATGGAATCTTTAAGTAATAAAACTTTAGAAAAATTAAAATATGACCTTGTTCGAGATGGGATTGTGCCTTATGAAACGATAGAAAAGGCGCAGGAGTTGGCTATAGCTCAAAATATTAATTTGGGACAGGTTTTAATTAATTTGGGTGTTATTAAGGAAGATGAGTTGTTAAAGTTCTTAGAATCTAAACTACATATTCCTTATGTCAATTTGGATGATTATTCTTTGGATACAAAGTGTTTAGAATTGATTAGTTTTAATGACGCCAAAAAGTATAAAATTATTCCTCTTTTTAAGATAGAAGATGTTTTAACTGTTGCAATGGCTGATCCTTTGGATTTGTTTGCGATAGAAAAAATCTTGGAAAAAGTTGAGTTGGAGGTAGAGCCTGTCATTTCTTCAGAAAAATCAGTGATGAAAAAGATTGAGGAATATTATAAAACAGAGCATACAGTAGGGCAGATTTTTATAGATGAATCACAACCAAAATTTGATTGGAGAGATGAAATTCATAGTGAAAATTTGTCAGAAGAACATATTCAAAAGATAATTCGTTCTATTTTAAAACAAGCTATTTTAGAAAATGTGCATGAATTGTTTTTTGAACATGGCATAAATGGTTTGGGTGTTAATTTCAAGTCAAATAGTGAAGTTATTCCAAAAGGCTTTGTGCCGGATTTATTGGTTTCTCCATTTATTATGCGTTTGAAATTTTTGTCTAATTTAGATCCACAGGTGTCAGAAATCCCGCAATTGGGTAAATTGTCTTTTAAGGTTGATGATTTTTCGTTAGTTGCAAGTGTTTCGGCATTTCCTATTATTCAAGGGGAGAGAATAGCCATAAAAATTTATAAGCCGCCTCAAAGGTTGGAGTCGTTGCAGTTAGACGAAGACAAAAGAGCATTATTGAAAGACGCGTTTAATACTGCTGGAATTGTACTTGTTAGCGGTGCAAATTTGAGCGGTAAGACTCATTTTATTTATTCTTTATTGTCTGAAATTGGTGATAGCTCAAAGAATGTAATGACAATTGAGTCTCTTACAAAATACGACTTACCTAATGTTAACCAATGTGAGTTAAATGAAAATATTGGTTTTAACTTGGATAAAGCGATGCGTTTTATTGAATTTCAAGAGCCGGATGTTATCTATTTTGAAGGTATTGCAACAAAAGAGGGCTTGGACTATTTTTCAAGTTTGGTGTTTAAAGACAAGGTTTTGATAACTGAATTTTTGGCTAATAATTTTGATGATTTACGTAAAAAATTAGCTTATCCTGATTTTGCAATGTTTAAATCGTTATTAAGTTGCTTGGTGTTCATGCATGGAAAAAATAGCATTGAGGTGTTTGACAAAGAAGCATTGGAAAAATATTTATAAAAAATAAGGAGAAATATATGCCACAACCATTTTCACAACAACAGATTAAAACAAGATTTTCAGTGTTGGTATTTTTAAAAGGAAATGCAGCGCCGATTGTTTTATATGTTGAAAAACCACAAGAATTGTACGAAGAGTTGTTATCTTATTTGAAGATGCCAACTACAATTAAGTTATTAGAAAAAGAAACAGTTGGACCAATTAAAAAGATTTCTTTTATGTCTAATCAAATTTCAGCGGTGGCTATACAAGAAGAACAGTATGTTGTTCAGTAACTAGGTAAAATTAAAATACTCTTTAGTGTGTATTTGTTTTTTAATTTACTTTAGTATAATGTTTATTGTTGATATTTATGGATTTAAGTTATGAACAGGCAAGAATTAGATAAAATTATTGATGAGTTTGATGCTTTATTTAAAAAAGAAGATTACAAGAAAGTTGTAACTTCTTGTAAGGAGCTTATAAAAGATAATCCACAAGAGGCAGATTTGTTTTATTATCTGGCGCGTGCAGAAAACATGTTGCAGGATAAAAAGTCTGCATTGGAGCATTTTACTCAAACAATAAAGCTTAATGACGAATATCAATTAGCTTATAATGCCAGAGGACTTCTTTTATCAAAAGATAAAAGATATAAGGAAGCTATTGAGGACTTTAACAAAGCAATAAAATTGAATGAGCGTGATTTTACGGCTTGGAATAATCGAGGACTTGTAAAAAGTGAAATGCTTGATTATGATGGTGCGATGGCTGATTATACGAAGGCGATAGAAATATTTCCTAAATGGAGTGTTGCTTTTAATAATCGTGGTTATGTTGCGTATAAACTTAAAAATTATTCGTTAGCTATCAATGATTTTACGAAATCTTTAGAATTAAACCCTAAAGATAGTTATGTTTATTATTATAGAGGACTTGTTAAAAGCTATTTGGAAGATTATTTTGGGGCTATTGCAGATTATAATAAATCTATTCAGTTAGACCCAAATCAAGCCCCAACATACAACAATCGTGGTCGTTTAAAGGTTGAAGTTAAAGACTTTGATGGCGCTATTGCTGATTATACAAAGGCTTTAGACTTAAAGCCGGAGTGGTCGGTTGCGTATAATAATAGGGCAAAAGTTTTTTCAATGAAAGGTGATAAAAAATCTGCATTGAGTGATTTTAATAAAGCAGTGCAACTTAATCCAAATGATGTTACAACGTTAAGTAATCGTGCTTATTTACTGTATTCTATGGGTGAATATCGCGCGGGTATTGCGGATTGTGACAAGCTTTTACGTATACAACCGTCATATTCTTTAGCATATTGTGTTAGAGGGCTTTGTCGTCAGCAATTGGAACAATATAGAAGTGCGCTGGCCGATTTAAAAAATGCATCAAGATTGTCAGGCAATAATTTTAGATTAAAAGAGTCAATTATGTTGTTAGAGGGCATGATTGAAGGTCAAAAAGACTCAAAGAGTGAAAAAGATTCTTTGTTTAGAAATATTGGTAATATCTTTAAGTTCTAAAATTCTGTTCGTTGTTTCATTAATTCGTTATAAAGAGTTATTGCTTTGTTTGCTCTTTTAAAATTATTTAGCTTTTTGTAGGTATATCCAAGATTATAGTAATAATCGGGTTCTTTGGGGTTGATTTTTATTGCAGCTTCAAAACTTTTACGAGCGTTGTTGTAGTCATTTTTGCTTATGTATGCGCATCCTAAATTATAATAACCATAATCAAATTTTTTGTTATATTTTACTGCAAGTTTGTAATTTTCTATGGCTTTGTCATAGTTTTGTACTTGAAAGTATTGTTCCGCCATATTGTAGTATGCTTGGTAAAATGTTTCATCTATTTTAGTAGCTTTTTGATATGATTTTATTGCTTTTGTACTATCTTTTTCTGTAAGACCTATTAAATAATAATCAAAAGCATTCCTGTTTTCTTCTGGTATTGAGTTAATGTGTTTTTGAGCTGTTTGTGGTTGGTTTCCGATATATAAAATTTTAGCTTGCTCTCTAATTTCGTCATAGTTCAATGAAGCTTGTGGTTGTATAAGGTTATTTTCAGTGTTTGCAAGAACCGGAGATGTTATTGTAATGGTAAATACTAATAATATAATTTTTAAAATCTTATTCATATAGTCTTCCTTAACTTTTATTTACATTTTATCTGAAAATATAAATTTTGCCCATGCTCGCTTGGGGCTTGACAAGTACGCAATCTTTGTTGGGCATGGGGTTTAGGTTTTGTGTAAAGTTATGTAAAACTTTTCAGGCATAGCATGACAAAAGTTTAATAGTGAATTATTATGCATGTAACAAATCCCCAAAAATCTCCTCCCAAGATTTTATTAACGTAAGCCACGATGTGGCTTTTTTTTTTATGTAAATAGACTGTTAGAAAGGAAAACGCCCGTTGAAATTTCTAGGCATATTTGGAATGTGTGGCATTCGTCCATGCTTGCCTTTGTGTTTTTTCATTTGGTTTTGAAAGCCAGAGACCCCTTTCATAAGCATTTTCATTTGTTCAAATTGATTGATAAACGTATTAATTTCAGATAGTTCCATTGCGCAGCCTTTTGCAATACGCTTTTTACGACTGGAATTAATGATTTGAGGATTATCGCGTTCTTCAGGCGTCATTGAATTAATAAAGGCTTCTATTCTTTTTAATTGTTTTTCTCCAACATTAGCAATTAAATCCCTATCATCCTTTTTAAGCCCCGGGATAGGTAGCATGCCTAATATATCACCAATGGAACCCAGCATTTTCATCTGCTTTTGCATGCTTAAAAAATCTGAATAGGTAAATTCAGCTTTTTTCATTTTCTTTTCAAGCTCTTTTGCTTGTTCGACGTCGATTGCTTCTTGTGCGCGTTCAACCAGAGAGACAATATCTCCCATTCCCAGAATGCGACTAGCCATTCTCTCCGGATGAAAATCATCAAGCGCGTTTAGCTTTTCGCCCATGCCCGTTAGTTTTATTGGCTTCTGACAACAATAAACTACGCTAAGCGCCGCTCCGCCACGGGCATCTCCGTCTAGTTTTGTTAATACAACACCGGTTATCCCCAGTTGTTCATTAAAGTTTTCCGCAACATTAACAGCTTCTTGTCCAGTCATTGCATCAATTACAAGTAATTTTTCATGCGGGTTAAAAGTTCTGTCAAGAATCATTAATTCAGCCATCATTCCTGTGTCTATTTGAAGACGACCGGCGGTATCAAGAATAATAACATTATGGCTGTGTTCTTTTGCGTAGTTTAAAGCATCTTGTGTAATCTTGTTAACATCTGTGCAGTTTTCAATTGAGAAAAATGCTGTTTGTGTCTGTTCCGCCAGTGTTTCAAGTTGCTTAACCGCTGCTGGACGATAGACGTCACAGGCCACCAATAGCGGATTTTTGCCTTCTTTTTTTAGCTTTACGGCTAACTTCGCACTAGACGTTGTTTTACCGGAACCTTGCAAGCCCAACATCATTATAATAGTTGGAGTTTGATTTAAATTCAAAGGAGCATTTTGCCCACCTAAAATTGACACCAATTCATCATTAACTATTTTAACCAACTGTTGAGCGGGATTAACACCTTTTAAAACCCCTTCTCCTTCAGCTCGAGTTTTAATATTTGAAATAAATGCTTTTACAACTTTTAAATTAACATCAGCTTCCAAAAGGGCGCGTCTAATCTCTCTCAACGAGTCAGACATGTTGTCTTCTGTAAGCGTCGCGTTTCCCGAAGTCCTTTTTATAATATCTTGTAATCTATCAGATAGTGCTTCAAACATAAAAATATTATATTATAAGCAAAAAAAAATACTATAATTCTTTGATTTCGAGTTAAGATTAGTAAAATTTTATTTAAATTATAAAAAAAACTTGACTTAAAATCTTTAATTGGTATGATTAACAAGGAAATTGAAAGTTGAATTTGAATTTGCCACGTTAGCTCAGTTGGTAGAGCAAGGGACTGAAAATCCCTGTGTCCTTGGTTCGATTCCGAGACGTGGCAAATTTTTATTATTTAAAAATACTCAATGCATCTGTATCATTTAACGAAAAATCAATACTTTTAGCCCTATTAAATCAAATACTAACTATATGAATTAGTATATAAAATGGACACAGAATGGACATGGAAAAGTAATAAGTAGGTTCAAACCCAGTCATACCAACAATAATAAAATCGGAACGATACCGATATCGTAGCTGAGCTGAGGCGAAGCGTACGAGACAGGTATGCAGCCAGCTAGAAGTTGTGTTTGAGCTTTTGCGAAAACTACAACTCTGAGTGCGTGCTCAGGATGTAATCCTGTCGCAATGGTTTTTATATGTAAATAATAAAATCGGAACGACAGGATTTGAACCTGCGACCCCTACCACCCCAAGGTAGTGCGCTACCAAGCTGCGCTACGTCCCGATAAAAGAATATTAAGTTTTCAATACTAAAATTTTAATCCCCGCAAAAATTAAAATCAAGTATTTAAAATAATAAAAAAATAAAGGGTTTTGATATGACCAAAACCCTTTAATAGTTAATCGTTGTTGCCAATTTTGTTTATTGGAATGCTCAGTATCGCAAGCAATAATGAGCCTAACAATGCGCTCCAAAAACCGTCAACACTAAACCCTGGAGCTACGTATCCGGCGAGCATGAATAAAAAAGCGTTTAGTATAAATGAAAAAATACCTAATGTTAAAATATTGATTGGCAATGTTATAAATGCGAGGATTGGTTTAATTATTAGGTTTATTAGTCCCATAATTATAATCACAAGCAACGCCGCCCAGAAACTTGATATGCTTATTCCCGGAATAAGCCATGCTATTAGCATTATGGCTAAAGAATACAATATCCATCTTAAAATTGTCATCATAGCTGCACTCTCCTTTCTCTTATATCTTATGATTTATCTGTTTTAGTTTTTAATCATTAGGAATTTGGGTTAATTTTGAGGTAATACTTTTAGATTAAAAATAATAATTTTATTTTATCTTTACATCCATATAAAGAATTTATTAAAAAATCCTTATTTTAGTTTTTTTATATTTATAATGAAAATGTGAAAAGAGATGTTAATAATTAAAGGTATTAATAATGCAAGCAGTTTTAGATAATAGAAATAAGGAAATAGAAATGTCAAAATCAGTTTCGGAATTAATTTCAAAGTTGGGCAGTGCAGATGTTAAAACAAAAAATGATATTGAAAATGTTTTGGTAGGCATTGGCGAAAACGCTGTTCCTGAGTTGGTTAATCAGCTTCAGATTGTAAAAGGTTCAATCAGAGGCGTTGTTGCAATGACTCTTATTCGTATCGGTGAACCATCTGTGAGCTTTTTAAAAAAAGCGGCGTCTGCTAACAAAGATTTTGAGTGGGTTGCTAGTTATCTTATTGAAGAGATTAACTGTTCAAAAGCAGCTTAGTTTATATTAGAGAAGGATTTCTATCAGAATAATTTAAGCCCACAATTGTGGGCTTTTTGTTGATTTAAATCTTTAGGTCTAGCAAAAAAAAATATGTTTATTTTTTAAATGTATAGATATGTAATAACCGAGTTAATAAAACTTGACTTTATTGCTATATCTAAAATAATATAATTATATATAAGAATGAGGGGAAGATATGAAAAGTTCAACATTGTATCGATCAAATCTATCAAAAGAAAAATTACAACAATTAGAGGGATTTAAAACCAGAGCAGGACACCATGTAGGAATATCCTATGAAGAAAACACGCCTAGTGTTTATGTGCGTCCTAGAAAAGAACGAGAATTAGATACATTGCTTGGCAATTTTAATATCTCAACTTCAAGAGAAAAAACTCCTGCAGTTTATTTAGTGTCTGGATTTTTAGTTGGTGCTGTGTGTATGTTTATGATGACGGCATTTGTTACCTTGTCAGCAAAAAGAGAGGCTGTGCTTGAAGATGCATATACTATGCCAATGATGGAAAAAGAATCAAAAAGTTTGTTTACAAAAAAACAAAAGAAAACAAGCAGTGTAACGATTATTCCTGCAGATACTCCGGTTGTTGAAGTTGCCCCAGTTCCAAAAACTGAAACTTATACTGTTAAGTCTGGTGATACGTTGGAAGGTATTATTCTTCGTTTTTACGGCAGATATGATGTTGATAAAATCGCACAAATTGCATCAGCAAATAAAATGTTGAATCCAAACGCGTTGCAAATTGGGCAAAAATTGATTATTCCACTTGAGTAGCAATTATATTGGTTTTATAAAAGAAAAAGGATGTTTTCACTATTGAAAACATCCTTTTTACTTGGCGTTGTTATTTATTCTATGCTGTTCCATAAACTTGGAAGTGCATTTTTTAGTGTTTGTGATGCCGCGTTTTTAGCAGCTTCTTTTAAGTTTGAGGATGTTTGCGTTGTTGTATTGGTAGTTGTGTTTTGTGGAGTTATTGTTTTTATTGTGTTCAAAATATTGGTAACTCCAGTAGGCAACGATTGTAATTTAGAATTTATTTCTAATTTAGCTTGAGCAACTTCTTGTTCAGACGCCAACCACTTAAATGTCCTAACGGATGAAGGTTTTTCAATGTTACCATCAATTACAACTTGAAACTGTTTAGTATCAAGATTTTCTGGTACAAGTTGTGGCACTTTTGCTAGAGTTTTTTCATCTTTTATTGCATTATAACTATTTAAAATATTAGAGGCGCTTGCTCCAAAAGATGAAAAGTTGCTAAGTAGCTTGCTTACCGACATATCTCCAACAGCACCCATAACATTGACTATTTCTTTTGCTACTCGCCCTAAAACTTCTATATTTGCATAATTGTTTAGTAGGTTGTAGCTACCAGAAATATATAAACTCATTTGTGGTCCACCGCTATGAATTGGGTCTATTTTTGCCCAGCCGTTGTCAAATGTTAGATGTCCTTTTAGATATTCAAATTTGCCTGTGTTTTTAGGTGCAAGAGTTTGAATAACTGAATTTAGGGTGGATTGTGCAAATTTTTGTGACATCAAATTTGATGCATAGATAAAGTGTTCTAATCTTCCTAAAGAGCCCATTTGTCCTGAACCGAGGCTGAAGTTTACATAACCTTTAAGTGTTTTCATTTGTTGTTCATAGACCATGCCCATCATAGAAATATTTGTATCAAAATCCAATTTGCCAATAAGTTGGTCTTTTAATCCGACTAGTGCGGTTACAGCGCCATTTGCGTTTAAGCCTCTTCCTTGAATATTGGCTTTTGTTGTTTCGTATGGGATGTTGTAGTCCACAGATCCTGCGACTATACCTTGATACGCCGTAGCTTTAAGATTTTTAAGTTTGAACAAGTTATCTTTTAATGTAAAATCAGCACTAGCATTTGTTGCAACAAGTGTGCCGGATTTTACACGTTTTAATGTTCCATGCCCATTATTTATTACAACAGGAACGCTCGCACTGGGCGCAACTTCACCTTGTGGCATTGCCGCCAAAATAGCCATAACTTTATCCACATCAAAATCATCAGATGATATAGTTAAATCGTTGATGATTGTATTTGGAACAAAGTTTGTACTAATAGATGTATTAAAGGCTAATTTTGAACCATTTAAGTCAATGTGTGGACTTTTTGCAAGTATTGTATCTTTGTTGAAATCAATATTTATGTCTTTTCCTATAAACATAAAGTCAGGAATAGCTATATTTGCAATATTTACAAGTCCTTTTATGGTTGGCGCTAATGCTGTTCCGTTGATACTGATATCAGCTTTTGCGCTAAGTTGCGAATTTTTCATATTAGGAATTGTTGCTGATATTGCATTTGGAGTTAAAATTCTTATATTTTGTAAAGTTTGAACTTTAGCGGTTAATCCACCAACTTTCCCCGAGACATTGGCAATTTTGTTAGCTGTCGCTAATTTTTCTTTAAAGTTTGAGTTTAGATTTATTGGGTGGTTTAATCCATATAATCCTATATCATTTATTTTTAAGCTAGATAAATCAGTTTCTAAATCTAAATTTGCCAAGCTATATTGTCCACGCAATGACTCTATATCTAAAACGGTCAAATTATTTGTAGAATCTGCCAGCATCTGAGCGTTTATTTTGGTATTTTTTACATCTGAAACTATTTGAGCAACAAATGGTAATGTTCCTTTGGCGCTCACATAAGAACGAGCCTCTTTAGGTATATATTTTAAAACATCTTTTGCTACAAATTTACCTTCCGCGTCTATCAGTGCATTTAATTTTGTTGTGTAATCTTTGATTAATCCACTGATTGTAGCGGATGAATTATCCAGATATATTGTAGATGGTTTAATTGTTATATTTTTTGTATCAAACGTAATTTCACCAAGTGGTAAAATTAAATTTGTTTTTGGTTCGTCTAATGCTAGTGCAAACGTTTTAACAGCTGCGTTACCATTGTATTCGCCTTTAATGTTTGCAGTTAAATCAACTGATATTTCATTTATGCCAATATCCATTTTAGTTGTTTTTTCTTTTATTTTTAAGCCTAAAAGACTTAAATCAATTTTAGGTTCTATATTGGCTAAATTACCTTTTAAATAAGTATTTAAAGTGAGTAAACCATTAGTAATACTTAAAGTTTCTTTCGTTTCTTTAGGTGCAAACGCCTCGTACAAAAGATTTAATGGTAATTTTTCTGCGTTTAGTCTGATATCTGCATTTGCGTTTGAGTCAATATTTCCGTAAATATTGAATAAAGAACCATTTACCAGTGCAGACGTATCTTTTATGCTTATTTTATTATTGTTAAAATCAAGATAAGATTTGATAGAGCTGATTGTTAACGGTAACATTGAATGTGCTATGCTTGCGTTTTCTACTTTTAAATAGCCATCAGATTCGATTTGTTTAAAATCGCTTTTAATGTTAAAGTTTGAATCTAATGTACCGATTAGTTTGATTTGAGAAACATCATTTTTAATGTTTGCAATGTCGAGTAAGGCGATTAAAATGTTTTTCAAACTATTTAAGTTTATTTTTGTTGAATCTATGTGGAGGTTTATATTTTGTTTTTTTCCAGTTTTATAGAAGCCACTTACAACAAATTTTTCGTTTTCATTAACGAATAGATTTGAATCAATATTGATTTTTTCTCCTTCAAAAAGAAGTTTCATAAAGCTTTTGTCAAGGTTTTTGCCTTGTAGTTTATAGTTTAATTCTGTTGCGTTTAAAAAACCTTTTATGTAGATATTTTTGTTATTTTGAGTTATTTTTAAATCTGTATCTAATTTTGCACCCAGGTTGTAATTTTTTATTACTTTTATTGGGTTAAAATCTATTTGAGGAATGTTTAAAGGCGCTGAGTTTGTTTGTTGTTCTGCGGCAACAAGTTCAGGCATAAATGATGATATTTTTGCGTTATATAAAATATGTTTTTTACCGTTAACAGTTAAATCTCCGTTTGTTGATATTTTAATTTTGTCTCCAAGTTTAAATTCTGAGATTTTAAATTCAGAGCCATTAATTTTCATAATATCTTTAGTTTTTTCGTCGGTTAAATTAATATTGTAATTTGATAATAAAATATCAGGCATGTTGTTTGAAATTTTTATTGGTAATGATTGTCCTTGTTGTGTATTTTGTGTAGGTTGTTGTAATTTAGTTAGTAGGTTGTTGGCATATTTTTCAATATCATATCTTCCGTCTTTTTCTATTGCCAAGTTTAATTTAGGTTCGTTAATTTTAATTGGAGAAAGCTCAATGTTTAATAGGCAAAGAGGGAGAAGTTTTATACCTGCTTCTGCGTCTTTAGCTGATAAAAGTTCTTTTTTGTTTAGGTATTTGATAGAAACATTTTTTAAGGCAATTTTTGTTTGTAAGTCCCAAGTTGTTTTTAGTTTAATGTTTTCAATATTCAGTTCTAAATCAGCCATATTTTTCACTATTTTATTGATATATGATTTGTAATGGTTTAAGTTTAGTGCATTAGGTAAAATAAATAAAAATGCAAAGTATAAAATTGAAAATATAGCTATAACACTGATGCCTAATACCTTTAATGATTTCATTGAACCTCTCCTTTATAAAATTTTATTCTATAATTTTAATCTAAAATCTTCATATTGTAAAATTATTGCTAATAAATGAAAATAAGGTATAATAATAAGCATAGGTACTATTGGGGATTTTTATGTCAATGAAAAAACGCTGGTATGATAAACATGCAGAAACGGCAAAGGCTTTTAATTTATTAAAAGAATTGGATTTCAAAAGCCAGTATCAAATCGCGCAAGATATAATTTCAATTGCAGGAGCAATAAAAACCGCTCATAGGGAAGAAAATACAGAGCAGCCTATAAGTATAGGGTTAGATAGGGTTTTGGGTTTGTATCAGGCTAGTAATATGCGTAGGTGGTATGATAAGTATCCATATTTGAATCAGGCAATTCTTACTATCTCCACGTTACCGGAAGAGGATTATTTAAATATAATGGAAGGTCTTTGCGATTCGTTGTCAGCAACGCAAGGGCTACAGTAGTTGTGAGTTGAAAATGAAATACGCAATAAATGTTGAGAATGCTAAAGTTTCGCTTCAAGGCAGAGAAATTTTGCACAATATAAATTGGCAAGTTGAGCAAGGTGCAAAATATTTTATTTTGGGTTCAAACGGTTCTGGAAAGACGACACTTGTTAGAACATTATTAGGTTATATTTGGGCACATTATGGCGCAAATATTGAGGTTTTGGGGCAAAAGTTTTGGCATACAGATATTAATGAGCTAAGAACGTCAATAGCTTGGATAAGTCCTTTTATACAGAAGTCGATAGAGGCAAACACAACCGGTGTAGATATGGTTTTGTCCGGAAAGACCGGAACTTTGGGTTTCTTTCGGGCTGCAACAGAAAAAGAGCTTGATGAAGTTACAAAAATATTAGAAGATTTAAATGGGTTGCATTTAGCCAATAAAGATTTTGCTCAGATGTCTTCGGGAGAGCAAATGAAAATATTGGTAGCTAGAGCTTTAAATGCAAATCCTAAGCTTATGATTTTGGATGAACCAAGTGTTTATTTAGATATAACAGAGCGTGAAAATTTTCTTAAAATTATTGATAATATTGCAAAAACAAGAAAAGATTTAACCATAATTTTTATTACCCAAAGAATTGAAGATATTTTGCCATCGTTTACTCAAGGAATGATTTTAAAATCAGGTGAAATAGTTTTCGAAGGAAGTCGAGAAGAGATTCTTACTGCTGAAACCTTAAAAAAGGCATTTAACGTTGATATTAAATTAATAAAAACGGAAAATGGCAGATTGTGGAGTATTGTAGAGTAATGGATAAAAAAAGGTGTTTTTGGGTAGATTTAAAATCTCCACTTTATATTAAATACCATGATGAAGAATGGGGTATTCCCAAATATGATGATAGGAAATTGTTTGAGTTACTTATATTAGAAGGATTTCAAGCCGGTTTATCTTGGTTGACTGTGTTGAAAAAGCGTGAAGATTTCAGATTGGCTTTTGACAACTTTGATGTGAATAAAATTGTGAATTATGATGAACATAAAATTAATGAGTTGCTTCAAAATGAAAAAATTATTAGATGCAAAAATAAAATTCAAGCAGCAGTTAATAATGCCAAAGTCTTTATAAAAATTCAAAAGGAATATGGGAGTTTTTCAAAATATATATGGAGCTTTACGGATAATAAAATTATTAAAAATAAAACAGGTGAACTGATTGTATCATCACAACTTTCTGATAAAATTTCAAAAGAGTTAAAAAAAATGGGGATGAAATACGTCGGCACGGTTATAGTTTATTCTTATCTACAAGCTATAGGCGTCGTCAATGACCATGACAAAGATTGTTATAAATTTAATGAGAATTAAAACGCCCTAACCTATTTGGTCGGGCGTTTTTAAATACTCTCTTCAAGTATCCTATATGTATTATTATGATTAAAGTTTTATTTTTTATAAGTGTCAACAGCTTCAGCCGCCATATCACCAGCGCTATACAGCTGAGCAGCCGTAATGCCAAGCGCTAATGCGCCACCAGCAAAACCACCAACTTTTTTAGCAGTAGGAGTTTCCATTAAACGAGCAAGCCATGCAGTTGCTTTTGTTTCCTTAAAGAATTTTACAACATTAAATGCAAAGTCAGCTAATAAAGATTTGTTTTTAGCGGCTAATTTTGTAGCTCTAGCTACAACAGTTCTTCCAGATACTGTCATTTTTCTCATTGTGTTTAGTCTGTTTGCAACAACAGCTGCACCACCAACACCACCTGCCGCAATAGCACCACCAACAGCCGCGTCTTTGTTATTTACATCAGTTGGGTCCGCAACGGCTTTCTTTACACCACGGTACACTCTTGATGTTGTTTCTCCGTTAAAAGAAGGATTAATTGAATTTATTGTCATTAGTATTCCCCTCCTTCTTCTTTCTTTAAATCTGAATTAATAGCTGTAACAGAAGCAGGAATAGCAACTAAAGTTGCACCTGTGTTTTGCGCACATTCTTTTATTCCTTCTTTGTTTTTAATAATGCTATTTTTTGCTGAAGTGTACCAATATTTAACTTTTGTTGGTGCAGGTTCTATTTTTGTTTTTGTCCAATTTAATTTATCAACAATAAAAGTTTTAATCTTGCCTAATCTTGAATCAGGTTTAATATTGTCATAGGCTTTGGCAATTTTTCCACCAAGAGCTATTGTTTTTTCTTTTATAAACTTAGCTGATTTTTGAACGAAGCCCCAGCTAGAAACTTTATTATACATAGCTTTAAGTGCATTCCACCCTTTGGGGGCTACTGTTTTAAACGTTAAAAAACTAATCGTGCCTGCCGCTGCTCCTACACCAAGTGTTCCAATGGTAGAAAGAAATTTGCTATCTTTATTATTTGCAAGTTTTTCCATTTTCATTCTTTCACGTTTAAGCTCCCTTATTTCAGCATCTTCATAAGCATAATCGTCATGTCCCTTTCCAAATGAGGGTCCTGCGTTTAGTTGATATGAAGGTTTTAGTGGTTGGCAACCAAAACTTTGAACTTTCATCATAATTTATTTGCTCCCTTATCTTTATTGTAGCAGTTATATAAATCTTGAAAACATGTTTTTTGCTACTTTCTAGGCTTTTTGTTAAGAAAGTTTTACAAATCTTTAATGATTTATTACAATTTCTGTTGTTTTGTAAAAAAAAATTAAAGTAAAGTCAATTTTTAATCTTAAATTGTTTTATTATAGTATAAGGAAGTTGTAGGGTTAAAAATTTGTTATGTTAAAAGTAAATGAAGTTCGAACAAGTGGGATTGCGCAGGTACCAGCGTTTAAGGCTACAATGCCTAATATTGAACAAAAAAGTGAGAATAAAGAAATAAAGCAATTAGCTAATGTGCAAAATCCTGTTGGGATAAGCTCACCAATGCCTTATACTTATACCGGTGAGTTGAATATTTTAGGTGATTTAAAAGCTCAAACATATAAATTGGCTAATGGACAGAATGTTGTTATTTTACCCAAAAAAGGACCAACTGTAGTTAAAACATACGTAAATGCCGGTTCTATGAACGAACCGGAGCATTTGCGTGGTATTAGTCATTATATTGAACATAATTTGTTCAATGGGACAAAAGAATTAAAAGCAGGTGAGTTTTTTAGTAAAGTTAATAATTTGGGAGCCTCTACAAATGCCTCAACAAGTTTTTCAACGACAGATTTTTATATAAGTTCCCAGTTGTTAAAACAAGCTGATTTGGAGAATAAAATAAAATTACATTCTGATATGTTGCAAAATCCTGTATTTGCGCCCGATATGTTGGATAAAGAGCGTGGACCTGTTATATCAGAAATAAGTATGGTTATGGATGAGCCACAAAATTTAGCAATGAATTTGGCGTTAAAAAACTTATATCAAATTGATACTAAATCACCTGATTTAATTGCAGGGACAATTGAAAATATTCAAAATATAACTCGAGAAGATGTTGTAAATTATTATAATACATATTATACGCCGGATAATTTTACAACGGTTATTACAGGAGATGTTCAACCTGATGAAACTATAGCTTTGGTTTCTAAATATTTCACTAAACAAAATCCAATAAAACCTATGGTTAAAAAGTTTGAGACTTTGACACCAATTGAAAAATCAATAAGAATTGATAAATCTTCTGATAATGCAATGGCTAGTTCACTTGTTATGGCATTTAGTGGACCTGAAAATATAAATACAAAAGATAAAATAGTGGCAGAAATGTTGGTTACTTTATTGAGTGGAAATAAGTCTTCTAAACTTCACAAAGCTCTTGAACAATTCCATATTGTACCTAATGCCGGAATTGAAAAAATAGGGAATAAATTAGAGGATAAAAAAGCTATAATTTTCTTAGCTTCTTGTTCTCCTGATAAAGTTGATGAAACAATAAGAACGGTTTATAAGGAAATTTTTGAAATTCAAAATGGTAGTGTTTCGGAAAAAGAGTTTAATATTGTAAAAAAACAACTTGAAAGAATTATTCAGAATACAAGTGAAAATTCTTTTAATTTAAATAATTTGATAGGTTCATCATTGCTGGATAAAGACATAAAATATGTTTCGGAATATGAAAAAATATTGAAAGATATAACAATACAGGATGTTCAAGATGTTGCTAAAAAGTATTTGGATTTAAATAAGGTTTCTATTGCTACGGTGAATCCTAGTGAAAAGGCTATAGCAAAAGAACATACAATTTCTTTTGGTTCGACAAAGACCAATAATGAGTTTTTACATAAAGAAGTATATGATGCAACAAAAATTACTAATTATAAGTTGTATAATAACATAGAAGTTCTTGCTAATCCAATACAAAGTGATATTACAAATATTGCATTGACGTTAAAGACACAAACTCCTGCCGCTGTTAAGCCCGGGGTTGCAGAAGTTTTATCAGCGATGCTAAATCGTGGTTCTTTGAATAAGTCTCAGATAACATTTTTTGATGAAGCGGATACTAAAGGAATTAATCTTTTATTTAATGCAACTCCTTCATCATTATCTTACGTGGCTAATTTAGGCGTATCAGAGACAGAAGATGCTTTAAATTTAGCAAAAGAAGTCTTGTTGAGTCCTAATTTAACGCAGGATAATTTTGAATTTGCAAAAGCCGAAATAAAAGAGCTTGTATCTAAAAAACAAAAATCAGCAAAGTCAAACGCTACAGAGGAATTGTTTAAACATTTACCTTACTCCTCATCCAAGGATACTTTGCTAGCGTCTTTGGAAACAATTACTTTGGATGATGTCGTCGGATTGTATCATTATGTTATGCAAAATGCAAAAGTAATGTGCGCTGTTAGCGCTCCATTTGAAAAAAAGCCTGAACTGGCTACAATTATAAATAATTCTATGTCTATGGGTTTTCCAAAGATGCAGTCGTTTGTTCCGGATACATTTGATTCTTTTATTCCATTAGAAAAAAATAAGATTATTGCTCAAGCAGATGTTAGAAACCAAGCGGATGTTGTTAAATGTTATAAATTTAAGACCAATTCGAATATTGCAGATTTGGCTAAGTTTGAACTTTTAAATACGATTTTAGGTGGGAATCCTAATTCAAGATTATTTACGGATTTGAGAGAAAAACAAAAATTGGCATATCGTGTTTGTTCGAATATTGATTTTATGGATAATACAGGTGTTATGACCTTGTCCATAAAAACGACTACAGATAACCCCCAAGAAGGGACAGACAAGCTTGATAATTTAAAAAAATCTCTTAAGGGATTTGATGTAAACACAAATAAAATGCAAATAGAACTTGTTTCTGATGAAGAGTTGGAAAGTGCGAAATTATATTTAAAAACTAAAATTTTGGATAATGCAGAAACCGGTGCAGGAAAAAATGCTCTTTTGAGTAAAAGTAAATATACTGCTTATGGCATAGATTTTCCAAACTTGTTGTTGGCAGAAATTGATAATGTAACTAAAGAAGATATAAAAGCTGCAGCAAATTATATTTTTCAAAATCCATCATTAACATCTATTGTTGCAAGCAAAAAAACGTTAGAGCATTTTAAGTCTTCAATGAATTAAATTCTATTAATTAAATAGGGTTTATTGTAGACTATTGATATGTTTAATTTAATTTTTGCAACAATTTGTTTTTCATTATCGTTTGGGTTAATAAAAACTCAGCTAACATCATTGCCAAGCGAGTTTGTTGTTTTTAGTCGTTTGTTGCTTGCAAGCATATTGTTTTTACCTTTTTTTAGAATTTCAAATGAAAAAAAACATATATTAGCCGGACTCATTGGGGTTGTTCAATTTGGTTTAATGTATTTGTGCTTTATAAGCGCATTTAAGTATTTACAAGGCAATGAAGTTGCGTTGCTTACAACAACAACTCCGATATTTGTTGCAATATGGTCAACTTTGTTTGGTGCAAGGTTTAAGTTTATTTATGTTGTTTGTATTTTATTGTCTGTAATTGGTGCAGGTATTATTGTATGGCAAAATTTGGCTTTTGATGAAATTTGTAAAGGAATAATTCTGATGGAAACGTCAAACTGTTCTTTTGCGTTAGGGCAGGTTTTGTGGAAGAAATTTATAAATGATACATCTGCAAAATATATGAGTAGCGCGTATGTTGGCGCAAGTTTGTTTGTTTTACCAATAGTTTTTATGAGCAACTCTTTTGATATAATATCAACAATTACTTTGTCTCAACTTTTATCAATATTTTATCTAGCCTTGGTTCCAACAGGAATAGGGTTTTGGCTATGGAACAAGGGGAGTATCAGTGTTAAATATTCAACTTTAGCGATAATGAATAATTTGAAAATTCCCTTTGCCGTACTCTTTTCTATATTATTGTTTCAAGAAAAAATAAATCTTGCCAATTTTATAATAGGAACTTCTATTATAATCATTGCAACTATTGTGCTCAATTATGCAATAAAACATGACAACAAAGACAAAGAATAATTTTTTATTCTGGCATGCGATAGTTTGTAAGAGCTGCACATTTTGTTATTAAACCAATGTTAAACAAAGTTTGAATTTGTGATTTATTATAATCAACTATATGCTGAACTAAAATTTGCCTAGCTTCAGTTTTTGCTTGTTGTGCCTGTAAAACATCTAAGAATGTGGCTTCCCCTATTTCCATTCTTATCAATGATATTTTTAAACTTTCTTCTGCGGAAAAAACTTCTTTTTTCGCCGCTTCAATTTTTTCAAGTTGTGTTTTTGAATCATAATAGGAGCTGATAATATCTTCTTTAACTTGTCGTTCCATTTGTTTAAGTTTGAGTTTTTCTGCTTTAAGTTTTTCATTTTCCATTTTTGCGCGCATAAAAGTATTTACGCCTAAATTTTTCCCTAAGGGCGCAATGGCTTGTATGGTAATAGAGTCGTTAGTTCTTAAACCTAAACGAACAGTTCCTACTTGTTGATGCGACGCTATTATTGCGATTTTTGGGATAAAATCAGCATAAACTTCATTTTGTCGTATTTCTAATGCTTTGATTTCTTTACGTTTTTGGTTTAAATCATCACGTTCTTTTAGTGCTATTTCAAAAAGTTCTTCTATTGTATAATTGGGGTCTATAATGTTTTGTATTCTAATTGTTTGTTCTTTTGGGTATACCGTAGTTATTACATCTATTCCCATAATATTGGCTATGCGTGCTTGTAAATATCTTAAACTATTAAACAGAGTAATATATTCTTGTTTTGCCCTTGCTGCTTCTGCTTCGGCTCTATATGTATCAAACTTAGAACTTAGTCCCATTTCATATTTTGCTTTAATCATTTTTAATTGTTCTTCTCGGTCTTGTAGGTTTATGCGATATACGTCGATTTCAAGTTTTCTTCCAAGCAAATTATAGTAGTTAAGGGCTGTATTTAGTAAAACTTCATCCAATGTATAGTCAAGATTGTATGTAGCAGCTTTTATTGCATTTTTAATAGCTGCCATTTCAAATATGGTTTTGCCCTGATTTGTTATATCCCAAATTAAATCAAAAGAACTTTGAATAACTGTTTCATGAACTAGAATTGGCACAACTCCACCGACTAAAAATTCACCTCTTAAGTCTGAAATATCGAATGAATAGCTAAAATCCGGCACAAGTTCCGCTGCCTTTGCTCTAAATTCCCATTGAGTTGCTAGTTTTTCGTGATAGTTGATTTTTAAATCGTAACTATTTTGTGCTGCTGTTAAAATGCAATCAGCAAGATTTACATAGGTAACGTCTGTGTCTAAATATTTTTTTATTTCCCCTTCTAAAAATATCTTTTTTTCTTCACTAATAGGTGATTTGTCGTTGTTAATATTTTCTAAGAAATTATCTTCCTGCAAGTTCCAAATTGAATTATCTGCGGCAAGGACAGGAATGTTGAACAAATTAATGATAATTATAAATATAAAAAGAATTGAAAAAGTTTTCATTCTTAAAAGTTTATTTCAAATATTAAGCTAATTTTATACGACGATATGTTATAAGCTTTTTTCTAAAAGGCTTAACCCAACTGGTTTTCTATTAAAAAACAAAAATATATTGTAAAGATATGTAAATTATATACTAAGTATTGAAATTTTAACTAACAATTTGTTTTTATATAGGAGTGTGGTTATTTAAATAAGGTGTAAAAATTATGAACATTCAAAGTGTACAAGCATTCGACGCAGCAGTAGGACAATTAGGCGCTATTAAAGGTGATGTAACTACTGATCAATTAGAAGAATTAACAAGTCTATTCTCAACAAAAATTTGGAATACTTCTGACACAGAAGGAACAAAAGCAAACTTAGAAGCACAAATCCAAAAATTAACTGCGTTATTAGATGAAATTCAAGCAGAAATTGACGATTTGTATGCTGAACAAAAATCTCATAATGAACAAATGAATAGATTATTAGATGACATTAATAATGAATCTTATCAAGCATCTAAACAAATGGATCAAAATGCAAAACAACAACAAGAATTAGTTGAAAATGCTACAGATGATGTATATCGCAGATATATGAAAGGTGAAATTTCAAAAGATGAAATCCCTGCAGAAATCGCAAAAGCATTGGGTAAAGCCAATACAAATGCGGGTACAAAACTTCAAGCAAGTCTTCAAGCAATGGACGTATATGGACAAAAAATCTATAGCTTAAGCGACAAAATTGCTGGAATTTTGGATAACGTAAATGAACTTACAGCAAAAATGAAAACAACTGAAACATCAATCGGTTTGATGCAACAATTGTTGGCACAAGTTCCTGAACATAAAGAACGAGCAGATATTCAATCAACAATGGCAAAACCAATTTACACACCAACACAAGAAGCATTGGGTGATAAATTAATCGATAGATTTACAGAAGTTAACGATGGAAAATGGGCTGATGGAAACGCTGGAACATCAAAATTAAAAGAAGCGTTACAGGGTTCAACAAAAGTTGATGCTGCTAGAAAAGCTGAATTAGATGCAATGACACCAGAAGCAAAAGCTGCAGCAGTTGAAGAAGCTGATACATCTAAATACTCAGCACTTGAATTAATGTACTTGTCAGGTATGGATGTATACCAAGCAGGTAAAGCAATTGAAACTATCTTCAATGGAGCTGGTGTAGGTTACGATGAAAAAACTGGCGCAATTAGAGTTCCAGATGGACACGACCCAACAAAAGGAATATATCGTAATTTAGAAAGTCAATATCAAACTCTTTGGGGTGGTAAAGTACAACGCGAATCCGAAAACGCAAATGGTCAAGCTGGTGGAAAGGATCCATTTAGCTGGAGAGTTGGCGACACAACATACACTTTAGTTATTGATAGAGATAAAGATTTTCAATTTGATGGACAAAATGAATTTGTTGGCGCAGAAAACGGTGGTTGGGCTGAATTAACAGCAGCTGATACCAATGCTGATGGTAATTTGACAGCTGATGAAATGGCTGCAGCAGGATTTAGCGTAATGGAAAATGACCAAGCATTAACTGGCGGTGGCACATACGGCTGGAATGGCGTTAAAGAATCTGGAGTAAAATCTATTAATCTTAACTCTTTCAGAGAAATAGCAAAACATAAACAAATTGACCTTAATGGCAACACTCGTACTGGTGACTTTGAAGTAATCCTTGAAGATCAAAACGGTGATGGCGTTGATGAAAAAACATTAGGCAAACAAACTTTTATCACTGAAGAATATGCTGATACATTCTACGGACACACTGTTGGCGAAGCAATTGCATTCGGTTTAGATGAAGATGAAGTAGCTGAAGCATTAGCGGCTGCTGCTCAACCTAAAAACTACACTGAAGCTGAAGAAGAGTTAAACAACATCTTAACTGAAGTAACAGAAGATACAATTGATGCAAACGCAGAAGCATTAAAAAATAAAGCAGAAGATGTAGATAATATCGGTAGAGCTGAAAAAACAGGTAACGCTACATTAATAGTTGGTGACAACGAAGTTAAAAACGAAGAAGAAACAGCTACTACTGAAACAGATGCAGCGCTTACTACTGAACCTGTTGAAGAAGAATACATTGAAGAAGAAAATATTTAATAACTGATTGTTGATTGTACACTTTATTTCAAAAAACCTCGCAAAAGCGAGGTTTTCTTTTTATATCAAAATAAAAGGCGTGAAATTACCATTCAATTTTATGTCTTAAGTAGTTCATGTTTCCTTTTTCTATCACCCAAGCAGCGCATCCGAATCCATTATAATCTTGCTCTGTTAAAGACATATCACAATGAGTTTTTATTGAAGTGTTGTTATTTTTTCCACCAATTGGAAAAAATCCTTTTTTAGTAAAATAAAAAACAAAAACATCGTGTCCATATTTGTTAGGTGGCGCAAAACCATTTAAATCTACTTTTATGTCTCCGCATATATTTGTGTAAGGCGCAGTTCCACCAGAAGCCGTGCATTTCCCTGACGATATATAAGCAGGATAAAGTAATGTTGTGCCATTAGACAATCTATATATGGGGCGTTGTTTTGTGATAATACCGCCTCCACCATGCATTGCTTCCGGTTGGTAAGCCTTTTCTTTTCCGTCTATAAGTTCTTTTTTTAGTCCTATTAATAATCTTTCATAAGGAATGTTTTCAGATGGGATGTATCCATATTGCTTTCCATCTTCATCAAAGTTATTAGTTGAAGAATTTAAAAGTCCCCAATATTGAGGTGGTCCAAATTGTTGAACAGCTACGTTGAAGGCGGCATTAAGTTGGCTATATACTTCTCTTAATTTTGTAACATTGATAGATTCTTGGTATTTTCTTATAACCCCTGGGAGTACAAATGCAGCTATAATTCCGATAACAGATAACGTAACTAAAACTTCTGCAAGGGTAAAGGCTTTTGTCTTGTTAAGAAAAAAGCCTTTAATCTCTCTCTCTACAAAATCAAGGTTTTTTGGCATTTTGATGTCTCCCTTTATTAGAATACATGGTAATTTATTTAACGATTTTTTTCAAACCAAGTGGTTTATCAACATTTCGACCTAAAGAACATGCTGTTTCAAAGGCTAAAAGTTGGAAAGTGATTACGGTCGCCAGCAATGTAAATATATTGTTATTTGTCTCAATTTGAATATTTAAAGCGTTATTTCTTGTTTTTGTTTCGTTGCTTATTGTGATTAATTGAGGGGAATAATCAGCGAAAATTTTATCAAGAATTTGGTTTGTATTTTCCTTTGTTTCGTCTACACAAATTGCTATTAGAGCAGATTGTGCGTTGTTCAATACAGCAACATGTCCGTGTAAAAATTCTCCTTGTGGATAAGCGTTAGCGTTAATGTATGATGTTTCTTTTATTTTTAACGCTCCTTCTTTTGCTACTGAATAATAGTATTTAGAGCCCAGAATTATGATATTTTGGCATTTTGATATTTTTTTAGCAATGTTTTTTATATAGTTAGATGTGTTTAAAAATTTTTCTATAAAGTGTGGTAGCGTCTTAATTTCACATATTTCTTTTTCAATATTGTGTCCTTTTGTTGCTAAATATTCAAGCATAATTAAATATAAGCAAAATATTTGTGCAAGTAAGGCTTTGGTTGAAGCTATACTTTTTTCTTCACCTGCTTCGGATAAAATTTTATAATCACATAACTTCCATAATGTTGAATCGACGCAATTTGTAACGCACATTGTAATACCGCCAAGTTCTTTAACCTTTTTTAGCGATTCAACAGTGTCATAAGTTTCACCCGATTGAGAAATGAAAATATAAAGAGTGTTTGGATTTATGAATAAGTTTTTAGAGATAAAAAATTCGCTCGAGTATTCACAGTTGGCTTTAATGTTTGCGTATTCTCGGAATAGTTTTGCTACCATGTGTGCACAGTGATAAGATGAGCCACTTGCTATAAATTTTATTTTTTTTATGTTGTCTGGCAGTGAAAAAGTGATTTGATTGTTTTTTGTAATATATTTTTTTATCAAATTTTGCACAACATCAGGCTGTTGCAGAATTTCTTTTTCCATTTCAAATGCCATATAAACCTCTTAACCTTTAACTATTCATAATTTTAGGGTAATTAATTTAGTTTAAAATGTCAAGTTGTTAATTTGTAAAAACTTCTTGATTTTTAAATAAAAACGTATGATAATCTTGGTATGGATAAGAAATTAGTTAAAGTCTTGAATATTTCGGTTTTATTGTCAGCGTTAATGTTTGGTGCAATGAATTTGCCTGCAGATGCAAAAATGTCTTCATTGGCTCATCAATATTATGAAGCTGCGTGCAGAGCAGAATCCGCACATAATTATATGCAAGCTATCGAGCAAATGAAATTGGCTATTGAACAGACTTCTGATGATGCATTGTTGTATACAAAGTTAGCCGGTCTTTATACCGAAATAGGAGACTGGAAAAATGCTTTGTCTATGTACAAAAAGGCGATTAAAATAAGACCTAATGATGCCTTTATTTATATAAGTGTTGGAAATATTTTGCAACAACAACAAAAGTATTCGGATGCTTATAGTGCTTATTATCAGGCTATGAATATGTTTCCGGATTATACCTATAATTATTTAAACATGGCAAATGTTAAATATCTAATGGGTGAAAAAAATGAGGCACTAGATT
Organism: Candidatus Gastranaerophilaceae bacterium; assembly: GCA_045635965.1. GTDB lineage: Bacteria > Cyanobacteriota > Vampirovibrionia > Gastranaerophilales > Gastranaerophilaceae > RGIG2134. The sequence continues at coordinate 51,524 of JAZTWQ010000045.1, forward strand.
TTTATAAGAAATTTTTAAATTATTATCCTGACAGTGTTGAGGCAAGGGAAAATTTGGCATCTATTTATTTAGAGACGGATAATGCCCAAGAGGCGGCGGATGAGTATGCAAAATTGTATTCTCGAAATCCTAAGAATTTTAAAGAGTATTCAAATTATGGTTTAGCCCTTTTAAAAATAGAAAATTTTGAAAATGCTTCAAATATGCTTTTAGAGTCAATAAAGAGAAATGAACAGGATTATGCCGCTCATGGAAATTTGGCTTTAGTGTATGTTCGCTTGAATAAATCGCAAGAGGCGTTGTTAGAATTTGAAAAGGCATTTGAGTTAAATCCCGAGTTAAATGCTTTAAAATTCGATTATGCGAATTTGCTTGCTGATATGGGACAAATCGAAAAGGCGATTGAGCAATATTTAGAGTATATTGCGTATAATCCTAAAAATGCGAATGCCTATACTAATATGGGTATTTTGTATTTGAAAGAAAAACAATATGCTCAAGCTGCGACAGCATTTGAAAAATCTTTAGAGCTGGCTCCCCAAAATCTTGATATTCAAAAAGAGCTTGGGCGTGTTTATCATTTAAATGGCGAATATGAAAAGGCTGTTGTTGTTTATGATAAAGTCTTGCTTGTAGATAAAGAAAATTATGATGTTATGTTTGATAAGGCATTGGCTCTTCATGCCTGTGGGCAAATAGACAAAGCAATAGAGCTTTATAAAAAATTGTTAGATATAAAACAGGATGAAAGAGTTGCTGAAAATTTGGCTAAGGCTTATGTTTTTAAAGGTAATGAGCTCAAAAAACAAGGTGAAGCAAAAAAGGCAATAGAAAATTATGACTTGGCAAAAGTTGCTAATGAAAAAGAAGTTGAGGCTTATGAAGCAAGTGCTGAAATTTACGATGCATTAGGTGAAAAAGAAAAAGTTGTAGAAAATTATTCAAAGGCTATTGAATTTGAGCCTGACAATGAGAATATGATTTTTGAATATGCCGGAACTCTTTCTAAGTATGATATGTTGGCTGAGGCAAAAGATGTTTATCAACAAATGTTAGAAAAAACACCGGATAATATTGAGGCGATTGTTTCGTTGGCAGATATTTATTTTAAAACGGAAGAATATGCTCCGGCAATTTCTGAATATATTAATGCGCTTGAACTTGCTCCTAATGATGAAGTTATATTGATAAAACTTGGTAATGCATATAAGTTAAATGAAAATAATGAAAAGGCACTGGAGTCTTATCAACGAGTTATTGATTTAAATCCTAATAATGAAGATGCTTTGTTTAATATGGGGTTAATTTTGGCGGAACAATCAAAAATAAGTGAAGCGAAAGAAAAATTTGAAAAGATTATAACTTTAAATTCTAATTATGCTTATGCATATTATGCTTTAGCGATGTCGTTTGAAACTGAAAATGATTATACAAAAGCTATTTTAAATTATGAAAAATTTATAGAATTGAGTAATGAAGAGGCTGTAAATCAAAGCATAAGAGAAAAAGTTGATTATTTAAAGAAAAAAATTGAGCAACAATAATTATGCTTAGAAAGTTTTTTTTATTTCTGTTTTTTGGATTAATGGTTTTTGTTTGTGGTTGTGACAAAGAAACGCCTATTGTTTTATTTAATAATCAACCAATTAATAAAATTACCGTTCAATCGCCTGTGGATTATTTTGAATTAGGCGAGACAACTCATTTTGTTGTTTTTAATCCTAAAGGTTTTGACTCTCCATATTTAAGAATGCAGTTAATAAAAAAAGATACGAAGGTTCAAAATTGGGGATTTAAAATTGCTGCATCTAAGGATGTTAAAATAGATACGAGTAAAAATTATTATATTGATTCTGTTCAAGTTTCTCAAGCAGGAACGTATATTTTTTCTTTATTTTATTTAAATGATTTGAATAAACCAATTGTGCGTGGAATGTTTGTCGTTAAAAAATAAATTTATACAATTGTACTAGTACTACAAATGTTTGAAGTTTTGTTTAGAATGTTGCCTTAATTTTTGGTTTTATTTATCATATACGTATAAATTTGGAGTTTATTTATATGAAAAGACTATTTTTAATATTAACTATATTGTTTGTATCAGTATTAACAACAGCTTGTATTAATAATTTTGCTATTCAAGAACTTAATAACAAAGCAAAAGAATATCTTAATTCTGGTGAAGTAGACAAGGCAATTTGTCGTTATAAATCAAGCTTGGATTTGGATTCAGGTATTTTAGAAACAAATTATAATTTGGGTGTTGCATATATTGCGGCAAAAAATTATGAAGAAGCCCTTGATGCGTTAAAAGTAGCAGTGAAACTTAATCCTGAGTTTGCAGATGCTTATTATTCTATTGCTGTAGCTCTTGAAAATGCGGCTTATGATAAAATTAACGGTGTAAAACCAAAAAATATTGATTGTACATCAGGACAAACTATAACAATTGATGCTCAAACAGAAGAAGTTAAACCTGTAAAATTAAGTGAAAGTGATAAATTAGAAGTTTCTAAACTTTTTATGGATGCAGTTGATAATTATAATCATTATTTGTCTTTAAACCCAGCAGCCGAGGATAAAGATAATGTTTCTGCAAAAGTTGAAGAGTTAAACAACGAACTTGTAAAGTATACGCCTCGTAATTTAAACGAAAAAAATGAAGGTTAAATATGCTTTCGCCTGAAAGTAATGTCGCTTTTTATATTGGTAATTTTGCTATCAAATATTATAGTGTAATAATGTTTTTTGCGATTTTTGTGGGTTCATCTTTGAGTTGCATTGTTGCTAAAAAATATTATAAGTCTGTCCCTGTTGAAAAGTTTTTAGATATTTTGCCCGTTGTAATATTAAGTGCAATTTTAGGTGCAAGGCTTTATTATGTTTTGTTGGATTGGGGGTATTATTCGCAACATTTAATAGAAATTTTGCTGATACAAAATGGTGGAATATCTATACATGGCGCTCTTTTAGGTGGTTTTGTCGGGGGCTTTTTGTGGGTAAAAAAACACAACCTACCATTATTGGCTTATGCGGATGTTTTTGCTTACGGAGTGTGTCTGGGACAAATAATTGGACGTTTAGGTAATTATTTTAATATAGAAGCATTTGGAAAACCTTGTTATTATTCAAATTTTTTGTGTCTTCACGTTCCACAATATAAAAGACCTGTTGAGTTTTTTAATGTGGAATATTTCCATCCAACATTTTTGTATGAAATGATTTGGAATATTGTTGTGTTGTTACTTTTATTTTTTGTAGTGAGAAAATTAGCAAAAAATATTGAAGGTATAGTGTTTTTCAGTTATTTGATTTTGTATTCTGTTGGTAGATATTTTATTGAGGGTGTGAGGCTGGATAGTGTATTATCCTTAGGAATAGTTCATGTCGCTCAAGTAGTTAGTATTATTGTCATTGTTTTTTCGCTTGTAATGATTTTGAAATTAAAAAATAATATTATAGAAAAATAGTTTTCTCTTCCGTTACAATAATATCAACTTTTTCGTCGAGTTCATCAATTTCTATTTCATTGACTACTAAATTATCATAAATTCCAACTATAATCTTAGTTTTTTCTCGATTTAATTCTTTTATAAATTTATCGTAGTAACCTTTTCCGTATCCTACTCTGTTCCCTTTTATGTCAACACAAAGTGCCGGAACAATCACTAAATCTAATTCTTTAGGTAAAATTTCAGTAGAATTTTGGGGTTCTAAAATATTAAATTTACCGATTTTGAAATTTTCATTGTGTTTGTAGGGTATTATTTTGTCATTAATTATACAAGGAAAACTAAAAACTTTATTTTCATTTAATAAATCTAACAAGTTTAATTCATTCTCTAGTGGATAAAATAGCATGACATTATTTGCCTCAATAAAACACTTTAAAAATTTTATTTTTTTAAGAATTGTTTCATCTTTGTCTTTGTTTTTTTCAAGCAGTCGCTGTGTTTTTGCCCATTGTCTTAATTTTTTTTTGTTTTTCATAAAAGTGGTCTTGCAGATAGTTGTTTTTTCGTGTAATATCAGTAAACACAGTTAGTTTATACATTAATAAGGTTAAAGTCAATATGAATCGTGAAATACTTTCTCAACGTTTGAAAAAAGCAAGAATTGAAGCAGGATTAAGACAAGAAGATTTGGCAAAATGCTTGGGTGTCCCAATATCCGCAGTTTCTATTTTAGAGGCAGGAAACAGAAAATTGGACGTTTTGGAACTTTTAAAAGTTGCAAAATTATACTCAAAACCTGTTGAATGGTTTTATTATACGCATGATTCAGGACAAAGAAGAAGATGGTATGATCAAAATGAGGTTGTACAAGAAGCTGTTGATTTGTTAAGACAAGCACCGGCTCCACTTCAATTGAGTGTAGGACATGCAATTATCGGATTTCTTAAAAAAAGTGGTTTAGTAAAATTTGATGACAAATAAATAATTTAAAAAATAGAACAAGCTCGCCTTAAATATCATAGTCGAGCTTGTTTTTTATTTATGGAATTTGGATTATAGCGCAGGTGGTTCTTCTTCTTCAATATAATCGTCTTCAGCCGGTGCTGCCGTCGTAGTTGTTGTTGAAGAAGTTGTATCTGTTGTGTTTGTTGCAGTTTCTTCTTCATTTTCAGGGAGTTCCGCACCAGTTCTGTTTGCATGGATAGAAGCTGCTTCCTTTTGTTTTTCTGAAACTGTTTTTTCTGTATCTTCAATCATATTTTCTGCTTTATTTACTTTTGCTTGTGTTTGAGCTTCTTCTACCTCTGTATAGTTTTGAGGAGCAGCCGCTGCCGCAAGTGTTTCAGCTACTTCGTTAGGATCTAAGCCGAAAGAATATGCCTCACCGTACGTGTGAGAATAGAACATATTGTTATATTCTTCAGTATTTAATGTTTGTTTACCTAGCGTTACATCATCAACGCCGTCTCCGTTTGTATCTTCAAGAACAACGTTAAATTCTGCTGTACGGGTGTTTCCGTTTAGGTTTGTAGCTTTGGCACCGCTGATTTCTCTTAATGATTTTAAGTCAATAGATTTTACACCAGATTCATCAATACCGTTCCAGCCGTATGTTCCACCGCCGGTTAATGATTGATCATTTTCCATTATGCTAAATCCAGCTTCTTCCATTTCGGCTGCAGTTAAGCTTCCATCATTATCCTTATCAGCGGATACAAGCTCTTGCCAGCCGTTTTCGGCTCCAACAAATTCATTTGCTCCATCAAATACACCATCTTTATCTCTATCTATAGTAAGAGAGTATGTTGTGTCGCCTTGTCTCCAGCTAAATGGGTCTTTGCCGCCCATTGTGCCGTTGTCCTTTTCGCTACCTAATTCGGTTTCGCCGCCCCATAATGTCTTATAGTCGTCACTTAATTGAGTCATTATGCCTTTAACTCCGTCGTGACCAATAGGTCTTACGATTTTACCTGTTTCTTCATTATAACCTACGTAAGCACCACTAAAGACACGTCCGATTGCAGAACCAGCTTGATATTTATCCATACCTGATAGGTACATTAATTCAAGCGCAGTGAATTTTTCTAAGTCGCAATTTTCAACGGCTGCAGCTTTATCTTCTGCTGACATTGCATCTAGTTCTTGTTTTCTTTCTTCAGTAACTGGTGTGCCTAAGGCTTCTTTCATTAATTTAGTTGCTTCAGATGCATCACCTACATTTCCTTTTTGCTCAACTGTAAATGCATCAATAAGTTTGTCACCTAGTGCCTCTTGAGTAGGTGTAAATACAGGTTTTTGCATTGTTGATTCAATATCTGCACGTTCTTTGTGTTCAGGAACTTGTGCAAGTAAATCTTTCATCAAACCTAAAGATGCTTCAGTCGTTTTGAATTTAGCTGTAAGTTCGTTTACGTTGTCTAAAACAGCTGCAATTTTATCACTAATACTTGCAATTTTTTGACCGGTTACGTCCATATTATCTAAATGTGCTTGCATAGCGGAAGAACCTGAAGGACAGCTTTTTGCCATCAATTCAGCTATTTTGTGAGGAATTTCATCTTTTTCAATTTTTCCTTGCATATACAAGTTGTATGCTTCAGATGTAGCTGTATCAACAGCTTTTTCTCTTTGCTCAACAGCTTCTTCTGCTTTATTTGATGCTTGTAAAGATTCTTCTGTTAAATCATTAACAAGTCTTTGCATTTGATTGCTTTCAGCTTTTTGTTTATCATACAGTTCTTCAATTTCGGCTTCAATTTCAGCTAATAATTTTTCTAGCTCTTTAATTTGTCTTTCTAGGTTTGCTTTTGTTCCTTGTGTATCGGAGGTATTCCAAATTTGTGATGAAAATAAACTTTGTAAATCTTGTAATTGATCTGCTGTTACATCACCCTTAATAGCTCCTAGTTTTCCTACCGCTGCGTCGAATGCTTGTACACTTTGAATGTTCATGCTCATGTGTTTTTATCTCCATTTAACTATGTATTTTACACTAAAACAAATCAGCAATCGTATGTATAATAGTCTATACACATATCCATACTTTTTTATTTGATTTTGTTATCGGCAACTTTTTGCATGAACTTTAATTTTTTCTATATTTTGCTTTCACAAAACTTAACAATTCGTGTTTAGGTGTTTAACCGCCAATACTCAAAATTTAAATATGTAGCGAAACTTACCCATAAAAAATATGGAATAAGTAACCACGCGGATAATTTTGAATGTTTATAAAAAGTTATTATTGTTATTAGTAGGGTTATCCATAATAAACCTATTATGATTAAAGCAAGCCCTGTTTTTTGTAATCCAAAAAACACACCGCTCCAAGAAAAGTTGAGTAATAATTGAATTATAAAAAAAATAAGAGGAATGATTTTATGTTTTGTCCCGCCTGTTTTTAGGAAAAAAACTAATGATAAAAAAATCATTATATATAATATTGTCCAAACAGGAGCAAAAATCCAATCCGGTGGAGCTAGTTCGGGTTTTTTGAGTGAATGAAACCAATTCATGTTTTGCATAATTTATACTCCTTCTGTGCTTTCTTCTAGTAATTCTATATTTTGAGTTTCGATTGTCTTGGATAAGTCTGGGATTTGATTTTTAAGAGAATTTATAAATTCTTTTCTGTATAAAAAGCCTAAATGGGAACCGTTATTGAATAAAATTAAATTGTTTCCGCAAAGAGATTTTAGTGTAGATAGTTGAGGTGGACTGACTAAGTAGTCGTCAAGTGAATGATAAATTACATAATTGTTGTTAGCTTTTAAAAAGTCGGATATTATGTCTAAATTAGTATGTTTACTAAGTTCTTCAATATTTGTATATTTATTTTCTAATAAGTATTTTTTTGCGTATTCATTGTAGTTCATTTTTCTAATTTGAGCATATAGTTCAGATGGATTTATTTTTTCTTTATTTTTTATTTTTTCAATTGTGTAAATTAAGTCTGATAATTTTTGATGCATAATAAAGCCGGTAATAAATTTTGCTTCTTCTTCCGAGAAAGGCAATGAATCAACCTTGTCTTTTTCAATAGTTTCATCTTGTAACATTGATAAGACTTTAGATGCTGTGTTTGCGACTCTTTCTTTTAAATTATCCGGATTTTTGTGCCATTGTGCTGTGTTTGTGTCGATTTGTGTCATTGCATAGACTAGGTCTATAGGTGGGTTGATTGCTATAAATTTCGAAATGCCCAATGTGTTATTTTTGTTTTCTTTATCGGCTAAAAATAATGTTGTCATTGCTCCAAATGAGGTGCCTATTACAATTTTATCTTTAAATTTGCAGTTATATTTGTTTTCTAGATGGTTGACAATATTGCTTGTTACAAGCTTTAAGTAGTCTGTGTCTTGAGAAGGTAATCCTGGTTTATAGCTTTCCGGCATGCTTTTTATGAATGACCATTGGAAAGGACTTCCTTGAATAATTACGGAATATCCTTTATCGTAAAATATTTTAGCCATTACGGTAGAATGATTTGACATTATGCCTTCTCCAATTGATGGATAAATAATAGCAACAGGCGAATTTTTGTCTTTTTGCATAATGTATCTGAATTTGTAGTTGTCTTTATCAGGGAAAATTTTTACGCTGGATGTTTTAATTCGTTTGCTGAAGCTTCTGTTCCAAATAGAAAATTCACTCCAGATTGAATTATTAATTTCCGGAATATCGAATAAAACTGTACGCATTGCATCAGTAACAGGATTTTGAGGATTGTAATTTTCAAGAATTATGTCAGCTTCTAATTGAGCTGTTGATGATGGAGTGTACTCCAGAACATTCATTAAATAATCATCTTCAATCATTGAAGAATATCCATATAATGCAAGAATTTTTTGTGCAAAATTATCGTCTTTTTCTTCATAATCAAGTTTTTTTTGTTCTAATGTATGAATATTTTTTTCTGTGTTTGAATTTTGGTTGTTGTTTTCTACCAATATGAATTTTTCTGAAACATCAGTTAGGTATTCGGGAGATATGTTTTCAAACGCAAGTCCTGTTTCGCTATCAAAAACATCAATCATTGTCCTCATGATTTCTTTTTCTACAGGCGGGGTTGTTTTTAGGTAATTTTCAATCCCGTATAGCTTTTTTATTATGTCATAAGGGTCGGCATAAGTTTCTTCTATTAAGTATGTCATTGGTTGCATAGAATAAGAATTATTTAAAGTTAAGCCGGCTTTTACAAAGCTCATGAATGGTAAGCCAACATAAGACGAAGGGTCAAGTGCCGCATCTAGGGCTTTTCCAGCTAATGCGCGAGGTGTGCTTGCAGATAAAATTGGGCAAACTAAATAAGGTCCTGATTTTATCTTGCATTTTGCTAAGGCTTGTTCCATATCGGCATTAGTTGAACTTAAATCAAAATATCGGCGTGCCGGATCAAACATCCCACCAAGACCTAGTGTTGTGTTAGTCAAAAAACGTAAAGTTTCATTTTTTGCACCTTTAAAATCTTTTTGCACAAGAGTGCTAACTAAGCGCTTTGGATAAAGAATATTTTCATATACACCTTGAATCCTATCCATCCCATATTTTGGCATAATTGATGCCCATATAATGTGTAATGGACGTATTGCGTATTTGTTCATTTTCATGTTGAAATTGAATATTTTTCGGTTGTAATTTTCGTATTTGTCATCGCCTACAAAAAATGATGCGTAGTCAGGGTAATTAATTTCTTCTTGTGCTAATGATTGTTGAGGGCAAAAGTTACCAATGCAAAAAAACAAAAATGTTATAGTTAAAAATTTTTTTAAATTAATCATGTTTTAATTGCTCAAATTTATTTGAGCGCTCCTCTCTTGTGTATTTCGATTATGTCTATTTTGGCTTTTTTAGAAAATTTTTGCATTGCACAATGAGGTAGATATGAAGGGGCAGTTAATTTTTTTGCTTAAATTATAATTTGTCATCCCAACATAAATTTCTTGCGCAGAATTTTAAAATATTATATTATTAATAAGTGAAATGTTTCATTAAAATGATTTAAAACAAGGAGATAAATGATGGAAAAGAAAATGCCTGAAAACCGCATAACACTAGGGGGGGGGGGGGCGTTTAGTTGCCTTTTAAATTCTCCTTTTCTTAAAAAGAAAATTAAAAAAGCTTTTACTCTTGCTGAGGTTTTGGTAACATTGACTATTATTGGTGTTGTTTCCTCAATGACAATCCCAACACTTCACCAACGGCATACAGAACAAGCAACCGTTAATAAGGTTAAAAAGTTTTATACTACGCTATCTCAAGCTTATCAAAAAGCTGTTGTTGAATATGGAGATGTTGATACTTGGGGAATTGAAGGCAATACACAAGATGATGCTTTGATTATTTATGATTATTTAATTAAAGACAATTTTAAAATTATGAAGGATTGTGGTTTTAATAATGATGGTGGGTGTATTTATGATGGAAATTATAAATTTTTAAACGGGGCAGATACAGGGAATTACGCTAAAGATACAACATATAATTATTACAAATTAACGTTAAATGATGGCGCGACAGTGTGGTTTAGAGGTGATAAAAATGCTTTAATTAATGCGTTTATCGATGTAAATGGTCCACAAATGCCTAATCAGCGTGGAAAAGATACTTTTAGTTTTGTAATAATGGATGGAAAGCTTGTTCCTAATGGTGTACCTGGTGCAGAAGTTTTTTTTGATGATACTTGTAATAGATTAAGTAGTGGTTGGGGTTGTGGTGCGTGGGTTGTCTACAAAGGCAACATGGACTACTTGCACTGTGATGATTTAAAATGGAATGGAAAACAGAAGTGTACTAAAAAATAAAAATTTATTGGTAAATAATTAGCCGGCAGATAATCCTGCGCAAAGGCTTATGTTTTGGGCTGTTATTCCTTTTGCCGCCTCTGATGCTAAATATTTAACGAGATTTGCGATTTCAATCGGTTCTATAAATCGTCGTTGAGGAATCATGTCAACAATTTCTTCTTCTGAAAAATCACTATCTTCAACAGCATTGTTAGCTAAGTCTGTTTTTACCCACCCAGGGTTGATAGTGTTGATAGTAATTCCAAATTCGGCAAGTTCTAGTCCGAGGGCTTTTGTTAAGCCATTTAATGATGACTTTGTCATTGAATATAAAGATGCATTTGCCTCACCGACTACGCCTGAAATTGAGCCAATGTTTATAATTCTGCCCCATTTTTGTTGTTTCATATCATTTATAAATAATGAAATTAAGTTGTATGGCGCAATAATATTTAATTTAGTTAATGTTTCGATATCGTTTTGTTGTGTTTTTTCAATAGGCGCCCAGACATAAGCTCCAGCATTATTTATCAAAACATCGATATTTCCAATTTTCTCTTTTAATTTTTTGCAGTCATCAAAATTTGAAATGTCGCAGGCAAAAAAGTCTTTGGCTTTAATTTCGTTTGCACAAGTTTTTAAATCGTCAATTGTTCTTGCGCAAATATATACATCATATCCCTCAAGGACAAGTTCTTTTGCAATAGCCTTGCCAATTCCTTTTGATGCGCCTGTAACTAATACTTTTTTAGTCATGATTAATTAAATTTTCCTGAATCATTAACTGAAATAAAAATTCCATAACAGAATCACAAATTTCTTTTTTTGTTTGTGAATTTGCCGTTTTAAGAAGTTCAATAGAAGAGTGAAGATTTGGATTTACATCATACCAACGGCGATAATTTGGTAACAAATTGTTGTTTAAATAATTTATTTTTACGTCGTTTAGTTCGTCCTTGTAACCCATAACTATTTGAACAAGGTCTTGCGCCACAGAGTCTTGAAGCTCCGGAGGTAATTGCTCCAAAATCTTCATAATTGGGGCTAAATAAATATCTTCATCGTACCATCTTATGTATTCCATGTCTTCATTATAGCACTTTTAATGTTAAAGTAAAATATCTTAATACATGATAGCTATATTGACATGATTTAGCTAGAATATTAGTATCAGGGGGTGGAATATGTCTGTAAGTTTAGTAAAATCAAATGATGAATCGTTGGTAAAGTTACCTCCGCAAAGTATTGAGGCGGAAGAAGCTATTTTGGGTGCGATTTTGACAAACCCTGTGTGCTTGAATAAAGTTGTTGAATATTTGGAGTCAGGTACTTTTTATAAGCCTGCGCACAGACATATTTATAGCGCTATTTTAAAGTTGTATGCTGAAAACTTGGCTATTGATATTGTTACGGTTTCAGAGATGTTAAGAGAGCAAGACAAGCTTGAAGCTGTCGGAGGACGTGCGTATATTAACGATTTGGCTTTGGCTGTTACAACAACTGCCAATGTTGAATATTATGCAAAAATTGTTCAAGAAAAGGCAATTAAACGTTCTTTAATTAATGCGGGTTCAGAAATTGTTGCAATGGCTTATGATAACAGAACAACAGAAGATACTTTAGATAGTGCTGAGCGATTAATTTTTGATATTGCACAACAAAAATCAACTAATGATTTGGAATCAATTAAAGATTTAGTTATTCCTACCTTTGATAAAATCGAGTACAGATATAATCATAGAGACTCTTTAACAGGGGTTTCTACAGGTTTTTATGATTTAGATGACATTACATCTGGTTTGCAAAAGTCAGATTTGATTATTTTGGCTGCCCGTCCAGCGATGGGGAAAACCGCTTTTGCATTAAATATTGCACAACACGTCGGTTTAAGAGAGAAAAAAACTGTTGCTATATTTTCTCTTGAGATGCCCAAGGAACAGTTGGTTACTCGTATGATGTGTTCTGAGGCTGAAGTTGATTCACACCGTTTAAAAACCGGAAATATGGGGTCTTCCGATTGGGAAAAACTTACGAATAGTATGAGTGCGTTTACAGATGCTCCTATCTATATTGATGATACATCTGGCGTAACCGTTATGGATTTGAGAGCTAAATGTCGTCGTCTTGCAATGCAAGAAAAAGATTTAGGCTTGATAGTTATTGACTATTTGCAGTTGCTAGAGGGTAATTCAAAAGAAGATAGGTTCCAGCAAATTTCTGCAATTTCAAGAGGTTTGAAAACTTTAGCGAGAGAATTAAATGTTCCTATTATCGCGCTTTCTCAGCTTTCTCGTGCGGTTGAGCAAAGAAATGATAAGCGTCCGATGTTGTCTGACCTTCGTGAATCCGGTGCTATTGAGCAGGATGCGGATATCGTAATGTTTATTTATCGTGACGAATATTATAATAAAGATGAAAGCGAGAACAAGGGAACGGCTGAAGTTTTGATTGCAAAACACAGAAACGGTTCAGTGGGAACTGTTGAACTATTATTCCAAGGCTCCATCACTAAGTTTAAAAACAAAGCTAAACCTAATGTGTTTTAAGCTATAACATCGTAGCTTCTTAAAGATTCTGCTTCAATATCTTTTTCAAGCATTGTTGCAGATATAGACTTGCTTTTTGGTGGATGATTTGGAGATGTTTTACTAATATCAGGGTCTCTTAGTTTGTAAATTTCTTCAACTCGGTCTTTTAGTTGTTGAGGGGCGGCAGTATATAGTTCTCCAACATAGTCCATTTCGGGGTCTTTTACCGGTGGCTGTGTATCAGTTGGGTGTTTTGCTAACCAAAATTTTGCGGCTGCTTCGTATGCGTCTTGTTCTTCAGTGATTGATGTATATGGGTCATTGTCTTTTGCATGAACAAATTCATGCACGAGGTAAGCGCTTACAATTCTTGGATTTGCCCAAATATAATCGCCAGTAACGGTTATTTTTCGCTTGCTATGCTCATATTGTGCTATGTTGCTACGTCCACCCATTTCATTTGTTGTATCAAAAACGACACAAACATCGGCTAAATCTTTCATGTAGCCTTTGGGTAAATAATTTTTTGCTATAGAAATTGCCTCGTTAAGATTTTTTTGTGCTTGGGCTTTTTTTTGTTCTCGGGCTGCTTGTGGACTAAAGATTGAATATGCAATATTTTTTGTTTCTTCAAGGTTTCGTTTTGCATAATCTGATGTTTGGTCAATAGTTAGTGCCTCTTCAAAGTTTTTTATAGCTAGTGAGTATTGACCATTTTGCTTGTATGTTTCACCTAAAATTGTAATTGTTTCCGTGTCTTTGGGGGAAAGTTTTTTAGCTTTTTCTAATGCAATAATTGCGGATGGGTAATCTTTTTTAAGCTTAAACGCCTTACCTAGGTTGAAATATGCGTCAGCATAATCCGGTGATAAGTTTATTGCTTTATTATAGCATTCAATAGCTTTATCAAAGTTGTTTACTTTTAAATAATCGTTGCCTTGTTCTTTAAGTAGCACAGACTGTTGAGAAATTCTAGCTTTAAAAGAATTTGTCAGATAAGAGTTTTTTATATTAAAGTTATTTTTTAATTGAATTGCAGTCAATTTTTTTCACCTTTTATGCCATGATAAATCAGCTAAATGTGTTTTTTTGCGCAAATAGTAATTTATGTTAAAATTTTTTAACAAAAAAGCCGAGAACTAATCTCGGCTTTTGTTTTGTATATTTTTATAATTATTTTTTAAGAAATTCAGGTATATCAAGCAAACTAGATGCAGCTTCTTGAGCTGATTTGTTTACTTGTACATCTGCTACGTTTGTTGCACTGAATGAGCCAGAGAAGAAATCGACCGCGCTAAGCGCTCTGTGTTCTTCTTTAGCTTTTGGAGTTGCATTTTTAAGCTCAAAACCAGTTGCAATAACGGTGATTTGAATTTCTCCTTGAATCCTGTCGTCGATAACAGAACCAAATGTAACAATTGCGTCATCAGAAACAGCGTCATGGATAACTTGAGCAGCTTCTGTAACTTCGTGCAATGTCATATCAGGACCACCTGTAACATTAAGAATGATACCAGATGCACCATTGATAGTTGTTTCAAGAAGTGGTGAATTGATAGCAGAAGTAGCTGCTTCCATAGCTCTACCTTCACCTGAACCACGCCCGATACCCATCAACGCAGAACCAGATGATTCCATAACTGCCTTAACGTCAGCAAAGTCAACGTTGATAAGACCAGGAACCGTGATGATATCAGAGATGCCTTGTACACCGCGAAGAAGAACTTCATCAACAACATGGAACGCTTCTCTCATTGTAGTACGTTTATCAACAACTTCCATTAACTTGTCGTTAGGTATAACAATCAATGCGTCAACTGTTTCTTTTAATTTTTCAAGACCTTGAAGTGCTTGGTTAAGTCTTCTTTTTCCTTCAAAAGTAAATGGTTTTGTAACAACACCGATAGTTAAAGCACCTAATTCTTTAGCAATTTTAGCAACAACAGGAGCCGCACCGGTACCTGTTCCTCCGCCCATACCGGCAGTAATGAACACCATATCAGCGCCATCTAATGCTTGCATAATATTTTCACGAGTTTCCTCAGCAGCTTTTTCACCGATAGAAGGATCACCACCTGCGCCAAGACCTTGTGTCAATTTACTTCCTAATTGAATCCTGTTTTTAGCTGAGCTCATACCCAAAACTTGAGCATCTGTATTCATAGCCCAGAAATCAACGCCACTTAAACCTGCTTTAATCATTCGGTTAACAGCGTTTCCACCGCCACCGCCTACACCGATAACTTTAATTTCAGCAGGGTTTACACCGCTAGGCATTTCTGTGTTTGTATCAGCAATTGAACTTGTTTGTACAGGTTCTTTTCTTCCAAAGATATCGTAGTTTTCCACTAATGGACCCTCATATTAATCTAATACGTCTTAGTTTAGTCCTCCCCTTTTTTGAGATAAAGCGTAAATAACACCGTTTTACACACCCAAATCTTAGAAAGGTTATTACTCAACTAATATTATCTTAGGTTAAATAATTAAATTAGTAAAGAAAATTAAGTATTTTTTTATCGTTATGTTAATATTTTTTAAGAATTTTAATAAAAATATAGTTTTAACAGCGTATTTATTGATTTTATGGCTTTATGATAGAATAAAGTAAATAACGAAAGGATTTTATGAGCGTTTATGAAATTTTAATGTTAATTTGTTTTGGTGCAAGCTGGCCATTTGCGGTGCTCAAAACTTACAAAACCAAAAATGTTAAAGGAAAAAGCGTTTTGTTTTTGTCTTTAATTTTTATTGGTTATGTTTGTGGCATTATTCATAAATGTATTTATAAGCCGGATGCTGTTGTTTGGTTATATGTTTTAAATTTAATATTAGTAGGAACTGATTTGTTTTTGTGGTTTTTGTACAGAAATAATGATAATCTGATGGAAGGAAAATAGATGAAAAAGTTATTATTGACAATTATTCTTGGTGGTTTAATGGCTTCTCCTGCTTTTGCAGAGGTTCAGTCGGATATTGAAATTAATGAAAAACTTTCTTCTATTGGATTTGGAAAATTGTTTGCTTTTGACCCACAAGAGCAGATTAGAAATCTGTTTAAGGATTATGAAAATTGTGGAAATAAACATAAGATAAAGCAGTTGAAAAGTTTTTATTCTGAAAAATATGTAAATTCGGATGGCTTTTCTTATGACTCATATTTTGATTTAGTAAAGCAAACTTGGATAATGTATCCCGATATTGAGTATTCGTTTGAGGTTAAAAATATAGTTGTAAATGGTGATTATGCAACTGTACAAGTTTATGAGACAGCTAAGGGCGTAGCTCAAGAACCATCTGAATATTTAGAAGATAAAGGTCAGTTAGAAAGTACCGGTGAATATATTTATTATCTTAAAAAGTTTGGAAATCAGTGGAAAATAATTTCTGATTCAACGGTTTCTGAAAAAACTTTTTTGAAATACGGCGATGCAAAAGATGTAGCTTTTGATGTTGTTGCTCCGGGGATGATCGCTGCCGGTGAAGAGTATACCGTTACATTTGCCGTAGATGCACCTAAAGATAGGCTGTTGCTAGGTTCTATAACAAATGAAAAGATAACATATCCAAATGAAAGACCAAAGGAAGTTTTTCGTAAAATAAAAGAAAATGGAATGTTAGAACGAATTGTAACGGCAAATAATGAAGGGTATAACGAACAGGCTGTGGTTTCTGTAGGCATTACAAAGACAGAAGTTTCGGATGATAAAACATTGAGTGTTAAAGTTTCTGGCGTTGCATTTTTGATGACGCGTGTTAATGTTGTTCAAGTTAAACAAAGAAAATTAGGTGAGATTTCTGATGTTAAAGAAGAAGTTGAACTTTAATTTGTTTTTTTATATAGAATATACATTAGTTTATTTTTTAGTAGCTTTTTTGTTGAAAAATTTATTTTTACATTACCAGCAGTTAGGTTTTGTTGTTCAAAATCGTTTTTTTGAAATTGAAATTTTAAGAAATACAGGTGCTGCCTTTTCTATCCTGAAGAATGGAAACCTTTTCTTGGGAGTTTTTGCAATTATTGTTTTTGTGATGCTTTCTTATTATGTTATGAATAACGGCAGAGAATTAAAATTGATTGACGTTCATGCTTTATCATTTTTGTCTGCGGGGATATTGTCAAATGCGTTAGAACGATTTTTAGATGGCTATGTTACTGATTATTTCAAGTTGGTTTTTATAAATTTTCCGGTATTTAATCTTGCAGATGTGTTTATAAATATTGGCGTAGTTTTTCTGGTTATATCATTGTTGTTTTGTGATAAGAAAGGGAAAAATAATGAGTGATAGTCTTGAGTTAATTGTGGATGAAGAGTTTTCTAATGAGAGATTAGATTTGTTTGTTTGCGCACATTTTGAGGAGTTCTCTCGAAGCAAAATTCAAAAATTTATTAAAGAAAATGTTATTCTTTTAAATGGGAAAAAAACGAAGGTTGCGACGATTTTAAAAGAGGGGGATGTTGTACATTTTGACAAGCCGGATGGGAAAATTGTCATAAAACCTCAAGAAATTGAGTTGGATATTCAATATGAAGATGAGAATATGCTAGTTGTGAATAAACCTAAGAATATGCTTACACATCCTACTTCAATAGAGTTAGAAAACACGTTGGTGAATGCTCTTTTGTATAAGTATGGTGATAATTTATCCACAATTAATGGTGAATTTCGTCCGGGGATAGTTCATCGGCTGGATAGAAATACATCAGGACTTTTAATGATAGCAAAAAATGATAAAGCACATGAAATGCTTGCAGAGAAAATAAAACAAAAGACCGCAAAAAGACATTATTTAGCCGTAGTTAGTGGGAATTTGGATTTTGCTGAAAAGACAATATGTGCTCCAATTGGGCGATGCCCTTCAAATCCCGCCAAGATGGCGGTGGTTGAAGATGGAAAGCCTTCAACTACTCATATTAAAGTTCTTGAACGATTTAAGGGGTATACTTTTGTTGAGCTCATCTTGGAAACAGGGCGAACTCATCAAATTAGAGTGCATTTGAGTCATATTGGGCATCCGATTGTTAATGACACATTTTATGGTGGAAAACAGATTGGAGTGAAGACTACCGAACAGGTGTTACAAGCTTATCAATTGACATTTAATCGCTTGAACGATAATATTATTACAACAATAATATTAGAACCTGATGAAGATATTAAGCGGGTTTTGAATTATTTAAGAAGTAAGAGGACTTAATTATGAAATATTTATTGGCTGTTTTATCAATTTTAATTTTAGCAATTACAGTTTTGATGGCGTGGAATAATCCTTCTGCAATGATTGCATTATCGGTGCCCGTTATTAAACTTACCGTTTTTACAAATTCATTTGTTTATATAGTTGTTATTCTATCTGTAGGTTTTATATCAGGATTGCTTTTAGGTGGGGCATTAGTTCTTAATCAAAAGTCTAAAATAAACCCATATAAGAGACAATTAGAAAAACTTTCAGTCGTTAAAGACTCTAGTGATTCAAGGGTTGAAGTTCTTGAGGCAAAAATTAAAACTTTAGAAGCAGCGTTGCAAAAATCTATAGATAATAAATAGGTGTAATTATGAGATTAGAATATATAGGGCATAGTGCATTTGCGTTTGAGGCAAAAGGAAGAACAATATTAATCGATCCATTTATTAGTCAAAACCCATTAGCTAATTTTGATTGGAAAAATTATAATATTAAAAATATCTTAGTTACCCATGGACATAGTGATCATCTAGGCGATGCGATAGAGATTGCAAAGTCAAAATATGCAACGATAACAGCGACATTTGAATTGGCAAATTATTGTGCAAAGCAAGGAGCAAGTGTTAATCCAATAAACCTTGGTGGAAAAATTTCTTTTGAGTGGGGATATGCTTGGTTTGTTCCTGCAAAACACAGTTCATCTGCTCCGGATGGGAGTTATGCAGGAGAAGCAGCCGGTATTATTTTAAATATTGATGGATTAAAAATTTATCATGCCGGCGATACTGCATTGACTTCTGAAATGCAATTGATTAGAGATGTTTATAAACCTCAGATTGCGCTGTTGCCAATTGGCGGGCATTTTACTATGGGGGTTGAAGAGGCAGCTATTGCTAGTAAACTTTTGGGCGTAGAAAAAGTTATACCTATGCATTACAATACTTTTCCTGCAATAAATGCAGATGTGAATGCATTTAAGTATAAGGTTGAAACCTACGGTATTGAGCCAATAATTTTAAAATCTGGTGAAAAAATAGAATTATGATAGATAGTTCAAAAAAAACAGTAGCGTTTGTTGTCCCAACCGGTGTCGGTGCTTCTGTAGGTGGTTTTGCCGGAGATGCGAGTGTTTGGGCTCGTAAATTTGCAAAAGAAATGGATTTGATTGTTAATCCTAACGTTGTGAATGCTGCTTGTTTTTCCGGTATTACTGAAAATATGCTTTACGTTGAGGGGTGGGCGCTTAATCAGTTTTTCAAAGGCAATATTAATCTTAAACCTTCACAAAATAATAAAATAGGTGTGGTTTTTGATAAAGCTATACCGCAGAATATTTTAAATGTGCATATCAATACGATAAATGCCGTAAAAACGGTTTATGGTGTGGATGTTGTTGATTATGTGCAAACGGATGATGCTTGTGGCGTTGAATTTTTTATGGCTGAAAGCGGGATTTCTTCCGGCGAATTAAAAAATCCGGAAACGTTATTGCATGCGACAAGAAAACTAGTAGAAAAAGGTGCCAATGCGATTGCTGTTGTTACTTTGTTTGATGACCCTGATGAGTCTGATGGGTATGCACAAGGTGAGGCTGTAGATATTGTCGGTGGAATAGAGGCTGTAATTTCTCATTATCTTTCAAGTGAATTGAATATTCCTGTTGCACATGCGCCTGCGTTTTACGAAAATGAAATTTCTGAAGAAATTGTTGATGCTCGTGCCAGTGCAGAATATATTACTCCGACATTTTTGCCTTGTATATTGTTGGGGTTGCAAAATGCGCCGCAGCTTGGCAAAGATGGGCTTTGTGTCAACGATGTTGATGCTTTGGTTATTCCGTATAATGCATTGGGTTCGTCAATTGTATTTGATGCGATAAAAAATAATGTAAAAGTTTGTGCAATAAAAGAAAATTCAACTGTTTTAAATATTGACAAATCAGTGTTGAATATTCAAAATAGTATTATAGAATTTGAGGATTATAATAAATGTTTGGAGTTTCTAAAAAATTAGCGGCATCAATGGCGGAATTGCTTATTATCCTTGCGATAATCGGTATTTTATCCGTAATGTATAGAAAAACTGTTAACGAAGACGCTATTGCCGTAAAATATGGCTACAAAACATTGATGAATGATATGATTGGCTTTGCTGCTACAGAAACTAATTCTTATGAAAGAAGATTTCCTTCTTCTCCAATTTGTGAAAGTTTGTTTAGAATGGCAAATACTTTGGGCGGCAAAAACTGTGTTTATAGCGTTGTTCCTGTTATTCCTAATTTGACAATAACATCCGGCATGAGGTTTTTTGGTTTGGAGCAAACGTTTCAAACTTATGACAAATACGGAGAAAAGTCAGTTTTTATTCAGGTTGATTTAGATGGATTGTTGGGCAAAAACCAGATGGAAGAAGATATTTTTCCTTTTGAGTTGATGCAAAGTGGTCGTATGAGACCGTCCGGCTCCTCATCTAGACAAGCTAAAAATATTGCCAGAGATTCACAATTGTTGGCGGTAAATGCCTCTTACGTTCCTTCAGGCGCAACGACTCAAGACCAATTTTTGACTATTGGTAATCGTATTAGTTACGCAGAAGCACAGTGTTTGAGTGGAAATATCTTCCCTTATAGAGATGTTCACCCGCCTCATAAATTGCAAATGTGCGTTGAAAATGCTACGGTCAGAAATGCTATAAATGCCTTTAATTCCGGTATTGTAGAATCTGATAGAACTGCTGCTAAAAACGCGCTGGGTGATAAAAATGGAGATGGGGTAACAACAATTGCTGATAGAGATGAGGAGATTAGACTCTATAGATTAGAGCAAGCTACTAATAATACAATTTGTTCAGGTACCAGTAGTATTTATAATCATTCAACTGGTATAGCGAAAGGGCAGACACCAATAACGGCAGAAGGCGCAACGCGTTGTGGATATTGCTATAAAATAGCATATATAAGAGATTATTGCTCAACTGAAACAGAAAGGTCAAATGATGCCAGATGCCCTGCCACGCTTTTTGATAATGACAGTGCTGGTAAGCCTTTAATTGAGGGGATGTGCTCTGCTCCGCAGTGGCTGGAAAATATTCAATAGTTAATAAAATTTATAAAATGTCAGATGGGTCAACATCGATAACTAGCTTGATATCATCTGGCATTTTTATTTTTGAGATAAAAGATGTTACCACAAAATGTCCTTTTTCTTCTAGTTTGTTTTTTATAAGAATTTGAAAACGGTATTCGCCTCGGATGCGCTCAAAAACACAAGGTGATGGACCTAGAACAATGATGTGTTCGCTTAAATTTCTCTTATCTATTATTTCACTCAATCTTAGTGCAATTTCCATTGCTGATTTTTCAGCCCTAAAATTGTTTTCACTTGATAGAACCAGCCTTAAAATTTGGGAATATGGTGGATAGTCAAACTCAAGTCGTGATTGAATTTCTTCCTCGTAAAAACTTTCATAATTTTGCTCTTGAGCTGTTTTTAGTGCGTAAAAATCAGGGTTGTTTGTTTGAAAATACACTTTTCCTTCAAAATCACCGCGACCGGCTCGACCTGCTACTTGGGTTAAAAGCTGAAAACCTCTTTCACAAGAACGATAATCAGGAAGATTAAAGCTGGTATCAGCGCTTATAACCCCAACAATAGTTACATTAGGGTTATCTAATCCCTTGGCAATCATCTGTGTGCCGATTAAGATGTCAATTTCGCCATTTTGGAAACTTTTTAAAATATCGATATGTTCATATTTTTTAGTTAAAACATCACTGTCAATACGCGCAATATTAGCGTCAGGAAATATTTTTGCTGCGATTTCTTCAACTCTTTGGATACCTGTACCAGAACGTTTAAGTGCGCTAGAACCGCATTTGGGGCAAAACTCAGGGAATGATTGTTCGTGGTTGCAATAGTGGCATTTTAATTTTGCATCAGAGCTGTGCCATATCATAGGAATTGCGCATTTTGGGCATTGGATAACCGTTTGACAGCCTTCACACATTGTAAATGTTGAAAAACCACGACGATTTATTAGTAAAATTGTTTGTTTTTTTCCTTCTAAATTTTTCTTAATCGCATTAATTAAAGTTCGTGAAAAGATACCACTGTTGCCTTCGGTTTTTTCTTCTTTTAGGTCTAAAACCACAACCCGCGCCATATCAACATTGTTGAAACGGTTGCTTAATTTTATTAAATTATTTGAATTGATTGCATAGTAGTAGTTGTTCACATCTGGTGTTGCAGAACCCAAAACAAGCATTGCGTTATTTATTTCAGCTAGTTTTTGTGCAACTTTTCTTGCGTCATAACGAGGGGCAGGCGTTGTTTGTTTGTAACTTGTTTCATGTTCTTCGTCTATCACAATTAGCCCAATATTTTGTAATGGTGCAAACACAGCGGAGCGCGCTCCTGCTAAAATTCTTATTTTATTTTGTTTTAATTTTTGCCATACATCGTATCTTTCGCCGTCTGAAATTGAACTGTGCCATATCGCTACATCGTCTATCCCAAACCGTTTGGCTAAACGGTTTGTAAGTTGTGAGGCTAGTGCAATTTCGGGAGCTAAAAATAAGACATTTTTCCCTTCAACCAAAACTTTTTTTATTAAATTAAAATAAATTTCTGTTTTGCCGGAGCCTGTAACTCCATATAAATATATAGGATTTTTGTCATTTTGTCGTTTTAAAATTTCCTCAAACGCCTTTTGTTGTTCGGTTGATAGCGGCGGAAATTTTTCAACTTTATCAGGGGCAAAAATAGCCAACGGGTTGCGGTAAATTGGTTTTTCTATAATTTCTATAAAGTTTTCTTTTTCAAGCTTTTTAATTGTAGTTCGTGTTGTTTTAAAATCTTTTTCAAATTGAATAAGTGCAGTTTCCTCAAGTCGTTCAAGTTCTTCTAGTATTTCAACCTGACGCTTTGTTGCTCCTTCTTTACTTTTGAATTTAATATATTTTTCAAATTGTTCTTTTTGAGTTTTTTCATCTATTATGTTTTCAATTTTTATAACATTTTGTTCCCTCAATTTTCTTAACAATGCATAAAATTTTGTAGATGGAATTTTGAGAAATTTTTGTAACGATGTTGTGCTTATTGGTTTTGTTGAAACCTTTTCTATAAGTGCTTTTTCGGTTTTCTTTTCTTTCCAATTTGAAATCTCATCAATGCTAACCATTCTTTTTGAACTGGTTAAAAATTTCATAGGAATGGCGCAACTTAAAGCCGTTTGCATATCACAGCAGTAATAATTTGAAACCCATTCCAGTAGTTTTAAATAATCCAAATCAAATAGTGGAGTCTCTTCTGTAATTTCTAAAACTTCTTTTGCTTTGATGTTTGCGGGTAAATAGTTTGAAAATCCAACAACAAATGCATTTATAATCCCTTGCTTGCCAAAAGAAACCAAAACCGGTTGACCTATTTTGATTTTTTCCTTTAGTTCTTCAGGGATTTCATAGCTAAAAGTACGGGTACCAAGGTTTGCGACGTTGACCAATACTAGTGCATATTTGAAGTTTTCTTTGGTTAAAATTTCACCCATTAGGGTGTTCTCCATCTTGTCTAATTAATAAATTAATTCTATCATTTTAATGTTTGGTTGTCTAATTTAATTATAAACAAGTATATTTTCTGCCATAGCAATGCTCGCTACATTTGTTTGTTAAATCTTGCTAATATTAGAGAAATTTAGTATAATTTTCTATGAATTTAAGTAAGTAAAATGTAGCGTAGAGTTTAGTCTACCGTTGAAACAAAGAATAGTAGGTTGGCTTTACCATGCCGACATAAATCAGGAGATGGAATAATGATAAAAAACAAAACGGTGAAAACCCGCAATTTACTAGGGGGGGGGGGCTTTGGTAGCTCATTAAAATCTCCCGAATGTCAAAAAATAAGTGTTCAATGTGAAAGTCTTAAACATAAATCTAAAAAGCCCTTCAATAATTTAGCAGTCATGCTGAACTCGTTTCAGCATCTAACCGGTAAACTAAGATTAATGAAGGACTTGTGTTTATCGACTACATTCGATAATGACGATAAACAGTTAAATAAACTAACAAATCAAGAACCAGAAATCCCTACAAAAAAACATTCGTCATGCCGAAGTTACCGATATCGTAGGCAAGAGCGTAGCTCGAGCCTACGAGACAGATATGCAGCCAGCTGGCTTTTAGCGCAAGCGTTAAAAAGCCGCGTGCGTGCTGTTTCGGGATCTATCCAGCAAGGAAAAAATTCAATAGGTTTGCCTTCTGTAAAAAATATTTTTAGACTCGCACCACTAGAATTAACGCCGCAAAAATGTGAACAACAAAAATTAGCATTACTTGATTTAATAAAGAAAGGATTAAAAATGATGAATTTAAAACCAGCAAGAGCCTTTTCAGTTGCCGAAGCGATGATTGCATTGTTAATTGGCAGCCTTATTTTAGGCTATTCTGCACCTATGGTAGCCAAGCAACTCAAACATAATAATATGAGTGATGTACAGGTGCAAGTGTTGAACAGAAAAATAGAAGAGCTAAGAAGAACGCAAGCAAATATTCCTTCTGGCGCTGTAATGTTTTTTAATTTGCCAACTTGTCCAAATGGTTGGTCTGATATAAGCTCAAACTGGAACGGTCGTTTCCCAAGATTTGCGGGAAGTTATACTTCTTTAGAATATGATACGACAAGTAAAACTCTCAAAACAACAGGAACAGCACAAACTTTAAGCGTTGGTGCAACTCAAGAAGATGCAATTAGAAATATTACGGGAACTGTTCAAGGTGCAGGATATGAAAACTCGTACGTAGCAACTGGTGCTTTTCAAGTAAATTCAAGAACGGTTAATGTTGCAAATGATGGGGCGGACACAGATTATAGTTATACTTTTAACGCTGAAAATGTTGTTCCTACAGACATAGAAAATCGACCTAAATCCGTAGCTTTATTGGGTTGCCAAAAAGATTAACACAACAAAAAGCCGATATGTAAAATTATATCGGCTTTTTAATTTGTTTTATTTTTATTTACTTTACGAAATCGCTTCTACGCACTCATCACAAAGGGTTGCGTGAGTTACATTATTACCTAATTTTCTATATTTCCAACAACGTTCACATTTTTCGCCTTCTGCTTTTGTAACGTAGATTGTATAACCTTCTTCGCTTAATGTATTTAATACATTTTCAGGTGCTTTTTCTGTTATATAAGCTTGAGAAGTGATGAAAATATTTCCAAGTTCATCTTCATTAGCAAGAAGTGCTTTTTTGTTTAACTCATCTTCGCTTTGAACATAAACAGCAACCTCTAGCGAACTTCCAACTTGTTTGTCTGCTCTTAAAGGCTCAATTGCTTTTGTTACAATTTCTCTTAGTTTCAAAATTTTCAAGAAATCTTCTTCTAACTTTTCATTGTTTAATTTTTCATCATATTTTGGCCAATCAGAAAGCAAAATACTTTCTAAACCTTGACGTTGACACTCAGGTGTATTTTTCCAAATATCTTCCGCTTGGTGTGGCATTACAGGAACAAGCAATCTTACCAAAGTTTGCAAAATTGTATATAGAACAGTTTGGCAAGCTCTTCTTGATTTTGATTTTTTACCTTGAGTGTAAAGTCTATCTTTTACAATATCAAGATAGAATGAGCTCAAATCAACTGCTGCAAAGTTTTGCAATTGTTGGAAGTATTTGTAAAACTCATAAGAGTCAAATGCTTCTGTAACGTTTTTGATTAAGGTATTTAATTTATGAAGTGCAAATTTGTCTAAATTATTTAATTCTTCATAAGGAACTGTATCAACCGCAGGGTCGAAGTCATAAATATTACCTAATAAAAATCTTGCAGTATTTCTTGTCTTTTTAAAGATTTCAACAAGCTGTTTTACGATTGTATCACCGATTTTGCAGTCATTTCTGTAATCAACAGATGCCGCCCATAGTCTAAGTACGTCTGTTCCATAAACTTTGATAATTTCTTGTGGCGCAACTACGTTGCCGATAGATTTAGACATTTTTTTGCCTTCGCCATCCATTACAAAACCGTGAGTTAGAACAGATTTGTATGGAGAAATTCCTTTAGTTGCAACTGCTGTTAACAATGAAGATTGGAACCAACCTCTGTGTTGGTCTGAACCTTCAAGATACATTTCAACAGGGGCTTCGCCCAATTCTTCTTTACGGTTTTCCACAACTGCTCGCCAAGTTATACCACTATCAAACCAAACATCCATAATGTCTGTTTCTTTTGAGAAATGGTTTTTACCACATTTTGGACAAATAAATCCTTGTGGTAACAAGTCTTTTGCTTCATATTTAACCCAAGCATCAGAGCTTTCTTTTTCAAAAATATTTGCAACATTAGAAATTGTTTGAGGGGTTACAATGATTTCACCGCAATCATCACAATAGAAAACAGGAATAGGTACACCCCAAGCACGCTGACGAGAAATACACCAGTCAGAGCGTCCATCTACCATGTTAGAAATTCTTTGCTCACCTGAAGCAGGAATCCATTTAACTTTTTTAATTTCTTCTAATGCTTTTTCTTTAAATTTATTTACTTTAACAAACCATTGTGGAGTTGCTCTATAAATTACAGGGTTTTTACATCTCCAACAATGTGGATATGAGTGAGTTATATCATTTTGACTTAGAAGTGCACCTTCTTTTTCTAACATTTCAATTACAATTTTGTTTCCTTTGTAATATGGAACACCTTCTAATTCTGGTACTAATGAAGTCCAAACACCTTTTTCGTTAATTGGTGAGAATACTTCTATACCATATTTAACACCGACTTCCCAGTCTTCAAGACCGTGCCCAGGAGCTGTATGAACGCATCCTGTACCAGCTTCTGTTGTAACGTGATCACCAAGAATAATTGGTGATTTACGATTATAAAGTGGGTGAGTTGTTTTCATTAGTTCAAGTGCTTGACCTTTAATAGTTTTTCCAAGAACTTCAATTTCACTTTCTTCCCAATTTACACCATTTAAGAATTGTCCCAATAAATCTTGTCCGATTAAGTAAGTCGTATTGCCTTTTTTCACTAATGTATAATCTAAACGAGCATTTAAACAAATTGCCATATTTGATGGAATTGTCCAAGGAGTAGTTGTCCAAATAACTGCGTATATTTCTTTTTCTGTTTCAATTCCTGCAAGAGAAGAAATTTTAATTGCATCTTCTTCATCAAATTTAAATCTTACATAAATACTTGTTGATGTATGGTCTTGGTATTCAACTTCTGCTTCAGCCAAAGCCGTTTCGCAAGAAGCACACCAGTAAACTGGTTTTAATCCTTTTTCGATATAACCTTTTTCATACATCTCACCAAAAACTCTAACTTGTTCAGCTTCAAAATCTGGTTTAATTGTTAGATAAGGCTCTTCCCAATTTCCTAAAACGCCTAAACGTTTGAAATTAGCTTCTTGTCCTTTTAAATTAACTGCTGCAAATTCACGACATTTTTGGCGCAATTCTAACGGAGTTAATGCAGCACGTCCGCCTTTTATATTCTTAACAACAGCGTTTTCAATTGGCAAGCCATGTGCATCATATCCAGGCACATAAGGTGCATAAAATCCTGACTGAGCTTTATATTTAATAAGAATATCTTTAAGGATTTTGTTTAAAGCATGTCCGATATGAATTTTATCAGAACTCAAATATGGAGGTCCATCATGAAGAACAAATTTATTAGCTTTATCTCTTTGCGCCAATGTTTTTTCATAAATGTTATTTTCTTCCCAAAACTTTTGAGTTTCAACCTCTTTAACCGCAGCATTTGCTCTCATTTCCAAAGTAGTTTGAGGCAAATTTAATGTGTTTTTGTATTCCATTTTAGTCTCAGTCATTTTTTCTTCCTACTTTACTAATTCCTTATTTACATTCTATTACAAAAATAAAACTTCGTGTATAATTATATTTAAATTAGGAGAAATAAAAGTGACAAACACTAAAGATAAATTTTGGTTAGCATTCGCGCGAATTGAGGAGTTAGGCTCTAATTTTGTTCAAAATTTGTATAATCATTTTGGTTGTATTGAAAATGCTTGGACTATTTCAAGTTCTGAAATTGTTGATATCGAAGGAATAACTAAAAAACAAATTTCTTATTTCTTAGAAAAAAGAAAAAATATAAATCCTGATGAATGTTTTGATTTTATAAACAAAAGAGGAATTAAATATTTAACACTTGAAGATGAAAAATATCCTAAAATGTTAAAAGAAATCTACAATCCACCTGCTGTTTTATTTATAAAAGGTAGTTTAGATATTTGTAATTTAGAAAAAACATTGGCTGTTGTTGGCTCAAGACGGGCAAGTAATGGGGCAAAAGAAGTTTTGAATAAGATATTGTTGGAGTTTGCAGGAACTGATTTGTGCGTGGTATCTGGACTAGCGGCAGGTATTGATACTGTCGCTCATAAATCGGCTTTGGAGGCAGGTTTAAAGACTATAGGCGTTATTGCAAGCGGTTTTGATTTTTGCTATCCAACAGCAAATAAACAACTATATAAAGATATAGAAGACGGTAATGGCGCTATTTTAACTGAATATTGGCCTACTGTTGAGCCGTTGAGTTTTCATTTTCCACAAAGAAATAGAATTGTTTCAGGGCTTTCTTATGGCACGTTAATAGCGGAAGCTGCAATAAAAAGTGGCGCTATGATTACTGCTAATTTGACTTTAGAACAAAATAGAGAATTGATGTGTATTCCAGGCTCTTTAACAAACCCTAATACGGAAGGTATTTACAAGCTATTGCAAGATGGCGCGACGATGGTTACTTGTGCGGATAATATCATAAACGCATTGGGCTGGACTTTGAGTAAAAATTCTCAAGTTAAGACTGTTGATTTTGAACTTGATGACAAAGAAAAAATCGTTTTTGAAGAAATTGCCATTGAACCAAAAACTTTTGATGATATTATGAATTTAACGGGAATTAAGTTCGATGATTTAATGTCTATCTTGACAATGCTTGAGCTTAAGGGCATAATTAAACAGACAGATGGAGAGAAATACGCATCTTGCGTGAAAATATAAGATTATGGCAACAAAAACAACGACAAAAACAAAAGAAACAGTAACAAAATCAGCTAAGGGCAAAATTTTGGTAATAGTTGAGTCGCCTGCAAAATCTAAAACAATCAAAAAGATTTTAGGCGATAAATACATGATTGAAGCAAGTTTTGGTCATGTTCGCGATTTAGGTAAAAAAGGCATGGGGTTTGATGTTGAAAAAGATTTTGAGCCTACATTTGTTGTTATACCTGAGAAAAAAAATGTTGTTGAAAATTTGAATAAAGCCGCTAAGACCGCAGAACTTGTTTACTTGGCATCCGACCCTGACCGTGAGGGGGAAGCGATTGCGTGGCATGTAAAGGAAATCTTAAAAGTGCCGGAAAGTAAAATTAGAAGGATTGTTTTCAACGAAATTACACCAAAAGCAGTCCAAAATGCGGTTGATACGCCTCATGAAATCGATATGAATTTGGTTCATGCGCAACAAACAAGACAAATTCTTGATAAACTTGTTGGTTTCAAAATTAGCCCTGTTTTGTGGGAAAAAATGAAAAACTACAAACTTTCAGCAGGGCGTGTTCAAAGCGTTGCGTTGAAAATGATTGTTGAAAGAGAAGAATTAATTGATGCTTTTGTGCCGACTGAATATTGGAGCATTAACGCTGATTGCGTTAAAGATAAAATTCCATTTAGCGCCGAATTAACTAAATATAAAGGTAAAAAAATTGAAATTGCATCAGAAGATGAAGCAAATAAAATTTTAAAAGAATTGAGTGCAAAAGATGTTGAGTTTGTCGTTTCAAACATTGCGGAAAGAAATACAACAAGAAAACCGTCCGCACCATTTATTACATCAACTTTGCAACGTGAAGCCTCATCAAAACTGGGTTATGGCGTTTCAAAAACAATGCAAATTGCGCAAAAATTATACGAAGGTATGGAAATCAATGGTGAGCCTGTTGGTTTGATTACATATATGAGAACAGACTCTGTTCGTGTTTCTGATGATGCGCAAGAGGCAGCAAAAGATTTTATTGTTAATAATTACGGTGGCAATTATTATCCAAAAACCCCTAATAATTATGTAAAAGCAGGTAAGAAAAATGTTCAAGATGCTCACGAAGCAATTCGTCCATCTTACATTGATAAAACTCCTGAAAGTATTAAAAAATACTTAACAGCTGAACAATACAAACTTTATAAGCTTATTTGGGAAAGATTTATGTCTTCTCAAATGGAAAATGCAACAATTAAAAACAAGTCAGTTGAAATAGATGCAAAAGATTATCAATTTAGGGTTGGTACTTCAAAAGTTGTTTTTGATGGTTTCCTAAAATTATACCAAGAAACTCCGGATGAGAGCAATGAAGATGAAAATTCAATTGCTAAAAAGATGCCTGATTTTAAAACCGGTGATAAAGTTGAACTTAAAAAGCTAAACCCAAAACAACACTTTACTCAACCACCGCCAAGATACTCTGAAGCAACGTTGGTTAAAGCGTTAGAAGAGTATGGTATTGGGCGTCCATCTACCTATGCGTCGATTATTACAAAAATTCAGACCAGAAATTATGTTGAAAAAATTGAAAAAGCACTTGCGCCTACTGCTCTGGGAAAAACTGTTTGTGCACAATTAAATCAGCATTTTACAGATATTATGGATTATCAATTTACTGCAGGAATGGAAACAAAACTTGATAAAATAGCAGAAGATAAAGCTAAATGGGTTAAGGTTTTGAAAGATTTTTATGTTCCATTTATTGCAACTGTTGATGAAGCAAAGAAAAATATGGAGCTTGTTAGGGTTGAATCTGATGTGATTTGTCCTAATTGCGGTAGAAAAATGCTTGTAAGAACAAGCCGTTGGGGCTCTCAATTTCTTGGTTGTGAAGGTTATCCGGAATGTAAAACGATGATGTCATTGGATGGAAAAACTCAAGAACCGGCACAAGAAGAAAAATCTGACGAAAAATGTGAAAAATGCGGTTCTGAAATGCTTATCAAGCGCGGACCTTACGGAAAATATTTGCAATGTACAAATGAAACTTGCAAAAACCGCAAAAAAATTGTACAAACAACAGGCGTAAAATGCCAAGAAAAAGGCTGCAACGGCGAATATATTGTTAGAAAATCACGATTTGGAAAACTATTTTACGGTTGCAGTAATTATCCAGATTGCACATCTGTTTTGTGGAACGAACCTATTGATGAAAAATGCCCACAGTGTGGTCAAATTTTAGTTAAAAAAATCCAGAAAAAAATGCCTAAAATCGCTTGTTCTAACAAGGATTGCAAATATATGAGAGATGATGAGGCTCAACAAAATGATTAAACTTGGTATTATAGGTTATCCATTAGGACATTCTTTATCAAAAGTTATGCATGAATCAGTTATGAAAGAGCTCGGAATGGATGGTGTTTACGAGATTATGGAAACACATCCGGAGGATTTGATTCAACAAGTTAAAGAAATTAAACGCCATGGTTTTACAGGATTTAACGTAACTATTCCATTTAAAGTTCCAATGACTATGATGATAGATGAGTTTGATGAGTTTTCAAACCTTGCAGGTTGTGTAAATACAGTGAAAGTTTTAGAGGATAGAACGCTAAAAGGTTATAATACTGATATTTATGGGTTTAAAGCAGCTATTTTAGATGAGCAACAAAAATCTATTAAAGGGCAAAAAGCTGTGATTGTAGGAACCGGTGGAGCTGCTAGAGCTGCGGCTATTGGTTTATGCGATATTGGAGTTAAAGAAATTGATTTTTATACAAGAAATATCGTAAATGCGAGCCCAATGGTGAATTTTTTACGCGAACAATTTCCCAATGTAACATTTACATCTAAGCAAGTTCAGCAAATGAGGGATTTGTCCGATGCCGTAATTTTAGTGAATGCCACTCCTATCGGTATGCGTGGGCAATCTATGGATTTAACACCGGTTGAACCGGAAGTCTTGAAAACAATGCGTTTTGGGGCGATTGTTTATGATATTATTTATAATCCGAGAAAAACAATTTTACTTCAAAATGCCGCAACTTTAGGTTTGCAAACAATTGATGGATGTGAAATGCTTATTCACCAAGGTGCTAGAGCTTTTGAGATCTGGACGGGAAAAAGGCCAAACATCTCAACAATGAAAATTGCTTTGCTTGAAAATCTAGCGAAGTAAAATGTAATGTGTAATTATTTTTGTTGGGTTTCACACTATCTATTAAATCTAGGATTGTTTTTTATAATTTTTCTTTACATATTCTTTTATTAAAGTTGTTCCCAAATTTCCAGCCGTTCTGTTTTGTTCCTCGGCTAAACTTTTAAATTTTTCATAGATGTCATTATCAACTAACAATACAAATCTTTTTTTATCAACACTAGCCATAAATACCTCTTTGTAATTTAGTTGTAATTTTATTATAATTTGCTTGACATATCAATTGCAATATAGTTGCAACTAATAGGGTATATTATGCGAGAAAAATATGAAAATCTATTAAATGAAATTGAAGAAATTTCTTGGGATAGCTATAACATAGCAGAAATTTTGCATGGTTATTGTGAATATTATAGTGGCGAAAAAGTTTCTTCATTCTTATTAAGTGATTTTTTAAAAGACATTAAATATAAACAAAGAAAAATAATTGATTTAATCGATGAAAAAACAACAGAAATTGGGCATGAAATTTATTGGAATAGCAAAATCGACAAATAATTTTTTATCAAGGATGTTTGTTGATGGTTTATAAATTATAATTTAGCAATTCAAATAAAAATTAATAATTAACGCCTATTTAAATTATTAAATTATAATTTACAGCAAGTAGCAAGTAGGGTGCGTTTATACGCACCAATTAATATTTTACTAAATTATAATTTATTCTCTTTGGGGATAAATCTATATTTAATTTTCAGTTTTTTAAAAACAATTGTAAAATTTTAATAAAATTTTATATACAGTAAATTTTTTTATTTTCTTTTTTGTGCGACTATTATTGAACACTATGCTTATTATTTAAGGAGACTCGTATGAGAATTAATTCCATTCAAAATTACAATAATTATCAAAATAAAAAAGCACAAAATCCTTTCTTTGGGCGCGCATTGACGGAACAAGAAAAACCAGAATGTGAAAAAAGCTGTAAGGAAGCGCTTGATATTTTGGGGGTAAAAAACCTTTCTTTAATTCTTCATGGTTCTAGTTTCCCTGCAGGAAAAAGAGATTTTTATATAGGTTCATTTTTTAATGAAC
Source organism: Candidatus Gastranaerophilaceae bacterium (assembly GCA_045635965.1). GTDB lineage: Bacteria > Cyanobacteriota > Vampirovibrionia > Gastranaerophilales > Gastranaerophilaceae > RGIG2134. Next base: position 84,747 of record JAZTWQ010000045.1, read on the forward strand.
GTGCAAAAGAATTAAATAATTTTGTATCTATGTTTGGCTTTAATTCTATTCAACTTGGTCCAAACGGTATGATTTCGGGCGGAGATGTTTCTCCTTATGGTGGAAAAGCTTTTTCGCATAACTATTTGTTTATAGATTTGAATAAATTAGCAACCGAAGATTATGGCGAAATCCTTGATGAAACAACACTAAATTCATTTAAAAACACCTATCATTTAGGTGATCAAACAGATTTCAAAGGCGCTTTCCATGCTTACGATAATTTGCTTTATAATGCATACAAAACAATGGAATACAAAGATTTTACGGGTGATAAGAATGCACAAAAATTAAAAAGTGAATTTGAAACCTTCAAAAACAGAATCAATTATGAAAAATGGATTGAATCCGATGCTATATATGATGTTTTAAGTAAAAAAGTCTATAATTACAAGCCCATATCTCAATGGAGCGATGTAGATAAAAATCTATATAAAAATTTAAATAGACCAATGGCTAAAGATGGTTTAGATATAGAAAAACACGAGGCAGAAGAAAGAATTGGTGAGCTTCTTTTGATTTATGAAGATGATATTGATTTGTATCAATTCAAACAATTCTTATATTCCAAACAACTAAAGGATTTTAATAAAGAAATGGGCGGAAAGGTTGATTTAATCGGTGATGCGCTTGTTGGTTTTTCAGAATCCGATGTTTGGGCTAATCCTGATGCATTTTTAGAAGGATATTCTTTAGGTTGCCCTGGGGGTGGACCGAACAACTCACATCAAACTTGGAATATGCCGGTGCTAGACCCTAAAAAATTATTTGATAAAGAAGGTAATTTATTGGCAGCAGGGAAACTTTTGCAACAAAAATTTGAGCATATTTTACAGCATACTAAAGCGGTTCGTATTGACCACGCAATAGGGCTTGTCGACCCTTGGATTTATGAAAAAAATAGTGTAAGAGTAGAAAGTAATGGCAGTGTTTATACAAATGGTAGAAATGTTTCTGAACTTCCTCATATAGACCCGGATAAGAATTTTAGTAAAGCTGTTGAAAAAATTATTCTTCCATTGTTAGAAAAATATGGCGTAGATAAAAACGACGTTGTTTGGGAGGATTTGGGCTCACAAACGGATTTATTTAAGCAAAAATATTATAACGAACTTAACCTCCCTGGTATTAAGAACCTAAAATGGGAACAAGCAGAACATACGGACCCAAAACACTGGTGGCTGGTAGGGTCTCATGATAATCCACCTTTATCGTTTGATATTGATAAATCTTATGTAAAATATGTAAGAGCAGAAGAAAATGGCGGACAACAATCAAATAAAGCGTTCAAACCGATTTACTTGGCAGGATTTTTATATCCTAACTGGAGTAACGAAAAACGAAATGATGTTATTTTGAAAATTAGACATGACGCAAGAGAAAGATTAAAATATAAGTTTGTTGAAATGCTTGCAAATGGTAAAAATATACAGATTTCATTTATGGATTTCTTTGGATTGAATAAGGTTTATAACCACATGGGAACAAGCAATTCAAGTAATTGGAAATTGCGCTTAACACCTCAATATGAAAAAGATTACTATAAAACTGTAGAAAATTGTTCTATGGATAAAATGGCGTTAAATATGCCTGAGTTGCTTTCCTTGGCATTGAAATCAAAATTATCTTGGAATGAATTAAGAAAACAAGGAAATGACGGTGAAAATCAAAAAATTAAAGGCTTAATTGATAAATTATCCCACTTTGGTGATGTTCTTTATGAAAAAAGTTAATTTTTATTAAATATTTACTTGAAATCTAATATTGAAATGTTATGCTAAAGGAACTTACACCACCGAAATGTAAGTAAAAATAAGAAAAGGAAAAATAATAATGTCAATCAATTTAAAAAACAAATCACAAATCGTAGAAAAATTTGGTAAAGATGCAAAAGACACAGGTTCAGTTGAAGTTCAAGTTGCTTTGTTGACTGAAAAAATCAACGAGTTAACTGAACACTTAAAAGCTAACCCAAAAGATTTCCAAGGACGTCGTGGTCTTTTGATGATGGTTGGTAGAAGAAAAAATCTTCTTGCTTACTTGAAAAAAGTTGATCTTGAAAGATACAGAGATTTGATTAAAAAATTAGGCTTAAGAGGCTAATTTAAGAATTGATTTTAAAAAAGGAAGTCTAGTGATAGACTTCTTTTTTTTGCTGTGAAAACGGTAAATGATAATTTGTATTGCTATTAATGGAAAAATTTAGTATAATTTCTATGAATTTAAGGGTGGCTTGACCAAGCCGACAAAAATAAGAATAGTAGGTCGGCTTTACCAATCCGGCAGAAAGAACAAACAACTCAGAAAGCAGAACGTACAATGCAGGTTGGTTGAAACCCAACAAAGCAAAGTTAGTGTTATACAATTAAAATTAATACAGAAAGGATTAAAAATGATGAATTTAAAACCAGCAAGAGCATTTTCTGTTGCCGAAGCGGCGATTGCATTGTTGATTGGGGCAATTGTTTTGGGGATGTCAGCGCCTATGATTTCTCGTCAATTGAGAAATGAGACATTAACTAATACTCAAATGCAAGTTTTACAACGACAAATTGATGATTTGAAAAAATCACGTGGTAGTGGGACATCTGGTGCGATAATGTTTTTTAGAGGTAATTGTCCGGATAAATGGACAGATTTGTCTTCGGAATTTTCCGGTAGGTATATTAGAATTGCTGGTACAAATAATATTTGTGATAAAGATGGGGAAAATGCTGATGGTACTTGTAAAAATCAAATAGCATCAGAGACTTTAAATCCAGCCCAATTACAAGGTGAAACATCTAGAAGAGTTTGGGGCGCATTACCTGGTAGTGATGCAGATACAGCAATGGATTATGAATGGTATGGCGTTTATTCAGATCATAATACTAAGACTGATTATTATGTTAAGACACTAGAAGAGCATGGTATCTTGGGTGGAGCATTTAAATTTTTAACTCAAGAAGATGTCAAAACCGACAGGTATGCATTACCGGAGAATTGGAAAACTAGGGGTTGGCGTCGATTTAGCGCTAAAACAAATCCATTTTATAATTATAGTTATATTCTTGGTTTTTATTATGATAAATATATTGTGTATGTTGACCCTGCTGGCGCTTCGGCGGCTGGTCCTGCTTGGAGTACGGCTCAAACTTTTATCAATACATTTGATAACAAACGACAAATTCCAACAGGAAATGAAAACAGACCTAAAACAGTTGTATTAAGAGCTTGTGAAGCTCCATAAAATTAAACCAAATAAAATTGCAAACAAAAAAGCAACCAAACTGGTTGCTTTTTGTTTTTAAGTTAAAACTTATTATTCAGCTTCTACAACAACTTCGTCTTCTGCTACTTCAGAAACGCCTTCTTTTCTAATAGAATCTGAATGAGTTTTTGATTTAAGATTTTTTTCTTTATATTTTTGAACTTGGCGAGCAAGTTTATCTGCAACTAAGTCGATGCTAGCATACATAGATTCAGCTGTTTCAGTAACTTGAACTTGTCCTGTTGTGAATTTGCAGCTAACTTCAGCTGTATGGTTTTCAGCAACAGATGGGTTTTTAATAACTGATAAAACAACGTCAATACCAGTAATTTGATCATAATGAGTTGCTACTTTGCCGATTTTTTCTTTAGCATAAGCTTTAATCGCGTCTGTGATTTCAATGTTGCGTCCGTTTACATATATACGCATGTGTGCCTCCAATAATTGATGTACTTATCTAGTATAACCTATAACCGTTAAAAATTAAAGCCTTTTTAGCGATTTTTTTGTAAAAATAATTTAAAATTAATAATCTTGAGCTTGTGCGTCATCCTCGTCATCTTTTAGCATTGACAAGTCACCGCTGTATGTACCGTCAAAATCATCTGGCATCATGTCCGAATCAGGCCAGATTGTATCTTCGTCAAATCTGCAAGCATGTATGTTATCTGTTGCTGTTAGGTCTGTATTTGAAAATTCAGTTCCGTTAAATGTTGCTCCAGCAACGTCTGTTTCTGTTAAGTTGCAGTATGAAATTGTTGCGTAAGATAAGTCCGCACCAGTCAATAAGCTTTCAGAAAAATCGCACTCAACTAAAGATGCTCTTGTAAAATCAACTGAAGTTAAGTCGCAGTCTGAAAAAGATACGCATGAGATTTCGCTATCAGAGAAGGTAGAACCGGAAAAATCAATGTTTATAAGGTTCAAATCAGTAAGCGTACAATTATTAAAATGGGTTTCTGTTAAGTCGATTTCCTCATCAAAACTTGCGCGGTAGTCGTTGAATGCGCTTGCGTCATTGATGATTAATTCAACTAATTCTTCTTTTGTGTAGTTTGACATTAATGTCTCCTTTATAATGTTAGTCTGTAATTTTCATTTGCATAGAAAGCAAAACAGCTTGAGTTCTGTTTTTAACTTTTAATTTTTTAAATATATTATTTAGGTGTGCTTTTACGGTGTATTCTTTAACAAACAATTCTTTTGCAATAGTGTCATTGTTTGCGCCTTTTGCAACCAATTTTAAAACTTCTTTTTCCCGCTCGGTTAATGGTTCTATGTCTTGCGGAATGTCCATATTTATATCAGAAGCAGATACTTGATTAGCCTCTTGTTGCCATTTTGTTCGTCTTAAAAGAGCTTCAATACGAGCCAAAAGGTTTGGTAATATAAATGGTTTAGTAATGTAATCATCAGCTCCGGCTCTAAGCCCTGAAACTTGCTTACTTTCCTCGTTTACTGCTGTTAACATAATAACAGATAAATGTTTTAGTTTGCTGTCGTTGCGAATGGCTTTTAGTGTTTGCCAGCCGTCCATATTTGGCATCATAACATCAAGCAAAATAAGATCAAACTTGTTGTTTTTTTGTAAAACTTTTAGTGCTTGAACGCCATCGGTTGCGACTTCTACGTCATAACCGTACATAGGTAGTGCGTCTGCTATGTATTTTGGGTTGTCATCTACAATGAGAATGTTTCCAATCGAGCTCATTTTATAGTCCTTTTGTCGTATTATTTACTATTTAATACCGCTTTTTGTCCTTTGACATCCTATAAATTGAGGGTATTTAGTTCTTTTTGAGCAGGAGTATAATTAGGATTTAATTTTAATGACTTTTTAAAACTCACGCTAGCTGCGCTAATATCGTCAAGTTGCTTGTTTATTAACCCTTCTACATAGTAATATTTGTAATTTTCTTTGTCTGTAACTTTTACGGCTTTTAAGTATTTTTCTGCTTGTTCTATACCATTTTGGTATAAACTTAATTCGGCAAAATCAATCCACGCATCATTGTTAAATGCGTTTAGGGATAATGATTGGCGTAAATATTCATACTGGTTTTGTGGGTATATTTCAGATAGTGTATAGAACAATTCTGATGATGTTGGGTATTTTAGAATTAAATCTGCACAAATTTCTTTAGCGCGGGTTTCATTTCCAACAAGATTTAGTAGCTTTGCTATCTCTAGTGACAAGTTTAGATTGTGTTTATCATATTTCAAGGCTTGGTTGTAGTATGATAGCGCATTTTCATACGTACCTGTTAGTTTTTCAATATAACCTAGAGTTTCGTATGCCGGTGCATATTTTTTATTGTAAGTGATAGCCTTATTTAGTGCTTCTTTTGCTCTAGAATAATCGCCTAATTTTGTTTGAATAAGGCCGCTAAGTGCATAAGCTTCATAGTTTTTCTTTTTAGCTGAAATACTTGTCGTAACTTCTTTTAGCGCTCTATTGTATTCTCCTATTGAAAAAAAGTATTTGGCTAAGTAGTATTTTGATTTTGCTATATCATTTGTTGAGTATGATAGTGTAAAGTTCTTTTGTACTTCAATGTTATTTGTGAATTTTTTAATAGAATATCCATTTTCTTTGATTTTATCAAGAATTTTTAGTGATTGTGAATAATCTTTTGTTTCGCATAAAACTTTGGCTTTGTATTGTAAATAAAACGGAGAATTTTTTTTGATGTTTAGTGCTTTATTAATTGAATTTAGCGCTTTATGAAATTCTCCGGCTTCATAATGTGCTTGTGCCATAATAAAGTTTGCGTAATCTGATTTTTTAAGTAAATTTGAGTGTCTTGCTAACTCTCTTGTTGTTTCTTTTGATAAATTGTTATAATAAATATCTGCGTACATTTCTGCTAACAAAATTTCTTCATCATAAGACAAAGTTATTTCTGGATAGAAAATTTGTTTTATAGAGTCTGTTTGAGATTTGTATAGTTCAATGTCGTCAATTTGATTTATTGCGAGTTGGGATAATGTAAAAAATCCGATGTTTGCCAGTTTGTATGCTACTAATAGCGCCTGAAAATCATTGTCGTTTGAAGCTGCTACCGCTTTATTATAATCGTTATAAGCCGCAGTTATGTTAGATTGTGCAAATTTATCATCGCCGGATAAAAAATATTTTGCAAAATTATTTTTGTTAGAAGTCGTTTCTTCAATGGTTTGTGTTGAAGTCATTCCTTCTAGGGTAATTAATTTGATTAAATCCGAGTTAAGTTTATTTTTGTTCAATTTAATTTCAATTGTTGACTCTGAAACTTCTGGTGTTTGTAGATTAAGTTGGATTTCTTGGGCTTGCGCGTTTAAAGAAATCAAAGAAGCACAGATTGTTGTTAACAAAAGTTTTTTATTAGTGTTTGAAATTGTCATTTAGTTAGTTCCCATTGATTTATTTGTGTAGTAGAGGTTGAACAATTGAATAAATTCTTTTTGTTTTTCGTCTGGATTTTCTTCCTCTGACAGCATATCATAAAGGTTTTTCATTGTATATGAGTCTAATGTTTGCCTGTGTTCTTCTTTTAACAAAGAGTTATATTCTGTCAAAAACACATCTACCATCTTGTCACAAGGAATGGAAAGAAAATATTTAACAATATTTGGGTCAAAATGTGCACCGGCTCCAGTAATAATAATGTTAATAGCTTCGATTATAGGCATTTTGTCACGGTAGTGACGTTTAGATGTAATTGCATCAAATACGTCAGCAACGGCTAAAATCCTTCCGCCTAGTGGAATTTCCTCTCCTTTTAATTTTTTAAAGTAGCCGCTTCCGTCAAATTTTTCGTGATGGGAGGCTGCTATTTGTGCAACTTGAGCGTATTCATTAGAAAGATAAATTTTGCTTAAGATGTCGTAAGTGATAGATGCGTGTTGTTGAATATGTGCGTATTCTTCCGCTGTTAATTTCCCTTCTTTTTGCAAAACGGAGTCTCTTATTCCAATTTTACCAATATCATGCAACGTTGCGGCATGTTTTATAACTTCTCGTTCTTTTGGTTCTAAGTTCATTTGTTCACAAATAAGTTCCGAATACATTCTAACTCTGCTTGAATGACCGGATGTTATTTTGTCGCGCGCGTCTATAGATGTTGCCAGTGTATCTATAAAGCTTTCAAAAAGTTTCTTTTGTTCTTCCAACATTTTTTGTTGGTGGTTGAATAATCGTGTGTTTTCAAGCGCAATACCGGCACTTGAACCTAAGGCTATCAGGATATCTTCGTCTTCGGTTGTAAAGACTCCGTTATTTTTGTTTAAAACTTGAAAAACGCCGATTATTTCGTGTTTTATGTTACGAATAGGCATGCAAAGAATTGTTTTGGTTGTATATCCGGTTTTGCAATCTATTTCTTTGTTGAACCGTTCGTCGTTATATGCATCTTGGATGTTTACAGTGTTCCCGCTTTTTGCAACATAACCGGCAAGCCCTTTGTTTGCGGGAAATCTTATTTCTTCTGACCCCATGCCTGTTGCAACTTTTGACCATAATTCATCAGTTTGTTTGTCGTGTAGAAAAACGGTACATCTGTCCGCATTAAGTGCTTTTGCTGTTTCTTTTGCGGTTGTTTCTAGTAGTAAATCTAAATCTGTTTCAGCTGAAACCATTCGTCCGATTTTTAAAAGACTTAGTAGTGTTGAGCTACTGTCTCCCGCAAATTTTTGTTCTATGTAATTCACGTCAGATGCAAGTTTGTTTTGGATTTTATTTATGATAATATCGCTTTTTTCTTTTATGAAGTTATTGGTTGATGTTTTGGTAAGTTTTGATAATATTGATTTTGCCTCGGTTAGATTTTTTTCGTAAAAACAAATTAAGCCTGAAATAAAAGTTGTTGTGTCAATAGCATCTTGAAAATTTGTTTTTTCTGCTAGAAATTTTGCTTCATCTATAGTCCTCAAAGTTGTTTCAAAGTCGTCATATTTTAGTAAGTAACCGCATAGCGCAATCCATGCAAGACAAATCGAAACACCTTGAGGTAAATGCATTGAAGTGTATACCTTAGCTACTTCTTTAAGCTTGGTTTGTGCTTCCAAAAAATTTGATTTATCAATGAGATTTAGCGCTTCTTGTAGTGCCTTATCAATATTTTCTGTATCAATAGATGTATTCATTAACATAAACTATTCAATCCTTTAAAACTTATGTTATTATAATATTACATTATACATGAATTAGTAAAGAGGTTTTATGAAAAAGATTAGTATTATTATTCCTGTTTATAATGAAAAGGATACTTTGAGAGATATCATAGCAAAAGTTGAATCTGTGAATTTTTGCGGTTTGGAAAAAGAATTGATTTTTGTTAATGATTGCTCAACAGATGGGTCTGATGAAATTTTGAAAGAGTATGAGGATAAATATCAAGTTTATAACCATCTTGTAAACCAAGGAAAAGGTGCAGCTATTAGAACAGCGTTAGCGCATGTTACCGGTGATATTGTAGTTATTCAAGATGCAGATTTGGAATATGATCCGACAGATTATGAAAGATTACTTCCATTGTTATTGGAAAATAAAGCTGATGTCGTTTATGGATCCCGTTTTTTACAAAATCAAGGTAATGGCTCATTTATGTTGACTCATTATTTGGGTAATAAAGTATTAACTTTGATAACTAATCTTTTGTTTAACGTTACGTTAACTGATATGGAAACTTGTTATAAAGCATTTAAAGCTGAATATATAAAAAATGTAGAAATTGTTTCAAATAGATTTGATTTTGAGCCGGAAATTACAGCTAAAATAGTAAAAAAAGGTGCAAGAATTAAAGAAGTACCTGTTTCGTATTATGGACGCCTTCATGCAGAAGGAAAGAAAATCACTTGGAAAGACGGTATTCACGCTATTAAAGCGTTGATTAAGTTTAGATTTGAAAAATAGTTTTGCAGGTTTTCTCGTGCATTGCAATGCACGAGAAAATGTAAGCAGACTATAGTCTAACGCTGGAATCAGAGAATGCCGGTTGGTTTTTCTAAGTCGATAGAAATCAGGAGTTGGAAGAATGAGAAAAAGCAAAACGGCGAAAACCCGCAATTTACTGGGGGGGGGGGGGCAATTGATAGTCCACTAAATTCTCTTTTTGGTCAAAAAATAAGTGTTCGTGATGAAGAATTTAATCAAAAACCTCAAAATCTTATCAACAATTTAG